>JAZNAE010000058.1:0-34855 GCA_045586385.1 Lachnospiraceae bacterium
AATTGTTCCAGCTTCGGATTGGAAAGAAATGACATTATTAGCTGCAAAGACAGCGATTGTGCGTGGGGTTGAAAATGGAAGTAATATAATCAGACATACAAATAACGGAATGTCGATTGTTTCAGATTTTAGAGGTAGTGTTCTGGCACAGACCGATTACTTTCAGTCTGATACAAAGACATTATCTGCACAGGTTATCACGAAAGGGCGATTTACTCTTTATTCGTATATTGGAAATCTATTTGTATATTTGTGTAATTTATATTTGTTAGGGAGTTTCATACATCCAAAAATTAAACGACTAATTAAGAAGTAGTTAAATTCAAGTTTGATTAAGAGATGCATCCCGGTGCCAAAACGGTGCCAAGAAATCATACAAATAAAAATAAGATGGCTAAAACTAAAGAAAATATGCAGATTTCAGCCATAAAAAGCATAGAAAATACATCGAAAAACGCTATTCATATAGCGTGAAGGTGGACATACTGTAGGTTTAGGTAGCGTAGCTACAATTATTGTATAATTGTAAATATAATAGATTCGCAAAGTGGCTTTAAGTAGAATACTTGAAGTTTTAAAAAGAGTGGTGGCATCTTATGAATGCCACCACTTTTTTGATGGCGGCTCATACGATGATGTTACAATTTAAATACTTGTGCACACAAACACAAATCGTGTGTATAAATGCTTAAATAAAGTTGGAGATAATTGAACTGGAAGTATTGTAACAAAATTAGAGGATGAGGCAAACAAGAATGAAAGAACATTTGTTCTGGACTGTAATATATGTCTGTGTTATAATGTAACAAACATGTATAAAGGAGCCGGGATCGTGAAATCAGTTTTTGAAAAAGCGCGAGAGTTTATGTATCGTAATGCCAGACCTCTTGATTTGGCAAGATTTCAATATCATTTTGAAAATGGAAGTAAGGAAGCGGTAGTTAATGTACTCGCTTACTACCAGAATGCGGATGGTGGATGCGGACATGCATTGGAAGCGGATTGTTGGAATCCAAATTCAACACCGTTACATACAGGTACGGCTTGTGAGATTTTAAGAGAAATTGATTTTACAGATAGAGGGCATCCGCTAGTAAAAGGAATGCTGGAGTGGTTTTTATCAGGAGCACATTTTAATGGAAAAATTTGGAATATTGTTGTAGAAAGCAATAATGATTATCCCCATGCGCCTTGGTGGCATACGGATAGTGTAAGTGCATGCCATACAGATTACAACACAACCGCACAGATCGCAGGCTTTATTATTCGATATGCGCAAGCCGATAGTGATGTTTTTAGGCTTGGAATGCGTATTGTCCTGGAGGCTATAGAGGCACTTTCACCAGCGGATTTAAAGGATATGCAGACTTGTGCCTGCTACGTTCAGATGAAGGATTACATAGAAAAGGCAGGACTAGTGGATTCAGTGCCATATGATGAGCTGAGTAGTAAACTGAAAGAGGCAGTAAACAGATTGATTGAAAAGGATGTAACCAAGTGGGAGTATTATGTGTGTAAGCCATCTGTATTCATCAAATCGAAGGATAGCGAGTACTATGCTGATAATAGTGAAACTGCCGATTATCAGTGTGATTTTATTGTTAATAAGCAATTACCGGACGGTTCATGGGACATTAATTGGAACTGGGAAGATTATCCCGAGGAATGGATAATCAGTAAGAACTGGTGGAAGGGGCAAGTGATTATTGAGAACTTGTTATATTTGAAAGGCTTTGGACTTCTATAATAAAACGCAGACGTGGGAGAGAATACTTGTGAAAAAGATAGGTCTTGTAGGTGGTATCGGACCGGCATCAACGGTGGAATATTATCTTGGTTTGATTCAAAAATGTCAAAATAAGTTGGGGCAAAATGTGTATCCGGAAATTGTGGTTGATAGTGTAAATATGACGAAGCATGATGAGGCTCTTAGAGAGAAAAATTATGATAAATTGTGTGAGTATTTATTAGTAAGTCTATCTAATTTGAAAGCTGCCGGTGCGGAAATTGCTGCAATTACAGCAAATACAGAGCATATTGTTTGGGAGATGATTTTCGATAAAGTTCCATTACCGGTCATAAATATAGTGGATGCTGTTGTAAAGTCTATTGGGGAGAAAAAATACAAGCGGGTTCTTGTTTTTGGTACAGAGTTTACGATGAAGAGCGACCTGTATAAAAATGAGTTGCTAAAAAGTGGTATTTTTCCTATTATTCCAACAGATGAAGACATTGTGGACATTGGGAGATTAGTTTATCCTAATTTAGAAAATGGCATTGTTGTTGAAGAGGACAAAGCAAAATTACTGGAGTTGGCAGAAAAGTATATTGCCGGAGAAAAAGCAGATGCGTTATTGCTTGGATGCACAGAACTTCCACTTGCCATTAAAGAAACAGATGTGAATGTTCCACTTTTAAACTCTACAGAAATACATATTAATGAAATATATTATGAAGCTTTAAAATTGTAAAATAATGCATTGACAATGCAAGAGGGGAAGAAAATGAAAGTAGGAGTTATTGGTTATGGAAGCATGGGCAAAATGCTTTTGGAGAAAATGTCTTTAAATAGAAATGTAATTGATGGGAAATTATATGTGGCAAATAGAAGCTATGAGAAAATAGCTGATTTGGCTGAAGAGTATAATGTATGCCGCAACAATCAAGAGATTGCCAAAGAAGTCGACATACTCTTTATCTGCGTCAGGCCTATTGATATGAAAAATGTTCTGGAAGAAATTAAAACCAGTTTAAGAGAAGAACAAGTTATTGTGTCCCTCAATGGAAGTATTACTTTTGAACAGATTGAGAGAGTATGTAAGAATAAAGTTGTAAAAGCTATACCAAGTGTGCTGGCCGAGATAAATAAATCGCAAACATTGATTTGCTGTAATACCTTGATAAATGAGCAGGATAAAGTAACAATAAAAGATTTGTTATCCGGTATAGGTTCTGTAATAGAATTACCGGAGTCAGAGATGGGAATAGGGTCGGAACTCGTCAGTTGTATGCCGGGATTTATAGCAGCGATATTTAATGAAATTTGCTTATCGGCACAAAAGCATACAAGCATTGCAACTGAAGAAATTGTTCAAATGGTATTAAATACAATGACCGGAACAGGACAATTAATGATTGAAAATAATTGTTCATATCAGGATGTGATTACCAGAGTGGCAACAAAAGGTGGAATTACAGAAGAAGGTGTAATGGTAATACAAGAATCATTTCCGCAAGTTTCAGATGCCATTTTTAATAAAACATTAGAGAAAAGAAGACAGACTGCATTGAATGCACAGAAAGCATTTAAAGAACAAATTTTTTGAATGGTGCTACCATGCATATATTGATGTGTTGAACTTTTATTATGCACATATAGTTGACAAAATAAATAGTTGACATACGCAACTAAAAAGAGTATTATATGTCAAAAGGAGGGTGGATTATGAATCAGGCAAAGCAGTTTAGAGAAAATACAAGAATTTTGGAATGTCATCTTGGAAATATTAACAAGACAGATTGTTGCTGTTTTGGAATAAGTGAAACACAATGTTTTGTCTTAGTTGAAATTGGTAGAAAACCTAATATTTCAGTAAAAGAACTGTCAGAGATATTGAGGCTAGATAAAAGCGGTATCAGCAGAATAGTAGAAGAACTTGTTCAAAAGAATTATGTAGAAAGAAAACCATCTGAAGATGATAGAAGATATGTGGTTTTGAACCTTACTCATGCGGGGAAAGAACGGTTTGAAAAAATCGAAAATGATATGAATCAGAAGTTTAAGCAGATACTGGATAAAATTCCGGTTGATAAAAGAACGCAGGTAATTGAAGCACTTGAATTATGCAATGCCGCTTGTAATGAGCTTGAAAGGAATATGTTAGGAGGATTAGGTCATGGAAGAACAGAAAATATATGAATTGATGAATAGTAATTTAGGATTTTATCTTGCAACAATGGATGGTGAACAGCCAAGGGTGAGAGGAATGATGCTATTTAAGGCAGATAAGGATGGAATTGTCTTTCATACAGCATCTACGAAGGATGTGTATAGACAACTTCAAGAAAATCCAAAGGCGGAGCTTTGTTTTAATGCAAATGGTACTCAGATTAGAGTGACCGGTGAAATAGAAGTGTCAACAGATGAAAGTTTGCGTGAAGAAATTTTTGCTCATCCTACCAGAAAATTTTTGCAAGCATGGAAGGAGAATGGCATAGATAATTTGCTTACTGTTCTTATAATGAGAAAATGTGAAGCGGTTGTGTGGACAATGGAAACTAATTTTGAACCTAAAAAGGTAATAAGTATATGTAATGGATAAGAAATAAGTGAACATATTCGATAAGGTGGCAAAAAGGTGCATATCATGCACCTTTTTTATTTTGTAAAAGTGCTTTACAAATGAAATGAGATGTGATATTTTATGAATGAATAATTGTTCATTCATAAAATGGAGGGGGAATTATGCCGAAATCAAAGGAGCGCTGTCAGGAAATTAGAGAAGAGATGAGAAATACCATTTTGCAAAAGTCATTATTGTATTTTGCAAAAAATGGTTTTGCCGGAACCAAAATTAGTGACTTGTCAAGGCATATAGGAATTGGACAAGGGACAATTTATGTGTATTTTGAATCAAAAGAGGAATTGTTCCGGGAGATATTAAAAATTGCAGATAGTAATGAGATGTTAAAAAAGATGAAGATGCTGGTGGTTATGCCAATTTCGGCAAAGAAGAAATTACGCATGCTGTCAGAGACTGTATTAAAGAGTCTTGCGGAAGATGAAAGTTTTGCAGCTATGATAGCATTAAATACACAAATGCTATTGGAGAAAAATGAAGGGTATTCATCGGAAGAGACGACTTACCAGACGGAACTTTATAGTTATACTTCTAAGATTATAGAACAGGGACAGAAAGAGAAAAGTATGGTTGCCGGTTCGGGCATGAAGCTGGCAGATTATTATTGGGGAGTAATCTATTTGTACTCACTTAAGCGTCTTTTTACAACAGAATATGAAATGATTTCAGTGGAAGATTTAGAAAGAACTGTTTTAAGAGGAGAATAGGTTTATGAAAAAGATAGTAATTTTAACCGGAGCGACAGGCGGACTCGGAAGGGAATTTGTCAAACAAGTTATGAATGAAGAAATTGATGAAGTGTGGGCAATTGCCAGAAATAAGCAGAAGCTTTCCGAATTACGGGAAAGGTATGGGGAAAAGGTAATTCCACTCTCAATCGATTTGTCTGATATGAAAGGAATGAAGCAGATAGAGAATATGCTGGAGGAAAACAAACCCAAAGTGGAATATCTAATCAATAATGCAGGTTTAGCTAAGATGGGAAAGTATAATGACTTTTCCCTAGAGGAGATTGATCAGACAATCAATGTGAATTGTAAGACTCCTGTAATGCTTGCGAAACTGTGCATCCCGTACATGAGAGAAGGAAGCAGGATATTGAATATTTCATCGGCTTCTGCATTTCAACCGAATCCATATATCAACTTATATGCTGCGTCCAAAGCATTTGAGAGAAGTTACTCACGGGCGCTTAATATGGAATTGAAAGGAACCGGTATTACAAGTACTGCGGTTTGTCCGGGTTGGATAGATACAGAACTTTTGCAAAAGGAAATAAATGGGAAAAAGGTGAAGTTTCCGGGACTGGTTACTGCAGAGAGAGTTGTCAAACAGGCAATGAAAGATGCAAAAAAGGGAAAAGATATGTCTGTTTGTTCCTTGTATGTAAAATGCCAACATGTGAACGTAAAGTTATTACCGCAGAGATGGGTTATGAAAATATGGATGGCAGGAATCGGTAAGTACATAAAGGAGAATTAATGTGAAAAAGTATATCAGATCGGAACGGGCCAATCTGTTTGAGCCAAATGTTTATATTGGCATGGTTGTAAAAATGTCCGGTGACTTGACAAGAGAAGAAGTCGGGCAAGCTGTATACAAGGCATATGAAGCAAACGAAGCCACCATGTGTAAAATTGTGCCGGAAGATAATGGGGATGCTTTTTATGAAAAAATGAAATACAGTGGGTGTAAGTTTTTGACCGAAAATCGGCCATGGAAAGAATTGCTTCACCAAAGTGAGAAAAAACCATTTGATCTGAGAGAAGGAGAACTGGTCAGGGTATTTTTGACAGAAGAAAATAAACAGACGGTATTGTTTATTCATGCACATCATTTGGTCGGTGATGGGCAGTCTGTTTTGATTTTGCTTAGTGATATTATAAACAGTTTGAATAAGCAGTCAATTACATATAAAGAAATGCTTTCTGTTGACCGGAATTTTTTGGAGAAGAGGGCGAAGTTACTTGCTGTGACTAAATGGTATATTAAAAGAATGAATCGAAACTGGCAAAAGACTGCAAGGCACTTTACTTGGGATGATTATTATCTGATACACAAGAAATATTGGGCGCAATACTCTTCGGACATAGTATGGGAAACTTATGATATGAAAGAACTGAAGGCGAGATGCCCTAAAGGAGTTACGATTAACAGTTATATGGTTACGGAACTATTAAGAGAACATCAGGAATGTAAGGTAGTAGGAATTCCGGTCAGCATTAGGGAAGATGGGGGAATGTCAAACCAAACATCCGGTATTGCCATAAAATATCAATACAATCCGGGCGGCGAGTTTGAAGTGAATGCCGATAGAGTTCATAAGATGATTTGTAAGAAACTTAAAAACAAAAATATGAAATATTTTATTCTTTTATTTATGGAACGCTTATGCCCGTCCTTGATAGATGCAGTCTTATTACAAAGCCATGGATGTTATCATAATAAGTTGGCAAAAAAGATGGTGAAGGTTATGGGATATGTAGATGACAGAGGCAGAGATTTAGGAGTTACAAATCTTAACATAATTGACATTCAAAGTGTATATGAAAGGTTTACAATTAAGGACATTGTGTTTGTACCGCCTAAAGTGTCTTATGCAAAGGAAGTTGTCGGAATATCCACATATACAGATACATTGACGATGTGTTATCATAAAATGAAAAATGGAGAGTAATAAGTTATGGCATTTCAGATGATACATATGGAAATTGCATACAGACTTTTGGAACGCATTCCGCAAATAGAAAATGCTGCAGAATTTATTCTTGGTTCTGTGGCTCCGGACAGTGTGCATATGAATCCATGTTTTAATATTCAGATGAAGGTGAAATCCCATATGTTTGAAGGCTGCGGAAACTGGAGTGACACGCAGGACTATGACCGATGGAAAAGCAATATCCATTCAGTATTTTCCCAAGTTGCCTATGAAAAAGACAAAAGATACAGAGATTTCACATTAGGCTTATGTGTCCATTGCCTCACTGACTACCGGAATGATTTAAACATATGGAGAAAATTACAAAAACAATACATACCTCCGATGAAGTTAGAAGAGTTTAAAGAAGCATATTATCCGGAAGCAAGAGGCATTGATTTGTGGCTTTATCAAAACAGCAAGAATACTGAAATGATTAGAAAAATGCTTTCAGAAGCTGTTGCAGTACAAGTAGAAGGCCTTGTTAGCAAAGATGATGTTGAGAGGCAAAGAAAGCATTTGTTAAATGTACAATATAATGTTAATATAGTTGATATAGTAAATTATCATTTTTTATCAGAAAGTACACTTAGAGAGTTTATAGATTTTACAGTAAATGATATTGCAGAAACGATAAAGACATGGAAGGTGAGAGAATAATGGAAAAAGAAAAATTAGTAGCATTTACCTTTGATGACGGTCCGGTAGAATACTCTGAAGACAGTACAGCAATGAAGATATTACGTACATTGGAGAAGTATGGTCAGAGATCAACGTTTTTCTATATAGGCGAACAAATGAATGAAGGCAATAAAAAGGAACTGGATTTTGCACAAAGTTTTGGATGTGAAGCAGCAAATCATACATATACACACTGTTTTTTGACCAAATGCACGAAAGAACAGGTGGAGGAAGAGTTTGCAAAAACGACAAAACTGCTGGAAGAATATACGGGAAAAACTCCGACACTCGGAAGAATCCCATATATGGAATGGAATGATATGGTACTTGAGGCAGCAGGATTTCCATTAATTGGATGTAGTGTAGACAGTAGAGATTATGCTCAGATTCCAACAGAAGAGATTATTGAACGTATTATGGATGCAGAAGCAAACGGTGAACTTGAAAATGCAGTAGTATTATTACATGAGCATTATCCCACCACTGCACGGGCAGTGGAATATTTGATTCCTACATTGATTGAAAAAGGCTATCGTTTTGTGACTGTTTCCGAATTGGCAGAGCATAATGGGATTAAACTCAAAAAGGGTATAACATACGATAAGATGGAATGTCCTGAATAATTCAACCACAAGTAGAATTATATATCTCAATTAAACGACTAAGTGATAGGAGAAACCCCCTCTTTGTTATATAATACTAGCAAGGAGGGATTTTATTATGAATATTGGTTCTGTAATTATGAATAAGCGGAAAGCCTTGGGATATACCCAACAGGTACTTGCAGATAAACTTCATGTTTCTTCGCAAGCGGTATCAAAATGGGAAAACGGCACGGCATGTCCGGAGGTAGATTTATTGCCTGCTATTGCGACTATATTGGGGACAAGTGTGGATGCACTTTTAGGATATCGCTCACCCATACTCACAGAATATGAAAATCGTTATAAGACGGAGGACTATTACTGGGGAATTACGCCCAACAGTATGTGTTACGAAATCATGAAACTGCGGCCGCCGGTAAAACCTTTAAAAGTATTGGATATTGGATGCGGAGAAGGAAAAGATGCAGTATTTCTTGCAAAGAACGGGTATATTGTGTCAGCCTTTGATGTGGCAGATTCCGGAATTGAAAAAGGGAAGCAGCTTGCGGAAAAATGCGGTACATATGTGGACTTCTTTAAGGCAAATATATTTGATTATCGTTTGTCGGAAAAATTTGATATTATTTTCAGTAGTGGTGTGTTCCATTATATTACGTCAGATTTGAGGGCGGAAGTAACAAAGAATTTAAAAGAGTATACAAACGAGAATGGAATCCACGCAATGAATGTGTTTGTAAATAAGCCTTTTATCAAGAGCCCACCCGATGCAGAAAAAAAAGAAGATATCCGCTCTCCATGGAAATCAGGTGAACTTCTGACTTATTATTATGATTGGATGTTCCACAAAACAGAAGAAATCATTTTTGATTGTAATAGTGGTGGTATGCCGCACAAACATTGTATGGATATAATGATAGCGGAAAAGATGTAGCATAAAAGCCTGAATGCGGTTTGAACGCACTCAGGCTTTTTTTATGCTCTGCTTTCTTTACATTGTTTTTTGTTTGCATACATATGGGCATCTGCAGTTTCAATTACTTTAAGGATTTGTTTTCCTTTTCCGGATGCATAACCCACAGCACTGGATATTTTGACTTCTGTATTATCGTTAGCAAGCTGCAACTGCTTTTCGACGGCATTCATAATCATCCTTGCTTCATTAGGCTCCGGATAATCGATAATCATGACAAACTCATCTCCGCCGACACGGTATATGCGGCAGTAATCCGTGGAATATTCACGTAAAATGGAGGATAACTTTTCGATGATTTTGTCGCCCATGAGGTGGCCGTATTTATCATTGATATATTTCAGATTGTTTAAATCCCAAAAAATAACTGCAATGCGGTCAACTCTCGGATAATATTTGGTTACCATTTCTTCATATTTATTTTTATTAAAGACGCCGGTTTTGGTATCGATTTCCTTGAAATAGGTAAGCTGCGCAATCCGATAAGCATCTTTGTTATGGCTGGTAACTGTGTATTGCATCATAATAGAAAATACAAAGAGAGTAATGGCGCGAGGCAACACCACAAAGGTAGTAATGACGAGCAAGGGGTGTTCATTTAACGGAAGCGCAAGAGATGCTTCGCTGACAGAAGAAAGGTAATGGCTTCTGATATGCTGGCTTTGAAGTAATATGTTTAAATCGCACAGACCGAAATAAAAACTCAGTACAGTGCTGATAAGCATGGTGAAAATGTTGACAATATAGGTAAACCAAATGGTTTTCTTTCGCCGGTATTGGATGGCAAATAATAAGGGAATGACATAAAGTAAGACTGCATGAAAAGATAAAATGGCAACAATAATGCCGGAAACAACACAAATGAGAAAGAGAAAGAAATATTTGATTTCCGGTTTTGATAAATCACCTTTGATGTAAATGTATAAAGGTGGAATAAACAATAAAAAAGTAGATAAAAATGCAATGGTAACCAGCTTTTTATCCACTTCAAATAATCCGGCCATGTTAAGTAACCAGACAAGGGCAAGTGCGATTAGAATCCAAAGAAATCCTTTCAAAGTGTGTTTGTTAGAATTGACTTCCTGGAGAACTAATTCGTGTTTATATTTTTTCCTGAAGTCTTCTTTGGGATTATTCATACTTATTTCACCATATAGTCATCTTGCTTATCTTCTTAACTTTCTTCGACAAGGTATAACGGAGATTCTCAAACTTATCATCGGGAATGGAAGCTAAATCCCCGCCGATGCATTCTTTGATTTCTTTAATTGGCTTGTCTAAAAACATAATCACCTCGTCAGGATTATATCCTTGAAGCGGTGAAACGCCTTTTTGGCGGCAAATATAAATTGTGATTGCTTTTAAAAGCGCCTGCTCGTTTTCGATTGCAATCTCTTCTTCTTTTTTGATTTCTTTTGCAAATGCTCTTTTTAAGTCGTTTAAGTTATCGTATGTCCCCATATTCCGTCTCCTTCTCACAGACAAGTACTTCACAAATACGGATAGTAAAAATTTCCTATAGTATTATATTACAAGAAAAAAGTGATAATAGCAACTTTTTTTTGGAATTGCGGCACAATTATGCGTGTGGTAAGATGATTTTATGGGAGAGGATGCGAATGAGAATGATGGCAAAAGATTTGACATTGGAAGAGAAGATTGCATTGGTAAAAGGTGTCAGTTTTTTTCATATGGCAGGGATACCGGATAAGGGGATAAACGGTGTGTTTTGCCTAGACGGAGGAACCGGTATCAATTTTGAACAGTTATTTGGGGATTTTTGCTGCATCAGCGAAGAAATGCATCATTATTTCGGAAGCAAAACATTGCAAAATGTCATAGCAAATTATTATGAACCAGAGAACCTAAATGAGGAAGAATTGAATCTTCGCAAATGGATTACGAAGCAATTAGAAAAGAAATGCAAGCAGAAAGTTTTTTCACCGGGCTGTTTCCCGGCAGGAATTTTAATGGGATCTACATGGAATCCTGACAGAGTATATGATGTGGCTGTGGCACTTGGAAAGGAAGCGGCGGCCTATGATGTGGATTTATTATTGGGAACACCTTATGTTAATATTGCAAGAGACCCGCTTAGCGGCAGATTGTTTGAAGGATATGGAGAAGACCCATATCTTATGAGTGTGCTGGCACCGGAAGCGGTAAGAGGGGTACAGGAACAAGGTGTGGCTGCCAATGTGAAGCATTTTGCGGCGAATAACCAGGAAACTTTCCGTGTTGGACTGGATGAGATAATTAGCAAGCGGGCTTTGCATGAAATATATTTGCCGGCATTTAAAGCGTGTGTGGATGCCGGAGTGGCTACGGTTATGAGTGCTTATAATAAGATTAACGGAACTCCTTGTACAGAAAATCATTGGTTATTGACGGAGCTTCTCAGAGAGGCGTGGGGATTTGACGGGACGGTAATATCGGATTGGGGTGCGGTGGCACATTTAGATAAGGCCGTGGCAGCAGGAAATGACATTGCCATGCCGGGACCGATTGACGGTTCGGCACTGTTAGAGGCAGTGAAAGAAGGGACTTTATCGGAGGAGAATTTAGATAAAGCAGTAGATTATGCACTCAGACTGATTGAGAAATGCAAAGACTTGAAGGCACAGGCGGAAAAAAGAAAGACACAGGTTTCGGAGGAAGAGTCTGACAGAGCTGCTTATGATGCCGCTGTAGAAGGGATTGTGCTTCTTAAAAATGAAAATAATGTTTTTCCCATAGAAGGTGATGTGGCCTTGTTCGGCGATGGAGCAAAAGGTTTTTTTGATTGCGGAACAGGCAGTGCCGGAATAACCACTGACAGAACCGGCAGTTTATATGAAGAATTAAGGAGAATAAAGGGAGAGGCACATGTTACCTTTGAAGAGATAACACCGCAGACAAAACTTTTGTTGGTAGTGGGACGTAAGCAGGGGATGGAAGGAAATGACCATCTCGATATGTGCTTGCCGAAAGAGGAAGAGGATCAGATAGCAGAGGTAATAGCACTTGGCAAGAAACTGGAAAAAAAGGTGGGAGTCATTTTAAATGTATGTGGTCCTATTGATTGTAGCAGTTTTGCAGAGGAGGCAGACGGTATTTTTTGTGTGTATTTGCCCGGTATGCAAGGGGCAAAGGCTATGGCAGCGTTGCTTACAGGAGAAGAAAATCCTTCGGGAAGACTTACTGTGACTTTCCCCAAGAGATATGAGGATACACCTACCTATCTTAATTTTCCCGGAGATGGATACCACACGATTTACGGTGAGGACATTTTTGTGGGATACCGTTATTACGATACCAAGAAGATGGACGTGCTGTTTCCTTTTGGGCATGGACTTTCCTATACAAGTTTTACATATGGAAACATAAAGGTAGATAAAAAGATATTTTCAGACGAAGTGACAATTTCTGTCTCTGTGAAGAACAGTGGCAGCAGATTTGGAAAAGAAGTAGTTATGCTTTTTGTACATGATGTAAAATCGACTTTGCGAAAGCCAGAGAAGGAATTGAAGGGATTTAAAAAAGTAGGATTAAATCCGGGTGAGTCAAAGACGGTAAACTTTACGATAACGAAAGATATGCTTTCAGCTTTTGATATGGATTTGGGACGATGGGAAGCAGAGGAAGGCTATTACGATTTCATAATTGCCAGATCAGGGGCGGATATCGTAGATAGAGTACGTGTTTATGGCGAGTGGAAATCGGCCTATTCTTTTTCCATGGATACACCCCTTGGAACGTTGTATCGTATACATGAAGCACGCACAATATTGTTTGATATTTTTCATAAATATGGGCTGGATGTGGGATGCTTGGAGGATACTTATGAGTACAATTCCCATACCCTCATCGGAAAAGTAATAAAAAATGCGGTTTTAAGAGCGGAAGGATTAGAAGCGAATACGGAAAAGCAGGTATGCGCAGATATTATGGCATTATTAAATACAGTAAGAAAGGAATAGGAAATAAAGAAAATGACAGAAAGCAAAATAACATATTTATTACAGGAAGTACCTAAGGAACCGTTACAAATTAATATGGAAGACAGCTTGCATCAATGGGAGTTCCCTGAGGTGGGAGGAAGAGTGATAGTATCTCTTTGGATAAAGCCGGATATTCACAATACAGGAGTGAATGTGTTGACGTTGTATGGAACTGACGGAGAGAAAGAAAGTGTACCTGTTTTTGTAATGGATACGGAAGGAGCTTTTTTTTATTCCTATGATGGCACGAAGAAGTGCAAACTTGGCCATTTTGAAAGCGATGTGTGGTACAGCGTGTATCTTTCTTTTAATTGCAAGACTGGGAGATATTCCTTGTATGTAGATGGAGAGCAGGTTCTGTGCGGACAGGCAATGACAAAGACTTTTGATAAGGTGTTTGCGGTATCAGTAGGCAGTCATGGCGGAAAAATGTATGTGAAGCAGCTTTTTGTTTATAAAAATACGATACAGGATGTGTGTGCCGTTTCTGAAGAAGGATGCATTTATGATGCAAAGGAAATGGGAGTTTCCTGTGACGGCATAACCGTAGAAACACAAAAACTGCAACAGCTAATTGATAAGTGTAGTGAAGGTGGTGGTACGCTATATCTGAAAGAAGGAACGTATTTGACCGGAAGTCTTACGCTAAAGAAAAATGTTACTCTTTATATTGAAGAAAATGCGGTACTCAAAGGTGTTCTCGATATAGACGCTTATCCTGTCAGGTTAAGTGAGACGCATGTGAATTGGAATACTTCTGTGCAGGGACCGCAAAAGGCGTTACTTTATGGGGACTCGCAAGAGAACATTCGTATCTTGGGTGGAGGATGTATTGACGGAAGCGGTGACTTCCCGGGAGCGTATGGTTCTGAGAGTTTGCGGGTATCTGCAATTTTATTGTCCGGCTGTGATAATGTAGAAATCTGTGATATTTATGTGAAAGATGCAGGTATGTGGACGATACCGGTGGTGGAATGTGATCATTTATATATCCACGACTTGAATATTAACTCTACATGGTATCCGAACCGTGACGGTATCGATATTTGTGATTGTCACGATGTGCTGATTGAAAATTGTAATATAAAAGCCGATGATGATGCCATGTGTTTTAAGAGCGGGCATGAGCGTGGCTGTGACAATGTTGTGATACGTAATTGTATGATTATCAGTACCATGGCTAACGGGATCAAGTTTGGGACCTATAGCTATGGCGGCTTTACAAATTGTTTGAGTGAGGATTGTATCATCAAAGACACCAGAACCTGTGCAATATCCATTCAGAGCGTAGACGGTGGCAGAGTAGAGAATTTACATTTCCGAAGAATAGTAATCCAAAATGTGGAAAGCGTATTCTTTGCACTGATTGCGGATAAAGCAAGAATTTCTGAAGGATATGAGCGCAGAATTGGTAGCATAGAGAATATCTTTTTTGAAGATATTGAAGCGTCGGGAGTACGAAGAAATTACGGAACTTATTTAGGTGGTTTTGCATGTGAAGATAAAATATATCCCATCAGGAAGTTCTACTTTAAAAATGTAAATGTAATTTATTTGGGTGGCTGCAAAGAATGTCCCTGTGAGCCGGCGGAATTTGAAAGACAGTATCCGGAATCAAATTGTTTTGGTGTTCTACCGGCATCAGGATATTATATCCGCCATGCGGAGGACATTGTCTTTGAAGATTGTGAGACAATTATTGCGTTACCGGATATCAGGGAAGTATTTTACCTATCAGATACGAAAGGTGTATGTGTAAACGGAAAAGCATATGAAAAAGCAAAGTAAGTACTTAAAAGCATTGCAGGCGGCTTTCCCTTATACCATTCCCATATTTGCGGGATTTTGGTTTTTGGGATTGGCATATGGAATTTATATGAATGTATCAGGATTTCCTTTTTGGTATCCTATGTGTATGAGTCTGCTTATTTTTGGCGGTTCCTTAGAGTTTGTGGCTGTCAGTATGTTGATGGCACCTTTTGCACCGCTTCAGACGCTTATTATGACGCTGATGATACAGGCCAGACATCTTTTTTACGGCATTGCCATGCTCGATAAATATAGGGGGATGGGGTGGAAGCGGTTCTATCTCATTTTCGGCATGTGTGACGAAAGTTTTTCTATTAATCATACGGCAAAAATCCCGGAGGATGTGGACAAAGGCTGGTTTATGTTTTTTGTAACACTTCTGAATCATTTATATTGGTTTTCGGGAGCAACAATCGGAGGAGTTGTAGGATCTGTCCTTGAGTTTAATACCAAAGGACTGGATTTTGTAATGACAGCCATGTTTGTGGTGATTTTGATGGAACAGCTTTTGAAGGAGAAAAAGCATTACACGGCAATCATCGGCACAGCAGCAGCACTTGTGTGCAGACTGCTTTTCGGTGCGGATAACTTTATGGTTCCGACAATGCTTTGCATTCTGTGTCTGCTTACTCTACTTCGTAAACCGATAGAAAAGGCAGGTGGACTTGTATGACGATTACAGAACATATCATTACTATCGCCATTTGTATTTTGGGAACCATGTTAACGCGGTTTCTGCCTTTTCTTGTCTTTTCGGAGAAAAGAAAAACACCAAAGTATATTCGATATCTGGGGAAAGCATTGCCAGCAGCAGTGTTTGGCATGTTGGTTGTTTATTGCTTGAAAAATGTGTCTGTTTTATCAGGAAGTCATGGAATTCCGGAGCTACTTGCAATTGCAGTGACGATTGTGCTGCATCTTTGGAAAAGGCAGATGCTCATTTCCATTGCAGGCGGAACAATTTGCTATATGTTGTTGGTGCAGTTTGTTTTTTTGTGATATAGTTTAAGTAATACATTACGTTAGGAGAATCAATATGATTTGTCAAAATTGCGGTGGGGAATATACAGATAATTTATTACGCTGTCCGTATTGCCTGACAGAAAATAAAGAAGCGGCAGAAAAAGAGAAAAGTGATATTTTAAAAGGTTATGATGCGCAGGCAAAGGATATTGAAAATGAGGCAAAGGCCTATCCAAAAAAGAGAGCTAATGAGCTTACAAAGAAGATGTTAAAGGTGATTGGCATTCTGGTACTTGCCGCTATTTTCGCCACATTACTATTTAATGCTTTTGTGAGAAGAATGGATGCGAAGGAATATGCCGGTGTTGACAAGGATAAGAAGATACTGAGCGAACTTATGGGACAAAGGGATTATGACGGTATGAATCAGTATCTGCAAAAAAATGGAATTAAAGGTTCCCGGTATGAAATCTATGAACAAGTACTGGATGCCTATAAGGCATATACCAGAGTCTTGGAAGAGAGAGAAGACTTAGAGGAATATGCAGGCTATATGAGAGAAGGGGATGGCAAGCAGCAGATAAGAAACAGGGAAATTTGGGCATCTAGTATGAGACTGTCTATATCACAAATTTTATATAACGGACAAGATGTGATACATATATACAACAAATACGGAACAGATGCCGCCTTTATGGGAAATGAAGAGCAGCTAAAGGAACTATATGAGGAAACAGTCACTATTTTTAGGGAATATGGTTATAGTGAGGAAGAGATACAGGAAATAGAGCTTGGTGAAAACAGCATCATGTGGGATGAGTTGGTTGCAAAGATGGAGGACTATTTCTGGAGAGAAATACTGTAGGGAGGAAAGAAAAATGAAATGTCCATATTGTGGTGGAGTACTGTCTTATCAGGACGTGGCTTGTCCTTATTGCGGACGGGAAAACCGGGAAGGCGTAGAATTTCAAAGAGAAGTAGCTGACAAAATAGAACAAAATGCTTTGCTTCGGATTTTTTTTCAGAATAAAAAGAAGCCGGAATTAATCAGAATCGTGCTGACAAGAATGGTATTTATTGTGGCACTTTTAAACGTGGCAATTATTGCCTTTACCATATGTGTGTGTGTATGGGCTAAGGAAGGTCTTGCACGTAAACCCAAGGCAGATGGATTTTCTGGAATTTATGTAAAAGAATTTTCGGATATGGATGATTATCAATATGGAAATTTTCATGAGAGAGCAGAGGAAGTCATGCAGTACATAGACGGAGATGTTATTCATTATACAGCTGATAGACATACACTTTACCTTATGGTTGATTCCGGTTATGCCTCGCTCTACGAAAGCACCGGTAAGGAAAGAGATGCACGGTATGCATTTCAAAAGGCATATTATATGGGATACTTTGGATTAACAGAGGAACAAATTGAGTTCTTAAAGGGAGACAACGGAGAATATGAATTTCCTTTTCCTGAAACGGAAGAAATGGAAAAGGTAATAGAGGCAATGTTACCCAAATTGCCGGAGGTGGAATGATGGAAGAAAAAAAATGTAAACTTCTACTGAAATTTGTGCGTTTCGAATTTGCAATTACCTGTATCCTTTTAATTATTGCCATATTTATAGTTGGTCATGTTGTAAGTGGTGCCAGCGGCGACCCCATGTCGGTAAGAATGGAAAAACTTGATTTCGAGATAGAAAATGTCCTGTATCATTCTCTGGCTTCGTCGATGATGCGTAACAAAGATTATGAAGAGGCCTATGAGTACTTGTGGGAGAGATGTGTGATGAACCAATACATGTTCCGCTATCGGGTGTATCAGTCTGCAGTTGACAGAGGTCTTTCGGAGTATGAAGAGCAGGCAAAGCACTATGGTGAGTTGATGAAAAAATATTGTGAAAATCCCACTTATCCGGAGAATATACCTTATGCAAAACACTTTTTGATGAGAGCCGGATTTGCAGAATAAAGGAGACGATAAGATGAAAATTACAATTATAGGAATGGGTGCCCTGGGTATTTTATATGGAGACCGGATTGTAGAAAACCTTGGCAAAGAAGCAGTTACTTTTCTGGCAGATGAGGAGAGAATAAATAAGTACCAAAAAGAAAGAGTTTATTGTAATGGTAAGGCATGTGATTTTCATATGACATCTTATGCAGAAGTAGCAGACCTTCTTATTTTTGCAGTAAAGGGAACTACTTTGAAAGGTGCCATGGAATTTGCAAAAGATGCAGTCGGGGAAGATACCGTTATCTTGTCTGTGCTAAACGGAATCAGCAGTGAAGAAATGTTAGAAGCTTATTATGAGAAAGGACATGTGGTTCATTGTATCGCGCAGGGAATGGATGCAGTAAAATTAGGAAACAAGCTAACCTATGCACACGAGGGTGAACTCCGTATAGGAACACCGTATAAAGAAAGAGTGTGTTATGTAAACCGTGCAGCAGAAATGCTAAAAAAAGCCGGAATCCCTTATGTGGTAGAGTCGGATATTCTTCACAGACTTTGGGGCAAATGGATGCTCAATGTAGGTGTCAATCAGGTGGTAATGATTTCTGAGGGAACATATGAAACCATTCAGAGGCCCGGCAAAGAACGTGATATGATGCTTGCGGCTATGAATGAGGTGCAGAAATTATCTGAGCTTGCTGGTACAGGCGTGACAAAGGAAGATTTAGAAGCATATGTGGCGTTGGTAGACAGCTTAAATCCGAATGGCATGCCTTCCATGCGTCAGGACGGACTTGCAAAGCGGTATTCTGAAGTGGATTTCTTTGCGGGAACGGTGATTGAAAAGGCAAAGATTTATGGCATGGAGGTGCCGGTAAATCAGATGTTATATGACACTGTGAAAAAAATGGAATCAGAGTATTAAACTACATATGAAACAGAAAGCGTCTGCCTTTTTACAGCAGACGCTTTTTTAGTAAACATGTTATGAATTTATTTTAGGAATAAAGTATATTCTTTCCTACCTGTGCAACAGCGATATAGGTTTTTCCTTCGTTAATTTGGATTTCATTTCCGTTATCATCATAATATTTGGTAGGAGAATAATCACTTGTTTTTTTCCATGTAATGTGAATGCCCCGGCCTTTTGTAAAATAATAACCATCCTGTGTGGAGTCTATAGTCTGGAAGGCAAGATACCCTTTTGCGTCCCGCTTAGACCAGTTGGTGTTCTGGATAATTACATTTGAAAATGTGAGCTGCTCACCGGTCATGCCATCTGTCTGAGCTTTTCCATGGATGTTTTTGTAATAAAGTCCGGTTTCGGCATTATATGTAAAGTAACTCTTGGTGTAACTGAAAATCTGTGATAAGTCAATCACATTGCCGGGAATTGCACCGGGATACTGCTCTAAAGTGTTTACACCGTTTGCGAATGTGAAATGGGAAGCATTGTAATATTCAGGTCTTACCGCCAAGGAATATCCCAGTTTCTGGCATGCTTTTATAATGCCGGCTGCACTGATGTAAGCGTTATGAGGTGCTTTTCTGTCAGTGGTACGATAAAATTGTCCGCTTCCGGGAAGGTCGCCGCCTACACCATATTCATAGGTGCCGGAGAGATTGTTAATGTCCGGCTTGGTAATACGGTCCTGCATATAGCAAACACCGCCAAAATGGATTAAGATAGGATCCCATTCAGTTGCAATGCCGATATAATAATCACGGCAGCTTCTGATATTACCGATTCTTTCAAGTCCCTGCCAATTGTCAATGACAGCAAGCTGTCTGGAGATATTTCCTTCTTCCATAATTTCATAAAGGATTTTGGCATTTCCGATACCGTAGGAAGGCTGTGCAGACTTGTCCGTCGGCATCATAACCGCAATAGGACGCTGACCTGCCTGCGAAGCGGGAATTAATTCGTTTGTATATACGCTGCGAACCTGCTCTTCAGCCGGTGCGGGTGCAGGGGCAGGAGCCTCTGTAGCATGTGCAGTCATACCGGGATAAATGAAAAACGTTCCGAGGCATAAAGAAAGAGTAAGTCCTACCGAAAACAGTACTTTTGTGATTCTATGTGCTTTCATAATAGTAAAATTTCCTTTCTGGTTTGTTTTCCTCCATAAAAGAGGTGAGTATCAACAGAATACCGCATTTTCAGGTGTTTCGTCAATAGATGTGTTACAATTACCGTACCTTTACGTGTGTTACAATTGCTGGACATTTGTGCAAGGGCAGAGTAAAATGGATACTACACAAAGAGTTTATGTGTACAGATAGGGGAGACAGAAGATGAAATATAAGATACTTGTAGTGGAAGATGATAAAGATATTGCAGAGTTAATCCGCCTTTATTTGGAAAACGAAGGATATGAAATCGTGTTGGCAGAAGATGGGATTGTTGGTTATGAGGTGTTACAGGAAGGTCAGATAAATCTGGCGGTGGTAGATATCATGTTGCCGAAAATGAACGGATACGACTTGGTAAAAAAAGCAAGAGAAAACAGTAATATTCCCATCATCATTCTTTCTGCCAAGAATTTGGATAGTGATAAAATATTAGGACTTGATTTGGGGGCAGATGATTATCTGACAAAGCCCTTTAATCCGCTTGAACTGGTAGCGCGTGTAAAGTCCAACATCAGACGATATTATAATTTGGGGAGTATACAGGGAGATGCGGGAAGTACAGGCAAAAGATGGCAGGTAGGCGAACTTGTTTTGGATGAAGATTCGGTTACTTTGACGAAAGCAGGCAAAGAGGTTGCCATTACGCCTACAGAATATAAGATGATGGCGCTGTTTATGAAATCACCGGGAAAAGTCTTTACAAAAAAGCAGATATATCAGGAAGTGAGCGGCGAGAGTTATGTGAATGATGACAACACGCTTATGGTACATATTTCAAATTTGCGCGATAAGATTGAAGAAAATCCGAGAACACCCAAATATATTAAAAATGTCAGAGGAATAGGATACAAAATTGAAAAAATATAAGACAAAAGAAAAAAGCTTATATGTACTTCTGATTAAAAATTACATTATTTTCACATTGGTTATGGCAATTTTAATGTTTATGCTTTACTTTGCAGAAGCGTGGGTAGAGGAAAAAATTATACAGCCACCCAGAACAGATGCCCCTATTGGTAGTGAGGAACTGCTACAAAAGGGTGATTATGAACACTTAAGTATGAAAAAATTGCTTGGTACATCCGGACATTTTGAAGTGCTTGATGAAAATGGTGCAGTGATTTATGCGGAAGAAGAAAGCAACGGATATTCAGAACAAGAAATAGCGTATATTCCCGTTTATAACAGTCCGATTTCTTATACGGCGACTGCTTACGTTACGGAACAGGGACAGGAGGTAATTTTGGTTACCGGCAGGTATTATGAGTGGGAGACCGGTTACGAAAAGAATGAATCGTTTATGATTTTAAACAGTAATTATCAAATGATATCTTCAAATGATTCATCTTTAAGTACACATTATACCAAGAAAGAACTGGATTATATGACCGGGAAAGGAAAACCCGGTTATGATATTTGTAAGTATGAATATATCGGAAATGACGGCAAAGAGTATACACTGATTATGCATGTAAAGCGGATGGACGGACAGAGGTATAAAATGCTTTTATCCGTGTGGAAGGTTTTTATTCCCGTGTATATTCTGACGTATGTAATGATTACGGTGTTATTTGCATTGCATATGCACAGAAAGGTAAAGGAACCCTTAGACCTTTTGAATAAAGGGATATTAGCTTTTGCAAGAGGAGAAAGAAATGGGGAAATAGCATACCGTGGACCGAAGGAATACGAAACGATATTTTCCAGTTTTAACCAGATGTCCCGTTTGTTAAAAGAAAGCGAAGAGTCCAAGGAGCATTTGATCATAGAAAAACAAAGGATGCTGGCGGATATTTCACACGATTTAAAAACGCCGATTACAGTCATACAAGGGTATGCAAAAGCAGTAGCTGACGGACTTGCCACTAAAGATACGCAAAAGCAGTATCTGAACACGATTTTGCAAAAGACAGATAACCTGACGGAACTGATTAATACGTTCTATGATTACAGTAAATTGGAGCATCCGGAGTTTCAGTTGGTAAAAGAAAAGAAAGATTTGGCAGAATTCTTAAGAGAATATCTGGCAAATAAGTATGATGAAATTGAATTTGCAGGTTTCGGACTTGAGGCAGAGATACCGGAGGAAGTCATAGAGTATGAGTTTGATGAAGTACAGTTTAGTAGAGTCTTTGACAATATCCTTTCCAATGCTCTAAAGCATAATCAGGAAGGAACAGTTATTTATGTGGCAATGCAGCAAACAGAGAGAAACATTCAAATTGAAATCGGTGATAACGGATGTGGTATTCCGGATGAGATAAAAGAGAGTCTGTTTGATCCGTTTACCATGGGAGATGCCTCCAGAGGTAATAGACATAGTTCGGGGCTTGGCCTCGCGGTTGCTGCCAAAATAGTAGAACTTCACGGGGGAGCTCTTTTCCTCGGAAAAGCAGGAAACCCTTATATCAGTACATTGTTTGTAATCAGAATGTTAAAATAACATAAAATGGAGACAGAGAATAAAAAACGGTCACTTCCGATTGGAAATGACCGTTTCTTTATACCTTATTCAGCGTATTTTTTGGACTGTTCGGTAATTAATGCATTGTCGTCAAAATAATTGATTTTCATGGATTTCTTAACATCATCCAATGTTTGGGATGCCACTTCTCTTGCGGCAATGCTTCCCTTGCGAAGGATTTCGTATACTTCGGGAATCTGTTTTTCCCATTCTTTTCTCTTGGCACGGATGGGAGCAAGTTCTTCCTGCAATACGTTGTTTAAGAATTTTTTCACTTTAACGTCGCCGAGGCCACCTCTTTGGTAATGTGCTTTTAATTCATCAAGGTTTGCATATTCGGGAAGATATTCTGCAAACATGCCATCCTTACAGAATGCATCCAGATAGATGAATACAGGGTTTCCTTCTACCTTACCGGGATCGGATACCTGTAAGTGGTTCGGATCAGTAAACATGGACATTACTTTCTTGCGGACATCTTCTTCTGTGTCAGATAAGTAAATACAGTTGTTTAAGGATTTACTCATTTTAGCCTTTCCGTCAATACCGGGAAGACGAAGGCAGGCCTTGTTATCCGGAAGAAGTACTTCGGGTTCTACCAAAGTATCTCCGTATACAGAGTTAAACTTACGGACGATTTCCTTGGTCTGTTCAATCATGGGAAGCTGGTCTTCCCCAACAGGAACAGTAGTTGCTTTAAAGGCAGTGATATCAGCAGCTTGGCTGATGGGATATGTAAAGAAACCAACCGGAATGCTTGCCTCAAAGTTACGCATCTGAATTTCAGATTTAACGGTAGGATTTCTCTGTAATCTGGAAACCGTAACCAGGTTCATGTAGTAGAATGATAATTCACAAAGTTCGGGAATCTGGGACTGGATAAACAGAGTGGATTTTTCGGGATCAAGTCCACAGGATAAGTAATCCAGAGCAACCTCCACAATGTTCTGACGCACCTTTTCAGGGTTTTCAGCATTGTCGGTAAGCGCCTGTGCATCCGCAATCATAATAAAAATTTTATCAAACATACCGGAATTCTGCAGTTCGACTCTTCTTCTTAAAGAACCAACATAGTGTCCAACATGAAGTCGGCCTGTAGGTCTGTCACCGGTTAAAATTATTTTAGACATAAATTTTACTCCTTTACCAATGTACTATTATTGATTATACACATTTCTTTGAAAATTTCCACCAATTCTTTTGATTTCTTTCTTCTTTTTTAGTAGAGAATAGGTAGATTTTATGTCGATTTTATTATAAAATGAAAAGCAAATGTATGAGTGAGGTACCAAATGAAATTTTGGCGTAAGATAGAAGATAGATTAACATATGTAAGAATTATTGCACTGGGTTACTTGGTGGTTATCCTAGCCGGCACATCGCTTTTGATGTTACCCATTTCAACCCGGGCAGGTGAAAAGACTGATTTTTTGACAGCACTTTTTACAGCAACCACCTCCACTTGTGTAACAGGGCTTGTAGTGGCAGATACTGGCAGTCATTGGACGAGTTTTGGTCATGTAGTTATTTTGCTGATGATACAAATTGGCGGTTTGGGATTTGT
Organism: Lachnospiraceae bacterium; assembly: GCA_045586385.1. Lineage (GTDB taxonomy): Bacteria > Bacillota > Clostridia > Lachnospirales > Lachnospiraceae > Suilimivivens. The sequence goes on from JAZNAE010000058.1 coordinate 24,186, forward strand.
AACCATGGGTGTTATGCTTGCTATGGCATTAAAGAAAAAGATTACCCTTCGTACCAGAGGACTTCTGCAAGAAAGTATGAACGGCATGAATATGGGTGGTATTGTAAGATTAGTCCGACATGCACTAAAAGGTACATTAATTATTGAAGTAACCGGTGCCGTACTTCTTGCAGTTTGTTTTGTTCCGGTTTTTGGTTTGGGCAGAGGGATTTGGTATGGAATCTTTCATTCCGTTTCGGCTTTTTGCAATGCGGGAATCGATTTATTGGGACCACACTACGGAGAGTATAGTTCGTTTGTTCCCTTTTATGATAATATCTTGATAAATGTTGTGCTTATGATGCTCATTATTTTAGGCGGAATCGGTTTCTTTGTATGGGATGATTTGAAGGTGAAAAAGTTTCACTTTAAGAAATATGCATTGCATACAAAGATGACATTATATATGACGTTCCTATTGGTAATTGGCGGAACGGTATTGTTTTTAATTTTTGAAAATGACAATCTTTTAAAGGGAATGAATACGGCGGATAAGATTGTGGCAGCAATGTTCAGTTCTGTTACGGCCAGAACAGCCGGTTTTAATACGATTGATACGGCAGGACTTACGAATGCATCCAAGCTACTGACGATAGTCTTTATGTTCGTAGGTGGAAGTCCCGGTTCTACGGCCGGTGGAATCAAGACCGTGACGGCGTTAGTGTTACTTTCTTATGTGTGGTCCAACTTAAGAGCCAGTAAGGGGGTAAATATTTTCAATCGGAGATTGGATGATGACGTGATTCGTAAGGCGAGTAATGTGGTTGTAATTAGTATGTTGCTTGCTGTCACATCATGGATATTGATTTGTTTTATACAACCGGAATTATCGGTAATTGATGTAATGTTTGAAATTTTCTCGGCAATCGGTACAGTGGGAATGTCTACAGGACTTACCAGAGAGTTGAGTGTCGGTTCGAGAATCGTAATTATATTGCTTATGTATTGTGGGCGAATCGGAAGTATGTCATTTGCACTTTCCTTTACCGAACGTAAGAAGGTAGCACCCGTCCAATTGCCCACGGAAAAGATCATGATAGGATAAGAAAGGGGAATTTATGAAATCAGTATTAATTATAGGACTCGGTAGATTCGGTCAGCACTTGTGTAAAAAGATGGCTGAGATGAAGAATGAAATTATGGTTATTGATGTGGTGGAAGAAAATGTTGAAGCGGTAATGCCCATTGTAACCAGTGCTAAAATCGGCGACTGTACCAACGAAGAAGTGTTAAAAAGTCTTGGTGTGGCGAATTTCGATGTATGCTTTGTTTGTATCGGAACAAATTTCCAAAGCAGTCTGGAGATTACGTCTTTATTAAAAGAAAATGGTGCGAAGTATGTCGTAAGCAAAGCGACCAGAGATATTCAGGCAAAATTTTTGCTTCGAAACGGAGCGGACGAAGTAGTTTATCCGGATAGGGATATTGCTGAAAAGACGGCAGTACGCTTTAGTGCAAGCCATGTATATGATTACATTGAGTTTAGTGAAGATTTCTCTGTGTTTGAGATTCCTGTACATAGAGAATGGATTGGTAAATCAATCAAAGAAGTAAACTTCCGTGCGAAGTACAGGGTAAGTATTTTGGGATATAAAATAGGAGAAAACACGCAGTTGATGCCGATGGCAGACCATGTTTTTAGGGAAGAAGAGCATCTTATGATTTTGGGAAGAGTAGATGACGTGGAAAAACTGCTGGAAATGTTTGAACATGAAAAGGATAAAAGAAAGTGGTAAACGCCTTTGGGCAGATGTAAAGCAATATGGACCGGCACTGATTATTTTTGCAGTATATTATGGAATCGTGCATTTGTTTCGTGCGGCTTTTTGTCCCATGATTCAGATAACGGGACTTCCCTGTGCAGGGTGTGGCCTTACAAGAGCATTTCTTTTTATACTTCGAGGGGAATTTGAGAGGGCTGTTTATATTCAGCCCATGGCTTTTGCAGTGATAGCGTTTGTCGCATATTGTGCCTTTTTCCGGTATCTCAAAGGAACAAAAATAGTTGCTTTTTCACCACTCTTTGTGATTTTGGTGAGTGGAATGCTTGTTTTTTATGTGGTAAGAATGGTTCTGTATTTTCCGGACAGAGTCCCTTATGTGTATGCACAGGATAATTTACTGGCGAACTATCTTCCCGGGTATGAAGAATTTATCACAAGGGTGATAGCATTTTTACATAAATTGCGTGGCAACTGAAAAATTTAGTTTGCGGTCCAGCGTCCGGAAGCTCCGCAAGGAAGGACTAATCCGTTCGAAGAAACAGGAAGACCGATTTCGGAAGCCGCTACTTTACCGCCGAGTTTTTTAACCACAGTAGTGTTAATCATGTAAGAAAGTACAGCCGGTTGTAAGCCGGTGGTATAAGAATTAATTAAGAAGAACAAAGCATCCTTAGAAAGAAGTTTGGTAGTAAGCTCAATAAAAGGATAGATGCTTTCTTCGATTTTCCAGATTTCACCTTTGGGCCCTCTTCCGTAGGAAGGTGGGTCCATAATAATTCCGTCGTAGGTATTGCCGCGGCGGATTTCTCTTTCTACAAATTTCACACAGTCATCCACAAGCCAGCGGATGGGTGCGTCGCCAAGTCCTGATGAAACAGCATTTTCTTTTGCCCAGGTGACCATACCCTTGGAAGCATCTACATGGGTTACGGCAGCTCCTGCCTTAGCTGCGGATAAAGTGGCACCGCCGGTATAGGCAAATAAATTTAAAACCTTCACGGGCCGGTTTGCTTTTTTGATAATATCAGAGAACCAATCCCAGTTGGTGGCTTGCTCCGGAAAAAGACCGGTATGTTTAAAACTGAAAGGTTTTAAGTTGAAAGTCAAATCACGATAGTGGATGCTCCATTCTTCGGGAAGGTCAAAAAATTCCCATTCGCCGCCACCTTTTGCGCTGCGGTGATAGTGTCCGTTCATTTTCTTCCAGCCGGGTTGCGTCTTGTTTGTATTCCAAATAACCTGAGGGTCGGGACGAACCAATAAATAGTTACCCCAGCGCTCTAATTTTTCTCCGCAGGATGTATCAATTACTTCATAGTCTTTCCAGTTGTCAGCAATCCACATAATGATGATCCTTTCCGTATTTTCTATGTAAAAGTGTAATAAGTCATTATCTATCCATTAATAATAGAGAAAATCTGTTAAAAAAGCAAGAGAATTGTGGTATGCTAAGTAAGTAGTGCAAAGAAAGGCATGGATGTTTGTATGAAGAAAAAGATATGTGCCGGTTGTAGAAAACCTTCTTGTGACGGATGCCGGTGGAATATGAAAGAAAAATTACATACAAATAAAACGAAAACGATGGGGCAGTTGTCCGAGCTTGCAAATGGCGGGAAAGGAGACTGTGGTCTTGTTTTTGACGTGGGAACAACCACTGTAGCCGGCTATCTTTGGAATATGCAAACCGGGGAATGCATATGTGCGGAGAGTATGGCAAACCCACAGAGAAAGTATGGAAGCGATGTGGTTAGCCGTATCACATATTGTTTGGATGAAAAGGGAATGTGTGAGGAGAAGCAACTGCAGGAATTACAAAAAATGATTGTGGAAGCACTTGATCATTTGGCAGTGAATTTAGATTCTTCTGTATCGCAAACAGAAGAAGGCCTTCTGAGGTGCAATATAAGAAAAGTTGTTGTGGTAGGAAATACCGCTATGTGCAGTATCGTGGCAGGTATATCTGTGGAAAGCCTTGGTAAGGCACCTTTTAAACGTCCTTATTCCCAAAGCGTAAGATGTAAAGGGAGTGAACTTGGATTTGTACATTTGAGAGAAACAGATATCGTCATTCTTTGTGCAATTGATGGTTACGTGGGGGCTGATGCATTGTCTGTCTACCATTATGTAAAAGAAATGGATCATACAAAAAATATATTGGCAGTGGATATAGGCACCAACGGTGAGATTATACTGATAGGAGAAAATAAGATTTATGCCTGTTCCACGGCGGCAGGACCGGCATTGGAAGGTGCAGCGGTAACACAGGGAATGTGCGGCACAGAGGGTGCTATAGAGGAAGTGAAACTGATTGGCAGTTTCCCGCTGGAAGATATTTTGTGCAGGGTAATCGGGGAAGTAAAGCCTCAAGGGATTTGCGGTTCCGGATTGGTAGATGCATTGGCACTTCTTTATAAGTTGCATGTAATTGATAAGGATGGCTATTTGCGAAGCCGGGATGAAGCAAGAAAGGCAGGAGCAAGGGAGCGTATCTGTCGAAGGATTATAGAAATCGGAGGCGAAAGAAAGTTTCTTTTGACGGATGAAGCATATCCGATATATTTGACGGCCGGGGATATCAGACAATTACAGCTTGCCAAAGGAGCGATTGCGGCTGCGATACAGATACTTTTGGACAAAGCAGGTTTGACAGTGGGAGAATTTTCGGGGATTTATCTGGCAGGTGCATTCGGTAATTATATACAAACAGACAGTGCAATTGCCATCGGACTTTTGCCGGGCGTAAATAAAGATATGGTTATGCCAATTGGAAACTGTGCGGCACTGGGAGGAGCAATGGCACTTTTATCAGAAGACGTTATAAAGGAAATGGAACAAAGTGCTTTGGAAATAGAGCATGTGGAACTTGCCAAGGAAACGGATTTTGAAAAGTATTTTGTACAGTTTATGTCTATGCCGTAAAACTTGCTTTTTTGGAAGAAGTCTGATAGTATCATAAAAGTGCATATGAATTTGAGAAAAGGGAACTATAAATGAACAGAGATTTTTTGAAAGATAAAAAACGTATTGTTGTAAAGATTGGTACATCAACAATCACACACATGAGTACAGGCAATTTAAACCTGGATACTTTGGAGAAGTTTGTGCGCGTGCTTACCAATTTACGGAATCAGAATAAAGAGGTAGTGGTAGTATCATCAGGTGCAATCGGTGCGGGAAGAAAAGCCCTTGGTATCAAAGAAAAGCCGAAGACACTTTCTGTAAAGCAGGCATGTGCAGCAGTAGGACAGGCGAGGCTCATGATGATTTATCAGAAGCTTTTTGCAGAATATAATCAGAACATTGCACAGATTTTGATTACCAAGAGAATCATGCTGAATGATATCAGTAAAGAAAATGCGGAAAACACTTTTGAGGAGTTGCTTTCCATGGGTGTGATTCCCATTGTAAACGAAAATGACCCGATTTCCACGGATCAGATTCAGGAGGATGTTTTTGGAGACAATGATACACTCTCCGCAAACGTTGCAGAGCTTGTAAAAGCAGACTTGCTGATTTTACTTTCCGACATTGACGGACTTTATACGGATGATCCGCATAAAAATCCGGATGCAAAGTTTATCAATTATGTGGAAAACATTGATGGAGAGCTTGAAGCTATGGCTAAAGGAGCTGAAACTTCCCTTGGAACCGGCGGTATGACGACAAAGATTGCTGCGGCAAAGATTGCAAACGAAGCGGGAGTTGACATGGTGATTGCCAATGGGGATGATGTACATAATATCAACAAGATTATGAATGGCGAAGAAATCGGAACATTATTTAAGGCATAACAAATGACAGAGAATAATAAGGCGTGGAACCGACTTATACGGTTCCACGCCCTTTTCTTATATGTTGGCAAGTACTTTTATGCAAGAGAATGAATAAAAAGTCCGCTTCTAAGTTTAGGTTCAAACCAAGTAGACTTAGGAGGCATTAATAGTCCTGCATCTGCAACCTGAAGAAGTTCCTCAATAGAAGTAGGATACATGGAAAATGCCACAGTCATATCTTCGGAAACTCTCTTTTCCAATTCGGCAAGTCCGCGGATACCGCCTACGAAATCAATGCGGTTATCGGTTCTGGGATCATCAATTCCGAGAATGGGTTTTAACAGATGATTCTGAAGCACGGATACATCAAGACCCTCTACAGGGTCATCGGATTTAAGGGAATCATTTGCGGTAAGTAAATACCACTGTCCGCCAAGATACATGCCGAAGGTTCCTTTTTCGGTAGGAGATACGGGAGAACTTTCTGCCGTAACCTGAAAACCTGCTTTTTCAACTAAAGCAAGGAAGTCCTCTTTGGAAGCACCCTTTAAATCTTTTACTACTCTGTTATAAGGAAGAATGGCAAGCTGGTCATCGGGGAAGAGTACGGAAAGAAAACGGTTGTACTCTTCATCACCTGTGTAATTCGGGTTTTGCTCGCGGCGTTTTAAACCTACTTTTACGGCAGAAGCACATCTGTGATGGCCGTCTGCAATGTAAGTACAGGGAACTTCTGCAAATAAAGTGGCAAGTTTTTCAATTGTTTCTGCTTCAGAAATGCACCATGCTCTGTGAGTAATGCCGTCATCGGAAGTAAAATCATAGAGAGGTGTTTTGGCTTTTTCTGCGGTAACGATATCATTAATCGCAGACACGGAACGGTAAGCAAGAAAAATCGGACCGGTATGCGCGTTTGTGGTATCCACGTGGCGGATACGGTCGATATCCTTTTCTTCTCTGGTATTTTCATGTTTTTTGATAATCTGGTTCTGATAGTCGTCAATATCAGAGCAGGCAACAATACCTGTCTGGGAACGTCCATCCATAATCAATTCATATATGTAGTAACAATGTGTTTCTTCTATTACATAGTTTCCTTTTGCAATGGATTCATCCAGCATTTCTTTTGCTTTGGCATAAACGCGGTCGTCATAGGTACTTACATCATCGGGAAACTGGGTTTCCGCTCTGTCGATTGCAAGGAAAGATAAAGGTTCTTTTTTGACAATTTCAAGTGCTTCCTTGCGGTTATAAACATCATAGGGAAGTGCAGCAATGCGGCTTACCAGTGCAGGCGCAGGACGGACACTTTTAAAAGGTGTTACTTTAGGCATAATGATTCCTCCGTTGTAATAATAGATTCATGGTAAATTATACGTTCCTTACTAACAAGTGTCAAATGAAACCATATAATTTTTATTGACGGAAGGTAGAGAGTCATATATATTTATAGAAGAGACGTTTTTCGACAAATGATTATGAAGATTAGAAAGAACGAAAGTTTTTCGGAAAGATGAGGGAGACGAAATGACTGGTAACAATTTAGGATGGATTATTCTGGCATTCGTGCTGTATCTTTTACTCATGGTGGTAATCGGAGCAGTTTATGCAAAGAGAAACAGCAGCACAGCAGATTATTTTTTGGGAGGAAGAAAACTTGGCGGTTTTGTGGCAGCTTTGTCAGCACAGGCGTCTGATATGAGCGGATGGCTCCTTATGGGACTTCCCGGTTCTATCTATGCACTGGGAACGGGACAGGCATGGATTGCAATCGGTTTGTTTATCGGTACGGTGCTGAACTGGATTTTTATTTCCGGAAGACTTCGCCGTTATACCATCAGAGCGAATAATGCATTGACACTGCCTACCTATTTTGAAAACAGATTCCATGATAAGAAGAAAGTGCTTCTTTTCATTTCTTCTGTGACAATTGTAGTATTTTTCTTAGTATATACTGCATCAGCTTTGGCAGCAGGCGGCAAGTTGTTTAATTCCGTATTTGGTGTTGATTATAAAATTGCACTTACAATTGGTGCGGTTGTAATTCTTACTTATACATTTATGGGTGGTTTCCTGGCAGTTTGTACCACTGACTTTGTACAGGGAATGTTGATGCTTGTGGCACTCCTAGTGGTGCCGATTATGGCATTTAGTATCATCGGAGGAGCAGACGGTGTTATGGCACAGCTTGATGCAAGCGGTGTAGCAGGTGGTTCTGCATCATTCCTCAGCTTGTTCTCTAACGGTGGAGAACCTTACCGCGCGGTAGATATTATTTCCGGTTTGGCATGGGGACTTGGATATTGTGGTATGCCTCATATCTTAGTTCGTTTCATGGCAGTTAAGAATGAAAAGGAATTAAATAAGTCAAAGAGTGTAGCAATCATTTGGGTATTCTTATCCTTAGTTGCCGCTTGTGTGATTGGTGTAATCGGAAGAGCATACCTTTATCCTGAACTTCTTTCCGGTGGAGAAGAAGAAAATGTATTTATTCATATGATTTTGAAATTATTCATGAATGATGCATCTGTTCCGATTATCGGTGGTTTATTCCTCTGCGGCATTTTGGCAGCGATTATGTCTACAGCTGATTCACAGCTTCTGGTTAGTGCATCCAGTGTGGCAGAAGATATCGTTAAGGGAATTATCAAAAAAGATGCTAAGGAAGAAACTGTATTTAAGATTAGTAAAATTACAGTACTTGTAATCGCAGTGCTTGCATATATAATCGCATTAAATCCTAACAGCTCCATTATGGGACTTGTATCCAATGCATGGGCAGGACTTGGTGCAGCATTCGGACCTACCGTACTGTTATCCTTATATTGGAAGCGTACCAATTTCCAGGGTGCAGTAGCAGGTATTGCATCCGGTGCACTTACCGTTATTGTTTGGGACTATATTCCTTTAATGGGCGGACAGACACTTGGAAGTGTTACAGGTCTTTACTCTTTGGCAATTGGATTTGCAATCAGCCTTGTAGCAATTGTAGTGATTAGTCTTGTGACTCCGGCACCCACATCTGAAATGGTTGAGGAATTTGAAGATGTGAGCCAAAGAAGAATTAATTTTGATGAAGAATAAGAGAAATGGATTTACTATGCAGATAAAGAATGAGATTAAAGATTCAGGCCGTCATGGTCTGAATCTTTCTGCACTTTATGTACTGATTGCAGGATGCCTTTGGGGATTTATGGGGATTCTTGTACGAACACTAAATGAAGAGAGTCTTGATTCTATGGAAATCACATTTATCAGAAGTGTGGTTACTTTAGCGGTTATGTTGGCAGGGCTTTTTGCATGGAATAAAAAAGCATTTAAAATAAGAATAAAAGACATTTGGTGCTTTATCGGTACCGGTGGACTTAGTGTAGCTTTTTTTAATTATTGCTATTTTAAAACAATGACACTGACTTCACTTTCCGTGGCGGCAGTACTTCTTTATACAGCCCCTGCTTTTGTAATGTTAATGAGTGCTTTCTTATTTAAAGAGACCCTTTCCAGAAAAAAGCTGTTTGCGTTGTTATTGGCATTTTTAGGATGCGCTTTTGTTTCGGGAATTGTAGGAGGTGCAGGGACGCTTTCGGCGGAGGGGATACTGTATGGACTGGGAGCCGGATTCGGCTATGCACTGTATAGTATATTTGGAAGATATGCTCTTGAGAAAAATTATAGTTCTGCGACAATTTCTTTTTATACGTTTGTATGCAGTAGTGTGGTTACTTTCTTTTTTGTAGACGCCGGAAAGGTGATTGCGGTTGTCAGTGGAGATGGAGTGCTTTTAACAAAGACGATATTGCTGGTATTGCTGGTTACGTTGCTTCCGTATCTTTCTTACACAAAGGGATTAAACGGAATGGAAAATGGGACAGCAGCAGTACTTGCTTCTATAGAACCGGTGGTGGCAACGCTGGTAGGGATGATGATATATAAGGAAACTTTAAATTTATGGAATATAACCGGTATTATTTTGGTGCTTGGTTCCATTATATTAATTAATATTAATAAGAAGAAATAAAGCCTGGGAAAGGAGAAAACATCTATGGAAGAGAAGAAAGCAAAAATGGGTATCAGCGGTATGTTGATAGTTGCCATTGTCTTTATTATAATGGGTATGGTTTTTTTCCCTGTAGGAGTGGGTATCTATTTGAGCGGAATAGGGACCGCGTCGGAAACGATTATTTTCCTTGCAGTATTTGGTGGTACGGGAGGAGTATTTCTAATAGTGGGAGGAATATTGCTTGCACTATTTATTAATAAGAAGAAACGTTATAACAGACTTTTAAAAAATGGTCAATATGTGATGGCTGAAATCGCAGAAGTCAGAATCAACTATTCTGTACAAGTGAATGCGAGACATCCGTATGTGGTGCATTGCAGATATCAGGACAATTATGGAAATATACATATATTTAAAAGTAGGAATCTGGTATTTAATCCTACAGACCTTTTGAAGGATCATATGGTCAAGGTCTATGTTGAGGGTGAAAACTATAAGCATTATTATGTAGATATTGATGAAATATTACCGAATATAATCGAACATTAATGAATTCGCAAGATATTGTGGTGGAAATGTTTTTTTCTACCACATATATTTTGTAATGGGATGTAAAAATGCAGATGTATATATTGTACAAAAACACATGCAAAATTTTATGAAAAATTTTCAAAAAACCTCTTGCACGTTTGTGAAACATCATGTATACTACTAATTGCTGTGGCATGATAGCTGTGAAGCGTGAGGTTGCTACAGGGCTGAAAAGCACTGTAGGTTTTCCGTGGAGCGAATGTCAAGATGGTCGGCTGGGCAGCCAGACCTAAGAACCTGACGGCAAGTCACTGTACAAACATATGTCTGCTAAATAGCAGAAACACGTGTGTTAAGAATGATTTTTGAAAGAAATGCGACTTGGTTCGCAGTTTTTCTGTAGAGAAGCAGGACACACACGGAAGAGTGTACAGTCACCGCTTGTCGTACTTAAGAAATTAGAAAGTGCGAAAAGGAGGCGACTTTTTTTATGGCAAGTCAAGTAATGAGAATCACACTCAAGGCTTATGATCATCAGTTAGTAGATGCATCTGCCAAGAAAATCATCGAAACAGTTAAAAAGAACGGATCACAGGTAAGCGG
>JAZNAE010000059.1:0-4516 GCA_045586385.1 Lachnospiraceae bacterium
GGAGATGCCAGAATGAACGAGCCGTCAACGTTAGGAAAAAACTGGAAGTGGCGATTGGTGGATGGCCAGTGTACGGATGAATTGGCAAAAGAAATTTATAAAATGACCAAATTGTACGGACGTTTGGTGAAATAATTTTTCAAAACGAAATGAGGGGGTAGAGTTTTGAAAATAAGAGTAATTAAGAAAAACTACGGCGAGGTAATGGCTCTTCCTCGCCTTAAATACAAAAAGCCAAGACATCAATTGGCAATACTTCGCCCGATTTTAAAGATGGTATGTTGGGGATTGCTTAAAATGACCGGATTTACCTATGAGAAAATCGGTATGGAGAAGCTTGGGAAAAAGGAACCATGTCTGGTTTTGATGAATCATTCCAGTTTTATTGATTTGGAGATAGCCGCATTTTTAATGGCAGACAGAGAATGGCATATCGTTACGACTTTGGACGGTTTTGTGGGACTGGATTGGTTGTTGCCGCTGGTTGGCTGTATTCCGACCAAGAAGTTCATTCCGGATGTGACGCTTGTGCGTGATATGCGCTATACCGTGAAGGAACTGAATGCATCCGTAATTATGTATCCGGAGGCAAGCTACAGTTTTGACGGAACCGCAACACCGCTACCTGACAGCATAGGCAAATGTGTAAAACTCCTTGGCGTGCCGGTAGTAATGATCCGTACGGAAGGTGCTTTTTTGCGCCAACCATTGTATAACTGCCTGAAATTGCGTAAGACAAAGGTTTCTGCGACGATGGAATACCTTCTATCGCCGGAAGAGATTAAGGAAAAGACGGCAGAAGAACTGAATGCAGTAATCAATAAACAATTTGATTTTGATAATTTCAAGACCCAGCAGCAAAAAGGTATTCTAATCAAAGAGAAATACCGCGCAGACGGATTGCATAGAGTCTTGTATAAATGTCCGCACTGCCTGACAGAAGGTAAGACTGTGGGAGAAGGGACCACACTTACCTGTAAGGAATGCGGTACGGTATATGAACTGACCGAGACCGGCTTTTTGAAATGCTTAAACGGGGATACGCGAATCAACCACATCCCGGATTGGTACAAGTGGGAGCGTGAATGTGTCTGGAAAGAACTCGTGGAGAATACATATCTTTTGGATATTGATGTGGATATCTATATGCTTGTAAATACCAAGTGTGTGTATCGCGTAGGTGAAGGACATTTGATACATAATACAGATGGTTTTACACTGACCGGCTGTGATGGGCAGATAGACTATCATCTCAAACCACAACAGTCCTACAGCATCTACTCGGATTTCTACTGGTATGAAATCGGGGATATGATTAGTATCGGCGATGAGAAAATCCAGTACTACTGCTTCCCGAAGAATGGGGAGAATGTTGTGGCTAAGACCAGACTTGCTGCGGAAGAGTTATATAAGATGAAGCGCGTGGCAAAATAAAGCGGAATCGGAGAAGAATGTTGACAGGGACAATATTTATTGATATTATGTTTCCAATAAATCCCATGAGGGAGTAGCGAGCGATATACGCATATCGTAGCAAGTCAACATACTGGCCTTTTGGTCTGGCTTGTTTTAAATTGCGAGACTCATGTATAGGTAAACTATGCATGGAGTCTGTATATTTTGACTGATACCCAAGTATAGTTTTAGGACTGTACTTGGGTTTTTTATTTCAAATATTCTATTTTGGAGGAGTTTGTAATGGACTTGGACATTTCGTTTTTTTGTACCAACATTATGCTGGGAGTGGGACTGGCGATGGATGCTTTTTCGGTGTCTCTTGCCAATGGACTGAATGAATCGTGTATGAAAAGAAAAAGAATGTGCGCTGTGGCAGGAATATTTGCAGGATTTCAGTTCGTAATGCCGCTTATTGGCTGGATATGCGTATCTACGGTTGCCTGCCTGTTTTCGGCATTTGAAAGATGCATTCCCTGGATTGCCTTCCTCCTTCTTGGATATATTGGCGGGAAGATGCTCTATGAGGGAATAAAGAACGAAGAGTCGGAAAATGAATGCGTTGCGGTCTGCATAAAAGCACTATTGGTTCAGGGGGTTGCAACTTCGATTGATGCCCTATCGGTAGGATTTACGATTGCGGATTATAACCTGTTTGAAGCATTGCTTGCCTGTCTGTTGATTGGTGTTGTTACCTTTTTTATTTGCTATGCAGGACTTGGCATTGGGAAAAAAGCAGGAACTAAGCTTGCGGGCAAAGCCGGAATACTGGGCGGCGCAATACTGATTGTGATTGGGTTGAAGATATTTATTGGTAGTTTTGTGTAAGAGTACAAAGGAGGAAAAGGATATGTTACTGTTAGTGGAAAGTTTGGCAATGTGTTTTATTTTATTAATTATCTGTGTAGTAGGAATTGCAAACGGTCCTGTCGGCTCCGTATATTTCTACGAGCCGGAAGTACAGGAAAGAGTTGTGGAACTTGGGCTGACTACCAAAGAGAAGATTAAGAAAGGCTATACGATTGCGGCAGTTTGCTTATTTGTACCGGTTTTGTTCTTTGTCCCGGCGATGGTGTATTACATTAACGGTGCGCGTGGTTTCTGGGATATCTTTGCACAGATAACGGTTATCCTGTTGATTACAGGTTTATTTGACCGTATCTTTATTGACTGGTACTGGGTTGGAAAAACAAAGGCCTGGCTGTTACCGGGCACGGAAGATTTGATGCCGTATATTCCGAAAAAGACTTTAGTGGGAAAATGGCTTGGAACTCTTGTGGGTTATCCGATTATTGCGGCGATTCAGGCAGCAGTGCTTGTGATGTTTTAGGTGTGTGAAAAGGATGGAATTCTAAGGAGGAATTGATATGAACAAAACGGGATTTATCAATAGGGAATTGGTGAAGATATATGGGGATGAAAAAACAGATGTGATTGTCGGACTGGCGAAAAAACATTATCAGGAATGTCAGGTGCTTTGTAAGGACGCTTCCAAGGGGGAGCGGATACATTTGGAAGATACGATTCTTCCGGCTACGGCAGTGTATAAAGCACTTTTGGAAGTGGATAAGGAAAATGCATTAAAAAATGTTAATGACATAATAATTGCTCTGTGTGAAAAAGCAGGAAGTATATTAAATTCCGGAATGAAAATTCCGGGGGCAACATCTGTTTTCATGAAATTACTGCCTAAAATGGCAGTAAAACTGTTTGGCAGAGAGTGCGGATTTGATTACATAAATTTTGAGGCAAGCAGTGATATGTTGCAAATGGACATGACGCAGTGCCCTTATGTTAAATATGCAAAACTTTTCGGGGCAGAAGAATTGATGCCTGTATTCTGTAACAGTGATTTTGCGACTTACGGTAAGCTGGATAAGATTTCATTCAGAAGAACGAAGACGTTGGGAATCGGCGGGAATTTGTGTGATTTTAAGTTTATAAGAAACGAATAGGTGGGTGTGAGAAATGATATTACTGGTTGAATGTGTTATATTGTGTATATTGTTTACGCTGATTATTTTACCGGCGCAGTACAAAGACCCGATGAGTATGATTATGTCATATCCGCCGAATGTAATAAAGCGTGTGGAACAGTTACCGCAATACGAAGGATGTATTAAAGAGAAGGAAAAGAAGCACATCAGTAAAAAGATATTCGGTGTATTCTTTTTTGCGGCAGTACTTGCTGTCGTGGCTTATTTTTCCGGCTGCGGAGGTTTTGCAGATACTTTCTTGCATGTGTTTGTGCTTTTCATTGCGGTGAATCTGTACGATATGCTTGTGCTTGATTGGGGAGTTTTCTGCCATAGTAAAAAACTCAGGATACCCGGAACGGAAGATATGGATGAGGATTACAAAGATTACTTATTTCATGCTAAGGGTGCGCTGAAGGGGATTGGAATCGGTGTAGTGGTTGCGGTATTGGCAGGTGTGATGGTAGTATTATTGGGATAGAGGATAAGATGAATTGGAAATTGGGGGATAGAAAAGTGAAGAAAATATATGCGTGGGAACCATGGTTCTTTATGTTTTTCGGATTATTTCACTTACATAGAGTATGGGGATTGATTGACAGAACATCCTATGCTGATTTTTGGATTGGAATATTAGAGAGCAAAGGTATATTCTATTTTGTACTAATGGGAATTTTGGCATTTCTTTGTGTCTGTGGAATAGTAACATTCTGTAAGAATATAAAGAATAATTATTGGTGGCGATGGATATACATTTTTGGCGGAAGCTATGTATTGTTCGACTTATTTGCAATAGCAATTGAGTTGAAAGTGTGGAATGATTTATTATTGGTTTTGTTTGATGTAAATAGTCCTTACTGGAATATGGTGTGGGGATTTTTTATTGCATTGGGGGCATTTGTATTTTGGTTAGGTGTGAAATTACTGAAACAAAGAAATGTAGAAATTTGAATTTATCGGAGGAATATTATGGATAACAACAAAATTGCAGAATTTATCAAGAAGCAAAAAGTTGCTTTTATCTGTTCTGTTGACGAAGAGGGATTTCCCAATGTAAAAGCAATGCTTAGACCGAGAAAAATCGA
>JAZNAE010000060.1:0-2205 GCA_045586385.1 Lachnospiraceae bacterium
ACAACTACCGGTCTTTCGTACTTTTTCATAACATTTGCCTCCCTAAAACAAATTCACTCTTTTACCCAAATAGCATACCATATTTTTACACTTTTGTAAACTAATTCGTCACATTATTGACTTTTTTGTAAAAAATATTATTGAAAACGTTTTTGAGCAATTCCTTATTGTTTATTTTTTCCAATATATTTTACACCTACCATCCAAGGAAAATATGTCCTTACTACCCATGCCGGAAGAATCAAGGCAAACATGGTCAAAACAGTGCATAAGATAGGTACCAAATAGCTATTTTGAACTCCCATTATCTCCAGTATCTTATATAAAATAACTCGCACGGTTCCGCCAAAAGCATAATAGAACAATGTGTTTTGTCCCCAAAACACGAATATCCGCTTCCATTCAAATCTTGCTATTAATTTTGAGATTTCTATCATTGGTAATATGCATATCCATGATAATACCAAAAAAACAATAGGATACTCAAACTGCTCTTTATGAATATCTACCGTATTGGGAAGCCCGAAAACACAAATGCAATATAGTATTCCCAATAGTATAGCGAACCACTTCATTCCCGGTCGAATAGCTATCCTCTCTTCATACCTTCTGTATAAATACCCCAGAGTCATATAAAAGCACATCATGAAAGCAAGCTCTAACTGCCAGGGAATGCGTATTTTCCATAAACACATAATCATCATGGATATCATTAGTAAAACGCCTGAAATACCTATCAAAACAGCATTTTGCCAATGCTCTTTTATATGTATCACAATTTTCAAAATCCCATAAAAACAAATGGAACTGGTAAATAAACAGGCTACAAACCAAAGCTCATCATATTGACAATTGATTTGTACAAAAAGCCCTATGATTCGCTCTTTCCAACTCCCACCTTCCAATATTTGAGCCAATATGATCCGTATGCTCCCCAATACCAAAAGTGGTACTAATAAACTTCTACATTTATTTAACAAAAACTCTTTTCCCGACCTTTTCACAGAAAATGTATAACCGGAAGCCCAGAAGAACATGGTTAAAAAGAACGGCGAAAAAAAATATCGATAGATATTCGGCGGATAACTGTGACTCAATATCACAAAAATGATTAATATACCTTTCAAAACATCAAGCCAATTAATTCTGTCATTTCCATTCATCATACGCATCTGTTACCTCATAAGTTTCAGCCGTTCCATCAACTCACTTCTTCGTTTTGCTTCTTTCAAAATTTCTCTCGTCGAAGTATTTCTTACCCGCTTATTGTTCCTCAAAAAGCGAACTAATGTTATCACCCACAGTACCGGCCATAATAAAAAACATCGACCGGCCTTGGGGAAATTCAGGTGCATCTGATGGTGAAATTCCTTAATATAATCTGTCAGCCCTGTTCCGCTCATCATCACCATACGATTGTTATCATTTCGACCAAACTCCTCAGCATCCAATATCTCCCGCATAAGTTCCTGTGTCGGAATCTCTGTAGCCACATAATCCCAAGCATAATTTTCTCGATTTAAGCCCAGATACACAGCACAAACCTCCGTTACTGCCTCTGCAAACCTTTCCGTTGCACTTTCCTTCGTTAATCGTCGGAAAGAATCTTTTTCCTCCCGCGACCAGTCCTGATTCCAACATACCACCCAGTCACACAAAAGCTTTAAGCCAAATCCCGAAGTGGTAAAATGATGCAACATATGAAGCAACAATTCATATGCATGATACACTCTGCTTAACACGGGAAGTTTTATTCCCATAACATTATCCATAACAGCAGAAGTAAAACCTCCTTGCACTTGTTGTTCCATGGCTATATTAATTCGTTTGTCTGCAAACTTCTCTGTAAACTCGGTATGTATTTCTACTGCAATACCCTCCTGCGAAACCAGTTCCATATGATAATTGGCATGCTGTTGTGTTTTCTCCACAAAACCGACAGCCTTTAGGATGTCTACCACCTTAGCTAATTTAACATCCTTTGGAATCATCAAATCCACATCCCCTGACTTTCGTAGCTCCGGTACCGGATACCAGGATGCGGTGGATACACCCTTCAGGATCACCGTTGGAACCTGATTCTTTTCTAATAACTCTACCAAGTACTTTGTAAGAAACAGTAGCCTATAATTCTGCAATACGATCTGCCGAGAATGTTTTTCTATCTGCTCCCATTGTTTCTCAGTTAATGATATTTGTTCCAAT
>JAZNAE010000061.1:0-61406 GCA_045586385.1 Lachnospiraceae bacterium
AATTCTTTTCTTTGCAGATTTAATATTTGCCACGATGTACACCTCCTATTAAAATCATCAGTTCTTTGAGATGTTCCATTAAAGCCGGAGACACGGACGTCTTAATGTAAACATACGCATATTATTTTATAGGGTGTTTGCATATCTGTCAATATATATTTGAAAATATTTCTAAAAAAATTGAGTAGTTTTATACAGGACTGCACATACTGTAAAAAATCAAAAAAGTTCGGAGGAAACGATGGGCAGTTTTAGGGTAAGAACGGACTTGGCATTGGAAGCAAAGGAAAGTGTGGATAAAGATGCACAAGATTTACAGGGAGTGTCTGTACAGGAGGAATATGATGAGGAAAGTGAAGTGCGGATTACTCATGTGGTGATAGAGAGTAAAAACAGTGCAAAACTACTTGGGAAGCCAATGGGTACCTATATCACCATAGAGGCACCTGCCATGGCACTCCCGGATGATGATTATCACAAAGAAATAGCAAAGGAACTGCAAAAACAGCTTCAAAAGATTGTTCCGGGAATAGAAAAAGAATTATCCGTAATGATTGTGGGGCTGGGGAACCGGGATGTGACGGCAGATGCGCTGGGACCCAATGTAGTGGATAATCTGATCATAACAAGACATATGGTAAAGGAATTCGGAAAGGCAGCCTACAATAAAGAAAGAGTTCCGGTAATAAGTGCACTGATTCCCGGGGTTATGGCGAAAACCGGAATGGAATCCGCTGAAATTATTAAAGGTGTGGTGAAGGAAACGAAGCCGGATGTCATAATTGTGGTTGATGCGCTGGCGGCAAGATCTACAAGGAGACTAAACCGGACGATTCAGATCACCAATACGGGAATCCATCCCGGTTCAGGGGTGGGAAACCACAGAAATTCCATTACACAGGAAAGTATGGGAGTGCCGGTAATTGCCGTCGGCGTACCTACGGTTGTAGATGCGGCAACCATTGTAAATGATGCGCTTTATAAAATGATGGGAAATGTAGTGGATGAGTTCCCAAAGGTTGCGGAGGAAATCAGAAACAGCCTTGGTGAACTTTACAACATGTATGTAACAGGTAAAGATGTGGATTATGAAATTAAGCAAATCAGCCATATCATTTGCAATGCAATTAACGGGGCTTTAGACATGCAAGGAAATTAAGCGGGAATGAATGTCCAACGGAAAGCATATATTGTTACGATATAAAAGAAATAAAAATGTAACAATAACCGTATGGAGCAATGAATGGCAGAAAGAAAACAGATAAATGGCAGAAAAATAATAATAACATGCGTTATAGCTATGATTGCAATTTGTTTCGTGAAAGGTGTGGCGGATGCAAACGATGCGGATGCGACAGAGAATAATAGTTTTTCTCCGATAGAAGGATTTATGAGCAAAACTATGGAGGAAAACTATTTTATGTTGTCTGCTTATCTGGAGAACGGAGAAGAAGTGACTTCGCTTGAAGGAAGTGTGCAGCAAACCATACAGGGAATGTTACCCATATATAACTATTTGGAAAGTGATGATGAAGGGGAGATAACAGAAGATGAACTGATGGCGGAATTCTACCGCCAAAAGGAGGGCAGTGATGAAGATATTAAAAGAATCCCGGAAGAACAATTGGATTACGAATCGGATGCACTGCATATTGAGAACAGTATGCTTGCGGAAATGGAGCAGGAGAATAACCGTTATAAACAGATGGGACAGGATGAACAAGAGGCAGGAGAAGGCGTAACGCAGCAGACGCTGCCGGGGGAGACAGATTTTTTGCAGGCCGCCTATCCGGCTTATACATATGATTGGGCAGAACAGTGGGATTATGACAGCCTGGTTTCCAACTTTTTTGCAATAGATGCTTCGACCGATTTAAAGGAAGAGTATGTGAACTTAGATAATCTCTTGTATAAAGATATGTCTGTAGATAAAGACAGTGAAGGTCCGCAGATTCTGATTTACCACACGCACTCCCAGGAGGCCTTTGCAGATTCGGTAGAAGGGGACGCGTCAACAACAATTATCGGGGCAGGTGAAAAGATAGCGGATTTGCTTACAGAAAAATACGGATTTAAGGTACTGCATCATACCGGTGAATATGACGTGGAAACCAGGGATGACGCCTATTCCAATTCCCTGCCCGCACTGGAAAAGATTCTTGCGGAAAATCCGTCCATCCAGGTGGTGATAGACCTACATAGGGATGAGATGTTGGAGGGAAAGAAGCTGGTTATGGATTTGCAGGGAAAGCCTACGGCAAGATTCATGTTCTTTAACGGTATGAGTCACATTAGGGATAAAGGAGATATCTCTTATTTGGAAAATCCGTACATACAGGATAATTTGGCATTCTCCTTTCAGGCGCAGGTGGCTGCCAACGAATATTATCCGGGTATTGCCAGAAAGATTTATCTGAAAGCCTACCGTTACAATTTGCATTTGCGGGCAAAAAGCATGCTGATTGAGTTGGGAGCACAGACGAATACGGTAGAAGAAATCATGAACGCCTGCGACCCGCTTGCACATATTATCGCCATTGTTTTAAATGGAAATTCATGATATAATATTGCGCGAGAAAAAAGGCAGTTGCGTAGAAAGGCATAGATATGGCACAGATTGATCAGAGTAAAATCAGAAACTTTTGTATTGTAGCACATATTGACCACGGAAAATCAACCCTGGCAGACAGAATCATTGAACATACAGGGCTTTTGACCAGCAGGGAAATGCAGGCTCAGGTTCTTGACAATATGGAACTGGAGAGAGAACGTGGTATTACGATTAAAGCACAGACCGTAAGAACCGTTTACAAGGCAAAGAGCGGAGAAGAATATATTTTCAATTTGATTGACACACCGGGACATGTAGACTTCAACTATGAGGTAAGCAGAAGTCTTGCCGCATGTGACGGTGCGATTTTGGTAGTGGATGCAGCCCAGGGTATTGAAGCCCAGACGCTTGCAAATGTCTATTTAGCACTGGACCATGATTTGGAGGTATTTCCCGTTATCAATAAGATAGACCTGCCCAGCGCAGAGCCTGACAGGGTAAAGGATGAAATTGAGGATGTGATTGGTATTGAAGCGCAGGATGCACCCCTTATTTCTGCCAAAAACGGCATTGGTATCGAAGCGGTCTTGGAAGCAATTGTAGAAAAAATTCCCGCACCAGGCGGAAGTGCGGACAATCCTCTTCAGGCACTTATTTTTGATTCCCTTTATGATTCCTATAAAGGCGTTATCATTTTCTGCAGAATTGTGGAAGGAAAAGTAAGCAAAGGGACAAGCATCCGTATGATGGCCACGGGAGCTACCGCGGATGTAGTGGAAGTAGGTTATTTCGGTGCGGGACAGTTTATTCCCTGCGAAGAACTATCTGCCGGTATGGTTGGTTATATTACCGCTTCCATCAAAAATGTAAAGGATACGGCAGTAGGTGATACCGTAACAGATGATAAACGGCCTTGCAGTGAACCCCTGCCCGGATATAAGAAAGTAAATTCCATGGTATACTGCGGTGTTTATCCGGCGGACGGAGCCAAGTATCCGGATCTTCGTGATGCACTGGAGAAATTGCAGTTAAATGATGCCTCACTTCATTATGAGCCGGAAACATCCATTGCACTCGGATTCGGTTTCAGATGTGGCTTCCTTGGACTTTTGCATTTGGAGATTATCCAGGAAAGATTGGAGAGAGAGTATAATTTGGATTTAGTTACTACGGCACCGGGCGTTATTTATAAAGTACACAAAACAAACGGGGAAGTGATTGAACTGACCAATCCTTCCAATTTGCCGGACCCTGCAGAAATTGAATACATGGAAGAACCCGTAGTCTCTGCAGAGATTATGGTGACCACAGAGTTTATCGGTTCCATTATGGAACTTTGTCAGGAAAGACGCGGCAGATATTTGGGAATGGAATATATGGAATCAGCCAGAGCACTTCTTAAATATGAACTTCCGCTCAATGAAATCATTTATGACTTTTTTGATGCACTTAAGTCCAGATCAAGAGGCTACGCATCCTTTGATTATGAACTGAAAGGCTATGAACAGTCTGAACTGGTCAAACTGGATATATTGATTAATAAAGAAGAGGTGGATGCGCTTTCCTTTATTGTTCACAAAGAAAGTGCTTACGAGAGAGGCCGCAGAATGTGCGAGAAGTTAAAGGATGAGATTCCCAGACACTTGTTTGAAATACCCATTCAGGCTGCCGTAGGCGGAAAAGTGATCGCAAGGGAAACAGTGAAAGCCATGCGTAAGGATGTGCTTGCCAAGTGTTACGGTGGTGATATTACCCGTAAAAAGAAATTGCTTGAGAAGCAGAAGGAAGGAAAGAAACGTATGCGTCAGGTGGGTAATGTGGAAATTCCACAGAAAGCCTTCATGAGTGTACTGAAACTGGATGAAAACTAAGAAGAAACCCTTAAGTATCTATATACATATCCCTTTTTGTGTAAGAAAATGCCTGTATTGCGACTTTTTGTCCGGACCGGCAGAGGAGGAAACAAAGAGCCGGTATGTAGACAGGCTTTTAGAAGAAATCAGCCGGGAAGCCGTAAAGTATGCTTCGTATGAGGTGCATACCATCTTTCTGGGCGGGGGGACACCATCAATTCTTCCGGCCTCTGACATAGAGCGGATACTGAAAGCAGTGGCATCGGCATTTGATGAAGGCAAGAACCGCGAGATCACCATAGAGGTGAATCCCGGTACGGTAACCGGAGAAAAACTGAAAGCCTACCGCGAAATGGGGATTAACAGGATCAGCATGGGTTTGCAGTCTGCTGACAATGAAGAGCTGCAACAGCTTGGACGGATTCATACCTATGAAGAATTCCTTGATACCTATGAAAATGCAGTTAAATCAGGATTTAACAATATAAATATAGACTTAATGTCCGCAATACCGAAGCAGACACTGCAGAGCTATCAGGAGACCTTAAGCAAGGTTTTGTCGCTAAATCCGCAGCCTGCACACATATCAGCGTACAGCCTGATTATCGAGGAAGGAACGCCGTTTTATGAGAATACACCGCCACTTCCCGACGAGGAGACGGAGCGGGAGTTGTATAAAATAACTAATGATATTTTATGCAAAGCCGGATATCACAGATATGAAATTTCCAATTATGCAAAGAACGGGCATGAATGTGCACATAATAAAGTGTATTGGAAGAGGGGTGATTATGTAGGCTTTGGTATCGGTGCGGCGTCACTTGTGGGCAATGTGAGATTTAAGAATACAGAGGATATCAATCTTTATCTTTCACAGCCGGATGTCCGGGAGGATGTACAAACGCTTTCTGTAGAAGAGCAGATGGAAGAGTACATGTTTTTGGGACTGAGGCTCACAGAAGGAATAAGGGAAGAAGATTTTAGGAAAACGTTCGGTCGATCAATAGAAGAAATATATCCGGGCGTGGTAGATCAGTTTGTAAGGCAGGGCCTTTTGTCATATGAACCGGGGGATGAACCGGGGAAGGGACGCATTGCCCTGACAGAGCGTGGACTGGATGTAAGCAATGTGGTTATGGCAGAATTTCTTCTTTCTGTTGAAAGTATATAAGGATATTTGTATAATTGTTTTAGGTGGAAAGGCACTTAGTCTTTGTCAAAGTCATAGAATAATAAAAATGACTTTGGGGGCGCCTTTTGAAAACATTTATGCAACCGTTGTCTTCTTCGGAAGAAGCATATTACTTGCAACTGCTGAAAGAAGGAGATGCCGATGAGGCCGAAATGGCGAGGGATATTCTGATAGAAAGGAACCTGCGCCTGGTAGCCCACATTGCCAGAAAATATCAAAATGTGGATGAGGATATGGAGGATTTGATATCAATCGGAACCATAGGACTCATCAAGGCAATTTCTTCCTTTGATGCCGGAAAGGGGAAACTGAGCACCTACGCATCCAGATGTATAGACAATGAGCTTTTGATGATGCTTCGTTCAAGAAAGAAAAGTGCCAGAGAGGTTTCGTTATTTGAGCCTATCGGAACTGATAAAGAAGGCAATGAAATTAGTTTTCTGGATATTATAGAGCAGGAGCAGCCAGATGTATCGGAGCAGATGGAGTTTGAAGAGAACGTATCCAAAATGATGCAATTGCTTTCAGAGGTACTAACTGACAGGGAGCAGGAAATTATTGCCATGCGCTACGGACTACTTACCGGTGAAGAAATAACACAGCGTGAAATCGGACAGATGCTTCATATTTCAAGGAGTTATGTGTCCAGAATTGAAAAAAGAGCATTAGAAAAACTGCGGAGCGGTTTTGAAAAGAAATAAAAGGTTACGGAGGATAAACGGATGCCGTCAATTAAAGAAATGCTTACAATTGCAAAGGATGCGGGAGCATCTGATTTACACCTTACGGTAGGAATACCGCCTAAAATGCGTGTGAACGGGCAACTGATTACCATGGATTTTCCCAGAATGATGCCGCAGGATACAGAGGCACTGCTTGATGAAATCATGAATGAAAAACAACGGCAGAAATTTGAGGAAAAAGGGGAACATGATATGTCTTTTTCCATTCCGGAGCTTGGACGTTATCGTGTCAATGCCTATAAGCAGAGAGGCTCTGTGGCAATTGCACTGCGTTTGGTAGGAACACAGGTACCTTCGCCGGAGGAGCTCGGTGTACCAAAGAGTGTAATTGATTTATATCAGCGCAAGCGTGGATTGGTACTTGTTACGGGACCTACCGGTAGTGGTAAATCCACAACACTTGCGGCAATTATCGATAAAGTAAACAATAATAGGGAATGTCATGTGATCACACTGGAAGACCCTATCGAATATCTGCACCAGCACAAGATGGCAATGGTCAATCAAAGAGAAATCGGTTTGGATTCCCAGACCTATGCCAATGCCTTAAGAGCTGCCCTGCGTGAAGATCCTGATGTCATTTTGGTAGGAGAAATGCGTGACCTCGAAACCATCAGTGTGGCGATTACTGCAGCAGAAACAGGACACCTTGTCCTTTCCACACTGCATACCATCGGTGCAGCCAGTACGGTTGACCGTGTAATTGACGTATTTCCGCCTCATCAGCAACAGCAGATCCGTGTACAGCTTGCCAATGTACTGGAAGCAGTTATTTCCCAGCAGCTGATTCCGAAAGCGGACGGATCGGGACGAGTGGCAGCATTTGAAATTATGCATGCAAATCATGCCGTGAGAAACTTAATACGTGAAGGTAAGTCGCATCAGCTTATGAGCGTTATGCAGACCAACAGAAAGTCAGGTATGATTGCCATGGATGAAACATTGCAGCAGCTTTACTTTGAAGGCAAGATTTCCAGAGATCTGGCAATTCAATTCGCACAGGACCCTGACAGTATGGAAAATAAATTATTCTAAAAAGCCATTGATTTTTACGTTCATTTCAGATACAGTAAAAGTATCCATACAGGATATTTTTACTGTATCTTTTTTATAAGTATTCTTATGTTACTTTGCCGTATCGGCATTCTAAAATCATGGGTGTAATCGCCCGCATTTTCAAATTATTTATTACATTTCAAACAAAGGAGGGATTTTTTGCTTAGTACAATTTTATCGGGAGGTATTTATGGTGTTTGCAGCTACCTGGTAGAAGTAGAAGTGGACATGTCGCAGGGACTGCCTTGCTTTGCCATGGTGGGACGGCTTTCGGGGGAAGTGAAGGAGTCCGGTGAGCGGGTAAGGATTGCCCTGAAAAACAGGGGGATTTATTTGCCGCCTATGCACATTGCGGTAAATCTTTCGCCTGCAGATGTAAAAAAAGAAGGAACCGGCTATGACCTGCCTGTCGCGGTGGCACTTTTAGTCCTGCTGGGAAAGGTGGAGGCAGAACAAGTGAAAGAGACTTTGTTTTTGGGAGAGCTTGGACTTGGCGGTGAAATTAAGCCGGTAAAGGGAGTTTTGCCGATTATCAGGGAGGCAAAGGAAGCCGGACTGAAAAGATGCATTGTGCCGGAGGCAAATCAAAAGGAAGCCGGTGTGGTTGCGGGAATAGAAGTGATAGGCGTCTCGGGGTTGGACCAAATACTTAGGTTTTACAGCGGAGAAGAAAAGATAACACCCGTAACCATATCTGTAGAAGAACTGATAAAAAGCAAGGAGCAGGATGCAGCACTTGATTTTGCGGATGTGGCAGGACAGGAAGGGCTAAAGAGGGCGGCGGTTCTTGCGGCGGCAGGTTTTCACAATATGCTGATTGCCGGACCGCCGGGGGCAGGAAAAACCATGATTGCCAAAAGGATTCCGGGCATTCTTCCGCCCTTATCTGCCAAGGAGAGTCTGGAGGTTTCCTCCATCTATAGCATAGCGGGCCTTTTGAGCGGGGAAAAAAGTTATATCGCCGGACGTCCTTTTTTGAACCCGCATCATACGATTTCACCGCAGGCACTGACAGGAGGCGGGAGGATTCCGAGACCCGGGGTAATTTCTCTTGCCCACAGGGGTGTACTTTTCTTGGATGAATTGCCGGAGTTTAAGAGA
Source organism: Lachnospiraceae bacterium (assembly GCA_045586385.1). GTDB lineage: Bacteria > Bacillota > Clostridia > Lachnospirales > Lachnospiraceae > Suilimivivens. Next base: position 8,497 of record JAZNAE010000061.1, read on the forward strand.
CAGACCTTGGATGCCTTGCGCCAGCCACTTGAGGATAAGAACGTGCAGATTGCCAGAAGCAGCGGAAGTTTTGTGTATCCTGCAGACTTTATGCTGTTGGCAGCCATGAACCCCTGCCCCTGCGGGTATTATCCGGATGTAAACAAATGTCGCTGTACACCGTATGAACGGCATCAATATCTGGCTCACATTTCAGGTCCGATATTGGACCGGATGGATATTTATGTGACGGCGCCGAAGGTGGAAATTGCACATTTGCAAAGCAGGAAGAAAGGGAAAAGCAGTGCCCTTTTGCGGGAGCAGGTTATGGCGGCAAGAGAAAGACAGGAATACAGGTATCATGGCAGTACCATACGCTTTAACGGGGATTTGCACGTAGGAGAGGTGGAAAAATACTGTCCTTTGAAGGAAAAGCAAGAGAAGATGTTGGCTCATATGTTTGCGGCAATGGACTTGAGTGCCAGGGCATATCACCGGTTGATTAAAACGGCAAGGACCATTGCCGATGTGGAGGAAAGCGAGGAGATAAAGGAGGAGCATCTGGCAGAGGCTTTGGGATTTTTTGACGGAGGAAAGGGAGTGTTTGCAAATGGGGAATGAAGAAAAAGCATATTTGTATTGGCTACACAGTGTTCCGAAAATCGGAGACGGAAAAATGGAGAGACTACTTACCTTTTTGGGAAGCGCGAGGGGTGTTTATTATGCTACGGATAAGCAGCTTTTGAGTGTATTAAAGAAAGAAGAGGTTGAAGAAATCAGAAAAAGCAGCAAAGAGTGGAAGGTTATGGAAGCTTATGAAAAAATGACAGAGAGAGGAATCAAAATGGTTTGCCGTAAAGAAGAGGCTTACCCGAAGAGGCTTTCAGTAATTAAGCAGGCGCCGTTTGTTTTATATTACATGGGCGAATTGCCAAAGGAAGGAGAGACGGCAGTTGCCATTATCGGTGCCAGGGAATGTTCACAGTATGGTGCCTATGTAGGAGAAGCGTTTGCAGAAAAACTTGCAAGTGCAGGCGTGAATATTATCAGCGGAATGGCAAGAGGAATTGACGGTATCGGACAGAAGGCGGCACTGAAGGCAGGTGGCAGTACATACGCCGTCCTCGGATGCGGTGTAGATGTGTGTTATCCGGCGTCTCACCGCGGTCTCTATGAACAGATAAAAGGGAAAGGCGGTATTATATCCCCCTTTTTGCCGGGACAGATGCCGCAGAAAACACTTTTTCCGTATCGGAACAGAATTGTGGCCGGCTTATCTGATTGTGTGCTTGTGATAGAAGCCAGGCATAAAAGCGGTACATGGATTACCGTAGATATGGCACTGGAGCAGGGAAAGGAAGTGTATGCCGTGCCGGGGCGGCTGACCGACAGATTGAGTGACGGATGCAATCTGCTTATTAAACAAGGGGCCGGAATCGTTCTTTCTCCGGAGGACCTACTGGCAGAACTTGCAGTAGTAAATAACCGGAAAAACGGTTACGTGGAAGGAAGTGCTATCGCAGAAAAAGAGGAAGAGGGGGTGCTTGGGATGCTTGATTTTCTCCCGAAGTCGGCAGAGGATATTTTAGGGCAGTTGCAAAAAGAAAACAGTGAAATAACATATGCCGGACTGATGTATGAATTGGTTAAACTTTGCATGGAAGGAAAAGCAAGACAAATCAGTGGGAATTACTTTGTAAAAACGGTATATTAAGGCAATTTTTTGTGTGTCATAAACTGTCGAAAAATATTGCATATATCATAAAAAAGGGGTATAATTAAATGAAAATTTTTGTTGGGGGAAACTTTGACGGTAATGAAGGGGAAATCGACTTCCAAAAAAGAAGTTCGCAATTTAGGTTTTTCATTATTGGAAATCATTGTTGTAATTACGCTGATTGCAGTGCTGGGGTCAATTCTGGCACCGATGTTTTTTCAATATGTCAGTCGTAATCGGGCAACGTCATGTCAGGTAGACAGGGAGGCTATTCTCGCTGTCTATGAGCGTTGTATTTATTCTGAGACGAAGCAGTTTTCCGACGACGATTTAGAATTAGTGCTTAGCGGAGGGGACGCTGCCACCAGTAATGAGGTGCTGCAATATAAGCAGTGCCCGCAGGGGGGAGTCTATACCTCTGAGATAGATGGTGATACCGCGATTATCCATTGCGATATCGCAGGGCATGAGGATGTAATGGTAATGCTTGGCGGTTTTAGTGGTTCAGAATACGCAGAAGGAGATGACGCGGCATTGCCGACTCCACCGGCATTATGGGATCCGGATTCGGAGCCTCCGGCAGAAGAAGGTGGCGGCGGTGCAGGTGAAGACGAAGAGGATGATGAGACAATCTGGCCGTATGCGACAGATTCCCGCTGGGAAGGAAAGCGTTTCCCGGGACAGTATGTGGAAGTGGATGTACCGGTTATGTTGACCTCGGAAGAAATGAATAATTATGTGTTGATTGATAAAGAAGGGACCGGCAAGGGAAGAGTATACTGGGAATGGAATTTGGGCCCGGAAAACATTGATGCCAGAGGAAGAGAATGGTGTATTTCCTGGTCGGGCGTAACCATAGAAGATGTCAGCGGAATTAAATATACTGAACAGCAAAATGGCGTGGATGTGGATACCGGATGTGTTACGGGAGTGCACTACGGAGATATTATTATTTACGAGGGATCCCGCTATATTTACACACTTGAGAGTGAGGTCATAAAGCAGCCGCTTCCGCCGTCAGGAGCAAGCGGTAACGGGTTCTATTTGATAGACAAAAAATAAGTATGTGAACAAGAACAGAAAGGTTTAACTATGGATTTGGGGAGAAGGAAAATGCGCCTTGGTGATGCACTTGTAAATGACGGTGCGATTACCATGGAGCAGTTGCAGCAGGGGCTAGCATTACAAAAAGAACAAAAGAAGCGTCTCGGTCTGATACTCGTAGATGAAGGCTTTACAACAGAAGCAACAATCGCAAGAGCACTCAGCCGTCAGTTGGGATATGACATGATAGAGCTTCGGGATGTGGTGATTGAAAAAGAAATCCTGAATCTGATCGGTGTTGATATTCTCAAAAAATACACGATGATTCCCTTCGAGTATTCACCACAGGACGTCAATGTGATCCGTGTGGCAATGGCTGACCCCATGGATATGGCGGCACTTGATGATGTGAATATCATTACCAATCTTCAGGTGGAGCCGGTGGTGGCAACACCGAAGAGTATTCTCATGACAATAGATAAATATTTCGGACAGCAGGACGTATTATCCAAATTGGATGAGTATACCAAAGAAAAAGAAGTGCTGGAAGAACAGGAGGATATGTACAGCGCGGATGTAAACAATTCGCCCATCGTACAGCTTGTAAAATCCATGATTGAACAGGCAGTCCGCCAGCGTGCTTCCGATATCCATATTGAACCAATGGAAAAGCAGGTGCGTGTCCGTTACCGTATTGACGGTACGCTTTATGAAAAGCAGGTGTATTCCCACCGTTTACTTGCAGCCATTGTAGCCCGAATTAAAATTATCGGCGGAATGGATATTGCAGAGAAAAGAAAACCCCAGGATGGCCGTATTACCCAGATTGTAGACCGACTGGAATATGATATCCGTGTATCCATTCTTCCCACCGTGTTCGGGGAAAAGGTGGTTATGCGACTAACCTCTAAGACGGCGCTGACGAAAGAAAAGAGTCAGCTTGGATTAAACCCGCAAGAGATGAAGGTGTTTGACCATATACTTTCCAATCCCCATGGTATTCTGTTGGTTACAGGACCTACCGGTAGCGGTAAATCCACGACATTGTATACGGCATTGTCAGAGTTAAACAGTGAAGATGTAAATATTATCACCGTAGAAGACCCGGTGGAAGCCAATATTGACGGAATCAATCAGGTGCAGGTCAACAACAAAGCAGATTTAACCTTTGCCTCTGCCCTACGTTCCATTTTGCGTCAGGACCCGGACATCATTATGATTGGTGAAATCCGAGATACGGAGACGGCATCTATTGCCGTACAGGCATCTATCACCGGTCACTTGGTGGTGAGTACCTTACATACCAATTCGGCGGCAAGTACGGTAACGCGTCTGGCAGATATGGGAATTGAGCCGTATCTGATTGCAGATTCCACAGTGGGAATCATAGCACAGCGACTGGTCCGCCGTCTGTGCAGCTGTAAGCTGGAAGCAGAGCCCGACGCAGAAGAGAGAGAACTGCTTGGACTTTCACCGGATGAGCCGGTTAAAATTTATAAGCCCTGCGGATGCAGCCTGTGTGATAATACCGGGTATAAGGGACGTATCGGTGTCTACGAGATTATGGAAGTGACACATGATTTAAAGAGAGTAATCGCGAAGGGCAGCAATGCGGATGAGATTAAGGAATGTGCACTGCGTGAAGGAATGAACACACTCCGCATGAGTGCCACACGCTATGTATTGGAGGGCATCACCTCCGTTTCGGAAATGAAAAAAGTATCATTTGACGTATAAGCGTCAATGCGAAGGAGAACACCCCATGGCAAGCTATGGATATGAAGCCATCAACAGGATGGGAAAACCAATTAAAGGAAGTATCGAGGCCGAGGGAATAGAACAGGCAAGAACCAAATTAAAGCAACAGGGTATGGTTGTCGTTTCCCTGAAAGAAGAGAGTTTTTTAACAAAGGACATTAATTTAACCATCGGCAAAAAAGTAACGCCCAGAGATCTTTCGGTATTTTGCCGTCAGTTCGTCAGCATGAGCCGGGCAGGCGTATCAATTTTAGACTGTCTGGATTTATTGCGGGAGCAAACGGAGAATCCGGTATTGGCAAAAGCCATCCGCCAAGTGCATGTGGATGTGCAAAAGGGTGAGCCTTTGGCAGAGGCTATGAAAAAGCAGGATAAGATTTTTTCCAATCTGATGATTACAACGATTGCGGCAGGTGAAGCCTCCGGTAGTCTGGATGTGTCATTAGAACGAATGGCGGAGCAGTTTGAAAAGTCGGCTAAAACCCAGGCACTTGTAAAAAAAGCTATGATTTATCCTGCAGTTGTAGCAGTTATAGCAGTTGTCGTAGTAATCGTTATGTTGGTGGTGGTGATACCCCGTTATACAGAGATGTTTGCTGACCTCGGAACGGAGCTACCGGGAATTACCAAAGCGGTGGTGGCAGCCAGTGATTTTATCATAGCTTATTGGTATATCCTGATTCCGGTTATCGCAGTCATTGTATTTTTAGTTCGACAATACTTAAAGACCCCAACCGGAAGATTGTTGACCAGCCAGTTGGCACTTCGGGTTCCCGTGTTTAAAAATTTAACGGAAAAGTCTGCCTGTTCCCAACTGGCACGTACTTTAAGTACGTTAATCACTGCCGGGGTACCTCTGATAGAAGCAGTGGAGATTACAGCCAATACCATGCAGAATGTATTGTTCCATGATGCGATGATGGATGCAAAGGAGGAAATCATGAAGGGTCTTCCTTTGTCAGATCCATTGCAGCAGTGTGGATTATTTCCTCCCATGCTTTATCATATGATCCGTATCGGTGAGGAATCCGGAAGTACGGAAGATATGCTGACAAAGCTGGCAGATTATTATGATGAAGAAGTAGAAATGGCAACCCAGAGTCTGATGGCAGCTATGGAACCAATGATTATCGTGGTGCTTGCCGGAATAGTAGCTGTATTAATCGCATCCGTTATGGCACCGATGTTAACCATGTATGATGCTTTAGATAATATATAATTTTATTACAATTTATTGGAATGAGACATTTCCGGGGTAGGGACGGAGATGCTTATAATAAAAAATAAAAATAAAGGAGACTTTACTATGAAAAAGACAAATAACAAAGGTTTTTCCCTCGTTGAATTAATCGTTGTAATTGCGATTATGGCAGTATTAATGGTTGTTGTAGGACCACAGTTATTAAGAAATGTTGAAAAAGCAAGAATTCAGAGAGATAACACAGCAATTTCTGAAATTGCAAACGCAGCAAAGATTGCAATGGCTGATGAAACCATTAACAAGACACTTGCTAATAGTGCTAGTGTAGATATTAAGGCCACAGCTGGTAAATTTACATTTACAGCAGGAGCAGGTACATTACAAGGAGAATTAAACTTGACATTAGGTGCAACTGTAGAGTTATCTTCAAGTGTATATAAGGGTGCTACCAATCAGCCGGGTATTAAAGTTGCAAAAGATGCTACAGGAAATATCACTGTAACAGGTCTTAACTTAGTACAGCAGGATGGTAAAACAGCCTTAACAATCACTTACTAATTTTTAAGGAAACTCAACCCCATGCACACAATATTAATCCCTATTTACATAGTCATATTTATATATGGACTCGTAATCGGTAGCTTCTTAAATGTATGTATCTACCGCATTCCGAAGAATGAGAATATTGTGAAGGTACGGTCACACTGTATGCAGTGTGACCGTAAGCTAAAGTGGTATGAACTCATACCACTGTTTAGCTATTTGCTTCAGGGTGGAAAATGCAGAGCATGTAAAAGCAAAATTTCCATTCAATATCCGCTCATTGAGGCGGCGAATGGAATATTGTATGTGCTGATTTTTGTGATTAACGGGATGAATGTAGATTCCCTACTCTACTGCCTGTTAACATCCGCACTGCTTGTTCTTGCAGTGATTGATTTTCGTACATTTGAGATTCCGATAGGAATCAATTACTTTATTTTAGCGTTAGGCATCATCCGCACGGCAGTTCATTACAAGGATTGGTCTAATCATGTAATAGGATTTTTTGCCGTAAGTGTTGTCTTATATTTGATTATTATTGTAACGAAGGGAAGAGGTATCGGCGGCGGTGATATGAAAATGATGGCCGTCTGCGGCTTATTCCTGGGATGGAAAGAAGTGATTTTGGCATTCTTTTTAGGGTGCGTCATCGGTTCCGTGATACATATCATCCGGATGCGGGTGACAAAGTGTGACCATGTGCTTGCCATGGGTCCTTACCTTTCTGTTGGGGTATGGATATCCATGCTTTGGGGAGCACAGTTGATTACGTGGTATTTCGGACAATATTTTTAGGGAGAATACAAGTGCCTTGCAAGGTTTATAAGGGTAAGGCTTTCGATAGAAAAATAGGAAAAGAGGATGAAAAATGGCTGGCAAAATACTGAGTATTGAAGTGGGAGATTATTTCACAAGAGTTTGTGAAATGGATTATCAGACAAAGAGACCAAAAGTATATCACAGTTTTTCTGTTCCGACACCGGAAGGAATTCTGGCAGATGGGGTACTTACGGTAACGGATGAATTTACGGAAGTGCTTCGGGAAGGACTGAAAAAAGAGAAGATGGGAGCAAAAGGCGTTGTATTTACGCTTTCTTCTTCCAAAATTGCAAAGCGTGAAGTGAAAATTCCCTATTGTAAAGAAAATAGGATAGGGGATATTGTGCGTGCAAATTTGGCAGATTATTTTCCCATTGATGTAAGCCAGTACATGATAGCCCACAGTATCTTAGAGACAGAAAAAGAGGCGTCCGTTGATGGTGATGAAAAAACAGCCAAGCCCATCGGATATAAGCTCCTGTTATTGGCAGTTCCGCTTGCGGTTGTGGAGGGGTATCAAATGCTTGCCGCTGCATTGAAGCTGCAGGTGAAAGAATTTGATTATAGCGGAAACAGTGTTTATATGGCAGCAAGGGAAGCATGCAGTCAGGGAACGCAGCTGCTTATTAAAGTAGATGAGCGCTCCAGTCTTCTTTTGGTTCAAAAGAATGGTGTGATTGAACTAAACCGTACGATTCCTTATGGTATGGAAGAAACTTTAACTACCATGATGGAAGCAAATAGCCGGGGAGATGTACAGACCTACGAGGATGCTTTAAGAAAGGCAAGAACAGAAACGTGTATATTTACCCGTTTTAATACAGAAGCGGGAATTACGGATACAAAGGAATGGGAAGACAAAAATGAAGTGACCCAGAGTCTGATACCGCTTGTTGGCGGAATTTCCAAGGTAGTAGATTTTTATAATGCCAATCATAGTAATGAAATGATTAAATCCATATGTCTGACCGGCGTGGGTGCTGATTTTGTCGGTTTTTCGGAACTGCTTGCCAATGAAGTGGATGCAGAAGTGAGCGTGCTGGAAAGCATTGCCGGTGTCAATGTACAAAAGGCATTTAAGGATGGAAGTGTGGGAGATTATATAGCCTGTATTGGTGCAGGTATGGCACCGGTTCATTTCTATTATGCCCAGGGAGACGATCAGCAGAAGCAAACAGGCGGTACGGATGCGATACGTCTTACCATCATTCTCTGTATCGGTTGTATTGTAATCGGAGTTGCGCTTATATTATCGGCTTTGATTCCTTATTTGTCAGAAAAGGAAAAGCATGAAGAATACAATGAAATTATTGAAGAACTGGAACCGGTCTATGAGGTGTATCTGTCTTACCAGGCACTCCTTTCACAGTCAAACAAGATGAAAAGCTTAGATAAGATGACTGTGAACCGTAATGAGGAGCTTGTAGAGTTTATTTCCGTCTTGGAAGAAAAGATGCCGGCATCGTTTTGCTTAAATGATTTGAGTGCCACAGCAGACGGTATTGTGATGAATGTAACTGTGGAGACAAAGGAAGAAGCGGCAGCAGTATTGGAAGAACTGCATAGGTTAGAGTCGTTCCTGTTTGCAGATACAACGGCACTTTCCGAATTGGTTACGGAAATCGGTGAAGTACAATATTCCTTTGCGGTAGAAATGATTTATGCACCGGTTCAGGAAGAAACAGAAGGGGAGGAGTAGACGATGAATTTTGCATTATCAAAAAGAGATAAATGTTTGTTAATCGGTTTGGTAGGCGTATTGTTTTTGCTGCTTTCCTGGTTTTATGTGGTGACACCTCTGCAGGAAAAGACCATGGCTTTGGAAACAGAAAATATCGCCTTAAAAGCAAAGGCGGAATTGTATCAGTCTATTCATGCGAATCTGCCGAAGTATGAGCAGGGAATTAAGGATATGGAAGAGGAAATTGCTGCAATCAGTGCTGCGTATCCGGTTCAAATCAGCAGGGAAGATGAGATTATGTTTCTTGCGAACATGGAGAATACCTATTACGCTGATCTGGCAGTAGAAAATATTACCATGTCTGTAGTGGAGGAGGTATTTGCTGCAGAGGCGGCAGATACGGAACAGGTGGCTTCAGAGCCTGCAGTCACAGAGGCGGAAGCACAGCAGGCAGCTTATCCGGAAGTGCATTTATACAGGCAGCCGGTGAATTATACGTTCCGCTGTACATACAGCGGTGCAAAAGAAATGTTGAATTATCTTTTTGCACAGCCAAATAAAAAAGGAGTTGAAGGTTTAAGTCTGGCATTTGATTCCGAGACAGGTAATTTGAAAGGCTCACTGGATTTGAATCAGTTTTATATGATAGGAATCGAGAAAGAATATCAGGCTATTCCGATTCCGGCAATGCCTAAGGGTGTTGATGATGTGTTCCATACGGTAAATGGGGCTGAAGGAGTGAATGCAGTATATGAAAATGCGCAGCAGGATGAGAGAACTGAATAATAAGGGTTTCTCCCTGTTAGAGGTATTGATAGCGATGATTATTCTGGTCATCGTATCAATTCCGCTGATTCGTGCATTTGCAACATCGGCAGTCACAAATTCCAAAGCAAAAGTGCTGATGCGTGCAACGGATTGTGCTGAGAATATGATGGAGAATGTGGAATATATGTCTCTGGCAGAGTTGAAGGCACGCTATGAAATGAGTGACCAAAATAACGTTACTGTTGATGCAAATGATAAGTATACTTTTGTAATCCGTGATGTGGCAGACATACCGGTTTCTTTGCCGGCCGGTTATTACATTAAATTGGTAGCAGACCCGGATGCATATCCGAATGCCAATGCGTTGAATCTGTCGGAAATTAAATCCATGTCTATCCCGGATACGGGTGTTTACAGCATGCCGGTACTGTATGATGAAAGTATCTATAATATATTCAGACAGTGGAATTATGAAGCAAATGAAGACCAGGGGTTGTTTTATCAGGAAGCACCAACCGATTATTTCAAAAAGAATCTGACCCGCTCCATTGATGTTACGATAGACAAAAAAGGGACAGATACGGACGAGGCAGGGAATGTGGTGGATATAGTAGCTGTCAGTGTGAAGCTGTGTTACTATTTTGCATCGGACGGTATGTACAGTAGCTATTTGCCGTCGTCCAAGAAGGAATATGTCGTAGCGGAAAAAGAAATTTTTAATAATGTTGCAACCAAAAAGGCACTGGAAAATATTTTTGTTTTTTACCAGCCGCGGTACATGGCAACAGTAAACGGTAACAAGGATAAGATTACTGTTCATAACAAGGATAATGTGAAGACAAATGTATTTATCAGTGCACAAACGGGAGTTCCGAATCTGGAATATAAGTCTCAATATTACAATGCACTGACAGGGCCGGAGGTCACCATAATAGAAGATCCTTCGGGTGTATTAGCTGATGCTGACGGAGCGATAACATTGTTTACCAATCTTTCGGGAAATGTACCATACAGTTCTATTCCCTCAGAGGGTGGAACGATAGAGGATGGCAAGATACTTTGTAATCTTGCTTACCAAAATCCCGCAGGAACCCAAAGGGAAACAGGGATGGATGCCGTTAAGATATTAGACGGCAGGGATCTTGACGGAAAGGTGTTAATCGGAAGCAATACCAAAAACCGTATTTATAAGGTGTATGTAACAATTATGGCACCGGATGGAGCAGACGCAAACACTGATGATGATGTTTTTTTGGAACTTGACGGAACAAAGTTAGAGTAGGAACAGAATGAAAAAAAGGAACGACTTTTTCAAACTGAATAATAAAGGGGCATCATTGGTAACGGTTATCATTACCATAGGGGTTGTTATGCTTTTGGTAAGCGTAGTGATGATGACTTCTGCGGTGAATTATAAGATGAAACGTGTAAATGCTTATGCAAAGGACACGTTTTATTCTGCTGAGCAGGTATTGGACGAGATTAATATTGGTCTGCAGCGGTTGATTTCCGATTCAATCAGTATGGCTTATATGGATGTGATGCAGAATTACAGTGATTATACTGTAGAACAGAAAAAACTGGTTCTGCAGAGTAATTATTATGAAAATATGTGGGATAAGCTGCAGGCAGATGCAGGACACAAGAAATACAAGGTCAGTACACTGGAAGATTTTTTGAAGGATTCCACAAAGTGGCAGGGAGATGACCAAAGCGGGTATGGTGCAATTGTGCGTGCTGTGGTAGGAGATGATCCTCTTGCAACGGAAGGTGATATGGAAACCTATGATACCGGTATTATCTTAAAGAATTTACGTATTACTTATAAGGACAGTAAAGGGTTTGTATCAGTCATCCAGACAGATATCCGGTTGACCTATCCCAATATGGATTTTGCAGCGACAACGGAACTGCCGGAGATTTCTTCTTATGGTGTAATAGCCGATGCCGGTATGATAACAATGGGGAATGCAGATTTATTGCTGGAAGGTAATTTCTATGCAGATTCCTTTGAAAGTACGGGAACAGTTAACGGATCTCCTAAAAAAATCACCCATGTAGGGGATGGGGATGTGATTGTGAAGAAGGAAATGCAGTTGAAAAATGCATCATTTAGTAATGATGCGATGGGAAGCCTTTGGGCAAACGATATCGTGGTTAATGGCGGAGTTATTTCCCTTTTCGGAGAAACGAATCTGGCAGATGATTTGAATATTAAGGGTGATGGAAGTGATGTTACCTTATCCGGAATTTATAACGGTTTCGGTAACAGCATTAGTGATTCTGAGAAAAGTAGTGCTATTTTGATAAACGGCACAAATGCTTCACTTAATTTGACAGGAATTGAGAAGATTACAGTTGCCGGTCATGCCTATATAGGTACAAAGTCCGAAACACAAAGTAACGAAGAAGGTGAGGCGGAGGAAGAGGCAGTTGTAAATGAAAATAATATTTATACAGGGGAATCCATTGCAGTAAAAAGTAATCAGTTAATGTATATGATTCCTCCGGAATGTATCGGGGTGGATAAGACAACAGGAAAATCGCTGTTTAACAAAAATCCGTTGACAAGTGCAGAGTACAATACAATAAAAGGAGATCCGGAACATTATATCGAGGTATCTCCCAACGTAGATGTGGAAAAGCTGGGAGGTGCACTTGGTGAGTACATTTATATGATGAATGGTGTTGCCCAGCCGGAAATTGTGTTTGTTCCTACGACCGGTAACGGAAACGGACCACTTGTATATTATTATATGAGATTTGAAAATGAAGGGGCAGCCAATCGATATTTTGCCACCTATTATAATAAAAACAAAGAAGTTTATGATGAATATATCAAAAGCTATATTGAGTTGTTGGAATTCCCTACAACGGCTGCAGTGACACGTATTAAGCTGGCAGCAAACGGTATATACGGAGGTGACACAACCGGTTATACAATGATTCCGTATACGGTCGAAGGAGCTTCCACACAGCTTGCCGGTAATCAGGTCATGTATCAGGAACAGTTTACCGCATTATGTACAAAGCTTACGGATAATTATGCGAAGCTGACCAATTTGGAACTTGCTCCAAGTGCAAAGGGACAGATTGTATTTGATAATATTGTGGACAAAAATATGTTACAGGCATTTATTTCCGGAGGAGGCGGTTCTGATTATTTGGAAATAGCAGACGAAGAACAGGGAATTGTAATTTTAACAACAAAACCGGAACTGACAGTATCGGATTCAAATGTGCATTTGGTTATTTCTACGGGAAATGTAACAATTGATATGAACAATTTTGAAGGAACCGTGTTTACAGACGGAACGGTAACAACATCAGAAATTGTATTTAGCATTAAAGTCAAAGAAGAAACAGTAAATGCAATGCTTCGCTATTTTAAAGAAATAGATGGTCAAAATGTCATGGTGGCACAGGTTTTGCGTGATGGAAAAGATTATGTGTTTGATATCGACGACGGAGAAGATAGTGATAAAAAGACAACAACCTTATCCGATTTGATTATTTATGAAAATTGGAAGAAAGAGTAGTATACATGAAACGAAATAACAAAGGATATACGCTTGTGGAATTAATTGTTATTTTTGCTATTTTAGCGGTTATGATAGGGGTAACTTCTTTGTCGCTAAGCTATTTGTTCGGAACACAAGCAAGAGAATGTGCACAGAAGGTCAGCACGCTGCTTAGCGAGACCAAAACCGGCAGTATGAGCCGCTTTGATGAAAAAATGAAATTATCCTACCGGATAAAGGATTCCCATGCGGCAGTAAAGTCGGACGGCTATTATGCAGAAAATACAGTATACAGCATCGATAAAGATGCAGTCAGTTACGAATTGACAGATCCCGAAATAAAGAAAATGGGGAGCGGACGTGTTGTGATAACCGTGGAGCTTTCCAATGGTGATATTTTTGAATTGGGACAGGATCAAAGTATTACAATAAGCTTTGACCGTTCTTCCGGTGCATTAGATCCGATTATTAAAAACGATGTGCAGGAAAATGCTTATTTAAGTAAGCTTACGTTTGCCGCAGGCTTGCGTACCTATACGATTACGATGGTACCGGAGACGGGAAAACATACACTAGAGTAAGGACGAAAACCAGATGAAACAGACAAACAAAGGATTTTCGTTAGTTGAATTAATAGTTGCTTTGGCAATTTTTGCAATTGCCGGTGTCGCAATATTCGGATTTTTGGTTAACAGCACGAATACTTACCGACGTGTGAATACGGATGTAAAGCTGCAATATGAACAACAGCTGGCTGTGAATCAGATTCGGGATATGGTTGTGGAATCAGATAAAGGAATTTATTTTGATGAAACGAGCAAGACACTGGCTCTTTATGGTGCCGCAAAAACAGACGGTACGGACAAGGTGTATCCGGTAACCGTTATCCGATATAATCAGACAGAGGAAAAATTGTATTTTGGCACAAAGGATTTTGTTTCCGTGAGTGAAATTACATTTGCAGAAGTAACAGATTTGAAGCTGCTTGCAGAAAATGTCACGGAATTTGAAGTAGATTTGACAGGGGTGAAAAAAAATAAAGTGGTATTTCAGGTGACGTTCCGGGTTGGAGATAAAACACAGACTGTCAAGGAAACGGTTGCCCTTCGAAATACATTACTGGTAAGCAATCAGGTGGATACCGTTTGGGGCGGTGAGGAAGTTTTAGTAGAAAGTTTTATTAAAGGTATCACCATCCGCAGGGATGAGAAAATCTTTGCAGCGGGCGATACAGATGAAATTGGAAAATACGGAGAGAGTGTAGTTGTAGTTTATACGGCAGAAGTGTCGACCTATGCAGAAAGCAGTAGGGAATATGTTGTTTCATGGAGCATTGAAGATGAAATAGAAGGTGTAGCAGTTTCAGATGCAGGTGCGGTTACGGTTGATTCATCAGTGGATGATGGAACCGTGTTTACACTTCGCGCAACCAGTGTAGATGATCCGTTAAAATATACCTATATCAGTGTGGAAGTTACGCAGTCAGCGGTTTATCCCGATCATGCCGAGTTAGTGTTAAGCGGATTGGAAGAACATAATGGATACTATGTTTATAAGTTTCTTCCATCCCTATATTATACAAATGGAAATCATGTTTCGGATTATGACTTATTCACATGGATTGGAATGGATTCTCTGCCAAACGGTGGTAGTTTTGACAAGAAAACGGGAGAACTGATTTTACAGTCAAATGCAAATAATCATGTATTTACAGTGCAGGTCGAAGCAAATGCACGTAACGTAGCGGGAGAACCGATTGTATCAAATGAGTTGATCATTGATGTCAATAATATTCCGGATTATGTACCGGGCGTTTCGGTGGAACTTGCGGTAGCACCAAATCTATCAAGAGGCGGTAGCATTTTCCCTTCCATGGTATTTAAGAATGCGGATCATTCTGCTTATACTTATTCCTGGAAAATTGAGCCTTATTATGATGAAGAATCTGTAAAGTGGGGCGATTTGGACAATTCCAGTTTTAATCTCGTATCATTGGCAGAAGCAGGCTACTATGATGCCGAGAAGGTACAGCATACGTTAACAACAGATGAAAATCACCGTTCAGTTGTTCTAAACTGTGCACCGCAGTTGAACTGGTCGAAGGAGTTTAAGCTGGTTATCAGCGGAACCGCTATGGATAAGGGTGGTAATGTATTGACCACGGAATCCAAAGTGATATCGATTTCACCTGTGAAAATTACGCTTACGCCTACCGATAATGCAGCGCTTTATACCGGTGCGGAATATTTGTCAACAGCGCGTATGCTTCGCTATGAGAATTGGGATGGTGGCAGGAAAAAAGAAAAATATGTGACCAGAAGATGTTTTACCATTGATTATGAAAATCTCTATATAACAGATACCAATAAATTAGACTGTACCTATCAACATAATTATCTGTTTAAGGACGCAAAAGGTTTCCAGGTAAAATATACGGGTGCACAGATGCCTACAGGTATTTTTGATGAAAAGGGAATGCTTTGCGGATTTGAAAAGAAATTATATGATTGGGAGAGAAATGCAGTTCCTTTACCGGTATATATGAATTATACGTTTACGGTGAAAGACCGATACGGCAATAGCAAGAGTAGTGATTTGCAGACTTTTTTGATTGCTTATGAATTTGAGAATAAAGAATAAGACAGATAATAAACGGAGGCGGTTAGATGTTTTTTGGAGCAAACCGTAAGAAAAAATACATAGCGGGAGTTGTGAGTATCATTACGGCAGTTGCGGTTGCAAGTGCTGCCATACTTGTGCCTTCGCAGGAGGCACATGCAAAAGCCACACTCTCAAGTGTGGAAAAAATCATAGAAAATAACAGCAATGAAAATCCGTTTATCATTTTGGAAATTATTCCGGAAAAAGAAGATGCTTCACTTGGCTTTTTGGTAAAAGGAGAAGAGCCTGTTGATGATACGGCAAAGTCCATAAAAGATATGCCAAGCAAAGAAGAGCGGGATAAGCGTTTTGATGATTCCAACATGACTGCCAAAGAGAAGCTGGAGCAGTTAGGCATTAAAGATACTGCAGTAAGCTATGAAACATATGAGGAAAAAGAAGATGGTAAAAATACCGTAAATATCCGCGGTGTTTTTCAAGAGGCAGCAGATGGCCGTGGCGATTATGCACTGACAGATGAGGATGTTGCATATACGCAGATAAAGATTGTAGAGACAGAGGCAGAAGAGGATTCTGTAAACAATAAATATTCTCTCGCACAATTAAACAGCGGTATGAAAATTTATCGGAAGTACGAGTCCTATTTTGCAGGAGAAGATGGAGCCTATCTGATTCATTTAGTGAAACTTCCGGCTACGGATGATGAAAGTAGACAGTTGCCGGTATTAATTAATGAAGAAGAGGGGATTTATAACTATCAGTATTTTGTAATTGACGGGGATATTATGCCCGAAAATGAACTGGAAGAGCGAATAGAAGATGGACGGCTGAGTGAAGAGGATGTACTGTTTGAATATTCCGAGGATGGTACACTTACCTTTGTGGGCAATTACAGTAGTCTTGCGTCAACATTTGGATTGCGTAGAAATGCTGTGCCGGATGAGGAGGAAGAAACACCGACACCGAGTGCAACTCCTACATTGGATGTGTTGGCTACACCAACGGCAACCCCAAGCGGCAGCGCAACTCCGGCTGTCAGTGCAACACCAACAGCAACTCCGGAGGGGACACCTTCTGTGACACCGACACCGGGTGCGACAGAAGTGCCGCTAGTTACGCCGACACCGAATGCGACAGAATCACCTGTTGAGACACCGGGTGCGACAGAAGCACCGATAGATACTCCCGAGCCGGAGGAAACAGAAGCACCTGTAGATACTCCCGAGCCGGAGGAAACAGAAGCACCTGTAGATGCTCCCGAGCCGGAGGAGACAGAAGAACCAACAGATACACCACAAGATGAGGAGATTTCCCGTTCTTATGTGCCTTATTATATCAAAGGATATGCCGTGGATACGCAGACTTATGTTTTGCCCGTTTTAAGTGCAGGGAATGCAGGTGCACAAGTATATGCAATTTCTTCCATAAATAAGATATTCGGAGAACCGGATATACCTGATATTCCGGATATACCTGATGAACCCGACGATGAGGGCGATCAGAATGATGACGACAATCAGAATGATGATGACGATCAGAATGATGACGACGATCAGAATGATGATGACGACGATCAGAATGATGATGACGACCAGAATGATGATGACGACCAAGATGATGAGGACAACCCGGAAGATCCTGAAAATCAGGATGACGGCGAAAACAAGAGAAATTCACGTGATGTAAAGCAATACGTTAGAATTAAAGAAGCGGATGCAGTTGATGTAGAGGCAGAAAAAGACTTTTACTATATTGATGAAGTCATCAAGGACGAAGCATATAGTGATAGAGGTGCATATACTGCGAAAGTATCTTACGGAGAAGTGGAGCGCCCGGATGGTGGCTTTGATGATACATATGTAGGCAAGACGTTTTATCTTATGAACGATAATGAACTGCCTTATGTGTATGATACGATTGACGGAACTTATAAATTTGTTGCGGATTATACACAAGATGTTTATGAAACAGTTAGCTACGACGGCGGATTTCATAATGCCGAGTGGTTTAAGAAGCATGTATTTGACCTTGATGATGATCGGTTAGACGACATGTATATTGATGTTATTCCTGTAACAATGAATGAATTAACACAGGAATTATTAGATAAAGCCGATATGATTTACTTTGCAGATCCGGATCAGCAAGGTTTTCAGATTGTGGAAAAAAGACCTGAAAAATGGAAGGTGCAGTTTGATTTTGGTGATGAGGAAGAAGGATATTCAGATCAGTTTGCAAAGGCTACAGTTGACGGAAGCGATATACTTGTAACCGTAAAAGACGGCAGTAGTTTGCTCTCCGGCTGTAAGGAATTCACAGTATCCTTCAGGATAAACGCGGGTGCAGGAAGCGGTAGCGGAAGTTGGATGTTTTATGCAGAACCAAAGAATACTGCAGAGCAGGAAGAGGGTTATCAACGCCACATAGGTCTTTTGTTTGAACAAGGAAAGATTGTAGAACAGAGATATCATTGCAGTGAGGATGACGCCATAGAGATTGACGGTGCGGAGGTATCGGTAGGAGAGGCGTCATATGTGACAGCCGTTTTTAAGAAAAATGAAACCATATTATATGTAGATGGAAATCAGGTTTCTGCTACTGCTACGAGTGAATATCGTATACGTGATATTCTTGGGTCGGACAGTATTTTAAAAATCAGTGACAGTGGAATGCTTACCGATTATACCATTGCAAATTATGCGATGAGTGAAGAGGAAATAGAAGAACTGATTCAGAATAGTAATAGCAATAAATGGGTGGCACAGTTTGACTTTGATGATACTACCTATGGTTTTTCGGATGAGCATGCCAAAGCAACAGTTGCTGGTTCTCTTACAGATCATGGCTTAAATGGAAAAGCGTTGCAGTTAAACGGTGCCGGTGAGTTCTTAAGAGTAACAAAACCGGATGGAAGCAGTTTGCTGTCCGGACTAAATACAATGACAGTTTCTTTTCAGATGAAACCCATAAGGGATGGTGCTAACTGGATGTTTTACGCGGCACCGGATGAAACTGAGCAGCATTGGCCTAACGAGCATTATATCGGTATGTTGGATGATGCCAACGGAATTACTGCGGAACGATATGATAACAACGGCTCCAGACCGGCAAGTGCAACAGTAAACTATACAATTGACGATTGGCAATATGTGACTGCAGTTTTTACAGAGACGGAAACGATATTATATATAAACGGTTTAGAGGTTTCCCGGGTGGGAAGTAATTATAGTTTAAGCGGAATTTTGGGTAATAACAGTTGTTTGTATATTGGTAAAGCAAATTGGACTGCTAACGGAGAATATTATACCGGTCTGATGGATAATTATGCTATAGCAAATTATGCAATGTCGGAAGCTGAGGTGCAGGAGCTGACCGGCACTGCAGGCATGGCAGAGACGGAAAGACTTTGTAAGGAGATTATTAAAAAAGCCGCGGAAGGGGTTCCGGTTGCATTTAACCGTTCCTTATATACCAACGAACAAAATGCAACCGTATATAGGCAGATGGCAGCATGCTTAATGCATAGCGACATTCTGCAACCTTTCGGAAGTGCAGGGGTTGACGGTATGAGCCTGTCATTTCTTAGCATGAGCAGTCTTGCAAGATCCATGAAACAACCGCTATATGGTTCACAGCAGGCGTTTGTAAACGGAAATATTTATGTGTATGACGATGTAAACGGCCAAAAGGTTGTCAGTGCAAACTTTAACAATCAAATATATAGTGAACAGCAGATATCTTATGGTTTTATGGAATTGTTGGACGAAATTGATAATCAGAATTTTTATTTGGAGATAGCCGGCAGTTCACAGCGCATCGAGAAACGCGTAACCATGGCAACGGCGCTCAGGCATATTATTAATTTCAGCGGCAGACGTTCGGTGGTGAAGGCCTCCATGCGTGTACTTGATTTAGAGCCATATGATTTCGAGGAGTATTATCCGGGTTCGGAGGGCGAAAACGGACTAAAAGTGAATCAGGACATCAAAGGTGAATACGGGACAGTAAGTTTAGACAGAAGAAATATAAAAACGGACAGTATTTGTATTACACCAAATGGCGATTTAAATAAGAAGCAGTGGATTATCCAAAATCTGGCGCCCCAATTTGAGATGCAGCAGGATGCACTGGATGTGACCATTATGGGAACGAAGGAATTTATCGGAAAGCAGGAAGATTTAAACGCACAGTATGATTTGATTTATCTGGGTCTGGATACGTCTATCATGAATACAACAATTGAAAATAACAATAATGTCAATTTTAAAACAGATAATACTGTATATAATGACAATAGTTTAAATGGACTTGTCTATACGCATGTGGGAGATAATGTAGGGGTATCAACCCCTTGGAATGTGGAAGCAACACTGCATGGGGACTATCATCTTTCCGGCAATGATATAACGAAAGATAAGTTGCGCGAATTGGAGGAATACATAGAAGCCGGATATGCCATGATTATTTCTGACGGATTCCTTGAAAGGGACGGTAATAGGTGGAAGGTCAATGAAAATAAAATCGATTCCTCCTCCAATATGTACCTGTTAATCAAGAATACGGTGCTTGCAACAAATACTGACGGTTCCTATCAGTTTTTAGGAAAAAATGTAAACCGCAAAAGTGTGTTTGAAGCAAATGACTATGTATCTGTAAGCGAGCGGGAGACTTTCAGCAGATATTTGGGAATTTCCAAGCTGGTACTGAAATATGAAAAAGAAGATTTGCCGACCGCTTACAATCAGGAAGACGGCTCACAGAAATATCTCTCTCCGGACAGTGATGGTATTTATCGTCTGCATTATGATATTGAGTTGGAGAATGAGGCGGCCGTAAATCTTGCCTCCACCAGTTATGATTGTCAGCTTTATGTAGATACCGATGTTGATGGGCGGTATGAAGTGAATGAAATTTTGACAGGTTTAAGGATAACGGATACCGGCGGTAATTTGGAATTGACAGATGCAGAAGGCCGTTATCATTTGAAGGCAGGCAATCAGTATCATATTTCCCGTGAAGTGCCGGAAGGATATACAGGATTTTTGTCCTGGAAGCTTTCCTTTACACAAAATGACAGGACTTATGATGATGTGGCGGATACAGCAGTAATCCGAAGTGCAATCACAGGTTTTTCAGCAGTGCCCAGTAGCGGAGTAAAGCCGCTAATTAAAGTCTTGCAGATTACCAATTATAACGGTGCAACCAATTTGGACTTAAATGGAAATGATATGCATGCACTGTATGGGAATGTACAAGATTTTAGCATTAACGTTACAAAGATTTCTTCGGCAGATTATATAGGTAGGAAATCATTTCCGGGTAGTAGCTATACAGAGTATCTGAACGGCTTTGACATGGTAGTGTTGGGGTTTGCGGATATCTATGTATTCGGATGGGACGAAAACGGACATATGTATCCGGAAAACCAAATAACAGAGGCTACTTTGGCTATCCGTGAATACGCACTTTCCGGAAGAAGTATCATGTTTACCCATGATTTGAATTCGTCCATGATTGATGTAAACGGCGCTACCCATTGGGGCTATTTTGCCAATAAATATCTTCGCGATGTGCAGGGTATGGACCGATTCGGAACGGTACAGGCATCCGGCGTCATCCCGAATGAAAAGAAGTACGAATACCTCTCTTTGTATGATGAGCCCAAGTCAAAAGGAAATACGTTGAGTGAAAAAGTGGCAATCACCAACCCGGTTATTCTTTCACAGGAGTACAAAGATGGCCTCTGGAATAGGAATAAATATGGAGAGAATGCCAGAAGAGCAACATGGCAATATGAATTTTTCTGGAATTATAATGAGGATCAAAAGGGATACGACGGTCAGCATGCGTTCCTGTCGTATGTGGATCAGGTAAATGCAGGACAGATTACGGAATATCCATATAAAATTGATCGTACTTTCCAGGTAACATTGTCACATCCGCAGTATTTTCAGTTAAATTTGGATACGGACAGCCGTGATGAAAATGATAGTGATGATATTGTAGTATGGTATACGCTGGGAGAAATGGAAAACTGGCGGGACAGTTATTTTACAGCTGTTGAGAAGGATGTACGTAATAATTACTATATTTACAATAAAGGAAATGTAACTTATACCGGAAGCGGTGACAGAAAGATTACCAGTGATATGGAAAAGAAGTTATTTGTAAATACACTGGTGGCTTCCTATCGTTCCGGTTTGCATGCACCGCGCGCCATTTACAAAGAAAATGAATGGCAGACGTCAGCATCCATTACAGGCATGTATATTCCTTATGATCCCGAAGTGCAGGAAGGTGCAGGTGGTTTTTTAGAACAAGAGCTTTCCGTACATTTTTATACAACAGATATGAATCTGCAGCGTTCAGGAGAACAATTGCATGCAAAGTATTATATAGAAGGAAATGCTTCTGAAGAGGGCTGTTTGTATTTGGATGGAAAATATTATAAGGAAGTACAGCCAAAGTCGGCACATCGCATTGTAGAGGTAAACAATACACTCGTGCAGGAAACGGAAAATGCGTCATTACTTACAAACAACTCCATGCATACAGTGACGTTTGACTATGCGGAAATAGGTTTTGGCTCGAAAGAGGCAATCCGTGATAAGTATTCTACAGAGATTTATGTACGTTTGGGACATGATGACTTGGTTAGCACTATCCCCGGAGAAGAAGTAACGTTGCCGGCAGTGGAGAGTATGAGCAAATTGAATGTTGTTTGTCTCCAGTTATCTGAATTGCGTTAATAAGGAAAAAGATTGGGAAAGGGTCATTTTAATACAGAAATGGCTCTTTTTCGATGCTTTCATAAATTTTTTACTTGCAACACACCAAAATATGGTGTATAGTGTAGCACGTTACAAGCTTTTTTTCAGAATAGGGGATTAATAATGGCAAAATATCTGGTAATTGTGGAATCACCTGCCAAGGTGAAGACAATTAAAAAATTTCTTGGTTCAAATTATGAAGTGGTGGCGAGCAACGGACACGTAAGAGACTTGCCCAAGAGTACGATGGGGATTGACGTAGAGCATGATTATGAACCCAAATATATTACCATTCGCGGGAAAGGGGATATTCTGGCAACACTTCGCAAGGAAGTGAAAAAGGCAGAAAAGATTTATCTGGCAACTGACCCGGACCGTGAAGGAGAAGCAATTTCCTGGCATCTTCTCATAGCACTGAAGCTGGAAGATAAGAAGGTATACAGAATTACCTTTAATGAAATCACGAAGAATGCCGTGAAGGAATCTTTGAAGAATGCAAGAGAAATCAATATGAATCTGGTAGATGCCCAGCAGGCGAGACGTGCTCTTGACCGTATGGTGGGATATCGGATTTCTCCCGTGTTATGGGCGAAGGTAAAGAGAGGACTTAGTGCGGGACGTGTGCAGTCTGTGGCACTCCGCATTATTTGTGACAGAGAAGAAGAAATTAATGACTTTATTCCGGAAGAATACTGGAGCTTAGAGGCTGCTTTTTCCGTTCAGGGAGAAAAGAAACCGCTGATTGCCAAGTATTACGGAACAAAGGAACATAAAGCATCTGTTTCTTCCAAGGAAGAAATGGATAAAATTGTGAAAGAATTACAGGGTGCTGATTTTAAAGTCAGCGAAGTGAAGAAGGGCGAGAGAGTAAAGAAAGCCCCCCTTCCCTTTACCACATCAACCCTTCAGCAGGAGGCCAGCAAGGTGCTGAACTTTTCTACGCAGAAAACCATGCGTATTGCCCAGCAGCTCTATGAAGGTGTGGATATAAAAGGAAGCGGAACCGTAGGTATCATTACCTATCTTCGTACGGATTCCACCAGAGTTTCCGATGAAGCAATGGCTATGTCTGAAAGCTATATCAGTGAAAATTACGGAAAAGAATATCTGGCAGAAAGAGAAAAGGATAAAAAGGCGGATAAGAAAATCCAAGATGCCCATGAGGCAATCCGTCCTACGGATTTGAGCCGCATGCCACTTCTTATCAAGGATTCCCTCTCAAGAGAGCAGTTCCGCTTATATCAGCTTATTTGGAAGCGGTTTGTGGCAAGTCAGATGGCCCCGGCAAAGTATGAGACAACATCCGTTAAGATTGACAGTGGGGAACATCGTTTTACGGTGGCAGCATCCAAGATTTCTTTTGACGGTTTTATGAGTGTATATACACAGGACGATGAAAAAGAAGAATCCAATATGCTTCTTAGGGGAATTGATGAGTCCACCGTGCTTACAAAAGCTGAATTTGAACCGAAACAACATTTCACGCAGCCTGCACCGCACTATACGGAAGCGTCGCTGGTGCATGCGTTGGAAGAACTGGGCATCGGACGTCCCAGTACCTATGCACCTACGATAACAACCATTTTAGCCAGAAGATACGTGGTAAAGGAAAACAGAAACCTCTATGTGACTGAGCTTGGGGAAGTGGTGAATTCTATGATGAAGGATGCTTTCCCCAGTATTGTCGACGTGAATTTTACAGCCAATCTGGAAGCACTTTTAGACGGTGTAGAAGAAGGCGTGGTGAATTGGAAAACCATCATTTCCAATTTTTATCCTGATTTGGATGAAGCTGTTCAAAATGCAGAAAAGGAACTTGCAGAAGTCAAGATAGCCGATGAGGTGTCGGACGAAAAGTGTGATGTGTGCGGAAGAAATATGGTGATCAAATACGGACCTCACGGGCGTTTCCTTGCCTGCCCGGGATTTCCGGAGTGCCGCAATACCAAGCCGTATTTTGAAAAAATCGGAGTGGATTGTCCTAAGTGCGGTAAGGATATTGTGCTCAAGAAGACCAAGAAGGGCAGAAAATATTTCGGATGTATCGGAAATCCGGAATGTGACTTTATGGTTTGGCAGAAGCCCTCGGAGCATAAATGTGACCGTTGCGGAGCGATTATGTTATATAAAGGGAATAAACTTGTTTGTGCTGATGAGCAGTGCGGTTTTATAAAAACAGTGTCAGAAAAAGACAAATAGTCAGAAAATACATATACAGAATATGAATTTCAATACAATATACGCCAAAATATAAAATTAACCTTAATTTATCGAAAAAACATTGAAATTGGCGAAAATATATGATAAAATGAATATGATGTTAAACGGGAATTTATTTTTTGTTCATTAGACGAAACGGAGGCAGGTAATGAGCAGCGTACAGTTATTGGATAAGACGAGAAAAATCGGTAAATTGCTTCACAACAACAATTCCAGCAAAGTTGTTTTTAACGACATATGTAAGGTGTTGTGTGAAATCTTGAATTCAAACGTACTGGTAATCAGTAAGAAAGGAAAAGTACTCGGAATCGGTGATGCGCACGGAGTGGAGTCCATTACGGAACTGATTGTGGATCATGTAGGCGGTTTTATTGATGCAATGTTAAATGAAAGAATTTTGGCAGTGCTTTCTACCAAAGAAAACGTAAACTTGGAGACACTCGGTTTTGAAGCAGCAGATGTAAAAAAATTCCAGGCAATTATTACACCTATTGAAATTGCCGGTGAACGTCTGGGAACTTTGTTTATTTATAAGTGTGACAAACCTTATAACATTGATGATATTATTTTGAGCGAATACGGAACTACCGTTGTGGGACTTGAAATGCTTCGTGCCGTAAATGAAGAAAGTGCAGAGGAAAGCAGAAAGCTTGCAGTAATCAAATCTGCAATCAACACGCTTTCTTATTCCGAAATGGAAGCTGTAATTCACATTTTTGAAGAATTGCACGGTATGGAAGGTATTCTTGTTGCAAGCAAGATTGCAGACAGAGTGGGCATTACCCGTTCTGTGATTGTAAATGCACTTCGCAAGTTTGAAAGTGCGGGTGTGATAGAATCCAGATCTTCCGGCATGAAGGGGACATATATCAAGGTATTGAATGATATGGTCTTTGAAGAAGTGGAAAAATTAAAAGCAGAAAATATGCGTTAACGAAATACAGATAACAGAAAAAACTAAAGAGAGCATAATGGATTATGTTATCAGAGTAAATAAAAGGATTTATGAATTTTCCGATGGAAAAACCATAAATCCTTTTTCGTTTTTTTTCTATTTTATCTTGTGTTTTTCTACAAATAAATTATAATAAATATGATAAGCATATTATGCCTTTTTGAAGGAAGGAGTTTGGCTATGATTAACAGTAATGTCTTTGATTATGTAAATGTTTTGGGCAAAGCAGCTGATGCTTCATGGATGAGAAATGAAGTGATTGCCAACAATATTGCAAATGTGGATACACCGGGATATAAAAGGCAGGATGTTGATTTCGAAACACAGCTTAGGCATGCTCTTGGGAATACCAGATATAAATCTGTAGATGCAAGAGTTTCAGCGATTACGTCCGGGGAACTGACAGCCAGGGTATACACGGATTCGGCAGGCTTTTCTTACAGATTGGACGGGAATAATGTGGATATCGATACAGAGAGTACGGAGCTGGCAGCAAACCAGATTAAATATAACGGATTAATCAGCAGTGTAAACGCAGAATTCGCCAACCTGAAAATGGTTATAAAGTAGTCTAAAGGATTAGGGAGGATTATGGTATGAGTATTTTTTCATCGTTTAATATTAACGCATCCGGCATGACGGCACAGAGATATCGTATGGATATTATTTCCGAAAATGTTGCCAATGCGAATACCACCAGAACACAGGATGGTACGCCCTACAGACGTAAAGTAGTAACTTTTGAACAGAGGGGCGAGAATCCGGCGAACTTTTCCAATGTGTTCGGCCGTGTTACGGAAAGTTACGGCGGACAGGGTGTAAGAGTTGCCAAGGTTTCCGAAGATACATGGAATGATATGGTGATGGCATATGATCCGTCCCATCCCGATGCGGATGAAAACGGTTACGTGACTTATCCCAACGTAAATATAGTAACCGAAATGACGAACCTCATTGATGCCAGCCGTTCCTATGAAGCAAACGCAACGGCGTTTAATGCAAGTAAGACGATTGCCATGAAGGGTCTGGAAATGAGTCAGTAAGATAATCCGGGGAATATAGAATGAAATAGGATTTGAAGGAGAAGGGTATGGATATTTCATCTTTTTACAATATATCATCAAATGTAATAAAGGAAGCGGCAGAAACACCCTCGATTTATGGGATGAATACCGAAACGGAAAAGAAGGACAGTTTTGGCAGTATTTTGGATATGGCGATTGATAATTTAAATACAACCAATGCATATCTTTCCGATGCGGAAAATGAAGAACTCAGATGGGCTCTCGGGGAAACGGAAAACACCCATGAGCTTACGATTGCATTGCAGAAAGCCTCCACGGCCCTTTCTTATACGGTGGCTGTCCGTGATAAATTCCTGGAAGCATACAGAGAAATTATGCAGATGCAAATTTAAAGAAACGGGAGTAGGTCATGGCAGATAGAGTAAAAGAGATACTAAATCAAATATTGGAATGGTGGAATAAATTTTCTGCAAGGCAGAAAACATTCATCGTTGCTGCGGCAGCCGGAGTCATTATAGCATTTGCAATACTCATTACAGTGCTTACCCAGCCTCAGTATGTGCTTCTCCTGAACTGTGAAACAACCAAGGAAGCCTCAGAGGTGGTTGATTTACTGGAAGAGCAGGGGCTTGACTTTAAAGTGTCTGATGACGGATACAGAATCGACATCAATAAAAAAGACCAGTCTGATGCCAGCCTTCTTTTGGGGGCAAATGATATTCAGGCGGCTACATATACCATCGATAATGTTACGGACGGCGGATTTACCACTACGGAATCAGATAAGCAGAAGCGTTATGAGTTATACATGGAGACAAGACTTGCAGAAGATATGATTTCCATGTTTACGGCTGTAAAAAGAGCCATGGTTGATATTTCCATACCGGAAAATGACGGAACTTTGATTGCTTCCGAGGAAGAGGCTTCAGCCTGGATTACCTTGGAGCTGGAAGGAGAATTTACGACAGATAATGCTGCGTTCCTTGCCAAGGCGGTAGCAAAATCTTTGGGAAATGAAACAGAAGAAGATATTGTTATTTTGGATACAGATGGCAATATGCTTTTTTCCGGCGATGACAGTTATTCTGCTACGGGAACGGCAAGTTCCCAGCTTGGTGTAAAGAAACAGTGGGAAACGCAGGTCAAAAATGAAATCAGGCAAGTACTTTTGGGTACGAATGAATTTGATAAAGTGGAAGTGGCAAGTAATTTAGATATCAGTTTTTCTTCCAGTAAGGTGACAGATCATGAGTACTATGTGCCCGACGGTAATACGCAAGGGTATAAGAGCTCGGACAGAACCTATACATCCGAATCTACCAATGGCGGCGGAGGTGTTCCGGGAACAGATTCTAACGGTGATGTGGAATATATGTATCAGGATAGTTCCGAAAGTATGACTACTGTGGAAGAAACAGAAAACCATTATCTGCCCAGCGAAAGAATTACGGAAAGAAATGATTTGCCGGGGGCAATTAATTATGAGTCCTCTTCCATTGCAATCACAGCTATCAGTTACAATATCATCAGAGAAGAAGATGTGGAAGCACAGGGGCTTTTGGATGGCGTGACGTGGGAAGAATATAAACTTGCCAATGCAGAAGGATCCAGGTTAGAAGTGGAAGATGAGATGTATGAAATTGTGGCAAAAGCAACGGGATTTCCAAAAGAAAATATTGCTTTTGCAGTCCGTACGGAAAATGTCTTCTTTGACAAGGAAGGTCTTGCAGTCGATGCATCTGACGTAATTCAGATTGTGCTTATCATTATTATTTTAGCACTTCTTGCTTTTGTGGTACTTCGAAGTATGCGTACGGATGCAGAAGCAGAGCAGCCGGAAGAGTTGTCTGTGGAAACATTATTACAGTCTCAGCCTGAAGTAGAGCTTGAAGATATCGGAACAGAACAGATTTCCGAGACCAGAAAGATGATAGAGAAATTTATCGATGAAAACCCGGAAGCGGCTGCCAGCCTGCTCCGCAACTGGTTAAATCAGGATTGGGGATAAAAACTTTAGGAGGAATAAGGTATGGCCAGACATATGGAAGAGAAGGTTTCAGGTCTTCAAAAAGCTGCAATTCTTTTGATTGTTCTTGGACCTGAAAAATCGGCTACCCTTTTTAAACACTTAAAAGAAGAAGAAATAGAAGAACTGACACTGGAGATTGCCAATACCAGAAGCGTTACACCGCAGATTAAGGAAGCGGTGATTGATGAGTTTTACGAAGTGTGTCTTGCACAGCAATATATTGCAGAGGGTGGTATCGGCTATGCGAAAGAACTCTTGGAGAAGGCTCTCGGCGAAGAGAAAGCAATGGATGTTATCGGCAAACTGACTGCGTCCTTGCAGGTTAAGCCCTTTGAGTTTGTGCGTAAAACAGATGCCAGTCAGATTCTTAACTTTATACAGGATGAGCATCCGCAGACGATTGCCCTTATATTGTCATACTTACCGGCAGGACAAGCGGCCAGTATTGTATCCGCACTTCCTCCTGACAGACAGGCAGATGTTGCAAAGCGTATTGCTGTTATGGACAGAACAAGTCCGGATATTGTAAAGGAAGTGGAAAAAGTGCTGGAAACAAAGCTTGCTTCTTTGGTAAATCAGGATTACACCATTATTGGCGGTGTGGATGCTGTTGTTGATATTTTGAATACGGTAGACCGTGGTACAGAAAAGCATATCATGGAAACTTTGGAAATCGAAGAACCGGAACTTGCAGACGAAATCAGAAAGAAAATGTTCGTATTCGAAGATATCCTGCTGCTTGAAGACCGTGCTATTCAGAGAGTGCTTAGGGATGTTGATAATAATGATCTGGCACTTGCCCTTAAGGGAGCAAATGAACAGGTGCAGGGTGCTATCTTTAACAACTTATCGAAGCGTCTTGCTGTTATGATCAAGGAAGATATGGAATTTATGGGTCCTGTCCGTATGAAGGATGTGGAAGAAGCACAGCAGAAGATTGTAAATATTATCAGAAAACTGGAAGATTCTGCAGAAATCGTTATTTCCAGAGGCGGAGGTGACGAGATCGTTGTATAGGAGTTTGTATAAGTCCGGATGGGTGGTAATGAATCCGGATGATGCCCGTGTAATTGACAATAATGCTCTTGTAGAAGAAAAAATGACTGCCGCGTCTAAGGCGGCAGTATTAAATGCGTTGCCTGATGAACCGGCTATGGATGAGGATGGATTTAAAGGCGGTTTGGAAGCAGAGTCTATTGACGCATTGTTTGCTTCGGAGGATTCGGGCCTGTTAAGAGGCGGCGAACTTGAAAAAGAGAGAGAAGAGCTGCTTGAGCAGATTGAAGCGGCAAGGGCGGAGTTGTCAGAGCTTCGTATACAGGCAGACGGCATGATAGAGGAAGCGAAGGCAGAAATCGGCAATATGCAGATGAAGGCCTATGAAGAAGCGAAAAGCCAGGGGTACCAGGAGGGAGAACGCTTGGGAAGGCTGGAAGCGGATGCGGCCAAAAAGGAATACGAAGACAAGAAAAAAGAATTAGAGACCTATTATGAAAAAAAGGTTAAAGAATTGGAACCGGAGTTCATAGAGACCCTGACAGGAATCTATGAACATATTTTTAAAGTGGACTTGGCATCACATAAAGATCTAATCTTTCATCTTTTTGAAAGTGCGATTCAGAAAACAGATGGCGGTGGCAGTCTTCTTTTGCATGTTTCAAAAACAGATTATGATTATGTGGCAGAGCAGAAAGCGTATCTGAAGTCACAGGTGGGGAATGCATCGTTTGAAGTGATTGAAGATATGACTCTGTCAGAATTTCAGTGTTATATAGAGACAGATAACGGAATCTATGATTGTGGGCTGGATACACAGCTTGATGAACTGGCGAGAAAACTGAAACTTCTTTCCTATGGGAAGTAAATGCCGGGAGGATGCTTTTTGGAAACAGGAAAAATAAGCTTGGATAAATATGCAAGCGTGGTAAATGACAATTTTTTTAAAATAAAAGGAAAAGTAGTAAATGCCGTGGGGCTTACCATTGAATCAAAAGGTCCCCGGGCAAAGCTTGGAGATATCTGCCATATTTACTCCGGTTTAAAGGATGCGGACGGAAAGAGTGCGCTTGCGGAAGTGGTTGGCTTTAAAGAAGGCAAAGTGCTTTTGATGCCTTATGAAAATGTGGAAGGTATCGGGCCGGGATGCAGTGTGGAGAATACAGGTGCACCCTTAAAGGTAAAAGTAAACGAAAATTTGTTGGGAAATCTACTGGATGGGCTCGGAAGACTTGAAAACGGAATTATTCCGGACGGGATAGAATATTCCGTGGAAGCCAGTCCTCCGGATCCCATGGCGAGAAAAATTATTGATGAAGTGCTGCCTCTTGGTGTGAAGGCGGTTGACGGATTGATTACAATAGGAAAAGGCCAAAGAATCGGTATATTTGCCGGCTCCGGAGTCGGAAAGTCAACACTCATGGGTATGTTTGCCAGAAATACCAAGGCAGATATTAATGTGATTGCGCTGATTGGCGAGCGAGGCAGGGAAGTGCGTGAATTCGTAGAGAGGGATCTTGGCGAAGAGGGTATGAAGCGTTCCATAGTAGTGGTGGCGACGTCTGACAAGCCTGCACTTGAAAGAAAAAAAGCGGCGCAGACCGCCACGGCCATTGCGGAGTATTTCAGGGATCAGGGAAAAGATGTTTTGCTTATGATGGACTCCCTGACACGTTTTTCCATGGCCCAAAGGGAAATCGGACTTGCCAGCGGTGAACCGCCGGTATCCAGGGGATATCCCCCCAGCGTTTATTCAGAAATGCCCAAGCTGTTAGAGCGTGCGGGAAGGTCAGATAAAGGTTCGATTACGGGATTATATACAGTACTTGTTGACGGAGATGATTTCAACGAGCCCATTACGGATACTGCCAGAAGTATTTTGGACGGACATATTATGTTGAACCGTAAGCTTGGACATAAGAATCATTATCCTGCCATAGATGTGCTTCAAAGTATTTCCAGATGTATGAGCCAGATTGCGGAGCGTGAGCATAAAGCACTTGCAGGCAGGCTGAAGAATGTGCTTGCTACTTACAACGAGGCGGAGGATTTGATTAATATCGGTGCCTATAAAACGGGAAGTAATCCCGAAATCGATTATGCGATTGAAAAAATCCAGGCGGTAAATCAGTTTTTGCGCCAGGATATATATGATAAGTTTACTTTTGAAGAAACAGTAGATATGTTGAGGACACTGTTTGAAACGGCATAAGGTGAAAGGAAACGGAGATGGCTAGGTTTGTTTACCGTATGCAGAGTATTTTAGATATTAAAGAAAAACTGGAAGAACAGGCAAGGCTTGCTTTTGCACAGGCAAATAAAAGACTGGCGGATGAGGAAGAAAAACTGCGAAAATTGCAGGCAAGGAAAGTTTTTTATGAGGAGCAGGGCAGGGCTTTACAGGAAGATGCATTAAAGGTCATGGAGATTATGGAAAATCGTGATGCCATAGCCATGATGCAGGATTATATAGTGGTTCAACAGGAAGAAGTGGAAAAGGCAAGATATCTTGCTGAAGAAGCGAGGCAGAAGCTGACGGAAGCCAGAATGGAAAGTAAAATGCATAACAAATTGAAAGAAAAGGCTTTTGAAAACTTTCTGGCAGAGGAAAAGGCGATAGAAGCAAAAGAAGTAGATGAACTCACAAGTTACGTTTACGGACAGAAGGATAGTGAGTAAAAAGTAAGACAAATGAAGTGGAGATACGGTTATGCCAATTGGTGATGGAATGAGCCCGGAAGAGGTAAAACTTCAAAAGAAAATGCTGAAAGAAGAAAAGAAGCGTCTGCAGGCAGAGAGACGAGAACAGAAAAAAACGGCCAAGCTTCGTGCAAAGGAATTAGCAGGCCGTGAGGCAGAGCTTCTTGATGAAGACGAGGAAGGCACAAACGGTTCTGTTTTTGCCGTTACTTTTGTGATTGTTTTGATATGGGTGGCCATACTGTGTCTGATTGTCAAACTCGACTTTGGCGGATTCGGAAGCGGCGTGCTTACGCCTATCTTAAAGGATGTGCCTGTTATAAACAAAATTCTTCCCGGGAATACCGATGTGGTGGTGGAAGATGCAGAAACAGAGTCCTACGGCGGATACGATAATCTGAGAGATGCGGTGGATTATATTAAAGAGTTGGAGCTGGAGTTAGAGCGTGCACAATCTGCAGGAACGGAAAGTTCGGAAGAGGTGGACAAACTTAAGGCGGAAGTGGAACGCCTGAAAACCTTTGAAGACAGTCAGGTAGAGTTCCAACGGATCAAAACGGAATTCTACGAAGAGGTTGTTTATGCCCAAAACGGTCCCGGCATCGAAGAGTACAGAAAGTATTTTGAAGAAATGGACCCGTCCACAGCTGAGTATTTATACAAGCAGGTGGTTCAGGAAATAGAAGAAAGCGATGATATAAAGGATTTTGCCAAAGCGTATTCGGCGATGAAGCCGAAAGCGGCAGCAGCTATTTTTGAAGAAATGACAGATAATTTGGAATTGGCTGCAAGGATACTTGGTGTTATGGAAGCGGAAGACCGGGGTAAAATTTTGGGGGCGATGGATCCTGAAATCGCATCAAAATTGACAAAAATAATGGATCCGGAATCTTAAGGAAACTGCTTCCTTTGCCGATATAAAATGTGTACCTTGAAAAAGAGTCCAAGCAGGACTTATAAAGATAGGAGGAATGTGAATGACAAGCGCACCTGTAAAGGATGTGGGGTCTCTTCTGAATTTTGTCGGAAGCAGAGTCTCACAAACGAAAAACATGGGAGCAGCAGAAAGTTTTGGAGATGTCATGAGCAAAGCATCCGGTAATCAGTCTGATTTTGCCGACGTAAAGAAGCCGGATGTGACAAAAGCACAGGATGTTCACAAACCCGATGCAGATTCTTCTTATGCAAGCAAAAAGGTTTCAAAAGCACAGAGCAGTGTAAAAGAAACAAAAACTGCTAAAGCAGATGAACGTACGGAAGAAGCAGCTAACGAAGCCGGAAAAGAAATGGTGAAAGAAGTTGCAGATAAGCTTGGCGTAAGTGAAGAAGAAGTAGTACAGGCTATGGAGCAGATGGGATTGGAAATGGCAGACCTTTTAAATGCTGACAATCTGGCAAAACTGGTACTTGCACTTTCGGGCGAAGAAAGTTCCCTTGCACTACTTACAAATGAAGGTTTGTACGATACAGTGCAGGAATTGTTGCAGAGTCTTGAAGCTGTTAAGGAGCAGTTGTCAAATGATTTGCAAATGACAAGAGAAGAGCTTACCCAAATGTTGGAAAACATGAAAGCTGCAAAATCGGCATCAGGTGAAGAGTTAAATCAGATACCCGGTGCAGGAAATCTCACAGAAGAGATTTCAGAGGAAAATCTTCCGGCTAAGATTACCGTTACGGTAGAACAGGCAACGGAAAGCGTAGAGCTTGTGACAGATGAAAACGGTAATGTAAAGCAGGTGGAAGGAGTTGTTTCCAAGGAAAATGCATTTGCACAGAGTGACAAAGAGGAAAGCGGCAAGCAGGACAATCATGCAGGAAACGAAACACTTGCAGGAAACAATCTGATGCAGGAAAATCTTTTGTTAAACAAAGTGCAAACAGTAGAAACAACCTTTGAACAGAGTGCATTGTATCTGTCGGAGCAGACGAATGAAATCATGGATCAGATTTTGGATTACATGAAAATCCAGTTAAAGCCCGATATGGATCAACTTACAATGCAGTTACATCCCGAAAGTCTCGGAACGTTGCATATCCAGATTACTTCCAAGGGCGGAGAGGTGACAGCCCAGTTTAATGTTCAAAATGAAATCGTTAAGGCGGTTATCGAAAGCCAGATTGTAGAACTGAAGGAAAGCCTGAAGGAACAGGGAATCAAAGTGGAAGCAGTGGAAGTTGCGGTAGAGAGTCATGAGTTTGAAAGAAATTTGTGGCAGGGACAGGAAAGGAACGAAAATGCAACCTATCAGGGCAGCAAGAAATCCCCCAGGAGAATCAACATCAGTGATTTGATGGAAGGATTTGAAGAAGAAGCATCAGAAGAAGAGGTGCTGGCTGCAAAGATAATGGAGGCAAACGGTAATACCGTTGATTACACCGCGTAGAGTAGTATTATGATACGGAAAGGAGCAACATGTCAGTAGGAGCAATTATCAAAGATGGTGTGATACAGGAGACGGCATCCCAGTCATCCGTACAGCAGGCAGCAGAAGCCGGTAACGGAATGGGTAAGGATGCATTTTTACAGCTTCTGGTAGCACAAATGAAATATCAGGACCCGCTTGAACCTACTTCCAATACCGAGTACATTTCACAGTATGCGACTTTTTCACAGGTAGAACAGATGCAGAATATGGCATCTACCATGGAACTTACCAGAGCATCGTCCATGGTTGGAAAACTGGTAACCGTACAGAGTACAAACAGCAGTGGTGAGACCAAAGAAGTGGAAGGAATAGTTGAGTATGTTTCCTATGAAAACAATAAAGCGTATGTGTCCATAGACGGCACACTTTATTCCGCAGATGATGTAGTGGCAATATTAGATGAAACATATTACACGGCATTTGAACTTGCAAAGGCATTTGAAGAAGCGCTTAATAAACTCCCTTCACTGAATGAACTTTCTTTGGAACATCAGGATGTTGTGACGAATCTGCAGGAAGGCTTCAATAATATGACGGCATACCAGCAATCTTTTATCCCTGAAGAATATGTAGATGTGCTTCAGGAATATGTGAAAAGAATGGCGGTGCTTGTAGAAGAAAATGAAGCAAATAAAGCAACTGAAACAGAAGACGTAGAAGATACAGAAGGCGCAGAGGAAGTTACAGAAGTAGAAGAAGTTACAGAAGAAGGTGCTGTGGCAGAAGATACTGTTTCAGATGATGAAACAAATGAAGATGCAACAGGTGATGTAACAGCAGATGAAAACGCATAGCAGGATGCGGGCAGCCACTCAGGGAGGAGAGGAACATGAAAATTCAAAACAGTGGATTCCCTTCAATTAAGCAGCTGCAGGATCAGTACTTAAATCAAAACAAGACTCCGGTTAAAAATGTTACCGAGGAAGGGTTGTCTTTCCGGGAAGTCTTACAGAAACAAAGCATAGGCAGCGAAGTGAAATTTTCAAAGCATGCCGCAGGAAGACTTTCTGACAGGAACATAGAGTTAACTAAGGGGCAGATGGAACGATTAAATGAGGGTGCTGCAAGAGCAGGACAAAAAGGAATCAGAGAATCCCTGGTAATCGTTGACGGATTGGCTTTTATCGTAAATATTCCCAACAATACGGTAGTGACAGCCATGAATCAGACAGATGCCACGGAAAATGTATTTACAAACATTGACGGAGCCGTAATTATGTAGCCGGACCTTACGGAGGCTATACACCTTCCCGAACGACAGACGGAAGGATACGGTAATAAACCATAAGGAGGTCAATTCATTATGATGAGAGCATTATATTCTGGTGTAGCAGGTCTTAAGACCCACCAGACAAGAATGGACGTTATAGGTAATAACATTGCAAACGTTAATACAACAGCTTACAAGTCACAGTCCATGACATTCGGTGACTTGATGTATCAGACCACACAGGCAGCATCCGGTGCAAATCCTACTACCGGTGTCGGCGGTGTGAACGCAAGACAAATCGGTCTCGGTTCCAAAACCGGTGCCATCAAAACAGCAATTACCACACAGGGCGCAAGCCAGACAACAAATGATCCGTTTGATATTATGATTACAGGAGATGCCTTTTTCGTAGTAAGTAACGGTAACGATAATTTCTTTACAAGAGACGGTTCCTTCTATGTAGACGGAGTGGGAAATTTGTGTATGACCAGTAATGGTTATAACGTAATGGGATGGCAGGTAGACCCGGCTGACCCCAGCACCATCAAACAGGATACCGTTTCTGCACTTCGCGTGATGACAGAAGAAAACCTTACATATCCTTCAGAAGCAACTACCATGTCAAGAATTACAGGTATTATCGATGCAAAGGATACCAATGTAAACAGCTCCGAAGGAAAGATTGTAAACTTGGAATTCTTTGATGAAAAGGGTTATAAATATACTGCAAAGCTTAGTATTCATGCAACAGATGCCGATAATGGTAAATTTACAGTGCAGTTAGATGATGTGCTGGATTCAGAAGGAAAATCTATATTGTATACAACAACTGTCGATGTAAATGGACAAACGACAAAAGAACCGATTGATGGAGTGGATGTGAAGTTATATGATAAGTCCGCAAAAGATAATCCTAGAGGTATCGAACTGATTTATGACCCGGGAACAGGAACTTTTGATTATGTAGGAGCTGATAATACTTCTGCAATCAACCTTACATTTGAAGGGTTGCCCAGCATGAGAGCAATTTCCATCGATTTCTCCGCAACCTCAAACTTAAATAACAACGGCTCATCCACCACCACAGCAGTCCGCGGTGATATCGACGGTCTCGGAGCAGGACGTAGAGTGGGTGAAATGAGCGGAATTACCATTCAGAAGGATGGTATGATTTATGCAACATATGATAATGGTCAGTCAAGACTCCTCGGACAGATTGCTGTGGCAACATTTGCCAATGCATCAGGTCTTGCAAAAGAAGGAGATAACTTATACTCCGCAACCATGAACTCGGGTGAGTTTGATGGAATCGGAACAGATATTACTACCGGCGGCGGCTACATGAACACCGGTGTTCTGGAAATGAGTAACGTGGACCTTTCCGCAGAATTTACGGAAATGATTACTACCCAGAGAGGTTTCCAGGCAAACAGCCGTATTATCACAGTTTCAGATACGTTGCTTGAAGAGCTTACCAATCTGAAGAGATAATGTTTAGCAGTATAATTTGATAGCTTGAGGGAACCGGAAAATGCCGGTTCCCTTTAGGCATTTTCATTTGGGGTGAAATTGGGAGGTATAGATATGGTAGAAGTGACAAAAATAAATGGTTCTAAAGTTTTGGTAAATCCCGATTTGATTGAGCTTGTCGAAGAAACTCCGGACACGGTAATTGCATTTACCACCGGAAGAAAAATAATTGTAAAAGAAAGTAGACAAGAGGTGAAAAATCTTGTAAAATTGTATAGAAAGGAAATTTTTGCGGATTAACGCAAAAACGGGTGCAAATTGTGGATTTAGCGTCAATTTTAGGCTTGATTTTATGTTTTGCCATGTGTGCGTACGGTATTATTGACAATGCCGGCATTAATAATATAGGTCGATACTTAGATGCTCCTTCAGCGATTATTACATTTGGTGGGGCTTTCTTTGCTGTCCTGGCAGCAAATACTATGAAAGATTACATAGGTGGTCTTAAGAGTTTTTTGCTTGTATTTAAGGCCCCTTCTATCGATATGAGTGCTATGATACAGAAGATTATTGAATTATCTAACGTAGCACGTAAAGAAGGTCTTCTCTCACTGGAAGAAGCGGCGAGTGAATTAGATGACGAATTCATGAAAAAAGGAATTCTTCTGATTGTCGACGGTACCGATCCGGAGCTTGTCCGTGGTATCATGGAGACAGAGCTTGTCAGTGTGGAAGACAGACATAAAAAGAAAATTACTTTTTGGGAAGATTTGGCAGCGATGGGACCTGCGTGGGGTATGATTGGTACGCTTGTAGGTCTCGTTAACATGCTTTATGAAATGGATGACCCTTCCAGCATCGGACCTTCCATGGCGGTAGCACTTATTACTACCTTGTACGGTTCCCTTCTTGCAAACTGGATATGTACGCCGGTTGCAAATAAGTTAAAAGTGAACAATGCCAGTGAAATCATGATGAAAGAAATTATGATAGAAGGTCTTTTGTCAATCCAGGCCGGTGAAAACCCGAGAGTTATCGAAGAAAAATTGAAATCATTCCTTTCACCTGAGCAGAGAGGCACACAGAGTGACGGAGGTGAGGAACTTGGCTAAAAGAAAACCGGATGAACCGCCGAAAGGGGCGCCGGCGTGGCAGGCCACATTTGCGGATTTGATGAACTTGCTTCTTTGTTTTTTCGTTATGTTGTTTTCCATGTCAACGGTAGATGCACAGAAGTTTGAGCTTCTGGCAGCATCCTTTAATCAGACCTTCAGTATTTTTTCTGCCGGTTCTACAGCAATCGGTGATGGCGTTTTAGTCAGCATGGGTGTCAGTCAGTTGAATGAACTTGATGAGTACATCAACAGTACAGGTAAAGATAATGAGGGAGAAACAGTTCCCGAAAATTTAGAAACAGCTGTGGAAACCATGGAACAGGCGAAATTGGAAGAATCCGAGCAGCTTGCGGAAATGGTTGAGGAAGCGTTAAAAGAAAAAAATCTGGAAAAAGAAATAGATATTACATTTACGGCCCAGTATGTACAGCTTACCTTAAACGGAGCGATTCTGTTTGATTCTGGAAAAGTGGAACTGAAAGAGGATGCAATGCCTATTTTAAACCAAGTAGGGATTATATTACAGCAGTACAGTTCGGGAAAGATAGAGATAGAAGGGCATACGGACAATGTTCCCATGTCAGGGGCAAAATATTCCAATAATGATGAACTTAGTGCAGGACGTGCCTTATCGGTATTTTATTATTTAAAAGACAACACAACATTAAGTCCTACCAGCATCAAACATTCCGGCATGGGTGAGTACATGCCGATAGCCGATAATTCCACGGAAGAGGGAAGGGCAAAGAACAGAAGAGTAGAGATCAGAATATATAATTCTTTAAGCTCTTATTAAAACTTGGGAGACAGATGATGAAGAAAAACCTTATTTCTATTATTATTTTAATGCTTTTGATTGTGAATATCGTGCTTTCCTCCGTAACACTTTTTAGTGTTATGGGAACAAACAGAAAGACGGCAGCGCTTGTGACGGATATTGCGGCAGCGGTTAACCTTGATTTGGGAGCAGGAGAAGAATCGCAGCAGGCGGCAATTTCCGTTTCCATGGCGGATGTTGTGACGCATGATATAGCAGAAATGACGATTCCTCTTAAAAAAGGCGAAGACGGCAAAGAGCATTATGCACTTTTATCTATTACATTATCCATGAATTCAAAGGATGAAGATTATGAAGTTTATGGTGCTGACATTGCATCTAGAGAAAGTCTTATTAAAGGTGAAATCAATGATGTTGTAGCACAATTTACGGTTGATCAGGCAAGAGATAACAGCCACTATATAGAAGAACAGATACTTGAGAGAATTCAGGTTTTATTTGATTCTAAGTTTATCTATGACGTGACAATCAGTGGCGCTCTTTACCAGTAAGGCTGATACGAAAAGAAACTTAAAATGAAGGAGGTGAACCTTCATGGGCGAGGTACTGTCTCAAAGCGAAATAGATAATTTGCTGAATGCGCTAAGCACCGGTGAATTAGATGTAGAACAGATGCAGGACTCGGGAGAACGCCAGATAAAGGATTATGACTTTAAACGTCCGGCAAAGTTCTCTAAGGAGCACTTACGTACACTTGAAATTATATATGAGCATTACGGAAGACTGCTATCTACCAATCTTCCCGTTTATCTGAGGAAAAACGTGCAGGTAAGTGTTACCAGTTCAGAGGCAGTTACATTTTCGGAATTCAGTAATGCGTTGGCAAACCCCGTAATACTTGGGATTGTTGATTTCAGTCCGCTAAGCGGCACGATCATTATCGATTTATCCGCAAATTTAGGTTTTGCAATGCTTGACCGTATGCTCGGTGGTCCGGGGATACCCCTTGACAAAACAAGGGATTTTTCGGAAATAGAAATGTCAATCCTGGAAAAAATCATGGTTATCTGTATGCACCTTATGCGTGAACCTTGGAAAAATGTTGTGGATATCAATCCTGTCATGGAGCGTATTGAAACAAATGCACAGTTTGCACAGATTATAGCACCCAGTGATATGATTGCGATTGTTACCATGAATATCAAAATAGGGGAAATAGAAGGTCTTATGAACATATGTCTTCCCTATTTTACATTGGAAGATGTCATGGATAAATTGAATACGAAGTATTGGTTCTCTACCATGCAGAAAGAAGATGCAGAAGATTATGAAGAGCATATTGAGGCTCTCATTAAGAGAATAGATGTGCCGGTAAGAGCAATCCTTGGAAAAACGCAGGTGTATGTAAACGACTTTATCGGATTGCAACCGGGAGATATTATCAGATTAAATACCGGTGTTGCCTCAGAGATGGAGGTTTATGTCGGTAATTATAGAAAATTTAAAGCATTGCCCGGATCCAGTCAGGACAAATATGCGGTGCGGGTAACAGAAGTCATTAGAGAGGAGGGATAAAGCATGGACGGAATATTGTCACAGGATGAAATAAATGCGCTTCTCAGTGGCATGGATTTATCAGGGGGAGATACAGGTAGTAGCATCGCTGAAGGAAAAAGCGGTATAGACGAAACATTGTTGACAGATACCGAAAAAGATGCGATTGGTGAAATTGCCAATATCAGCATGGGATCTTCTGCAACTACCTTGTTTTCACTGGTTAATAGAAGAGTAAATATTACAACACCTGTTGTAACACTTGCGGATTGGGAATCCGTAATGGAAGAATATCAAAAACCGTGCGTGTTTATCCAAATCAGATATACTGCAGGTTTGGATGGTTCAAATATCATGGTACTGCGCGAATCGGATGTAAAAGTAATTACAGACCTGATGATGGGCGGTGACGGCAGTAATATGGACGGAGAACTTGGTGAACTGCATTTGAGTGCCATATCAGAAGCAATGAACCAGATGATGGGTGCTGCAGCCACTTCAATGTCAACGATGCTCGGTAAGGTGATTGATATCAGTCCCCCGGAAGCAAGCCGTATTGATTTAAAGAATTTTTCAGATGGCAATGACATCGCATCATTTTTATCAGGTACGTTTGTTAAGATTTCTTTCCGTATGCAGATTGAAGACTTAGTAGACAGTACAATCATGCAGTTATACCCGATAGATTTTGCAAGGAGTTTGTATGACACATTTATGTCATCACAAGAACCTGCACCTGCACCGGAGCCCGAACCGGAACCGGTTCCTTATGTTCCGCCGGTAGTAGAAATGCCGCAGATGCAAAATCCCGAGCCGGCTCCTATGCCCCAGCCGGATATGAGTCAGATGGGAATGGGTATGCCGATGCCTCAGATGAACATGAATCCTATGGGTATGATGAATATGCAAATGCCGCAGATGAATATGGGATATGCACCAGCACCCAATATGAATATTCAGCCTGCACAGTTCCAGAGTTTTAATGTTGCCGGAAATGTAATGCCGGGACAGGAAAACATTGAATTGATTATGGATGTGCCGCTGGAAGTTACCGTAGAACTTGGAAGAACTAAAAAGTCTATTGCAGAAATACTTGATTTTGCACCCGGCACCATTATCGAACTGGATAAGATTGCCGGTGAACCGATAGATGTTTTGGTAAATGGTAAGTTTGTTGCCAAAGGTGAAGTAGTAGTAATTGAAGAAAGCTTTGGTATTCGTGTAACAGAAATTATAAAATAATAGTTAGGAGAAAAGATATGGCAAAAAATATTTTAATCGTTGATGATGCAGCATTTATGCGTATGATGATCAAAGACATTCTGTCAAAGAATGGCTATAATGTAGTAGGTGAGGCAGAAAATGGTGCAAAAGCTCTTGAGAAATACAATGAGTTAAAACCGGATCTCGTACTCATGGACATTACAATGCCGGAGGTTGACGGTATACAGGCTCTTAAAAATATCAAGGCTGCCGATGCAAATGCGACCGTAATTATGTGTTCTGCTATGGGTCAGCAGGCAATGGTTATCGAATCTATTCAGGCAGGTGCCAAGGACTTTATTGTAAAACCGTTTCAGCCTGATCGTGTAATTGAAGCGGTTAAGAAAGTTGTTGGTTAGTCATGTTGCTTGCCGGAGTAAGTACCAGGGATAGTTATCTGCAATTTATGACTGTACTCATTTTGTTTGTTTTTGTGCTTGCAATTACTTATGCTGTCACAAGATGGATTGCCGGATACCAGAAAAATAAAGCAGTATGCAGCAATCTCGAAGTGATAGAGACTATGCGCATTGCCGGGAATAAGTATATACAGATAGTGAGAGCCGGTAATAAGTATCTGGTAGTCGCAGTAGGCAAGGACGAAGTACATATGTTATCCGAACTTACGGAGGATGAGATTATCTTTGGCCAAAATCAAACGGGAAATGTTGATTTCGGAAGTATTTTGGAGAAGTTTAAAAAACAAAAAGAGAATGATTAAGGAATTTGGCAATATGAAAAATTTTTTTGCCGCAAAAAGAATAAGTAAGATAATATGCCTGCTGTTTTTGGTGGGCATATTCTGTATTATTCCCCCCATGCAGGTTAGTGCGACCGGAGTGGATTCACACTTGACAGGAGAGAGTGAAACGAGAACTAATATTGAGGAACCGGGCAGTGCCGAGTCTGCTGAGGAACTTGGGGAACTGAATATAGCAAATAATTTGACCGTGTCATATACAGGCGATAACGGACAAGTAAACGGAACACTGAGAATTCTGATTACGCTTACCCTGATTGCGCTTGCACCGACACTTCTTATTATGCTGACCTCTTTTACGAGAATTATCATTGTTCTTCATTTTACGAGGGCAGCTCTTAATACCCAAACAGCCCCGCCAAACCAGGTGCTGATTGGGTTAGCTTTGTTTTTGACCTTTTTCATTATGAGACCGTATATCGGTGAAATATATGAAGAGGCAATTGTTCCTTTTGATGCGGGGGAAATTTCGCAGGAAGAATTTATGGAAAGCGCAATAGATCCGCTTCGGGAATTTATGTATAAGCAGACACAAACGGAGGATGTAAGAACATTTCTCGAAATCAGTGGAGAAGAGTGGGACGGAACCCTCGACGGAATTCCCACTTCCGTACTGGTGCCCAGTTTTATTATCAGTGAACTGAGACAAGCATTTATTATAGGTTTCATTATTTATATTCCGTTTATAGTGATTGATATGGTAGTCGCATCGACACTCATGAGTATGGGCATGATGATGCTACCACCGACCACCATATCCATGCCGTTTAAGATATTGTTATTTGTCTTGGCAGACGGCTGGAATCTGATTATTGTGAACTTGATTAAGACGTTTTACTGACGATAGGAATACAAAGGAGGTTTAGGGAATGGGAATAAATGAGGTAACAGCCATTGCCAGTCAGGCATTATTTTTAGTCATAAAAGTTTCTGCACCGGTTTTGCTGGTTTCCCTAATTGTCGGTTTGATTATCAGTATATTTCAGACGGTAACCTCTATTCAGGAACAGACGCTTACGTTTGTACCGAAAATTATTGCAGTTTTTTTGGCACTTATTTTATTGGGGAACTGGATGCTTACGGAACTGAGTGGTTTTATGGTTAAAATGTGGTCTGATTTCAGCGTATATGCAAGGTAAATAATATGATTGAATACGCATTCAGTTATGCTGATTTAGAATATTTTTTGTTAATATTGGTCAGAGTTTCCTGCTTTGTATTTATTGCTCCTTTTTTTAGTATGACTAACACGCCCCGTAATGTAAGAATCGGTCTTAGCGTATGTGTGGCGGTTATTTTGTACAATGTGGTGCCACAGGTTGATGTGACGTACAATACCTTGATCGGATATTTTATTGTGGTGCTGAAAGAAGCCGTAACAGGACTTCTGATAGGATTTGCAGCAAATCTATGCACTACCATTGTGTCCTTTGCAGGTCATATCGCAGATATGGAAATGGGTTTATCCATGGCAAATCTTATGGACCCGACTACAAGACAAAGTTCTACCATTACAGGTATTTATTATAACTATATGGTACTGCTTATGCTCATGATTTCAGGATTGCACAGATATTTGTTAAAGGCATTGGCAGAGACATATATATTGATTCCGGTAAACGGAATGCTTTTTGACAGTAATAGGTTACTTTCAGCTATGATGGGGTTTATGGCAAACTATATTTTAATCGGTTTTCGTATATGCCTTCCAAT
This sequence comes from Lachnospiraceae bacterium, assembly GCA_045586385.1. Taxonomy (GTDB): domain Bacteria; phylum Bacillota; class Clostridia; order Lachnospirales; family Lachnospiraceae; genus Suilimivivens. The sequence continues at coordinate 53,134 of JAZNAE010000061.1, forward strand.
TTTTGCAGTTATGATTATCCTGAATGCTGTCCTTGGTATTTTGGCTAAGGTATCACCGCAATTAAATATGTTTGCGGTAGGTATTCAAATGAAAGTATTGGTAGGGCTTAGCGTGTTATTTCTTACAACAGCAATGCTTCCGGGAGCGGCAAATTTTGTGTTTGACCAGATGAAACGGATGATAGTCAGTTTCGTGGAAGCGATGAGATAGGACCGGGTGATGAAAAATGATTTTGGAATATAACTTGCAGTTTTTTGCAAAAGACGGCCCCGGCGGGGAAAAAACTGAACAGCCTACCAGTAAAAAACTGAGTGATGCCAGAAAAGAGGGGCAGGTTGCCAAGAGCAAAGAAATTGCCAATGCATTCGGATTGTTGGCGGTCTTTGTAATGATGAAGGTGTATGTAGGGCAGATGGGATACGGCATGATGGAATATTTTTCCGGAGTGTATAACCAGATACCCCATACGATTAAAATGTATAACGGTATGCTTCCCGTAGCAGCAGTAACGACACTGGTAAAAAGTATGGTATACCAGCTTGTAATCATTATAGCACCGGTTTTGTTGGTGGGACTTTTAGTTGCAATTGTGTGCGATATTGTTCAGGTGAAATGGAAGCCGACGACCAAGCCGCTTAAGCCTAAATTCAGCAAATTAAGTCCAATAAAAGGATTTGCAAGGATTTTTTCTCCGAATTCTTTGGTTGAATTGATTAAATCCATTGCGAAAATCGGCATAATCGCATATGTGGCATATGCTTATCTAAGTGGCAGGATTGATGAAGTCTTCCTTCTTTATGATATAGGAATCAATCAGGCTATCGGCTTAATCGGTGAAATTGTAACAGATTTGGGAATCCGTATTTCAGCGGTATATATGATAATTGCTTTTCTGGATTTTGCATATCAAAAATGGAAATTTAACCAGGATATGAAAATGACCAAACAGGAAGTAAAAGACGAATATAAGAATCAGGAAGGTGATCCGCAGGTAAAAGGAAAGCAGAAGCAGCGAATGCGTGAGGCTTCCATGCGGAGAATGATGCAACAGTTACCGGAGGCAGACGTGGTTATCACAAACCCGACGCATTATGCGGTTGCTATCAAATATGACCCGGATAAGTACGAAGCACCGTATGTACTTGCCAAAGGGCAAGATTTTCTGGCACAGAGAATCAAAGAGATTGCCAAAGAAAATGACATTGAAATTGTGGAAAATAAACCACTTGCGAGAATGCTCTATGCCAATGTGGAAATAGGTGGGCTGATACCGCCGGAGCTTTATCAGGCAGTGGCAGAAGTACTTGCATTTGTATACCATTTAAAAGGGAAAGTATAAGTAGAAAATACAAAGGAAGGGAGATGGGTGCATGAAAAAAGCGGATATTGGTGTAGCATTATATGTATTGGCAGCGTTTATTATGTTTATTGTACCTATTCCCAACTGGCTTTTGGATATTCTGCTTGCATGTAACATTGCGGTTGCATTTACAATTATGTTCGGAACCATGTTTGCAAAAGAGGTTCTGGATTTGTCATTCTTCCCAACAATTTTGTTATTTACAACGATCTTCCGAATCTCACTTAACGTATCTTCTACACGATTGATTCTGATTACAGGAGATCCCGGACAGGTAGTAGAAACCTTTGGTAGCTACGTTGGCGGCGGTGATTTGATTGTCGGAAGTATTGTTTTTATTATTCTGATATTGATTCAGTTTATGGTAATCAATAAAGGTTCCGAGAGAGTTGCGGAAGTAACGGCAAGATTTACCTTGGATGCCATGCCCGGAAAACAGATGGCCATTGACGCGGATTTAAATACCGGAGCCATCAATGATGCAGAGGCTAAGAGAAGAAGAGATAAGATACAGGAAGAAGCAAGTTTCTTCGGTTCCATGGATGGTGCGGTGAAGTACGTAAAAGGAGACGCTACGGCAGGTCTTATTATAACGGCGGTTAATATCGTAGGTGGTATCGCCATGGGTGTTCTTTCCCGTGGTATGGATATATCTGCGGCGTTGCAGCAATATGTTATTTTAACGATTGGTGATGGACTTGTGAGCCAGATTCCGTCCCTGCTTATTTCTTTATCAACAGGTATTCTGGTCACCAAGGGCTCCAAGGATGCAGACTTTGGTTCTGTGCTTATTAAGCAGCTTTTCGGTGTGCCGAAGGTATTGTATATCGTAGGTGCGATTATTACGGGACTGGGAATCGTAACTCCTTTGCCTACCCTTGTTTTTATGATACTGGGACTCATCTTTATCGTAAGCGGAAGAGTGATAGCAGGTGAAATAGAAACAGCGAAGATTGAAGGCGAAGTGGATGCAGAGGAGATTGCGGCAGAGGAAATCAGGCAACCGGAAAATGTCAACAGTCTGCTCCAGGTTGATCCGATAGAACTTGAATTCGGTTACGGAATTATTCCGCTTGCGGATGTAAACCAGGGTGGAGACCTTCTTGACCGTGTGGTTATGATCAGAAGACAGATTGCATTAGAGCTTGGTACGGTAGTGCCGATTATCCGTCTGCGTGATAATATCCAGCTTAATCCGAATCAATATATTATTAAAATAAAGGGAATTCAGGTCAGTGAAGGGGAAATCCTTTTTGACCATTATATGGCCATGAATCCCGGCTATGTGGAGGAGGAAATAACAGGTATTCCCACTTTTGAGCCCTCATTCCATTTGCCTGCCATCTGGATAACAGAGGGGCAAAGAGAACGTGCGGAAAGTATGGGATATACGGTAGTAGACCCGCCGTCTATTATAGCCACTCATTTAACGGAAATTATCAGACAGCATATTTCCGAACTGCTTACCAGACAGGATGTACAGAATCTTGTCAGCAATTTAAAAGAGACCAATCCTTCTTTGGTAGAAGAACTTGTACCCAAGCTGTTAGGTCTCGGAGAAGTACAAAAGGTATTGCAGAATCTCTTAAAAGAAGGTATTTCCATCAGGGATTTGCTTACCATATTTGAGACATTGGCAGATTATGCATCGACCACAAGAGATACGGATATTTTAACGGAATATGTAAGACAAAGCTTAAAGCGTGCGATTTCCAACAAGTTTTTCCCTGCGAACGAGACAACAAGTGTGGTTACATTGGACCCGAAACTGGAGCAGGAAATTATGGCGAGCGTAAAGCAGACCGAAAACGGAGCTTATCTTACACTTGATCCGGAAAAGAGCAAGGGTATTATGAAGTCCGTTGGAAATGAAGTCGCAAAATTGGAGAATCTCGGAAAGAATCCGATTGTGATTACTTCACCTATTGTCAGAGTATATTTTAAACGGCTCACAGAAGATTACTACAAGGATTTGATTGTAGTGTCATACAATGAAATAGAAAACAATATTGAATTACAGTCTGTAGGAATGGTGACAGCATGATAATCAAGAAATTTCAAGGAAAAACAGAATACGAGGCAGTGGAAGCCGCAAAGAAGGAACTGGGTAATAATGTAGTTATTATGAATGTACGTAATGTGAAAAAGAAAGGGATTTTCAGCTTTTTGCGTCCCCAGTTGACGGAAGTGACAGTGGCACTGGAAGAGGAAGCCGAACAAAAAATCGTAACCGCAAAAAAAGAAGTTATGAAACCGGCAGCTACAGCGGTGAAAGAAGAAAAAAGACAACCTCTCGTGGAAGCCATAGCAGAAGATAACCGTAAAACGGAGAATCATGTGATTGAGGAAAAACTGGATTCGCTACATCTTTTGTTGGAACAGCAGCTTCAGAAGCCGGAAGAAGAAAAAGAAGATGCGGAGAAGAGGGAAGAAAAGGAAGAAGAAAAGAATAATGAATTGGAACGGTTCATGAAGCTTCTGTATAATACCATGCTTGATAACGAAGTCAATGAACAGTATGCAAACCAGATTATCGATGAGATGGAAAAGGCAAACAAACCGAATGTTCCTTTTGATTTTGCACTTGCCAACGTGTATCAGAAGATGATACTCAAATTTGGAAAACCCAGTGAAATTACCATCGCACAAAAGGGGCCGAAGGTAGTTTTCTTTGTGGGACCTACAGGAGTTGGGAAAACCACTACCATTGCAAAGATTGCATCGAAGTTCAGCGTAGAGGCAGGGAAGAAAGTGGCACTGCTTACGGCAGATACATACAGGATAGCGGCAGCAGAACAGCTCAGAACTTATGCCAATATATTGGAAGTACCTTTCCGGATTATTTATTCTACAGAGGAAGTGGAACAGGCACTTCTTGATTTTAAAGAATATGATTTTATCATGGTAGATACGGCCGGACATTCCCATCAGAATGAAGTACAGAAGGAAACCATGAAGAAGTTTGTACATTCCGTAGACGGTCTGGCTGAGAAGGAAGTGTTTCTGGTACTTAGTGCGACAACGAAATACAGGGATTTGCTCAGTATCGTTGATGCATATTCCATGATGACCGACTATAAACTGATTTTTACAAAATTAGATGAAACCACAACACTTGGAAACCTGCTAAATATCAAATTATATACCGGTGCCGATTTGTCCTATGTAACCTGTGGGCAGAATGTACCGGATGATATTGAAAGCTTCAATCCGCAAAAAACGGTAAAGCAATTGTTGGGTGGAAGAAAGAGTTGAGATTAAAGAACACGGAGACAAAATATGGATCAGGCAGAACAGTTAAGAAATATTATTAAAGCAAATAACGTTCAAAGACCGGTTGCCAGAGTCATCACCGTCACAAGCGGCAAAGGCGGTGTGGGCAAATCAAACACGGCAATTAATCTGGCTATTCAGTTTAAGAAAATGGGACAGAGGGTTATTATTTTGGACGCTGATTTCGGGCTTGCCAATATTGAGATTATGTTTGGTGCTGTACCAAAGCATAATTTATGTGATTTGATTTATCAGGGGAAAAATATAACCGAAATTATTACATGGGGACCGATGGAGGTTGGCTTTATCTCGGGAGGTTCCGGAATAGCCGGCTTATCAAATTTGAGCAGGGAATATTTAACCTATATTATTCAGAATCTTGCACAGTTAGATGCCATAGCAGATATTATCATTGTAGATACGGGAGCCGGAATCGCGGATGCAGTATTGGAATTTCTGGTAGCCAGCGGAGAAATTTTACTTGTAACGACACCGGAGCCTACATCAATTACAGACTCTTATTCATTGCTTAAGGCATTAAAGAGACATCCCCGATTTTCGGAGAGGGAGTCACAAATTAAAATAATTGCAAACAAGGTGGACAGTGCCGGAGAAGGACAGGCATTGTTTAACAAACTGAATGCAGTGGTGGCCAGATATTTAAAATTGCCGATTTTGTATCTGGGAGCGGTACCGCAGGATAGCCAGTTATCAAAGGCGGTGATGCAACAGATGCCGGTATCCCTGCAGGCACCAACAGCAAAGTCCGCACTTGCGTATGAAGCAATTGCAGCAAAGTTAATGAATAGAGAACTGAATCAGAATTTGGTGAAAAGAGGTATGGCAGCCTTTTTCTCCCACATTGTTTCAGGTAAAAAAATATAATGGGTGAGGGGGGAACGCAGATATGTTATCAAAGTACGTTGCACCGGGAACCAGATTGGAAATACAGGCAGTAGACAGGGTAAGAAGCATAGATGATGCGGAAAGAAAGAAAGTATATCAGAGTACAGTATATGATGTTTTGTCAGAGGATCGCCTTGAAATCTTTATGCCTATGGAAAAAACAAAGCTAGTTCTTTTGCCGGTAGATGTAGAATATGATTTGTATTTTTATACGGCCTACGGATTGTATCAGTGTTTTGCAAGGGTAATAGACAGATATAAGAGCGATAATAAGTTTATTCTTGTTTTTGAACTTACCAGTAATTTAAGAAAATTCCAGAGAAGAGAATATTACCGTTTGAGTTGTGCTTTGGAGATGGATTGCAGATTGCTTGAAAAAGAAGAGATAGAGGCGGTAGATAAGCGGGATAAATTTCTGGTTCCGGGCTTGCCGCTAAAAAGAAGCATTATCGTTGATATCAGCGGTGGTGGTATCCGCTTTGTGGGAGACTATTCTTATGAAATAGGCAGTCTTATCTGTTGCAGATATCATCTGGTAATTGATGGGAAAGATAAAGAGTATATGTTGGTTGCACGTATTATTTCCGTCAAGGAAATTGAGAAAAAACAAGGCCTCTATGAGCACCGTGCTCAGTATATTAATATTGATACGGTAGAAAGAGAGGAAATAATCCGTTTTATTTTCGAAGAAGACAGAAAAATTAGGAAGCGGGAAAAGGGATTTTAGGTCACTTTGCACTCATGCGAAGACAGTGTTGTGATATAATATAAAAAACAAAAACAGGAAGCGCATAGAGATGAGAACAGACGGAAAAATTGCCGGCTCCAAAATAGTTGCAATTGCCAGTTCCACCGGCGGACCGAAAGCGTTGCAGCGAGTAATTGCAAAACTTCCGGCAAATCTGTCATCCCCTGTTTTGATTGTACAACACATGCCTGCAGGCTTTACGGAAGCATTGGCTTGCCGGCTGAATAGTTTGAGTGAACTTGCCGTAAAGGAAGCGGCAGACGGCGATGTTATTTCTCCCGGAAATGTGTATCTTGCAAGAGGCGGGATGCACATGGAGGTGCTTACCATGCCGAATGGGCAACATGTCATACGGTATTTGGACAAACCGCCGAGAGAAGGCGTAAAGCCTTGTGCCAACTATATGTATGAATCGCTCTCTGACAGTAAGTTTGACGAGATTGTTTGTGTTGTGATGACGGGCATGGGCGCAGACGGAACGGAAGGTATCAGTAATTTAAAATTAAAGAAAAAAGTGACGGTGTTTTCTCAAAATGAAGAAACCTGTACGGTGTATGGTATGCCGAGAAGTATCATGCAAGCAGGACTTTCACAGAAAGAACTGCCGCTTGAAGAACTTGCAAATGAAATCATTAAGAACGTGGGGGTAAAGTAGTATGGATGTGAATCAATATTTGGAAATTTTCCTGGATGAGACAAAAGAACATTTGGAAAGTCTGAATACGCAGATTTTAAGTCTGGAGCAGTCACCGGAGGACGCTGATACAATTAATGAAATTTTCCGTGCAGCTCATTCCTTGAAGGGTATGGCAGGAACCATGGGCTATAAACGTATGCAGGCGCTTACACATGATATGGAAAATGTTTTTTCTGAAATCAGAAACGGCAGCATGAAGGTTACTTCCGGATTGATTGATATTCTGTTCCAGTGTCTCGATGCGTTAGAAGAATATACAAAGTGCATTCAGGAAACAGCAGATGAAGGTACGAATGAAAACCAGCAGCTGATTGATCAGTTGAATGAATTTCTTAAGGGTGGCGGACAAGGAAGCGGATCTGCAGAAAAACCTAAAAAAGCAAAGAAGGAAGCAAAAACTGAAGACGCACCGAAGGAGAGCCAGAAGTGGAAAGAAATTCCGCTTGGGGATCCTGAAAAGCATGTGTTTGCAGTTGCTAAAAAGCAGGGCAAGCATGTATATGGTTTGGACATCAGAGTACAGGAAACCTGTATTTTGAAAGCTGCCAGAGCATTCCTTGTATACAAGGCAATTGAAGAGAAGGCAGAAATTATTGTGTGTAATCCTTCTGCACAGGATATTGAAGATGAAAGATTTGAATTGGAATTCAGTTTGATTGTTGTTGCAGAATGTGAAATTGATCAGATTATTGCAGCAGCCAAGAACGTTTCTGAAATTGAATCTGTAACAGGTGATGTTGTAGATATGGATGTAAGTGCATATGCGGACGAGAAGTATGGCAAGGAAGATGAAAAGTCAGATACAACACTTGCTGTATCACAGGCAGCCCAGGGAACAGCTGTTAAACAGAATGATAAGAAGGCATCCAAGCCGGTAGTAAACAGAACAGTGCGTGTTGATATTGAAAAGCTGGATGTACTTATGAATCTCGTAAGCGAGCTTATTATTGCGAAGAACTCCCTGGTATCCGCATCAAGTACAGAGACTTCATTGGGAACAGCATTTAATGAACAGATTGAATACTTAGAGAGTGTAACTACCAATCTGCATGAATCTGTAATGAAGGTTCGAATGGTGCCCATTGAAAGCGTTGTAAATAAATTCCCGAGAATGATCCGTGATTTATCTAAGAAGTTAGATAAAAAGATGGAATTATATATGTCCGGTGAAGAGACAGAACTTGACAGAACCGTGGTTGACGAAATCGGCGATCCTTTAATGCATCTGCTTCGCAATTCCGCAGATCATGGATTGGAGTCAGCAGAAGTCCGTGCCAAGAGAGGAAAA
>JAZNAE010000062.1:0-1784 GCA_045586385.1 Lachnospiraceae bacterium
CCACCCATAGGACATATAGGTATCATTTATTATTTTGGCATCCTCGATTTTCATGCTACGAATTAATATGTCATTATCCGAATAATATACGGTACTCATTTTTACCTCCCCTAAAATAATATCTCCCGTTTTATTCCAACGACCACCCATGGTCACCATGATAAATCATTAACTTTGTCTGTCCGCCATCTATGCATATATTTTCGCCTGTGATAAATCCTGCTTTGTCGGAAGCAAGGAATGCAATCATATTGACAATGTCAAGCGGATTACCTACACGACCTGCCGGTTGCTGCTTTGCATCCGGACCTTCATAAACTGTATAATCGGTATCAATCCATCCCGGAGAAATCGAGTTTACACGCACTTTTCCGGCAAAACTGACTGCCAATGCATGTGTCAGTGCAGCAATACCTCCCTTGGCTGCCGTATAACTTTCAGTTTGCGGCTGACTCATACGGTCACGGGAAGAAGAAATATTAATAATGCTTGCTCCCTGAGAAAAATAAGATGCAAATAATTTACTCAGATAGAAGGGGGCTGTAACACCAACAGTCAACGCATTTTGAAACTGTTCCCATGTACAATCATCGATGCCATGCATCTGTGGCGGAGCATTGTTAATAAGCACATCTACCCGACCAAACCTTTCAATTACAGTCTGCGCAAATGCTTCCAGTTCATCCTTGTTCCCAATATCGCCGACATAATGGTCGCCTTCCGCGCAATCAATTACACAAACATGCGCGCCCATCTTTTTGAATTCATCCGCTGCAAAGAGCCCTATACCATGTGCTCCGCCTGTAATTACAACAACTTTATCCTGAAAATTCATTTTCAAATCTCCCTTTCCAAATTTCAGTTAAGGTAGCAGAAAAATCATAATCCGCTCCCGCGTGTCATTTCCTGCAAACAAATCACTACAATCTATCTCATCATAAAACTCCAACTCGTCCACTGTCATAAGGTAGGAAATATATTCGTCTGACGGATAATAAAAAAACAAAAACGCTTCCCTCGGATTCTCATAATAAGATTCTATAATTCTTGCCATCACTTTCCGAAGCAATTCCACGGAAAATGGATTAAAAAAATAGAATCTGTTGACCTCTATAGGCACCTCATACTCTTCTGCTCTTACTAATACAAATTCTGTCTTTGCTCCCGAAACAGCCGTCTTCTGATTATCAACCGTCGCCTGATAAATCCGTTCATCATATTCAATTCCTATGGTCTTTGCCTTGGTCTGATAGGACAGGAAAAAATCAACACGCCCTTTTCCGCAACCATAATCCAAAACCACATCTTTTTTACGGATAAGACCGCTATTCGCCAAACGTTCCAATACCGGGTACGGTGTGGGCTCATATGGATACCGATACTGGTCGGAGTTCGAATCATCCCGACCGGTGGTTTTGATTTGCAGGAGTTTGTCCCATGTGTTTTCGTTATTCATTATAAATCCTCGTAATAATCATATCCATCGGCAGTTCTTTTATGGAAATATCTGCAAAATTAACCGTTTCATTCAGGTTGTTTAGTAAATCCCTAATTCCCTGCTTATCCAAATCGGCTTCCAATGAAATTTCATACGGATTGTCCCCTCGTATCACCTTTGTACCACCCAATGTTTCCCCTGTATAAGGAGCATTTAGAGAAAGAGTAATAATTTTCTTATTTCCCAATGTGGATTTCAGGGATTGTAAACTGTCATCAAACACCTTTTTACCATGATTGATAATAATAACCTTATGGGCAAGCTGCTCCACATCCTCCAAATCATG
>JAZNAE010000063.1:0-42390 GCA_045586385.1 Lachnospiraceae bacterium
AAACGAATATGCTGCCCAGACAGAGTATGTTACGCTTTGTAAGGAAGGTCTGGAAGCGGAAAAAGATGTTTTAGAAGAAGCTAAAAGTTCTGTAGAAACAGAAGAAGCGGCCATGAATGAGTTGATTGCTGCAAAAGAACAGGAAATTAATGCAGTTTCCAGCGACATCAAAAATAAAGAAGCGGCAATTGCGGAATATGAGGCTTATATTGCTGAGCAAAATGAAACTATTGCAGCACTTGAAAAAGCGATTGCCGAGGAGAGAAAGAAGCTTGCAGCTGAGCAGGGAAGAAAATATGACGGTGGTGTATTTACATGGCCGGCGCCTTCCTACACAAGAATATCGGATGATTACGGTTATCGAATTCATCCGATATTGGGAACAAAGCAGTTCCACAACGGACTTGATATGGCTGCTCCCGGAGGAAGTCCTATCTTGGCGGCTTATGACGGTAAAGTAGTGGCAGCGGCTTACAGTGCTACTATGGGCAATTATATTATGATTGATCATGGTGACGGACTGTATACGATTTACATGCATGCATCTGCATTGTATGTACAAACCGGAACGGAAGTAAATAAAGGTGATAAAATTGCAGCTGTGGGAACCACGGGACGTTCCACAGGTAATCATCTTCATTTCAGTGTCCGTTTAAACGGAAATTATGTCAGTCCTTGGAATTATCTGCGGAGTTAAAAGAGCATATAGGATGACTGCGGAATAAATAATGATGGCCGGGGAATAATGAAAGGTAGAGATGGGAGTGAGATTTTTGAACAAGGAACCGGATGTTCAAAACGGGCAAAATAATAAAAGGAAACCGATGAGGTTATTTTGGAGCGGCATGGCATGTGGCATGCTGCTCTGTGTATTGATAGGCGGAATTATAATTTTAGTAAAAAATGCTGTGGTTTATATTGCCGGCAGAAATACCGTGGTGGTTGCGGCAGACGGCGAGTACGAGAGTGTTGTGACCATGGAAACTTTGCAGAAAATGCAAATAGTTGAAAATGTGTTGTGGAAAAGTTATTATGGGGAACCGATAACCGAGCAGGAACTGCAGGAAGGGATTTACCGTGGAATGGTGGATGCTTTAGGGGATCCTTATTCCGAATATTATTCCAAAGAAGAACTGGAAGATGCGCTCAGCAGTAATCAGGGGATTTCTTATGGTATCGGTGCTTACATTACACTGGACAAAGTGACAGAAATGCCCATGATCAGCAGCGTTATGGAACAGTCACCGGCAGAGGAAGCGGGCCTTAGAGGCGGTGACATGATTTATAAGGTGAACGGCGAAGATGTAGGAGGCTATAGTCTCAGTAAAACGGTCAGTCTGGTAAAAGGAAAAGAAGGGACTTCTGTAGTTTTGACCATTTTCAGGGAGAGCGAGCCGGAACTTCTTGAAATAGAAGTAGTGAGAGGAAAATTAATTGAAACGGAAACCGTAAATCATGGTTTGGTTGAAGATGCGGATAGTATCGGATATTTGCAGATTACGGAATTTGACGGTGTTACTGTAGATCAGTTTAATGAAGCGATGGCTGAGCTTAGAGCCGAGGGAATAAAAGGACTTATTTTGGACCTTAGAAGTAATCCCGGTGGTGATTTGGCAGCAGTTGTAGACGTAGCGAGGAGAATTCTTCCGGAAGGCTTGATTGTTTATACAGAAGATAAGGCAGGAGAAAGAAAGGAATATACCTGTAGCGGAGAATTTGAACTGGATATTCCGCTGGTAGTACTTATCAATGAATATTCTGCATCGGCTTCCGAAATTCTGGCAGGTGCCATTAAAGACTATAACAAAGGAACCTTAATCGGAACCACTACTTACGGAAAAGGAATCGTACAAAGGATAAACAGGCTCGATGACGGAACAGCCATTAAACTGACGGTCAGTGCGTATTACACGCCCTCGGGCAATAATATTCACGGAATCGGTATAAAGCCGGATATTGAAGTCGAATATGATTATAACCTGGCGGAAGAGCAGGGGATCGATACGCAACTCGATAAAGCGATTGAGATATTAGAAGGAAAGATAAATTAATACGACAAAAGAGAACAAATGTTTGCCAAACGTGTATGGGTATGCTATAATGATTAGAGCTATCCGTACACGTTTTTTGATGATAGAAACAGGAGGCCGTTATGGAAGAAAAAGGATATTCGCAATCCGCTACGCTACTTGCTCATGAAAGCAGAGCGGGCGACTCTGCTTTCAAATTGCATAGTGAATTTGCTCCCACCGGAGACCAGCCTCAGGCCATCAAGGATTTGGTGGATGGTTTTAAAGAAGGGAACCAGTTTCAGACTTTGCTTGGTGTTACCGGTTCCGGTAAGACCTTTACCATGGCCAATGTAATCGCGGCACTTAATAAGCCGACATTGATTATTGCTCACAATAAGACGTTGGCCGGTCAGCTTTACGGGGAGTTTAAAGAATTTTTTCCGGAGAATGCGGTAGAATACTTTGTGTCCTATTACGATTATTATCAGCCGGAGGCTTATGTTCCTTCCTCTGATACTTATATAGCGAAGGATTCGTCTGTGAATGATGAAATTGATAAATTGCGATTGTCCGCCACGGCATCCCTTTCCGAGAGGAAAGATGTCATCGTGGTTGCCAGTGTATCTTGCATTTACGGTCTTGGAAGTCCCGATGATTATCAGGGAATGATTGTATCTCTCCGCCCCGGCATGGTGAAGGACAGAGATCAGGTTTTGCGGGAATTGATAGACATTCAATATGACAGAAATGATATGGATTTGCAGCGCGGATGCTTCAGGGTACGCGGAGATGTGGTGGAGATTTATCCTGCGCAAGGTGGTGACTACTTAATCCGCGTGGAATTTTTTGGCGATGAGATTGACAGAATCGTGGAAACCGATCCGCTTACGGGGCAGGTACATGCATCGCTTCAGCATGTAGCGATTTTTCCGGCATCCCACTATGTGGTGCCACAGGAAAAGATAAACATTGCATGTAAAAATATCGAATCGGAGTTAGAAGAGAGAGTACGGTTTTTTAAGAGTGAAGACAAACTGCTTGAGGCCCAGAGAATATCAGAGCGTACTAATTTTGATATAGAGATGCTCCGGGAAACAGGTTTTTGTTCCGGAATTGAAAACTACTCCAGACACTTAAGCGGTATGCAGCCCGGCGTTCCGCCCCATTGTCTTTTGGATTATTTTGGAAATGATTTTCTGATGATTATAGACGAGTCGCATATGACCGTCCCGCAAATCGGAGCCATGTACAGTGGAGACCGTTCCCGCAAAACAACCCTCGTAGACTACGGCTTCCGTTTGCCCTCTGCGCTGGATAACAGACCTCTTTGTTTTGAAGAATTTGAAGAGCATATCGACCAGCTGTTGTTTGTTTCTGCCACGCCTTCAAAGTACGAGTCGGAGCATGAACTGCTTCGTACGGAACAGATTATCAGACCTACGGGACTTTTGGACCCACAAGTGGATGTGCGTCCTGTAGAGGGACAGATTGATGATTTGATTTCTGAAGTGAATAAGGAAGTTGCCAAACATAATAAGGTTTTGGTTACAACCCTTACGAAAAAGATGGCGGAAGATTTGACTGACTACATGAAGGAGGCAGGCATCAGGGTAAAGTATCTTCATTCCGACATTGATACGCTTGAGAGAGCAGAGATTATCAGAGATATGAGGCTGGATGTCTTTGATGTGCTTGTAGGCATTAATCTTTTACGTGAAGGTTTGGATATCCCGGAGATTTCTCTGGTGGCAATCTTAGATGCGGATAAGGAAGGCTTTTTGCGTTCCGAAACCTCTCTGATACAGACTATCGGAAGAGCCGCCCGTAATGCGGAGGGGCACGTGGTTATGTATGCCGATGTGATGACAGATTCCATGCGTGCGGCCATTGAAGAGACAAACAGAAGACGTGCAATCCAGCAGAAATATAATGAAGAAAACGGTATTACACCACAGACCATTCAAAAAGCGGTACGTGATTTAATCAGCATTTCCAAGGTGATTGCAAAAGAAGAACTTAGATTTGAAAAAGATCCCGAGTCTATGGACCGCAAGGAATTGGAGAAACTGATTATCAAAGTGGAAAAACAGATGAGGCAGGCGGCAGCAGATCTTAATTTTGAAATGGCGGCAGAGCTTCGTGATAAGATGGTAGAATTAAAAACAAAGCTTCGTGAAATAGAGGAAGAAAGTTAACAGAAAGGCACAAAAATGAGTTTAGCGGACAAACACGTGGAAAAGCCAAGAATGCTCCCCAGGGAATACATTAAGATTAGGGGTGCGGCTGAACATAATTTGAAAAATTTAGATGTGGATATTCCCAGGAATGAATTGGTAGTTTTGACGGGATTGTCAGGTTCCGGAAAATCCTCTCTTGCTTTTGATACCATTTATGCGGAAGGACAGAGAAGATATATGGAATCATTATCTTCCTATGCCCGCCAGTTTTTAGGGCAGATGGAAAAGCCTAATGTAGAAAAGATAGAAGGACTTTCTCCCGCGATTTCCATAGACCAGAAATCTACCAACCGTAATCCACGTTCAACAGTGGGAACGGTTACGGAAATATATGATTATTTCAGACTTTTGTATGCGAGAATCGGCATTCCTCATTGCACCAACTGCGGTAAAGAAATAAAAAAGCAGAGTGTGGATCAGATGGTAGATCAGATTATGGAGCTGCCGGAAGGAAGTAAAATACAGCTTCTTTCGCCGGTAGTCCGTGGGCGTAAAGGGGAGCATGCAAAAGTATTTGAGCGTGCCAAGAGAAGCGGATATGTGCGCGTGCGTGTAGACGGCAACATGTATGAGCTTACGGAAGAAATTAAGCTTGATAAGAATATTAAGCACAACATTGAAATTGTTGTGGACCGTCTGGTAGTAAAAGAAGGAATTGAGAGACGACTGACAGATTCCATAGAGAATGTTTTGGCTCTTTCGGAAGGACTTTTAATGGTGGATGTGATTGACGGGGAAACCCTTAATTTCAGCCAAAGCTTTGCTTGCCCCGATTGCGGTGTAAGCATCAGTGAAATTGAGCCCAGAAGTTTTTCCTTTAATAATCCTTTTGGTGCCTGCCCGGTTTGCTTTGGTCTTGGATACAAGATGGAATTTGATCCGGAGATTATGATTCCTGATAAAAAATTAAGTATCAGCGAAGGCGCGATTCAGGTGATGGGATGGCAGTCCAGTACCGACGCAGGAAGTTTTACCAATGCTGTTTTACAGGCGCTTGCCAAGGAGTATCGGTTTGGTTTGGATACGCCGTTTAATAAATTGCCGGAAGATATTCAGCATATGCTTGTTTATGGTGGATTTAAAGAGGTAAAGGTTCATTATAAAGGACAGAGGGGAGAAGGTGTTTATCCAATTACTTTTGAAGGGATTGTCCGTAATGTGGAGCGTAAATACCGGGAAACCTATTCGGATATCATGAAGCAGGAGTATGAATCCTTTATGCGCATTACGCCTTGTCATGAGTGCGAAGGTATGCGTCTTAAAAAGGAATCTTTGGCAGTTACGGTATGTGATAAAAATATCTATGAAATTACTTCCCTTTCTATCCGGAAATTGCATAAATTTTTGCAGGATATGAATCTTTCCAAACAGCAGCAGTTGATTGGACATCAGGTGCTAAAAGAGATTAAGGCGAGAGTCGGATTTCTGATGGATGTGGGATTAGAATATTTGTCGCTTTCCCGTGCTACCGGAACCTTGTCCGGCGGAGAAGCCCAAAGAATCCGTCTGGCAACCCAGATTGGTTCCGGATTAGTAGGCGTCTGTTATATTCTGGATGAGCCCAGTATCGGTCTTCATCAGAGAGATAATGACAAACTTTTAAACACCCTAAAAAATTTGCGTGACTTGGGGAATACCTTGATTGTAGTGGAGCATGATGAGGACACCATGCTTGCCGCAGACCATGTTGTGGATATCGGCCCCGGTGCCGGCTCCCATGGAGGACAAGTGGTGGCACAGGGAACTGCTGAAGAAATCATGAAAATAGAAGAATCCGTAACCGGACAATATCTGAGTGGAAAAATACAAATTCCCGTTCCGGAAAAGAGAAGAAAACCGGCAGGATTTTTGAAAGTTACCGGTGCGGAGGAAAACAATTTAAAAAACATCTCAGTCGATATTCCATTGGGAATATTTACTTGTGTAACCGGTGTATCCGGTTCCGGTAAGAGTTCGCTGGTAAATGAGATTTTGTATAAACGTCTGGCAAAGGAACTAAATCGTGCCAGGACCATACCCGGCAAACATAAAGATATCAAAGGAATCGATAAGCTGGATAAGGTGATTGATATTGACCAGTCACCGATTGGAAGAACACCCCGTTCCAACCCCGCAACTTATACCGGTGTGTTTGACCAGATTCGTGATCTGTTTGCAGGAACACCTGATGCAAAAGCCAAAGGTTATAAAAAAGGTCGTTTCAGTTTTAATGTAAAGGGCGGACGGTGCGAAGCTTGTTGTGGCGACGGCATTATCAAGATTGAAATGCACTTTTTGCCTGATGTTTATGTCCCTTGCGAGGTTTGTGGAGGTAAGCGTTATAACAGGGAAACACTTGATGTAAAATATAAGGGCAAAAGTATTTACGACGTGCTTGATATGACGGTCGAGGAAGCGGTACCGTTTTTTGAAAATCTACCCTCTATCCGCAGAAAGATTGAGACATTAAATGATGTAGGGCTTTCTTACGTGAAATTGGGACAGCCATCCACCACGCTTTCCGGTGGAGAGGCACAGAGAATTAAACTGGCCACAGAGTTAAGTAAAAGAAGTACCGGAAACACTATTTATATTTTGGATGAACCGACTACGGGACTTCATTTTGCGGATGTACACAAACTGGTAGAAATTTTGCATAGGCTGGCAGACGGCGGTAATACGGTAGTGGTGATTGAACATAATCTGGATGTGGTTAAGACCGCCGATTATATTATTGATATGGGCCCGGAAGGCGGGGATAAGGGAGGTCAAGTGATTGCTAAAGGAACGCCGGAGGAGGTTTCGGAGAATCCGGCATCTTACACGGGACATTATGTGAAAAAAATGTTGAAAAGGTACAAAGAAAACGTAGAAATAATCTAGAAAAAAAGGTATGATATACTTAATAGGATAACAATGGAAGTTTTAGTAGAAAGGCTGGTATTTCTATGGTTAAGGTTACCGCTTCATTGATGTTGCATAGGCCGGAAAGAGTATTGTATTATCTTCGGGAGGTTACTGATGAAGTAAATCAGTATATTGCAGAGGGAGTGTGTCCTCCTTCGTTAGAAAAGTATCAGGATGCATTTGGTACTTATGATGAGGTTGGTATTTTTTATTTGCCCTCTAATTTACAAAAAGAGACCGGTATGAAAAGCGTTGTGGGAATAGAATATCGTAAGGATGATCACGCATTGGACTTGCCGGAACATCTTCCGTTTGTTGTACTTCCTGCCTGTGATATTATCATGTTGGATGTGGCGTATGAATATCAGTTAAATGAAGAACTGTTGGGTGAAATTATTTGTTATGCCAAGACGGAGAAGAACGAAAGAAGTGCAACATACCAATATGTCGATGACGGAATAGTTACAGCTTTTACGACCAAAGAAAAAGTCCGTCTTCTGTATGAAGTTGAATTGATAAATGGTTATGATTGTTATTTAAGTGATAATTATGAGGGTTACTCCAAGGAAGAGTTATATCACAAAGCCTATTGCGAGCCGATTACCGATTATTACAACTGGACATGGATGTCGGAGCGTTTGCAAACCTATTATCTCAGTGGTGTAACAGATTATGGGTTTGTTCATTTTGACATTAAAGATTTTAAGATGGTTAATGAGTTATATAATCACGAGGTTGCTAATTCGCTTTTGAGACGCGTGACACAGAATATTGAAGCGCATAAAGACTGGATTTATTTCGGGGCAAGATGCCATAATGATAATTTTGCAATGATGATCCGGGATATGCCGGAGGCAGAAACCAAGGAGAAACTCACAGTATTTTTTGACGAAATATCAAGATTTGATGTTGATCCGTCTTATCAGATTTTTTACAGATGCGGTGTAGTGAACATGCGTACTGCAATGAGGACCGGGAATACGGTTGCCGATTGTGCGAAACTTGCACAGGCTATGGGGACGGGAATTAATGTTACAGAGATAAATTTTTATACAAATGATATGCATGAAAATGTCCTTTGGGGAAAACAACTGAAGGCATATCTTGATACGGCAATCCGAGCGAATGAATTTTTGGTTTATCTGCAGCCTAAAATTGATATTTATCATGAATGTATCTGCGGTGCTGAAGCACTGGTCCGTTGGAATTATAAACATAAAGAGTTAATGACACCGTTTCGATTTATACCCTATTTCGAATCGGATGATTCCGTTATTAAAGTGGATGATGTTGTTCTTCACATAGTCTGTGCCAAATTGAAAGAATGGAAAGAGATGGGATATGCATTGTATCCGATTTCAGTAAATTTGTCGCGTAAACATATGGAACAGCCCGGACTTGCCAGCCATTTGGCAGGAATTGTGGATTCCTATGGAGTGGATCATTCCCTGATAGAGTTTGAATTGACGGAATCCGCGGCATATGACAATCAAAAATATATGGTTTCTGTTATGAACGATTTGAAGAGCAAGGGATTCCTGATTTCAATGGATGATTTTGGAACGGGTTATTCTTCGTTCAGTTTATTGAAAGAAATGCCGCTTGATACGCTTAAAATTGATAAAAGTTTTGTGGATTCGATCGTGGTAGATGAGGAGTCTGATAAGATTCAGATTATTCTGCGACATATTATTTCCATGGCAAAAGAATTGGGAGTGCATTGTATTGCAGAAGGCGCAGAAGAGTATGCGCAAGTGCTTGTTTTGCGGGCTTTGGGATGCGAAACCGTACAGGGATACTACTATAGCAAACCGATTCCGGTGGAAAGTTTTGAAGAAAAGTATCTAAAGTGCGAGTAAGACGAAAGAGTTTTTGTGAAAAAGTGGAAAAGGTATAAAGAAAACGCTGAAACAAACCGATTATAATAGTATAGCATGGACGCAGTGAATGAACGGAAGGAACCGTTTTTTCACTGTGCCATTTTTTTTCTATTAAAATTTTGTGAAATCCCTTTGAAAATACTTTTGTATGGGTTATAATAACTCTGTGTGTTTTTTACAGAATTATAGTAACTTAAAAATAGATAAAACAGAAAGGGGTATCGCATTATGCAGTACACAGACATCGGAATTGATTTGGGAACAGCCAGTATTTTGGTTTACATCAGAGGCAGAGGAGTTGTTTTAAAAGAGCCCTCTGTAGTTGCTTATGATAGAGATACGAATAAGATTAAAGCGATAGGTGAAGATGCAAGACTTATGCTTGGTAGAACGCCCGGAAACATTATGGCGGTCCGCTCTCTTCGTCAGGGTGTTATCTCTGATTATAAGGTAACAGAACAGATGATGAAATATTTTATTCAGAAGGCGCTCGGCAGAAAGGCATTCCGCAAACCCAGAATCGCCGTATGTGTACCCAGCGGTGTCACCGAAGTAGAAAAGAAAGCGGTTGAAGATGCTACGCTTATGGCAGGGGCCAGAGAAGTATCTATTATCGAAGAACCCATTGCAGCAGCAATTGGTGCGGGAATCGATATTTCCAAACCTTGCGGCAATATGATTGTTGATATCGGAGGAGGAACTTCCGATATAGCTGTTATTTCCCTCGGAGGAACCGTAGTAAGTGCCTCTATCAAAATAGCAGGTGATGACTTCGATGAAGCACTTGTCCGCTATATGAGAAAGAAACATAATCTGTTAATCGGTGAAAGAACAGCAGAAGACATTAAAATTAAGATTGGCTCTGCATTCCCCCGTTCCGAAGTGGACTATATGGATGTCAGAGGACGTAACCTGGTAACAGGTCTTCCAAAAACCGTTAAAGTTTCCTCCGAAGAAACCGAAGAAGCTTTAAGAGAAACAACAGCACAGATTATTGAAACCATTCATAGCGTTTTAGAGAAAACGCCCCCGGAGCTTGCGGCAGATATTGCGGACAGAGGAATTGTTCTTACCGGTGGCGGAAGTCTTCTTCGCGGATTGGAAGATTTGATTTGTGAAAAGACAGGAATAAATACCATGACTGCGGAAGATCCTATGACGGCAGTTGCAGTCGGTACAGGCAAGTATGTTGAATTTTTGGCAGGTTACAAGGAAGACTAACTTCTAAAGAGAGGGTGTTTTTATGGTAAAAGGACTTTACAGCGCTTATACCGGAATGATTAATCAGGAACACAGGATGGATGTGCTCACCAATAACTTAGCCAATGCAGCAACAAATGGTTATAAGAAGGAAGGTGCAACCAGCCAGTCATTTGACTCTGTTCTTGCCTATAAAATCAAAGATGCTTCCGAAGGGTATCATTTGGCGAAGAGAATCGGCACCAATCATCCCGGTGTGAAAATCGGAGAGGGTTATACGGATTTTTCACAAGGTTCTTTAAAAACCACAGCAAATATCTATGATCTTGCACTGACAGATACAGGTTTTTTTGCCATAGAATTTAAAAATAAAGCGGGAGAAACCTCCGTAAAATATACACGCGACGGCAATTTTACTTTGACGGATGACGGAAGATTGGTTACCCAGGAAGGCGATGCTGTTTTGGATACCAATGGTAATCCCATTCAGATAAGTACCATTCTCGAGACAGAAATTAACAGACAAGGTCAGATTATTCAGGATGGAAGAGTAGTTGCCACGATTCAAGTGACTGATTTTGAAGATTATAACTATCTGGAAAGATACGGCGAAAACTATTATCAGCCTGTGGAGGGTGCCGTGGAAAAAGAAGCGGCAGCAAAGGTATATTCGGGTTATTTGGAAACTTCTAATATTTCTGTAGTGACAGAAATGGTAAATATGATTACGGTACAGAGAGCGTATGAAAGCAATCAGAAGGTGATTACCACTTATGACGGTACCCTTGATATTGCAGCAAATCAGCTCGGAAGACTCTAATTTGGAGGTGACAGCGTATGGTTAGAAGTTTATGGTCAGCAGCAACAGGTATGAATGCACAGCAGACAAATGTAGATACCATTGCAAACAATCTTGCCAATGTAAATACAGTCGGATATAAAACCCAGTCTGCACAGTTTAAGTCATTGCTTTATCAAAATCTTCAGACAGTTACAACTACGGCAAACGGCGATCCGAAGCCTACTTCATCCCAGGTGGGACTTGGTGTAAGAAATTCATCCATTAATTCTATTTTCACACAGGGAAGCCTTCTTGCATCCAACAGTGATACATCCTTTGCGATTGAAGGAGATGGATTTTTCTCTATCAGAGGAAGTGACGGAAATACATACTACACCAGAAATGGTGATTTTACGTGGGCTACCAATGCAGGTGGCGGTGTCATTTTAACAAATACTGACGGACTTCCCGTACTTAGTTCCACCGGGCAGGCCATTACATTAAATTCAAACTATGTAACAAGCAAAATAACCATTACGAAAGACGGAACTGTATGCTATCCGGATGCAAGTAACAATCCCCGGTCGCTTGGTATTACCATAGGCGTCTATCAGTTTAACAATCCCGGCGGATTGGAGAGAGAAGGGGACAGTCTTTGGAAGGTGACAGAGGCAAGTGGCGTGGCAATGAATGAAGCTACCAACGCAAGTCTGCAGAAGAGTAACATTGTACAGGGATATCTGGAAGGTTCCAATGTACAGGTGGCTGACGAAATGGTAAATCTGATTGTGGCACAGCGTGCTTACGAAATGAACTCCAAAGCCATCACCACCACCGACGAAATGATGCAAACAGCTAACAATGTGAAGCGTTAGCGAGTCAAGCATATGATTTTTATGCTTGCATAAAAAATCATATATTTGACGAGCGAGTATCATGAGCGAAGGCGAAGCCGTAGCGAATGAGACTTGCGCGTAGCGCAAGGAACGCTTCAAAGGAAGCGTGAAGGAAGGCGCGTAGCGCAAGGAACGCTTCAGAAGAAGCGTGGAGGGAAGCGCAAGGAACGCTTCAGAATGAGCGAGAGGAGTTGTTTTATGGACGTAAATGCAATTACCCAGGCCTATACAGAATACATGGCCACGCAGAATACAACAGGTACCAAATTAAATAAGACCCTTGAAACTACAGACTATGCAAAGGCAACTGATGATGAACTAATGGATGCCTGCAAGCAATTTGAAGCGTACTTTGTGGAAATGGTCTTCAAAGAAATGGAAAAAACCGTAGATTGCTTTAAGTCAGAAGAAAGCAGCTCCAGTCAAAGTGGTCTGGTAGATTACTTCAAGGACACGGCCATTCAGGATTTGGCAGCAACAACTACGGATATTCAAAGTTTGGGACTTGCTCAGACATTGTATGAGCAGATGAAAAGAAATTACGGTTTAGAATAAAGATAACGAAATAAAGTGGCTGCTGATAACGGACGGGAAACCGTCTTATCATGCAGCCCTTTTTACTGTGCTATGAGCGGAAGGAAAGGTATGCCTTGGAAAAAGTAAAAGGATATATTGATCACATAATTTATCAGAATAGGGAAAACGGCTATGTAGTACTTTTGCTGATTGTTGATGAGGAAGAGTTAACCTGTGTAGGTTCGTTTAAAAACGTAGAAGCGGGAGAAACGCTGGAAATTGAAGGAATCTATGTGGAGCATCCCTTATACGGGAGCCAGTTGAAGGCAGAAAGCTTTCGCGTTGTGCCGCCGGATGATCTTGTAAGCATGGAAAGATATTTAAGCTCCGGCGCCATCAAAGGAATCGGGGAAGCACTTGCCAAAAGAATCATAAAGGCATTTGGAGAAGAGACTTTCCGTATTATAGAAGAGGAACCGGAGCGGCTTTCTGAAATAAAAGGCATCAGCGAGAGAAAAGCCAGGGAAATTGCCATTCAGATGATTGAAAAAAAGGATATGCGGGAGGCATTTGTATTCTTGCAACAATATGGAATATCCAATACGCTGGCGGTGAAAATTTACCATCAATACGGTATGAATTTATATGGGATTATGAAAGAAAATCCTTATCGGCTTGCAGAAGATATTACAGGGATCGGT
Organism: Lachnospiraceae bacterium; assembly: GCA_045586385.1. Classification (GTDB taxonomy): domain Bacteria; phylum Bacillota; class Clostridia; order Lachnospirales; family Lachnospiraceae; genus Suilimivivens. The sequence goes on from JAZNAE010000063.1 coordinate 13,110, forward strand.
TTCCGTTTGGCTGATGAGATAGCATCCAAAATAGGCATTCATACAGATTCCGATTACCGGATCAGAAGCGGAATTCTCTATGCACTGTTGCAGGCTTCCGGTGAAGGACATACGTATCTGCCTATGGAGCATTTGCTTGACCGGGCAGCTATGTTACTTGGTTTATCCCCGCAGGCCATTGAACCCCAGGTGAGTAATCTGGCCATGGATAAAAAACTGGTAATAAAATCAGCAGGGGACAAAAAAAGTGTGTATGCGTCTGTTTATTATTATGCGGAGCTTCAATGTGCCAGAATGTTACATGATTTAAATATTTCCATGGAAAGAGAACTTTTGCCTTGCGAAGAGCGCAAAGTGGAAAGCGTTTTAACAGCTATGGGAGAAGAACAGGGGCTTGAACTGGATGAATTGCAGAAAAAAGCAGTGATGATGAGCATCCGTAATGGTTTAATGATTTTATCCGGCGGTCCGGGAACAGGAAAAACCACCACGATTAACACGATTATTCATTATTTTGAATCTGAGGGTATGGATATCCTTTTGGCTGCACCTACGGGAAGAGCCGCAAAAAGAATGACGGAAACCACCGGCTTTGAAGCACGCACCATCCATAGGCTATTAGAAATTAACGGTCTTGTAGAGAACGGGAAAAGTGCCGGATTTGAGCGAAATGAAGAAAATCCATTGGAAGCGGACGTTATTATCATAGATGAGATGTCTATGGTGGATATTCATTTGCTGAAGGCACTTCTTTGTGCGGTAAGCGTGGGCACCAGATTAATACTGGTGGGAGATATGAACCAGCTTCCCAGTGTGGGTCCCGGACAGGTGCTCCGGGATTTAATAGAGAGCAGTGTTTTTCCTGTGGTGAAACTGGAAAAAATATTCAGGCAGGCAGAGGAAAGTGACATTGTTGTAAATGCACACAAGATTAACCGTGGGGAAAAACCGGAGTTTGATAATAAAAGTAAAGATTTCTTTTTGTTGGAAAGAAATGACGTCAATGTCATATATAAGCATATGATACAATTGATAACAGAAAAACTGCCACCTTATGTGGAGGCAGGCCCGTTTGATATACAGGTGCTGACGCCTATGAGAAAAGGCAGTCTCGGCGTCGAAACGCTGAACGATATTTTACAGAAGTATTTGAATCCAAAGTCTCCCGGGAAGAAAGAATATATGAGCGGAGAGCGGCTTTTCAGGGAAGGCGACAAGGTCATGCAGATAAAAAATAATTACCAGATTACCTGGGAGATTTTGAGCCGCTACGGGATTCCCATTGATAAGGGAATGGGTGTTTTCAACGGTGATATGGGAGTGATCAGAGAGATAAATGAAACAGCACAGACATTGACAGTAGAGTATGATGAACACCGGTTGGTGGAATATCCTTTTACAGAGCTTGACGAGATTGAACTCGCATATGCAATTACCATACACAAGTCCCAGGGAAGTGAGTATCCGGCAGTGATTTTGCCTTTGCTTTCCGGACCCAAAATGTTGTTTAACAGAAATCTGTTATATACAGCCGTTACCAGAGCAAGAAAATGCGTGACTGTTTTGGGCAACAAAGAAGTGGTTTGCGAAATGATTGACAACGAAAAGGAAAACAGGCGTTACACGGGACTAAAAGACAGAATAAGTGAGATAGAGGGGGCAGAATGGTAAAAGAATTCTTTTTGGATCTGCTTTTTCCTCCCAGATGTGTGATATGCGATGAGGTTACGGATGATAAAGAAAGAGGTGTGTGCAAAGCTTGCGCGGGAAAGATAGCGTATATGAAGCCGCCGTTTTGTATGAAATGCGGAAAGAAGATGAATGAGGACGGCGAGTATTGCAAGGATTGCATGCGTAAGGAACATCGCTATATTCAGGGGATGGCATTGTATGATTATGCAGAGATGTCGGGCGCTTTGTATCGTTTTAAGTATGCGGGACGCAGTGAATATGCCCGTTTTTTCGGAAGAGAGTTGGCAAAGAAGGGAAGGGAATGGCTTGCGTTTATCAGGCCGGATGCATTGATACCGGTACCGATACACCCATCAAGAAAACGGGCAAGAGGTTACAATCAGGCAGAGCTTATAGCACGGGAGTTGTCACGTCACACAAAAATACCCGTAAATTGTAACTTGGTGGCACGTACAAAGAAAACTTTGCCCCAAAGGGAATTAAGTGAGAGGGGGCGCCAAAATAATTTGAAAAAGGCTTTTAAAATCCTGCAAAATGATGTAAAATTAAGTACGATTGTTATTGTAGATGACATATACACAACAGGCAGCACGATTGATGCAATGGCAGAGGTTTTATCCGAGATAGGAGTGAAAAAAATATACTATATGGCATTGGCGATAGGACGCGGATGCTAAGATGAGGTGGATTTTATGAATGTACGTAATTGCAGAGGATGCGGAAAAGTTTTTAACTATGTTATGGGACCGTTCTTGTGCCCGAGATGCAGAGACGAGCAGGAAGTGATTTTCCAGGGCGTAAAGAAATATGTAGAAGAGCATCGGGGTGCCGATATTATGGAAGTGGCTACGGCTTGCGAAGTAGATCCGGGGCAGATTCGCCAGTGGATCAGAGAAGACAGATTGCAGTTTGCAGACGATTCACCAATCAGAATTCCTTGTGAAAAGTGCGGTGTGATGATTCAGTCAGGACGTTATTGTGAATCGTGTAAAGCGGAAATGGTTGGCGGCTTTAAGCAGGTGATGCGCAGGAATACACCTCAGCCCCAGCAGCAAAGTCCGGCAGGCAGAGTGAGCGACAAAGACAGAATGCGTTATCTGTAAGAGGAGACGGAAAGGCATCTATATGATAAATGAAGAAAAAGTCATTTTGATGACCAGAATGGCATCATACGAATCCGGAAAAGGGAAAAAGGACATTACCATACTAAATTACTTCAAGGGAGATTATATCGGATTTCAGGTATTGAAATCGGTTATCGCAGCAACGATATCTTTTTTTCTGTTGCTGGGCGTTTACTTTTTTTATAACTTTGAAGTGTTTATGCAGGATATATACAATATGGATTTGCTGGCTTTCGGGAAAAGTGTAATCATATTATATTTGTGTATGGTAGGTGCATATGGTGTAATAACATATGTGGCTTTTGCAACGAAATACAGCAAAGCAAAGAAAAATTTGAAAGCGTATTATGCAAGTTTGAAAAAACTTGCGGGTATGTATGAGCATTAAGAAACGAATTACGAGGAAAAGAAAATGACAACATTACTTGTAGCAAAGCAATACATTAAAATGTTTATCTCAAAATACGAAGTATATGTGAAACCGCTTATGAAACTCATTTTGGCGCTTATATCGCTGATGATTATCAATGAGAAAGTGGGATATATGCAAAAGATAGACAGTTTGCCGATTGTGCTTATGGTGGCATTAATGTGTTCTTTTATGCCGACCAATTTTATCGTATTTATCTCGGCAGTATTTTTGGTATTGCATATGTACGCCCTGTCGTTGGAGACGGCAGTGATTACATTGGTATTACTTGCTATTTTATATTTATTGTATCTGCGTTTTGCGTCGAAAGATACGTTGGCTGTTTTGCTGACACCCCTTGCTTTTGTAATCGGTGTTCCTTATGCGATGCCTCTTGCGATGGGACTTTTAGGATCTCCCGTATCTGCAATTTCTGTTTCTTGCGGCGTTGTAGTAACATTTTTAGTCCGTTATATGTCAGATAATGCAACTGTTTTGGCAGGTATGGAAACAGAAGATATGTCTACTAAGTTCCGTTTTATCATAGATGGCTTTTTGGATAATAAGAGTATGATGTTAACAATTGTTGCATTCAGTATAACGATTATAGTCGTATATATGATTAGGAGACTGTCAATTGATTACGCGTGGACAATGGCAATCGCAGCAGGAGCAATTGCTGATATTATGATATTGCTGATAGGCGATTTTATAATTGATGCGAGTATTTCTATTTTGGGATTGATAGTAGGAAGCATCTTTGCTGTATTAATTGCAAAAGTAGTTGAATTCTTTGATTTCAATGTGGATTACAGCAGAACAGAGAAAGTACAGTTTGAAGATGATGAATATTATTATTATGTGAAGGCAGTTCCGAAGGTGACGGTAGCGGCACCGGCGAGAACTGTTAAAAAAATAAACAGCTCCAGAAGGAGACCAACGAGATAAAGATAGAAAACTATAATAATGGGGAAGTGTAAATGGCACAGATAAATGAATTCATAACAACATATCTGTCATGGATACCCAGGAGTGTCAGGCTGGTTGATATTATTGAAATATTAGTTATTTATTTCATGCTGTATCACATTCTTTTGTGGATTAAAAATACAAGAGCCTGGTCGTTATTAAAGGGAATCATTGTCATTGCGGCATTTGTATCAATTGCTGCTTATTTTGAAATGACAACCATTTTGTGGATTGTACAGAATGCATTCGGAGTTGCGGTAACCGCGATGGTGGTTATTTTGCAACCGGAGCTTCGAAAGGCATTGGAGGAGCTTGGAAAGAAAAACATTATTTCTTCGATTATTCCTTTTGACAGCATCAGGGTAACGGACGAGGGCAGATTTTCTGACAAAACCATTAATGAAATAGTAAAAGCGTGTATAGAGATGGGCAAGGTGAGAACCGGAGCCCTTATTGTTGTGGAGCAAACACAATCATTGACAGAATATGAAAGAACCGGTATTGATGTTGATGGTATTGTAACCTGTCAGCTGATTATCAATATTTTCGAAAAGAATACGCCCCTTCATGACGGTGCTGTTATCATAAGAGGCAACAGAATTACTTCGGCAACATGTTATCTTCCGTTATCGGATAATATGGCACTCAGCAAAGACTTGGGAACCAGACACAGAGCCGGTGTAGGTATTTCAGAAGCAACCGATTCCATGACAATTATAGTTTCTGAAGAAACGGGAAAACTCAGTGTTGCCTATGAAGGAAAATTGGATCGCAATCTGGACGGAGACGGACTTCGTGAAAAATTGAAATTAATACAGAATAAGCCGGAGGAAGAACCCAAAAAGCGTATTTTGTGGAAGGGACGGTCTAAGAGTGAAAAGTAAGATTACAGCCAATTTGGGCTTAAGAATAATATCTCTCTTTTTTGCATTTATTCTTTGGCTGGTCGTAAATAACATAGAGAATCCTACTGTTACGGAGAGTTATGTAAATATTCCCGTAAAGTTGTTAAATACGGACTTGATTACAGATGCCGGTAAGGTATACGAGATCATTGAAGGAACGGATGTGGTAGAGAGGGTTTCCGTAAAGGCACCTAAATCTGTGCACAGTTCTTTGAATGCCGGAGATATAACTGCAACGGCAGATGTAAGCGAACTTAGTAGTTTGGATACCATAAGTATAAAGTTCTCCAGCAGTATATATGGGGAAGACATAGAGAGTATAAAAGGTAGTATCGATACCGTTAAACTAAATATAGAAAATAAGAGATCCAAGACGCTTGCACTTAAGGCAGGTGTGTCCGGAAGTGTAGCGGAAGGATATTTGGTGGGTGAAGTGACAACAGATCAGAACCTTGTCAGAATATCCGGTCCGGAATCATTGATTGAGAGAGTAGTAAGAGCAGCTGTAGAGATTGATGTGAGCGGATTTACCAATGATATCGGAACAAATCTGGATATTCGGCTATATGATGAAGAAGATCGTCTGATACAGGATAGCAGAATCTCACAAAATATTAAATCAGTGGGGACAAATGTTAATATTTATCAGACTACGGAAGTACCCATTTATTTTGAGGCATCAGGTACACCTACAGCAGGTTACCGCGTATCCGGTGAGCCGGTAGGAAATCTGCAGACAATAAAAATTGCAGGTAAGGGTAATGTAATCAGAAATGTGGCGGCAATTGAAGTTCCGGCAGAAGAAGTAGATGTGACGGGACAGTCATCAGATTTTGTGACAGAGATTAATGTGCGTGAATTTTTACCTGACAATGTATTTTTGGCCGATGCATCGCAGGCAAAGATACAGGTGAGCGTTTCGATTGAACAGGAAGTGTCCCGTGAAATTTCTGTATCAGGAAAAGAAATAGAGGTAATCAATGTGCCGGAAGGTTTCCGTGCAACAGTAGCTGAAATAGAAGACGGAACAACCATAGATGTAATCGGGCTTTCACAAGATGTTTCAGCCATCCGGGTAAATGAACTTAAGGGAACCGTAGATATCTTAAAGTGGATGGAAGAGCAGGAAATGGAAGAACCGGAAGACGGTTACTATAATGTGGAAATTGATTTTGGTTTAGGTGATGATGTGACAGTATTAGAACCTTTAGTACTCGTGTTACATTTATCTGAAATAGCAGAATAAAAAATAAAAAAGGAGAGTGCTGTAATAAGCACAATACGAAAAATGGGAAGATTATTTGGTACAGACGGTGTAAGAGGTGTAGCGAATGATGAATTAACTCCGCTCCTTGCCATGCAGCTTGGTCAGGCAGGTGCGTATGTCCTTACAAAAGAAAATGAGCATAAGCCGACAATCATGGTAGGATGCGATACCCGTATTTCCGGTGATATGTTAGCAAATGCACTTATGTCAGGCATTTGTTCCGTAGGAGCAAACGCAGTGTATGTAGGGGTAATTCCCACGCCGGCAGTGGCATACTTGACCAGAAAGTATAAAGTAGACGCAGGTGTTGTTATTTCTGCATCTCATAATCCCGTAGAGTTTAACGGTATTAAATTTTTTGACGGAAATGGATATAAACTGCCTGATGCCATGGAAGATGAGATTGAAGAGTTAATTAAGAGCAACATGCAGGGAATAAAATTCCCTATCGGTTCCAATGTAGGAAAGATTAAATATCGTACGGATGCAAGGGAAGAATATATCAATCATTCCATTCAGTCCGTAAATGTAGATTTGTCTAATTTGAAAATAGTTGTAGACTGTGCAGAAGGGGCATCCTTCTATACATCCGTAGAAGCACTGAAGGAACTTGGTGGTAACGTGGTGGCAATTCACAATTCACCTGACGGAACCAACATCAACGCAAACTGTGGTTCTACACATATGGAAGAACTCCGTGCCCGTGTTGTATATGAAAAAGCAAATGTTGGTCTTGCGTTTGACGGTGACGCGGACAGATTAATGGCAGTAGATGAGATGGGAAATGTGGTTGACGGCGACCAAATCATGGCAATTGTAGGAAATCATATGAAGGAAAAGGGAGAACTTTCCGGTGATACCATTGTAGCTACTGTTATGAGTAATCTTGGGTTCTTCCTGATGGCTGAAAAATGCGGAATCAGGGTAGACCAGACCAAAGTTGGTGACCGTTATGTATTGGAGCACATGAAAGAAATCGGAGCGAGCCTTGGTGGAGAACAGTCCGGACATATTATTTTCCTGAAAGAAAATACCACAGGGGACGGTCTTTTAAGTGCACTTCATCTGTTGCAGGTAATGGTAGAAACAGGAAAGAGTTTATCAGAACTTGCATCCATCATGGAAGTATTACCGCAGGCACTGGTAAATGCAAAAGTACCTAATCACAAGAAAGAAAAATACATGGAATATCCTGAAATAGCTGATGCAATCAATAAGCTCACAGAAAAGTTTGCAGGAGAAGGAAGAGTGCTCATCCGTCCTTCCGGAACAGAACCTCTGGTACGTGTCATGATTGAAGGTAAGAACCAGGAAATGATTGATAAAGAAGCCAAGGATTTAGCTGATCTCATTCAAAATATCATGCTGTAATACTTGTGAAAAGTGTAGAAAAATGATATAGTAATAATAGAGAATACCGAATAATCAGGCAGGAAATGGATTGGAGGAGAAGTGGATGGTAAGCCAAAAGGTGGTTATTAAAAATCCCACGGGTCTGCATTTGAGACCGGCCGGCATTCTTTGCAAGGAGGCAATGCAGTTTAAATCTCTAATAACATTTACCTTCAGAGGTAACACAGCGAATGCTAAAAGTGTATTGAGTGTTCTCGGAGCGTGTGTAAAATGCGGCGATGAGATAGAGTTTATTTGTGAAGGTGAAGATGAGGAATTGGCATTAAAGAGTTTGGTCAATGCAATCGAAAATGGTTTAGGAGAATAAAAATAAATGGTCACGCAAATGCGTGACCATTTTTTATGCGTATTATTTCATCAAACAGAGGGTTGAAAAATTTTTTCGTGAATAGTACAATCGAGATAAATGGGGGGCAAAATGGAATGTATACAGTTTTTTTGATTGATGATGAAATATGGGCATTAAGGGGTTTGCAGAATATAATTCCATGGGAAGAATACGGTTTTTACATTAAAAAGACATTTACGGACTCAGAAGAGGCATTGCGGGAAGCGCTGGAGAATGCACCGGATGTTATTTTTACAGATGTCAGGATGCCGGAAGTAGACGGATTGGAATTAATACAGGCTGTGCAGAATGCCGGTTTAAATACGCAGATAGTAATAGTAAGTGCATACCGGGATTTCGAAGTAGCTAAGCGTGCTATGGCAAAGGGAGTATTGGATTATCTTTTGAAACCATTAGAGAAGGATGAAGTAAAAAGAGTTGTATGTCATGTAAAGGAAAAGTTGGATAAAAAGAACGATGGCAAAACGTTTAATATATGTGATTATGACTTGTCCGTAGAAAAAAATTTTAATAGAGAAGATGTTCAGAAATATCTGCTGCGGATTTGGCCGGAGGAAAAAAAGTATTTGGTTTTGAGTGAAGAAGAACTTCCGCAAGAAAATATTTCTTTAGGTTGCCATGCAATTTATGCCAAGGGATATAAATATGCTTATATTATAAATGAAAAAGCGAAGTCTGTTTGCCGAAGCAGAAATAATATCGGAATCAGCCGGGGATATAAAAATTCCCGTGAATTTTTACAAAAGATAGAAGAAGCAGAGCACTCATTAAAAGGTAACTTTTATTTTTCGGAAAATGAAAAGATAGCAGAAATACAGTGGTTTTTATGTGAGCACTATAATGAGAAGATTTCATTAAAGCAACTGTCAGAAAAATTTTACTTATCAGAGGCATATTTGTTTGAACTTTTCAAAAAAAATACCGGTACAACTATTTTGAATTTCATAAAAGAATTACGCATGTATAAAGCAGTTGAATTGCTACAATCTTCTGAGATGTCTGTAAAGCAGATAGCAGAAGAAACAGGATATATGGATGCCGGTTATTTTAACAAATTGTTCCGGCAAAAATATGAATGTACACCTGATCAATTTAGAAAGAACTTGTAATAGATTCCTGAATGGGAAAGTTTGTTTCCATAGGGCATAAAGTGAGAACTACTTTAGTATAGTGCCCAAAATGGGAATAAAAATTTATATGATTATGTTCGTTGAAGAGCTTGATACGTTTGAAAATGTTTTGGATGCCGATGCTGTCTTTTGCAGTATGCCCATCTTCGGGAAGGCGTTTCCATACATTTAAGCGTGCAAGTTCTTTTTCAGTCAGACCGCAACCATTATCGGTAATGGAGATGACTAATTGATTTTTTTCATTGATTTCTGATTGGATAAATATAATATTTTCCCCTTTTTTGCTGCTCTTTTTAAAGGCGTGTTTAATAGAGTTTTCTACAAGCGGTTGTATAATCATGGAAGGGACAGGAAAATCTAAAGTTTCTTGTGCTATTTTTTTGTTAAGCTTATAACAGTCCGGAAAACGGACACAAGTAATCAAAAAATATTGTTCCAACATATCCAATTCCTGGGAAAAGGTGACTGTTGGAGAGGAATATAAGGAGTACTGAAATAATTTGGACATGGCAGTGACGGTTTCTTCAATGCTGTTTACAGAATAATACTGAGCCATACTGCGGATGCACTCCAAAGTATTAAAGAAGAAATGTGGATTAATCTGGCTTCGGTATGCAATCATCTCAGCTTCCTTTTGGGCAAAGTTTGCTGCATAAAGCTGCTCCCTGATATGTTGCTCCTGCGTGGCAGAAGCAGAAAGACGGTCAATCATATTATTAATCTGTAAAGCGATTGATTTTAATTCTGTTGAAGCAGGAAGTGTCAAGCGTAATTCATCTGAACTGTTTTGCAACAGCTCCAATTCATCAACCATTCTGTTTACGGAGCCTGAGAGACGTTTACTGCTGAAAAAGAGTGTAAGTGCCAAAAAGAATGTTATGAGTAAAGCAATATTGTAAAAGCGGCTGTCGAAATCAATGTTATGAACACCTAATAAGCTTTTATCTGCAAGACATAGTATTTGCCAGTTTCCATCTTTCACGGAATAGGAAAGGTATTCTTCGGTGGATGAGGAAACAGAATCAAACCCGTTTGGTGAAAGAACTGCCGTATCAATTGAAAGGTCCTCAACGGGACGGATGGAACTGATAACCGTACCATTATACAAAATGTAATAAGAGTAAGAGTCATTAATAAAATTACTACATTCAGGAAGAAGGGTAGAAAAATCACACATAATTGCGCAAATACCTTTAGACCTGCTACTGTTGGCAACACTGGATGATGTACAAAATATGGGCAAATAATATAAAAAGAAGTTAGAATTATATTCTGAAATCACCAAATCTGACAGAAATTCTTTACAGGAGTAAATATCTGTGTCAAAACCATAGTGTTCCATGCTTGTATAAAAATGTTTATAATATTCCGAATTGGTATAGAGATGTCCGGATTCGGAATAAAAAAATAAATCCACGACAAAATCACTGCTGTCTTTGGAATTGGCAATTAATTCTCTGGCAGTGGAAAGATGGCTGATAATCTCTTCCGGAGTGTTTGAAAAAAGGACTAATTGCGTAGCGGTAGTATAAGCAATGGTTTTAGTAGAGTTTACCATGGTATCTATCGTTGCATCTATTTCTTTATGGATATAGTTAGTATCTCTTTCCAGATTGGCACGCAAATTATTGGAAAGTAAATTCCTGGATGTTACATAATAGTATGTCATCATACTCCCCATAATGATTATGAATATTAAAAAGTAAAGAAAAAGCAAATAATTGAAAGAGAATATTTTCTTCTGCATTGTAATTCCCCCGAAAAGTTATGTTTACTATAGCATACAAAAGAATCCTATTTTTGTCCAATAATTACATATTTTTCTTTCTTTTTTCATGAAAGAAGGTTGTGATAAGATAAAAATGCATTAGGGAAGGACGGAAATGGGAATAAGGAGAAAAATAATGCAAGAGACAAAAAAGAAATCAATGACAGGTTACTTTAAAGAAAAATTTAAGTTAATGTGGAGATATAAAGGGATTTACTTAGTGATGGCGCCTACAATCATCTGGTATATTTTGTTTTCCTATGTACCGATGGCAGGGCTTACACTGGCATTTAAGTCCTATAAAGCAAAGCTTGGCATATGGGGTAGTCCTTGGGTAGGATTTAAGTATTTTGAAAGGCTTTTTCAGGATAGGGATTTTTGGGATTCTGTTATCATAACGCTGAAGATGAATGGCGGACGTCTGTTGGTGACATTTCCGTTTGCAATCATCCTGGCTCTTTTGCTAAATGAGTTACGTGTCGGAAGATTTAAGAAGGTATTACAGGTAATTTTCACATTCCCGCACTTTTTGTCATGGGTAATTATAGCAAGTATTGTAAAGAATGTATTAGGATTTGACGGACTTGTAAATTCCGCCATTGAAATACTTGGTGGCGAATATGTGAATTTCATCGGCAATGAAAAGCTGTTTGTTCCGCTGGTATACTTTACGGAAGTCTGGAAGGGCGCCGGTTGGAGTTCCATAATTTATCTTGCAGCGATTGCAGGTATTGATCAGGAACAATATGAGGCTGCAGAAATTGACGGTGCATCCAGATGGAATAAAATGATACATATTACAATTCCCAGCATTATGCCGACTATCATTATCATGTTTATATTGGCCACCGGAAACATTATGACAAAGGGGTTCCATCAGGTGTTTAGTATGAACAATGATGCAGTTAACAATGTGGCACAGACATTGGATATGTATATATACAAAATGACATTTAACTCAAGAGTTACAGACTTTGGATATTCAACGGCGCTTAGTATGTTCCGTTCAGTGGTGAATCTCCTTTTCCTGGTTGCCGCTAATACGATATCGAAAAAGGCAGGAGGAACGGGCTTGATGGGAGGTAACGACTGATGAAAAAGAAAAATTACAGATATCGTTTCCAATTGATTGATTTTGTTATCTTGGTTTTGTTGTGTGCAGCTGCATTAATGATTGTCTTGCCTTTTGTGAATGTAGTAGCAATATCGCTGACAACACAAAAGGCATATGCAGACACACCGCTATTACTGTTCCCGGAGGTATTTACCTGGGAAAATTATCAGACACTGCTGGATGACGGACGAATCATGATTGGTTATAAAACGTCTACATTGTTACTGCTGATTGCAATGCCTATCAATATGCTTCTTACAGTAATGATAGCGTATGGACTTTCCAGAAAAGGGTATCCCGGTAGAGGATTTTTATTAAAATTTGTGGTATTTACTATGCTGTTTAACGGAGGAATTGTTCCTTTGTATCTGACAGTAAAGTCATATGGATTGATTGGTTCTCTCTGGGCAGTTGCACTGTGTGAAGGCATTAATACGTTTTATATGATTATTGTGCTTAATTTTTTCCAATCCCTTCCGGAGTCGTTGATAGAATCTGCGAAGCTTGATGGAGCGGGAGAACTTAAAATTATGTGGAGCATTGTGTTACCGCTTTCAAAACCGGCGCTGGCAACAATATTCTTATATTACTTAGTGGATCGTTGGAATGAATGGTACTACGCAATGCTGATGGTAAGAGATACGAAAAGAACGCCATTACAGTTGGTTCTAAGAAATATTGTTCTGGAGTCACAGAATTTGGACAATATCGTTACGGAATCCGTAGAACTGTTTACCTTTAGTGCAGGAATTAAGATGGGCGCAGTTGTGGTTACCGTAATACCGGTTATGTGTGTATACCCGTTTTTGCAAAAATACTTTACAAAAGGAATTATGATTGGTGCTGTAAAGTAAAGATAAAACAGATATTTAATATCCAAAGGATATTATGATATATAAAAACTATTTAATGTAATAAGGAGGTTCTAATGAAAAAGAGGATTCAAAAGATTATGGCATTATTGCTTTCAGTAGCGATGATGACAACGTTGTGTGCATGCGGCGGCGGTGCAGCATCACAGGAAAGTGCACCTGCAACAGAAACAAGCACACAGGCAGAAAGTGTACCTGCGGCAGAAACAGAGACTGCAGCTGCAGAAACAGAAGCAGCAGAAAAGGATTATAGCGAGCACTATACATACAGCTACGCAAGTATCCAGGTTACAGAGTCAACAGATTATAACTCTAAGGATGATGCAATGACTCAGTATTGGCAGCAGAAGTACAATTTTGACTGGGACGTTATCTCCATCTCCAGCGATAACTGGGATTCGACAGTAAGTACTTGGGTTTATGGTGAGGACTTACCTGATGTAACTATTTTTGATTATAAGCATCCCCAGATGATGGATTGGATTGATCAGGGGCTTGTATTTGAATTCCCTGAAGGATGGGAAGAAAGATGGCCTAACGTTTACGCAAGTCAGGTTAATGCAAGTATCGGTAACGTAGTAAGTGAGCAGGTTGGCGGAACATATTTCCTTGCAAGACCTAACTATTCCGAAAACAAACCTACTTCTCCTGACATCAACCCTACAAATATGATGTTATACATCAGAAAAGACTGGGCGGAAGCAGTTGGCTTTGAATTGAAAGAACATTACACATTAGATGAAATCATGGAATATGGACGTCTGATTAAAGAAAAAGATCCCGGAAACGTTGGTTCTGACTTAATTCCTTTTGGTTTAAGTTCCGGTAACTGTTACAATGTTTTCGTAGGAACGTCCAGTACTTATACAGCAACAGGTTATAACTTCTATCGCGACGATGCAGGAGAATTCCACTGGGGACTTGCGGATGAAGATACACTTGAAGGCTTGAAACTTTGGAAACAGGCATTTGATGATGGCCTTCTCAGCAAAGAATTTTACACCTATTCAGGTGCAGAAGATGTAGAAGACTTCTATGTACGTGGTATTTCCGGTATGATGTGGTATCAGGGTGGCGCAAGATATCAGCAGAACGTAGAAAACTACATGCGTGATAATTTAGGCTTAGAATATTCAGACACTGTATGGCAGTGCTTTGTAACAGCTAATGATGGTGCATATCATTGGGCACCCGGTGGTAACTTCTGGGGCGTAATCATGTTTAATCCTGATATTGATATTGCTAAGTGGGAAAGATACATGGATATGCTTGATGAATCTGCAAGTGAAGAAGGACAGATTTTAATCAGAATGGGATTCGAAGGAACTGATTGGGAATACCAGAATGGCGAAATGGTTTCTCTGTTAGAAGAAGGAAAGGATGCAAGAAGCAAATATCCTTCTATCTACCCTGTATATCATCAGCTGTTGGTTTTAAGTGATGACTTTGTACTTATTAATCCTAACTATCCGAAAGAATATCGTGACCGTTCTATAAAGATGTATCAGTTAAAAGAAGAACTTGGCAAGAATGGAACATGTCCGGGAATTGATTATGATATTTACTTATACAATTCAGAAGCACTTAGCGCATTAAACTTTGAATTTGACACAGACTTTGCAAATATGGTTGTAAGTAGTAATGATGTTGAGGCAGAGTGGAAAGCATGGCTTGACAAATGGGCATACATGATCGACCCTGTACTTGAAGAATTTGCAGCAAATATAAAGTAATATAAGATATAGGAAATCCGGTGGCTTTTGCCGCCGGATTTTCACTAACAGGAGAAACGTATATGGAACTGTTGAGAGAACTGAACATGTTGTCAGCATGTGTAAGAGTTGTGCTGACGCTATTAATAGGTGCAGTGCTGGGAATAGAAAGAGAAAGAAAAAACCGACCGGCCGGATTCCGTACACATATGTTGGTATGCCTGGGAGCAGCTCTTGTGATGATGACCAATCAATATGTTTATCAAACGTTTCATACTTCAGACCCGGTACGTATGGGGGCGCAAGTGGTAAGCGGCATTGGCTTTCTTGGAGCAGGCACAATTATGATTACAGGAAAACACCAAATAAAGGGAATTACCACGGCAGCAGGCTTGTGGGCAGCAGCATGTTGCGGACTTGCGATTGGTATTGGTTTTTATGAAGGGGCGATTGTCTGCGGGACTTTTATTTTTCTGGTAATGTCTGCAATGAATAAGTTGGAAGAAAAAATACGGAAAAAGGCAGATGTGCTGGATTTGTATGTGGAGTTTGTCGGAAAGAAACCATTTAGTAAATTCTTAGTGTTCGCACGTACCAACCACTTAGAGGTAATGGATTTACAAATCAATAAAAATAAATACGCAAAAGATATGGTAATGTCAGTAATTATGACTGTAAAGAGCCAGGTAAAACGGGAAAAAAGTGATATTCTGGAATTAATCGAGGATTTTGAAGGAGTTTTATATATTGAAGCAATGTGATATAATATGCAATAGCTGTAATACATATAAGTGAGGCAGAAAAATGATTAGAGAAGATTATCCGTATTTATACGAAACACATATGCACACAAGTGAAGCCAGCAAGTGTGGACTAGCCTCCGGTGCAGAAATGGTAAGGGCAGCCAAAGAAGCAGGATACTCCGGTGTAATTATTACCAACCATAATTGGGGCGGAAATCATTGCATTGATAACAGCCTGCCGTGGAAGCAATGGGTAAAGGAATTTTGCAAGGGATATCAGAACGCAAAGCAGGAAGGTGATAGGATCGGTCTGGATGTCTTTTTTGGATATGAAGCGGGATATGATGGAACTGAATTCTTAATATATGGAGTGGACGAAGAATGGCTTAGTACGCATGAAGAGATACGAGATGCAACTGTTGCAGAACAGTATAGTCTGATTAAGGCAGCGGGTGGTATGGTTATTCATGCCCATCCTTTCAGAGAAGAGTGGTACATACCGGAAATAAGACTGTTTCATGAGTATGTGGATGGAGTAGAAGCATTGAATGCAACACATTCTTCGTCTTTCAGAAAAGCACACTATAAAACTGAATTTGATGAGTGTGCGATTGAATATGCCAGGAAGTATGGGCTTCCTATGACGGCAGGATCGGATGTGCATGGAACAATTATGTATGGTGGTGGTATTGCTTTTAAAAGAAAGATTACATCCATACAAGATTACTGCAACGCTGTTTTGTCAGGAGAAGATTATCTGTTGACAAACGGGGAAGACTGGTTTGACAGACAGGGAGAAAAAATATAAACAGACACAAAAAAACAGGAAGAAAAATTCTTCCTGTTTTTTGATGGATTAATCACCATTAATTACTTTATCATCTACATTGAAAGAATCACCGTCTTCTAAGATGCAGACCATAGTCTTACCGGTATTTAACTTGATTTCATTGCCGGCATCGTCATAGTATCTGGTAGCACCATAGTCAGATGTCTTTTCCCATGTTACGTGGATACCTTTTCCGTTTGTGAAGAACCAACCATCTCTGGTAGTGTCATGACACTGGAATGCAAGGTAGCCTTTTTGGTCTCTTACTTCAAAATAAGTATTCTGAATTAATACGTTCTTAAAAGATAACTGCTCATTATTTGCTAAGTCAACGTGAGGACCGTCGCTGTCACCGGATAAGTGCTGATATCTGTCGTATAAACCTGTTTCTTCATTATAAATGAAATAACAGTTAGTAACAGGATAAGCAGGTGACATATCAATTTTTTTAGCTGTAATAGCATCTGTGTACTGCTCTAAAGTATTGGGCTCTGCATTGGTTGCAAACTGATAATGTGTTTCATCTGCATATCCGTCTCTATATTCCAAGGGATATCCGTAATGTTCCACAGCCTCTTTAATACGGTCTGTAGTTGTAAAAGCATTATCGGTAGAGTTTTTAGCTGTGTCTCTGTAGGTTGCATTGGAAAAATTAATACAGTTGATATTTTGTGTATCTTCACGTGCAACTAATTCATCTATGTAGAAAGGACCGCCGTAGTGAATATAGATGGCATCCCATTCGAATGCCCAGTATAAATAATAATCACGACAGCTTCTGATGTTACCGAGTTTTTCTATATTGCTCCAATCATCCCATACACCCATAAGTCTTGTCATGCTACCTTCTACATTACATTCGTAAAGAATAGAAGCATCAGATAAACCATACTGGCTTGCTGTTTTCGAGTTGGGAATCATTACAGCGATGGGACGGGTCTTGGCAACTTCTTCATCAACCCATTCATTTGTCAAACGGCTTCTTACCATGCCTTCTGCAGGAGGCGCATCTAAATCTTCTTCAGGAGCTTCCTCTTCTACAGGTTCTTCTACTACTTCTTGGGGCTGAGCTTCAATAATAGGCTCAACAATAGGCTGAGATACAGGTGTCTCTTCTTCTTTACCACAACCAAATAATAAAAGAGATGAAGACAAGGCTACAAGAAAAAGCACTTGTAATCTTTTCATCAATTATTCCTCGCTTTCTTAAATATGCTTGTCATTATAATTACACATTTAGCATTATAGCACAGATGAAAGGCATCGTCACTAGAAAATTCTACAAAAATATTAAGATTTTATTACGAATAATATATATTAAATTAATTACTTGTAGAAATCTTTATTAAAGGTTAAAATATACAAGGATGATAAATGAATGTATGTGAGTCTGACAAATGAAAGGAATATAGGATTTATGAAAAAGATAATTGTAACCGGTTGTAACGGACAGTTAGGCAGAGCCATAAATAAAGAATTGGCAGGAAATACAGATATTCAGTTTGTAAACACAGATGTAGCTGAGCTTGATATTACCAATATTGATAAGGTGCTTGAACTTGCAAGGGAAGTAAAACCTTATGCCATTATTAACTGTGCGGCACACAC
Organism: Lachnospiraceae bacterium; assembly: GCA_045586385.1. Taxonomy (GTDB): domain Bacteria; phylum Bacillota; class Clostridia; order Lachnospirales; family Lachnospiraceae; genus Suilimivivens. The sequence goes on from JAZNAE010000063.1 coordinate 31,014, forward strand.
AGCAGTGGACGCCTGTGAAACGGATGTGGACAACGCATATAAAATTAATGCAATCGGTCCCAGAAACTTAAGTATCGCAGCCACGGAAACCGGTGCAAAAATGATACATGTATCAACAGACTATGTTTTTGACGGTAAGGGAACCCGTCCTTACCTTGAATTTGATAAGACAGATCCTCAAGGTGTCTACGGTGCCACAAAGCTTGTCGGTGAAAATATGGTAAAAGAATTTGCAGACAGATATTTTATACTGCGTACGGCATGGCTTTACGGTGACGGAAAGAATTTTGTAAAGACCATGCTTCGTCTTTCTGAGAGTCATGATAAGGTCAGGGTTGTAAATGATCAGTTCGGAAGCCCTACCAGTACTAAGGAACTTTCCGCAGCCATTGCACAGCTTTTATTTACGGAAAATTACGGATTATTCCATGCAACCTGTGAAGGGAGTTGTCATTGGGCTGATTTTGCAGCAGAAATTTTCCGTCTTGCAGGAAAGAACACGGTTGTGGAAGGAATTTCTACAGCAGAATACGGTGCAGCAGCTCCAAGACCTGCATATTCCATATTGGAAAATTATATGCTGAAATTAACCGGTGGATATACATTTGCCGATTGGCATGATGCAATAGAAGAATACGTAAAAACTCTGTAGGATAAACAGAGCGGAGGATGAAATGGATTTTATAATAGAGTTGCTTCACAATGAAGTATTTGTTTCGGCAGCACTCGGCTGGCTCATAGCACAGGTTGCCAAAACGATTATTTATATGATTATTAACAAACGGTTTAAGGCAGAGAGACTGGTGGGAAGCGGCGGTATGCCAAGCTGCCATTCTGCTACGGTTTGCGGATTGGCGGTTTCCACAGCGATTCACTGCGGACCTGCTACTGCGGAATGTGCGATTGCCGTAATGCTTGCGATTATTGTAATGTATGATGCCATGGGAGTCCGCAGGGAAACCGGCATCCAGGCCAGAGTGTTAAACGAAATGATAGAAATGTTTACCAAGATGGGTAAAGAAATGACCGTAGAAGAAAAACTGAAAGAGTTTATAGGCCATACACCGCTTCAGGTTATCGTGGGAGCTACCTTAGGTATCGCCATTGCTATTGCGGTATGTAATATCATGTAAAAAGTGCTAATTCCACCCGAAAACCTTTCCCTACCCCGGCTTAGAATTTTTTATTTCTGTATCTTATATCGTCTTTCGGGATTTTTTGAATATGCCTTTTTCATATGCCTATTCACTGCCCTGCACAAGAACTCATAGCCGGCCGATTGCAACTTGTGCCAAAAAGCCTTTTAAAACTTTTGTAAAAAATGGGTCGACACACTTTAAAAAATGTACAAGCCATTCCAACATGTCTGAGCGTCAGCGAGTTTTGGAATGGCTTGTTTATTACATCTTTAAAGTGTGTCGACCACATTTTTCTTAAAAGTTTTATAGGCTTCGGCACTGTTGCAACGGCGGCTATTCAGACATTTGTGCAGTGCAGAGCATTTATGAAAAAGGCAATTCTAAAAAATCTGTCGAAAGACTCTAAAAAGCTACAGAAACAAAAAACTTCAAGCCGGGGTAGGGAAGGGCTTTTCGGGTGGGATTACCACTTTTTACGGTACTCTAAGGGAGTCATGTTCTCGGCTTTTTTAAAGACTTTGATAAAGTATCCGGATTCCTGGAACCCGCACTTTTGCGAAATGGTATCTACGGAGTCATCACTGAAACGGAGCATGGACTTGGCGTGGGAAATGCGCTGATAGGTCAGTTCGTTTCCGATAGTGGTTCCGTATATTTTTTTATATTCCCTGGACAGGTGGAATTTGCTGATAAAGAAGCGTTCTGCCAGGTCTTCCAGGGATATTTTTTCGGCATAATTTTCTGTCAGGTAGGTATGCACCTGCTGAAGTTTTTCCGGAATGGAATATTCTCCCTGTTTCAAGGATTCATTCTCCGTAAAACATAAGGTAATAATATCAGTAATACACTTGTTGGAAATCAACTCCATTAAAGAGGATTTGTTTTGATGACAGATATAGAGCTGCTCTAATGCTTCCGTAAAGGGAAGGATGCTCCGTGGACAGAACACATAAGAATTATCCTTGGCGAGATAGGCACTATAAAAATTCTGCGCCTGCTGACCATAAAAGTGAACCCACTTAAGGCTCCAAGGGTGTTCGGCACTGCTCTCATGAAAATAGGGTTTGGCGCAGTCAATCCAGACACAGTCTCTGGCTGTGATGTGGTGATGGGTTCCATTATAAAAAAGAGTTCCTTCCCCGTCCATGACAATAAAGAACAGGAAAGAATTTAAGTTCTGACGTTTACTGACATGGGGCTCTAAGCTTTGAAGCGTTCCTACTTCCTGCACATAAAGGTAATGGGAACGTGCATAGGAAGAGGGGGTTGCCAAAATACGGTTTGAGGTGGATTTTGCGGACATATTTGGATCCTTTCATATAATAGCAATATTTTACTATTTTTGGGCAATATATTTGATTGATAGTTGTATTATACAATAGTATACTGCCTAATGGAATAGCAAAAAAAGACAAATTATTTTGGAAAGCCGATTGATTGGCAGGAAGTGAGGAAATATGCAGAATATAGCGTTAATTACAGGTATTACGGGACAGGATGGTTCCTACCTTGCAGAGTTTTTATTAGAAAAAGGATATGAGGTACACGGACTTATCCGCCGCCACAGTATCAGTAACACATCAAGAATTGACCATATTATCAATTCTAAATACAACAATGTGAAATTTTTCCTGCATTTTGCAGATATGACAGATTCCAGTAACTTAATGCGTCTGGTTGCAGAAATCAGACCTACGGAAGTTTATAACCTGGCAGCACAGTCTCATGTAGGTGTTTCCTTTGAAGTACCGGAGTATACCGCAGAGGCAACCGGTGTCAGCACCTTAAAGCTCCTCGAAGCACTTCGTGTAAATGGCGGTAATTGCCGTTACTATCAGGCATCCACATCTGAACTCTTCGGTGGACTTCCTGAGACAGCACCCCAGAGTGAAGCAACACCTTTTTACCCCAAGAGCCCTTATGGTGTAGCGAAGTTATATTCTTACTGGATTACCGTAAACTACAGAGAATCCTACAACATGTTTGCATGCAACGGTATTCTCTTTAACCATGAATCTCCCAGACGTGGAGAAAACTTCGTAACCAGAAAAATTACCCTTGCTGTTGCAAACATCATTGCCGGAAAACAGGAAAAACTTTCCTTAGGTAACATGAACGCAAAGCGTGACTGGGGATTTGCAGGCGATTATGTAAAAGGTATGTGGCTCATGCTCCAGCAGGACAAGCCCGGCGATTACGTTCTTGCAACCAACGAAACCCACACAGTAAGAGAATTTGTGGAAGCAGCCTTTGAAGAACTTGCTATTACCATCCGCTGGGAAGGAACCGGCGTAGATGAAAAGGGATACGATGCAGAAACAGGTAGGCTACTGGTAGACGTGAACCCTCAGTTCTACCGCCCTGCAGAAGTAGAGTTCCTTTGGGGAGATTCCACCAAGGCAGAAAAAGCTCTTGGATGGAAGAGAGATGTAGACTTCAAGGGTCTTGTGGCTATGATGATGGATGCAGACCTTAAGGAAATTGCAGGAATGAGCTGCGAAGAATATAAGGCAAAGAAAAACTAATATTTCCCGATAGAAAGCAGATGGTATACATCAAGGAGGAAGTAATGATGTTAAATAAGAGTGATAAGATTTACGTGGCGGGACACAGAGGTCTTGTAGGTAGTGCGATTGTAAGAAATTTAAAGGCAAAGGGTTATGAGAATGTCATCGGAAGAACCCATAAGGAGCTTGACTTGACCAATCAGGCAGCAGTCCGTGAATTCTTTGAAAAAGAAAGACCTGATGTTGTGGTTCTTGCGGCTGCAAAGGTAGGCGGCATCAATGCCAACAATACGGCACCGGCAGAGTTTGCTTATGAAAATATGCAGATTCAGTGTAATGTAATTGACTGCTGTCATCAGTATCAGGTAAAGAAGCTTCTTTTCCTTGGAAGTACCTGTATTTATCCTAAGATGGCACCCCAGCCTATTCCGGAGGATGCACTTCTTACCGGTCCTTTGGAAGAGACCAATGAAGCCTATGCCATTGCAAAGATTGCAGGTCTTGAAATGTGTAAGTTTTATAAGAGACAGTACGGTGATGATTTCATCAGCTGTATGCCTACTAATTTATACGGACCGCATGATAACTATGACTTGTCCGGTTCCCATGTGATGCCGGCAATGATCCGTAAATTCCACGAAGCAAAGGTTTCCGGAGCGCCTTCCGTGGAGCTTTGGGGAACAGGAACACCTCTTCGTGAGTTCTTATATGTAGATGATATGGCGGATGCTTGCGTATTCCTTTTGGAAAACTACGACGGCGAGCAGCATGTGAATATCGGTACCGGCAAGGAAGTGACCATTAAACAGCTGGCAGAAACGGTTCAGCGCGTGGTTGGCTACGAAGGAGAAATCATATGGAACACAGATATGCCTGACGGAACGCCCAGAAAGCTTACGAATGTAGATAAGCTTCACGGTCTTGGCTGGCAGCACAAGGTGGACCTTGATGAAGGCGTGGAACTGGCCTATCAGTGGTTTAAGGAAAATGTAGATAGCGCGAGATTATAAATGAAATAAAACCGATGCAACGCTTGATGGAAATGTCAGGGTTGTGTCGGTTTTTTGTTGCTTTCTGATGGTGGTTGTGATATAGTCGTTTTATCGAAAACGTTCTTGTTTTCGTAAAAGGTTTGAATTTCAAATGCCCATGGCATTCTAACAGCATCTCGCTGGAAAATTCAACACAAACAATATCGCGACAATGGGAAATATGGTTTATTTATTGTTGAAAAAGTGTTATTTTTCTTTTATAATAAAGTATACTTACTTGTGCTTGTCATGTTACCTATTGTTGCAAAAGTCAGCAAAATAGGGAGGGTAACAACAGATGAGTAACAAAACGTATTTGGCCCATGTGCTGGATATTGCACAATTGAAGGTACAGTATGACAGCGAGGCCAAAAAGATAGTGGCAGATAAGGGGATTCTGTCACGGATTATCAAGGAAACTGTGGAAGAGATGAAAGACTGTAGCCTTGAGGAAATAGCAGATTCCATTGAAGGATTGGAAATTTCCGAGGTGCCGGTATATCCGGGCAAAAAGGCGGAGGCGATTACCGGTATGCCCACGGAAGATAAGGTGCCGAATGAAGGAGAAATAACTTTTGATATCCGGTTTTATATCATTACACCATATGGTGAGAGGATGAAACTCATTATAAACGTAGAGATTCAAAAGAAATATTATCCGGGATATGATTTGGTAACCAGAGGAGTTTTTTACGGGGCAAGGATGCTGTCCGCGCAGCTTGATACAGAATTCAGTGCAGACAATTATGATGAGATTAAGAAAGTATATTCTATATGGCTTTGTCTGAACTCACCAAAGGATATGGCAGGAAGTATTGTAAAATATACAATAAAACCTGAAATAGTGGCAGGGGATTTACAAAAACGGGAAAAACTGACAAACCACCGATATGACCTGCTAACGGTAGTTATGATTGGTTTAGACAAAAAGAGTTTTGAAGAAAAGCAAACGAAGCTACACGGGCTTTTGGGAACTGTGTTTTCGGACCAATTGAATCCGGATCAAAAAATAGAGATTTTGTATAAAGATTACGGGATGAAAACTGTGAAAGACAGGGAGGAAGGTGTTGTTACAATGTGTAATTTGAGTGATGAAATTGAAGAACGTGGTATTCGTAAAGGGGAAGCCCGGGGATTGGAACAAAAATTAATAGAGTTAATTTGCCGCAAAATACGAAAAGGAAAAGAGATTTCGGTAATTGCTGAGGAATTGGAAGAGGAAGAAAGTGTAATTAAGGCGATATACGATGCAGCCTTAAGTCTTGCGCCTAACTATGATAAAGATAAGGTATATGCGCTTCTACATGCAGAAGAATAGTTGCCTAATAAAATCCAATGCTGATAAAAAAGCATTGGATTTTTTGCAACCTTTTTACGTTTTAAAAGGTACTATAATCAGAATGACAAAATACATAGGAGGAAAGAACAAATGAAAATCAGTATGATATTGGTAATAATTGCGCTAATAGTTGTGGTGCTTCTTTTGTTATTGTTTGTAATGCATGATGTTTTTGCAACAATCCGCTACTTTCGGGCTACCAAAACAAAAGGGGAAATTATAGAAAAAATCGGAGAAGAGAAATTTGCCTTTTATGGGGATAGGACACCGAGAAGAGTTTTTGGTAAATATCGTATCAGATATACAGATGACATGGGAAGAAGATGCGAGGGAACATTACTGGTTAAGAAAAGAGATTTGAGTTTTGGGGCACAAATCAATGTCCGCTATGAAAAAACAGAAAACGGAACATGTCTTGTAGATGATGTCTATGTGAGGAGATTTAGCTGGTTATTGATTGCTATTGTGATAGGCGGTATGTGGGGGCTGGCATGTTACTATACAAGTGTTAATTAATAAGTTCATAAATTATCTATAACTAAAAAGTGTCGAGAGACACTTTTTTTATTGTCAAAAAATACAAAATTGCATTAAAAAAATGCAAAAAAGTCGAAAAAACTTATTCTATGTAGAAAATGTATTATCTTATATTGACGCGTGTGCAATTTATAGTCACGGCACAAGGCGATATATGTGGGGAAGAAGGATACTATGAAAGCTTTTAAATACATAATGCAAGCACTTATATTTATTGTTTTTATAGCGGCAACATATTTGTGCGGTGTTTACTCGACAAAATATAAGCAAAATCAGGAGGATAATAAAAGTACAATAACAACCGTTGCAGTAGTCAATGCAGATCAAGGAGTTATGGTTGATGGGGAACTGACAAATTATGCGTCTGATTTAATAGCATTTCCAGATATTAATTTTACGACAGTGAGCTTAAATGAAGCACAGGAAGGCGTAGCAGAAGGGAGATATGCAGCGTACATTTTAATTCCAACCACTTTTTCCCAATCAATTGTCAGTATAAACGGTGAACCAAAGAAGGCAGAAGTGACATATGAGATTAGTGCGAATTTAAGAGAAGATGCGAAAATAAAAGTTGTAAATGATGTCCATAATTTCTTGTTAAATTTAAATACGAATATTTCATATTTGTATGTGGATGCAATATTGGAAGAAGTGCATGCTGTCCAAGACGGGTCTGTTACTGTTATGAAAAATGATACAGCAGATATGGAAGCAATAGTTTCTGTGGAAGAAAGTGATCTGATAGAAGACATAGCGTTTGATCCACTAAAGATACCTGAGACAGAAATAGAGTATATGGATTTGAGTGATGATTATGAAGAAGTAAATACGGCTGTTGAAGATATTTATACAACTTACCAGGAAAATATGGAAGATGCAGAGACGGAGTTTCTTACTATAAAAGAGGATGAAGAATTAATTAATACAGAAGCTCTTGCAGTTGGAGAGACTTTAGTACAAGTGGATATTTTGACAGATGCGGAAGGAAATCTGGTCTATCAGGAAGGAGAAGAAAACTTAAGTACACTAACAAGTAATTTCGCAGAAAATGCAGAAAGGAAGAAACTGGAAGCAAAGATAGTACTTGGTTATGATGCCGTATTACCGACACCAACGCCTATCATAACACCCTCTCCGTCTCCAACATCAGCACCTACAACAACGCCAACGCCTACAGGTAGTCAACCACTGCCAACGGCGACGATTGTTCCAACAATGGTACCTGCGAGTAAACTGGATCACATATACGAGCAGATAGACGGATTAATTGCGGAACTAAATGAAATGCAAGGTGAAGAAGACGATACAATACAGGGCAATACCGGTGTGTCTACAAGAAATGTATCAAAAGCTACTACTGCGAAAATGAGGACGGTACCAAGTAAAAATTTCAATGAGAAAACACAAGATGGAATATGGCTTTTAAATACTTCCGCCTTGACATCTGAAGAGGATGAGAAAGAAGAAAAAAACGAAGATGAAATTATCGAGGAAGAAATAGTAGAAGAGGAGATAGTAAAAGATGAAACGTCTACTGACCAAATAACAGAGGATGTATTGACGGAAGACGAAAACCTTAATAAGGAAGCCCCAGAGAAAGAAATACAAGATAGTACCAAAGATGAAGAAACAAATGAAGAAATAAGTGAAGAAGAGAATAAGAACGCAAACGATGAAAAACAAGAGCCGGGAGTGCCCACAGATAATAATACTGCAACAATGAGCATGCGTAGCAGGGCATACTCACTTACAGGGGAAGAACCAAATGAGGACGAAGAATTATCAGAAGCAGACATTCAAAGTCTCATTACAAATTTGGAGGATTTAAAAAGTGATATTGAGGAGTATTACGAAAGTGCATTGGCAGCAGTAGATGCTATCCCCAATGTGACGGAAATACAGAGTGAAGTACAAACAATTATACAGGATGAAATTTCGCAGCCTATTATGGATGAATGTACAAGTGAGGCAGAGACGGTAACTACTGCAGTCAGTGGACTGGAAGAAACAATTACAGAGTATTTATCTAAGTTAGCGGAATACGATGCTATATCGTATGTAGAAAAAGAGACCATAGACGAATACATGACATCCTTATATGAAACCATCGGTGATATGGAAACCGAGATTATGACACAGGATAATCTGTATCTAACATATATTGGAGATTTAGAAACAACGGCAGATGAAAACATTACATCCCTGCAAGATAATTTGGATACAGCTTACACACAAACTAAGTTCAATATAGATAGTGCAGTGGCAGTATTAAAAGCAAACAGAGGAACATTAAACCAACAAAACATTGAAGTACTGGAAGGAATTACACAAAAGTTGCCTTATACAAGACTCGGTAATTTGGAATACAGGCAAGCCTATGATTTTATAGTCGAGCCAATAGAGGGAAAGAATGCATCCGACGAGGACATTTATGTCTCTAAAACTGCGGTAACTTTGGAACTGAACGATTTGATTTATGTTTTTGTTGGAATTATTGCGCTGATGGCGATTTATGCTTCGGTGCTTTCAATTCATAAAAGGTACCAAAAACAAGCGGGAAAGGAGGAAGAAGAATGACTAACGGATTAAATATGGATTATGGAGATATGGGTGAATGCTGTACATTAATTGCAAGAATTGCAGAAGAAATTCTTCAGCAGAAAAATGATATGATCTCAAAGGTGCAGACACTGTGTGATTCGTGGGAAGCTGAAGCAAGTCCCATATATAGGGAAGACTTTGAGACAGTAGGAAAACAGATTGACAGTATTTCCGAGTTGGTAAACAGTTTGACGACCAGTATTACGAATTATATTGCTGACATGCAGCAGGTTGACGGAAGCTATGCACAACGTTAATGACGGATGTGGAAATGGCCGATGCGGAAATAGATTGGACATCGGCCATTTCATACAATGGGGAGTAACTGACATGGAAGAAAATAAGATAAGTGATGACAGTGAACTAGAATTGGATGCAAATTCTGTTTGGGAGCGACGGGATATAACAACTTCATCCTTAGCAGATTTAAATGAAATTCCTGTTTTTTCGGACTCGTTTGAAGAAAGTATACATAAGCGGGAAATGAATGAGAAACTGACACAGCAAAGTATTATTAAGCAAATGTTTCCACAAGTGGAAACAAAATTGCCCGAACAAGATATTAGGATGTATCTGTTCACGGAACAGGAGACAGAACTTATTATTCACAATCAAAGCAATCTATATGAAGTTAAGCCAATATATCAGGTTGCTACAGTGGTTGGTATTATGATAGCTTTTGCTGTTTGCACTATGTGGATGTATAGAAAGAAAGGAACTAACAGGAATCATGTTGACAATCACGATCAGAAGTTTATCAGAAAATAAAAGTATAGACATTAAAATAAATGAAAAACAAAAAATCAGTAATACAATAGCTGTTTTGGAAGATGCCGGACTCTTAAAGTGTAATGGCAGAATTCCAAAAGTACGCTCAAAGCGTAATAGAAAGCGAATTGATATGAACAGTACCTATCAGGAAAGTAATGTGTTTAACGGGGACATATTGGTTTTGGAATATACAGATAATAAATAGAGTGAGGATGAAATCGTGCAGGAAAATAAGAAAATTATCGGCAAAACAGTAAATAAATCTTCGATGAATGCCAATGGTATTTTTGAATATAAAAAGTTGGAATATCCGGATGCGGGATTTATTCCCTGCAAAATTAATGAAGAGAAAGAAACCTTGGAAATCAGTTATCAGGTGGATGATTTATATCCATATGAGCAGATACATAGTTTTACAAGACAAGATAAGTTGAGACTTCTTTTAGACGTGGCACAACTTGTGAGATATACCGGAGAATACGAGTTTGATATTTGCCCTGAAAATCTGTATTTTGACAGGAATTTTAAAGTTTATGTGATGGAAAGAGATACTTTTTCGGAAGAAAACAAATCAGATTTCAGTTTGCAATTTAAATCATTAATCGGATATACGTTACAGAAAAAGTATAAATATGCAGACTATAAGGAAGGTGGCATAGAGTTACTCAAGAAAAACCGATTTCTAAAGCCTATTTTGGAAATGAACGAATTAGAAGACATTGTGGATTACTTGGAAAATGAGTATGAAACAGTCACAAAAGATATACAAGAAAATAAGATGTTGGTAAATAAGGATGTTTTCCTGCGTAGGCGGGTGTATATGATATTAAGCACTGTACTGATTTTGGCAGGCTGTATATACATAGCTTATTACAGTTTAGTAGAAAGACCACAGACAGCAGCGAAATTGCAAGCAGAAATAGATTTCCTAAAAGGAGATTATATTAGCGTTATAAATGATTTATCTGCATTGCAAATGGAATATTTGGATTATGATCAAAAGTACATATTGAGCCGTGCTTTTGTAAGTACTGAAAGCCTTACTGTAGAGCAGAAAGAGAATGTATTACAGGATTTGCCTATTAATGGTGAGGAGAAACTAATGGAATATTGGATTTATATCGGTCGGTTAAATCCAATAGAAGCACAAAATATTGCAATGCAGCAATCAGACGATGAGTTACTGCTATATGCGTATATGCTGGAAAAAGATCTTACAGAAACAGATACAAAAATGACAGGGGAAGAGAAGACGGCAAAGTTAAGTGAGTTAGAAGCAAAAATAGAGAAACTTGCTGAAAAATACATGCCGAAAGAGTAAAAGAAAGGAACCAAAGAAATGTCAGGGATAGAGGAGAACAGAGTATTCGATAAAACATCCTTGGAGGAATTAAAGGAGCAGGCAGTGTCCCTTATGGAGTGCGCCAAGGAAGTAACGGAAGAGATGAAATC
>JAZNAE010000064.1:0-36425 GCA_045586385.1 Lachnospiraceae bacterium
TAATTGGCAATTAAATGAAGAAAGTTATCGAGTTGTAACTAAGGCTGTTAGCTTGAATAAGAGTGAGCGTTATTTGACATTTACTGAGTTTTTTAACGACTGGAGAAAATCTGGAATTTGATAAATATTTAGGAGAGGTACTAAAAGAAAATGATGAAAAAATATAAAATATGTTTGCTGGGTGCATTAAGTTTACTTGTTTTTGGCTTATTGTTACCACAACCAATTCATGCATTGTTAGTGATAGTTGATTCGTCTATTAAAGAATTTTTTACAATACATACGATATTACTATGCGGTGTAGTTGGATTAATTCAGGGATTGTTTGAAGAAGGTGGATATTATCTTGTATTTAGAACTATACTTAAAAAAGAAAAAACTAAGGAAGTACCGATTATATTTGGATTAGGGCGTAGTGGTTTACATACGATATTCGATATTGGAACAATTTTGGCTACACATATGAGCATTTTTAGTTATCTGCTTGCTATTGGTGGAAGAGTTTTGGGATTTTGCGGATTGATGGGCTTAACACTGATAGATTATAAATCCATTACAAAAAAACGAGTGGTATATTTAGTATTAAGTATAGTGCTTCATGCAATTGTGAATGGAGTGATCTGTGCTAATGAATTGGAGCTTTTAAATGGAAATAATAATTTTGAGTCTGTGTGTATGATTTGTTTTTCATGCGTAGTAATAATAATTTCAGTGTTAATATGCAAAAACTCTTTAAGCGAAGAAGCCTAACAAATCCCAATTTATAGAGATACTATGCTTAATGTGTAGTATCTTTTTCCCTGCCAAAAACCTCGAAATATTTCCATAAAATTCCTATAAAATATGAGTTGCTTTTGGGGTGTTATGAGTTAAAATTTTTATATCAGCGAAATGGTAATATTACCACTTTTGAAAAGGCGGAGCATATATTACCAAAAATATTACCACAGAAAAAATAAAGTAGTTTAGAAAAAGTGTTAAAAACAATTTTCTGTATAGCCAAAATCTTGTGAAAAGCCTTAAAATAACCCGAAAATAAGATAAAAAGGCTATACAGAGAAGAAAATGGCGGTGGGGTGTGTTATATCGGTTTAAGGTGTAAAGGAATTGAATTTGGTTTTTATTTTGAATATAATTAGGGTAGAAAAGGACAGATGAAATAGGAGGTGATATGGATGTGTACAGAAACTCAATTGAACAGAATTACAAAGGCAATGGTGGATTGTTACAGAGTAGTTTATGGTGAAGATGTTTTTGAAATCGTTCTTTATGGTTCTTATGCAAGAGGTAATTATACCGAAGAGTCCGATATTGATATTGTTGCCGTTGTACATGGTTCACGTATTGAATTGCAGGAAAAGTTAAAGGCTGTGTGGGATGTTTCAGCAGAACTGGGATTGGAAAATGACGTTATTGTGTCTCCGACGGTTATTCCTTACGATGAATTTATGAAATACAAGCAATCACTTCCATATTATCGGAATATTGCAGAGGAGGGCAAAAAGATTGGATGATTTAATTAAGTATCGTATGTCTTCTGCTAAAGAAAAATTAACCTCTGCAAAGTTGCTTTTAGAAGCAGGATTATATAAGGACTCTGTTGGAAGGTCTTACTACGCTATATTTTCTGCAATAAGAGCTGCTCTTGCTTAAAGCAGGTTGATTTTTCGAAGCATGCAGGGGTAATTGCCTATTTTTCAGAAAGAGTTCATTAAGACTGAAGTTTTTGATAAGAAGTACTCAAAGTATTTACAACAGGCATTTCAAATTAGAAATAGTTGTGATTATGATGACTTTTTTATTGTTTCGAAGCAGGATGCCGAAGAACAATATGAACGAGCAACAGAAGTATTAGTAGTTATTGAGGAATATATTAGAGAATCCAGGAATTGAATTTGAGGGGATACACATATGTATAGATGCAGAATAACTTATGATGAATGGAAGTGTATTACGGAAAAAAAGCGAATTGGTAAAGAGGTAGAGACTACTGACTTTTCTGGGTATATAGGATTATTAAATATAGTTGAAGTATCAGAACCACAGATTTGGAAGTATAACGGCGAAGAAATAACAGTATGTAATAACAACTATCAGTGGCTAACTATAATGCCGAAGAATGAATATTATTGTATCACGGTTATGATAAATGATAAACGTGATATGCAAGTATGTTATATAGATATGATTGATGAGCAAGGCTATGACATAGATAAGGTTCCTTATTTTTATGACCTTTATCTTGATTTAGTTGTATATCCAGATGGAACAATTATAGAAGATGATATGGACGAACTTGAAGCGGCATTTAAAACTGGAGATATTTCACATCAACAGTTTGATTTAGCAATAGGCACAAGTAGTAAATTAAAAAGTGGTTTATTAAGTGATATTGTTGCTTTTAAAACATATATTCAAAAAATGTATGAATTAGTAAAATAATAATAGATAATAAGCTTTTAATTAAGATACTATGCATAATGTGTAGTATCTTTTTCTTTGCCAGCCATATGTAACAAAAAAAGAGCAGGGTATGTATTTTCTACATACGCTACTCTTTAAGTCATCTTATCTAAATGACATTGCTCCTAGGGGCTTTTTATTTTTTGATTGTTTAGTTGCCTAATCTTTCTGGATATAATCCATTATGGTCAGCACCACCACAATGACATATATATGCCTGAATAAAAGCCTGCAATGCAGGGTCTTGTGGGTTTTCATAGTCTAACCAACACCAAAGGTCTTCACTTGTATTTAAGTGATGGCCAGCACCTCCATAAGCAATGCTACCATCGCTTAGAACAGTGGGTCTGTCAGCGTAAACGACATCTGCACGAATGTAGTAAGTATCAACATAGAATGCATAAGTTCCCATATCGTGCCAGACGCGTCTTTCAACAGTGAATGGATTAGGAACACCCGCAGATGCATTTCCGCCACCACCACTGCCACCAGTGGATTGCTGAACTTCTACTTTTTCAGTGCTTAAATAACTGTTGGATACAAATGCGGTTTGTCCGTCCAGTTCAAACTGATACCAACTTGTTTCGTTACATTGTCCGAGTACTGTAATTTCTTGATTTGTTGAAAGACTTCCTATTTTTTCGCCGTCGGCGCTTGGTAAGTTTCTAACATTAACGGTCTGGTTTGCGTACATTGTCGCATTCATTTCCGTATAAGTATATTCCAACTTGCTTCCTTCTGCCGTTCTGGTATCGGTCAAATCACAAGTATTACATTTTGCGGTTTCTGTTCCGTCGGAGGTGTAAGTGGCGTCATTGTTTGAAATATAATTTTCATAAATATGTCCGGTAGCAGGAATTGCTTCTGTATAAGTATCGCCACATTCACAAGTAAAGGTTTTGAGTCCGTCCGCTTCACAAGTTGATTCTGTTGTAATTTCTTCTGTGTAGTTGTGAGCGTGCGGTTCTTCTGCCTCTTCAGGTGTTGCAGCCATCTCTGCAGCCGGCTCTGGTGCTGTGTCTTCCGCTGTAGTGATAGCAGCTTCTTCCGTTTGCTCGGTGGCTGTACTTTCGCCGTCGCAACCGACACACATAGAAACAAGCATAGCAGAGATTACAAATCCTAAAAGTCGTTTTTTCATAAGTGCTTATCTCCTTTATAGTCTACTTTATTGTTTGAATTAACGGCAATTTGCATCAACAAATGCTTGGCAGGCAGGATTAGGCATATTTTTTTGACCTAATGAAACTAATTTATTATCTGAGGTATAAAACCCGTGGCTAGACGTCCAATTTCCGGGAAATCTTTGTTCAAGGATTACATTGATACCATCACAATAATCGTATGGCACGCAATACTTTCCATCTGCGTCAGCCGGTGTAATATAAAAGAAATAATCTCCCATATCTATCCATGTACGCTCGGGATAATCTGCAATATTAGGAACATTAGATACTTGTGCTGCTTCCTGTGCAGGTGGTGCTTGCTGAACTTCTACTTTTTCAGTGCTTAAATAACTATTAGAAACAAATGCGGTTTGCCCGTTGTAATCAAACATATACCAACCGGTTTCATTACACTGCCCGGTAACGGCTATTTCCTGATTTGTAGAAAGACTTCCCATTTTTTCACCATCGGTATTTGGCAGGCTTCTAACATTAACGGTCTGGGTTGCGTACATGGTAGCGGATATATCCGTATATGTATATACTACCTGCGGTTCGGGTATAGGTTCTGCTGTTGGTTCAGGTGCAGATTCTTCTACCGGCTCAGGTTCAGATGTTGGTTCAGAAGTTGCTTCCGGCACTTCAGCCTCGGGTGCAATTTCTTCACTTGGCTCCTCAGCCTTTTCAGGTGTTGGCGATTCTGTTTCCACTGGAGTTGCAGTCGCTTCAACGGACTGTTTTGGTGAGTTTTCTTCTGTTGTAGTTGTCTGGGCTGCTTCGGTTTGTTCAGTGTTTGTGCTTTTTGCACCACAACCGGCACATACAAAAATCAGTATAGCACCGAGTAAAAAACCTAAAAGTCTTCTTTTCATGCCGTTTATCTCCTTTGCACTGACCGTATCATAAGTTGTCTATGTAATCTTATCATATAAAGCCGTAGAAGGTCAAAAAATACGAAATGTTTTATGAATTGTAAAAATACCGTTACTTGATATAATAGATATGTGTAAATTGGGAATTTGCAAAGGAGCAATTGAGATGAAGTATGCGTACGATAAGGGTTTCAAAACATCTGCGGTAAATATACCATTTTGTAGTTTGATTTGTAAATTGACACATAAACCATTGGAAAAGATGCTGGAGAAAGTAAAAATTCCAAAGGAGGTTACCATCAAGCATCTCCTGATTAAAGGCTATCAGGAGGAACAGATACGCATAAAAGAGATTGTGCCGGAAAATCCGGGAGATGTTGCCATATTAGTATTGCATGGAGGCGGTTTTGGATACAAAACGGCACCAAGCCAGTTACTACATGCATGTCGATATGCAGCAAGACTGCATTGTCGTGCATACCTTCCGGATTATCATTTGTTACCGGATTATCCTTTTCCGGCAGCCTATGAAGATGCTATGGCTACCTATCAGTATATGGTAACACATGCCACAGAACTTGCCATTCATCCGGAAAAAATCATTGTATTAGGAGATAGTGCCGGTGGGACACTCGCTGCAAATGTATGCAATATGGCAGAGAGAAAGGGACTGCCAATGCCTTATGGTCAGGTGTTAATTTATCCTGCAACCGATAACGCTATGACGAGTGAATCTATGAAACAATTCCCGGATACGCCCATGTGGAATGCAAAAAATAATAAAAAAATGTGGGGTATGTATTTAAAAAATGCTAAAGATGAAGAAATAAGCATTGCTGTTCCAATGAAAAATTCATTACCGGAAACACTTCCGCCTACCTACATTGAAACAGCAGAATTTGATTGCTTGCATGATGAAGCAATTGCTTATGCAAAACATATTCAAGGTATCGCAAAAAGAATAGAAGTAAATGAGACAAAAGGAACGGTTCATGGATATGATACAGTATTGAAGCATCCAATTACGTTGGAGAACATAGAGAAACGAATTAATTTTATGGAAACGTGCCTAGATAATTAGGAAAAATCAAAGATGTAAAGTCTGGTTGCGGAATTGTAAAGTGTATGTACTGGTGTTTCAAGATGAGATACATAACAATAAAATCACCAAATCAAAAGGAGGATTTTATATGAAATTTGCAGACAAAATATTAATGCTCAGAAAAAGCAGGGGAATGTCCCAGGAAGAACTGGCAGAGAAACTAAATGTATCCCGGCAGGCAATTTCCCGCTGGGAAATGGGAACTGCACAGCCTGATGTGCAAAATGTATTGCAGATCAGTAAATTGTTTGGAGTAACAGCAGATTATCTGATTAACGATGAGTATGAGAGTGATGAGGAAATTCCCTGTGTCAAAGAGGTTAAAAATCAATTAAGGGAAAATATTATAACCAGCGAAAAGCGGTTTAAAATAGCAGGACGTCTATGGTTATTCGCAGCCTTTTGTTTTTTGATGTCCGCCTTGGAGAATCCGAATATTTTTACCATACTTTGTATTCCTATTGATGTGGCAATGGCTTGTAAATGTTTTCATAACTATCATAAATCGAAATCTATGGTATAATAAGTTTTAAAGAAAAAATGCAGGGGTGAAACATTGCTGAAAAATATTGTATTTGAGGATGAACATATTATAGTGGCGTACAAGCCCGCAGGGATTGCTACGCAGACAGCGCGCCTTGGGCAGCAGGACATGGTAAGTGAGCTGAAGAATTATCTGGCACGTAAGCCGGAAAATAAGGGGAAGGGAGTGCCTTACCTTGGCCTTGTGCATAGGTTAGACCAGCCCGTTGCCGGAATTTTAGTTTTTGCCAAGACTAAACAGGCAGCAGCATCCTTAAGTAAGCAGATTACAGACGGAACATTTCATAAATACTATTATGCCATTGTATATGGAAGACCGAAGAATGAGAATGGAACGTTAAACGATTATCTTTATAAGGACGGAAAAACCAATATGTCTTTGGTGGTGAAAAAAGATTTTCCCGAAGCCAAGGAAGCGAGGCTTTTCTATCAGCAAAAGCAAACACTGATGGTACTTGAGGCACAGCAGGATGCCTCTCTTATGGAAATTGAGCTTTTTACGGGAAGACATCATCAGATCCGTGTGCAGATGGCGAATGCAGGAATGCCGCTACTGGGAGACAGCAAATACGGTACAGATAACAGTAAAGAATTCAGCAGGGATATCGGTTGCAGAAACGTGGCACTTTGTGCGTGCAAATTAGTTTTTAAGCATCCGTTTACAAAAAAAGAGGTTTGTTTTGAAAAAGAGCCGGAAGAGGAAATTTTTAAGCCTTTTTTATCATAAAAAAATGTAAATTACCCATACTACCTTTAAAAAGCGGTAGGATGGGTGATTTTTTTATGGAAAGAAAGATGTTATCGGAAAATGGGAAAAAATACTTAATTATTCTTGCCGTTATGATAGGTGTCTATTTATTTATGAAATATATTTCTCCAGTGGTTTCCCCATTTATTATAGCCTTTTTTTCAGCCGGTTTTCTCAGCTGGTTGGCGGGTAAGATGCCTATGAAAGTTAAGAAACCATTTTTGGCAGGAACGATGTTGCTGTTATTTGTGATATTGATTTTTATTTTAATTGGTAGTGTTTTTGTAGGGATTTGGAATAAAGGTGGCGAACTGGCAGGGCAGCTTACCATTTTACAAAATGAAATGTACTTGCTTTTGGGAGACTGCTGTGACAGGTTGGAACAAAGTTTTGGTGTGGACGGTGCGGCAATAGAAGATTATGTGCTTCAACAGATTAATCTTTTTGCAGAAAATATGGATGTCAATATATTTCCGGTGGTTATGAATAAGTCAGTGGGATATATGAAAAACATTGCAGGAGTAGCGGCATATTTGGGAATAACTGTGGTTGCCGTGTTTTTACTTTTGAAGGACTACGAAAAAATCGTCCGGTGGATGATGGGAAATGAAGATTTGGACGGTATCTGGGAAATTGCGGATAAGGTAATCCAATACATCAAAACACATATTAAAGCACAAGGAACCATTCTTCTTATCATCAGTGTGCTATGTGCTGTAGTACTTGGTTTGCTTGGATTTAAAGGAGGTGCTTTATACGGAATTCTTACGGGTGTTATGGATTTACTGCCGTTTATCGGAACGGGAATTATGCTGATACCTCTTGCACTGTTTCAACTGCTAAAGGCAAATTATGTGCAGGCGGTAGTCATTTTCCTTTTGTACGGGGGATGTGTTTTGATCAGGGAGTTTTTAGAGCCGAAGCTGATTGGAAACAAAGTGGGAATTTGGCCTATCGGGATTTTATTTGCGGTTTTTGTGGGAATACAGCTTTTCGGTGTGTTTGGAATTATTAAAGGCCCCATCGGATTTGTCATTATCTGTGAGACCTGCCGCTATTTATTTGAAAAAAAAGAGCCGTAATATTTACGGCAGGTTAAAAAATGATATAATGAACAGGATAATAAATGTGTGCTGAGATAAGGCAGGAGAACAGATGATAAAAAAGGCAGGAAATGTATTCGTAACTGCATATTTGATACTTATGTTTTGCGTATATCCGTTTTATGTGGAAAATGGGTATATCAATATAGGGGAAGCAAAAAATCGTTTCTTTTCGTGTGTGACCATAGCGGCAAGTGCCGTGTTTACTTTTTTGTATGTTGCAAGATGCATAAGCAGGATTATAGACAAGAGAAGGAACGGGCAGCACCTGGCGATTGACTTTAGCAAGGTTTCCGGGGTAGATTTGCTGATACTTCTTTACGCAACGCAGATTTTTCTATCCTATGTATTTTCGAATTACAAACAAACAACGCTTTGGGGAGAAGAGGGCTGGTATATGGGACTTGCCCCGCTACTTCTTCTATGCGGTGTTTATTTCTTTATCTCCCGCTTATGGCAGGGCGATACGAACCTGGTGTACCTTATTATAGGAGCATCGGCAGTGGTGTTCCTTTTGGGGATTTGTAATCGCTATTCCTTTTATCCCATCAGCCTTACAGGTAGCCAGCCGGGATTTATATCTACCTTGGGAAATATTAACTGGTTTTGTGGATTTTTATCCGTAGTGGCACCTATTGGGGTAGGAGTGTTTGTAATAGAGGACCATGTGTGGAAAAAGGCGGCAGCAGGTTTGTATGCTGTGATTACCTTTATGGCCGGGTTTGCACAGGGAAGTGACAGTATATTCTTATGGTATTTTGCAGTCTTTTTCCTGTTACTTTGGATTGCCGTAGAAAAAAAAGAATATGTAAGAAGCTTTTTTCTGCTCCTTACGTTATATGGACTATCGGCACAGATGGTAAGAGTGCTTGGACTGTTTGCCGTGGATAATTATAACCATAGTGCAAATGGTCTTTGCGGATATTTTATAAACAGCAGTATTTCTTTGTGGATAACCGTAGTAGGTTTGACAGGTTTTCTTCTTATGAGAAGAAATGTAAAAGGAAATAAGGAAATAGGACAAGACGGAGAAAAGAAAGCAAAGGGTATTTTACTGGGAAGTGTGATAATAATTCTTTTATTATGGTTGATAACCTCAATCATTCACACGAAGTCTGGAGTTTCTTTTTTGCAGGGAAGAAGCCTATTTACTTTAGATGGTAACTGGGGACACGGAAGAGGCACTGCTTTTTTGGCGGGAATGAAAACCTTTGTAGAATTACCGGCATTACAGAAACTATTGGGAGTAGGACCGGATGGGTTTGCGTCCGCGGTATATGAATTGCCGGAAATAGCAATGATGCTTCGTAGGGCTTTCGGGGAAGCAAGACTTACCAATGCACATAATGAAATCATAACGGGACTTATCAATACAGGAGTTTTGGGAGTTTTGCTATATGTAAGTATACTGTTTACAGCTATAAGTAAATTTATAAAAGAAGGAAGAGAACAAAAAGCGTTAAATCTGTTTGCACTTTGTATCTTTGGTTATTTTATTCACAACATGGTGAGCTTTGCACAGGTGCTTAATAGTCCGTTTCTATTTATGATATTGGGAATGGGGGAAGCCCTGCGGAGAAAAGAAAAAATAGAGTAAAAGCGGTTGACTTTATGAAATATTGCTTTTATAATCAGAGCATATTCAAATAGTGAGACAAAGCGAAGAAGAGGACTAGTACAGATAGGAACCTTCCAGAGAGAAAATCCCCTGTTTTTATTTAGGGAGCTGAAAGATTTTTAAGCGGAATATTTGGAACCTGCCTCGGAGCTCTGTATGTAAGGCGAAGCCGAAGTACAGCGTAGCACCGGCGATAACGGTAAGAAAAGAGAATGTGTATGCATTAATTAGGGTGGTACCGCCGGATTCCGGTCCCTTGTGGGGTGGAAGGCGTGCCGCCCTTTGTTGTGCTAGGGCACAACAGCGCATTTGAAAAATAAAAAGGAGAGAGAAAAATGGCTGACAAGAAATTAGTAGAAGCAATCACATCCATGAACGAAGATTTTGCACAGTGGTACACGGATGTGGTGAAGAAAGCAGAACTCATTGACTATTCCAACGTAAAAGGATGTATGGTAATTAAGCCTGCAGGATATGCTATTTGGGAAAATATCCAGAGACAGCTTGATGACAGATTCAAAGCAACAGGTGTTGAGAATGTATATATGCCCATGTTTATTCCCGAAAGTTTACTTCAGAAGGAAAAAGATCATGTAGAAGGATTTGCACCTGAAGTAGCATGGGTGACACACGGCGGATTAAATCCCCTTCAGGAAAGAATGTGTGTAAGACCTACTTCCGAAACACTTTTCTGTGATTTTTATAAGGGAGATATCCAGTCTTATCGTGACCTTCCCAAGGTTTACAACCAGTGGTGCAGCGTGGTTCGTTGGGAAAAAGAAACAAGACCTTTCCTCCGTTCCAGAGAATTCCTTTGGCAGGAAGGACATACGGCTCATGCAACTGCAGAGGAAGCAGAAGCAAGAACAGAGCAGATGTTAAACGTTTATGCTGATTTCTGCGAAGAAGTACTTGCGATCCCTGTTGTAAAGGGACGTAAAACAGACAAAGAAAAATTTGCCGGAGCGGAAGCTACCTATACCATTGAAGCACTGATGCATGATGGTAAAGCTCTTCAGTCCGGAACCAGCCATAACTTTGGTGACGGTTTTGCAAAGGCATTTGGAATTCAGTTTACAGATAAAGACAATAAATTAAAATACGTACATCAGACTTCATGGGGTATGTCTACCAGAATTATCGGTGCGATTATTATGGTACACGGAGATGATTCCGGTCTGGTACTTCCTCCCATGATTGCACCTACACAGGTGATGATTATTCCCATCCAGCAGAAGAAGGAAGGGGTACTTGACAAGGCGTATGAGCTTCGTGATAAACTCAGCAACTTCCGTGTGAAGGTAGATGATTCTGACAAGAGTCCCGGCTGGAAGTTCTCTGAGCAGGAAATGCGCGGAATCCCCATGCGTGTGGAAATCGGACCTAAGGATATTGAAGCAGGCAAGTGTGTAATCTGTCGTCGTGACAGTGGAGAAAAGATAGAAGTTGCACTTAATGATTTAGAAGAGACCGTAGCAAAGCTTCTTCCTCAGATTCAGGCAGATATGCTTGCAAAAGCAAAAGCACATGTAGAAGAAAACACCTTTGTTGCAACAAATAAAGAAGAATTTGTAAAGACTTTCGCTGAAAAATCCGGTTTTGTAAAAGCGATGTGGTGCGGTGAGAGAGAATGTGAAGAAAAGATTAAAGAAGATATGTCAGTAACAAGCCGTTGTATGCCTTTTACACAGGAATGTTTATCCGAAAATTGTGTATACTGCGGAAAACCTGCAAAGAAGATGGTATATTGGGGCAGAGCTTACTAAGCTCTGCCGCATAGGCGCACATAAGTGCGGGCATGCGAATATAGAGGATGATGAGACATGCACAGTACAACCGTAATACAATTACCTGAAAAAGTAAAATATATTATAGACACAATTATGGAGGCCGGCTACGAAGCATATGCTGTAGGCGGCTGTATTCGTGATTCTATTTTAGGGAGAATCCCGGACGATTGGGATATTACAACCTCGGCGTCTCCTTATCAGGTAAAGGAACTCTTTCCACGAACCTTGGATACCGGATTAAAACACGGCACCGTAACGGTCATGATGGATAAGGAAGGCTTTGAAGTAACTACCTACCGTATTGACGGAGAGTATGAAGACAGCCGTCATCCCAAAGAAGTTACGTTTACATCTAATTTGATTGAAGATTTAAAGCGTCGTGATTTTACCATTAATGCCATGGCATACAATGAAAAAGACGGGCTAATTGATGTCTTTGAAGGGATGGAAGATATCCGGAGAAAGACGATACGTTGTGTGGGTAGCCCCATGGAGCGCTTTACGGAAGACGCTCTTCGGATGATGCGTGCGGTACGTTTTTCGGCCCAGCTTGGCTATGCCATTGAAGAAGAAACTGCAAAAGCAATCAGTGTTCTTGCAGCCAATCTTAAGAAAATCAGTGCAGAGCGTATTCAGGTGGAATTGGTAAAGCTGGTGACTTCACCGAATCCTGATTTTTTACGGACTGCTTACGAGACTGGCATTACAGCAGTCATTTTGCCGGAATTTGATGCCTGTATGAAGACAGAGCAAAACAATCCTCATCACTGTTACAGCGTAGGAGAACATACCTTGAAAGCGATGATGTCTGTGAAGGCGGATAAGGTACTTAGGCTTTCACTTTTGTTCCATGATATGGGAAAACCCCAGAGACTTACCGTAGACGAAAAGGGTATTTCGCATTTTTACGGTCACCCGGTATTATCGGAGGAAATGGCGGGAAAGATTCTGCACCGGCTTAAATTTGACAATGATACAATTTACATGGTAAAGAAACTTGTTTTGTATCATGATTATGAGACGCAGGCTATGCCTGTGAAAGTACGTCGTGCCATTATGAAAATAGGGGAAGATGTTTTTCCGTTATTATTTGATGTGAAACGTGCCGATATTGAAGCACAGAGCGATTATAAACGGGAAGAAAAACTGCAAAAGTTATATGCTGTAAAAGCAGTATATGAGAAGATATTAGAAGAAAAGCAGTGTGTTTCCTTAAAAACACTTGCCGTCAGCGGAAGGGATTTAATGGAAGAGGCAGGTATGTCTTCCGGAAAAGAATTGGGAGAAATGCTAAAGATGCTTTTGGAAATGGTAGTGGAAGATCCGTCTTTGAACGAAAAGGAAGTGCTGATTTCAAAGGCAAAAGAGATTTTGAAAAATAGTAAGTAATACTTTTGAAAACACCCTCATAAGATTAGATATGAATTGTATGGGGGTAACGAATGTGAATGACAGATGTGTCAGCTTGCTTGAAAATTATGAATTAGAATTGCTTCGCGCCTCTAAGGGACGCGGAGCAATTCTTTGTGAAACAAATCAGGGAACCATGATTTTGAAAGAGTATATGGGACACAAGGAAAAAAGTATATTTCAGGATGCTGTCCTTTCCATGATTCAGGAAAATGGTTTCTTACAAATAGAATCGATTATAAAAAATAAAGAAGGGGAGATTTTAACTACAGATGTAGACGGAACCTCTTACATATTGAAGACTTATTTTGAGGGAAGAGAATGTAATGTACGGGATAACAGGGAATGCCTACTTGCAATGGAAACTCTTGCCCGGCTTCATAAAGCGTCTGATATAAATAGAGAATTGCCTTTTGAGGGAAAAAGTTTTACCATACAGCAGGAATTTGAGAAGCATAACAAAGAGCTTAAGAGAGCCAAAAAATTTTTAAAAGAAAAAAGTCAGAAGACAGATTTTGAGATATATCTCCAAAAGTGTTATGATTACTTTTTAAATCTTGCCTTATCAGTGGCGGAGGATTTTGGAACGTATAAAGGTGACATGGAAAGCAGGACGAAAATCATTTGCCACGGAGATTTCCAGCATCACAATCTGTTGCTTTCCGGAGAGAAATTGAACGTAATTAATTTGGAAAAGTGTATGCAGGACAGCCCGGCAAAAGATATCTGCCTGTTTCTGCGAAAACTCCTCGAAAAGAACAATTGGCAACGGGAAAGCGGTTTTGCACTTTTGGGTGCTTATGAAAAAGAAAATGCTCTTGCAAGGCAAGATTATTTGCAATTATATTACCGTTTGGCTTATCCCGAAAAGTTCTGGAAAATTGTAAATTTCTACTATAATTCCGGAAAAGCATGGATTCCGGGAAAAAATTACGAGAAACTATTAAAATTAAATGAACAGGAAGAACAAAAAAATCTTTTTTTACAAGACTACAAGAAAAAATATGATATAATGTAACCACGGCAGAAGAAAAACAAGCGACGCGAAGCGGCATTTGTTTTTCCTGCCGTGTTAACGAGCATGCCGCCGCGCAAGCGGCAGATGAGCACGGAGTGCGGGCATGCGAGTTTAAGTTTGAAGAAAAACGAGCAATGTGGAAGCACGGAGTGCGGGCATGCGAGTTTAATGTTTGAAGAAAAACGAGCAATGTGGAAGCACGGAGTGCGGGCATGCGAGTTTGGCGAGTTTCAAATGTTTGAGGGCTTACATATGAAAAAGAGATGGAATAATAAAAACAGCATAAAGTGTTTGATAGTCAGCATGTGCCTCTTCTTAACAGGTTGCGGAACAATCGGCCTGGCCAGGGAGGCAACCTTTGAAAGTGCTTATGAAAATGTACCGGAAGAGGAACCGGTCAACATATTCACATCCCAGTCCTACGGCGTGGTACAGGAAATGGATGTAGAAGAAGGGACTGTAACATTTTATCTGGTAGACAGGAAAGAAGAGAGAACGCTTTTCTATGATACAGCCACTATCGTGCAGGACAGATACGGAAGTTCCCTTACCATGGAGCAGCTTACACTTGGTGAGGTGGTAGATATCACTTACAACAGCGAACTGGAAAAGTTAGGAAGCGTGATGCTTTCCTTAGCAGGCTTTTCTTATGACGGTATCAGTAATTATAGTTTTGATGAAGAAAAGAGAACAGTACAAATTCTCGGAGAAATTTTTGAACTTGGTAGTAATCCGATTGTTTTTTCCGGTGACCAAAGAATGGAAATCAATCAGATTCTGAAAGGGGATATCATATCTTTTAAAGGAATCGGCCGGGAAATTGTCAGCATTACCGTAAATAATGGTCATGGATATCTGTATCTTACTAATCACGAAGCTCTGATCGGTGGATGGATTGAGGTTGGGCAGACCAGTATTTACCGGATAGAAGAGAATATGCTTCTTACCGTGCCGGAAGGTGATTACAGGGTCCGCCTGACAGCAGACGATATAGAAGAATATCGTGATGTTACAATTGAAAGAAATAAGGAAGCAACCATAGACCTGCAGAATATTGCTGTGGACAAGCCGGAGATGGGAATAGTGTCTTTTTCCGTATTTCCGAAGGAGGCCCAGGTATTTGTGAATGATGATGAAATAGATGCTTCCTATACGGTCCGTATGCCCTTGGGAATCTACAAGGTGACGGTAACAGCGGAAGGCTATGCTTCAAAATCAGAATATTTTGAGGTGGCAGAAGGAAAAACGATTATAAAAATGAGTCTCAATGAAGAAGAGGAAAGTACGGTATCGGGCAATAAAGCCAAAGAAGCCGGAGCAACCATTACCATTCAGATGCCGGAAGGCGCAGAAGTATATCAGGATAATCTGTACATGGGTATTGCGCCGCTTACCTACAATAAGACGGCAGGTACTCATAGTATTACTTTGAGAAAACCGGGATACATAACCGGAAGTTATCAGATAGTAGTGGAGGATGACGATAAAGATCTTTATTATGCATTTCCGGATCTGGAGCCGGAGAGCAGTAGCAGTACGGTCAGCGGCAACAGCTTATCTGAAAGTACAAGTAAAGCAAGTGATACAACCACACAATCAACTTCAACCGTCAGCGGAAATGATGCCGCGAAGAACAGTGCGAAGGAAACTGTCAGCGGTAATGGTCAAAGTGTCAGCGGAAATAATTAAAAAACCTTGAAAATCCGCACAAAATAAGCAAAAATACCTTGACAAACATAGTTAAAAACGATATATATTAATATAGGCGTTTCGAATGAGACAACCTATATAAAAATTAACATTCATAGATTAGAGGAGGAGTTCACCATGAACAAAACAGAATTAGTAGCAGCTATGGCTGATCAGGCTGGATTATCTAAGAAAGATGCAGAAAAGGCTTTAAAGGCTTTCACAGATGTTGTAGCAGAAGAATTAAAGAAAGACGGAAAGGTTCAGTTAGTTGGATTTGGTACTTTTGAAGTATCTAAGAGAGCAGCTAGAGAAGGAAGAAATCCTCAGACAGGTAAAACAATGCCTATCGCAGCTTCCAAAGCTCCTAAATTCAAAGCTGGTAAAGCTTTAAAGGATATGCTTAACGCATAAGTAGATAATATGGCGGACCTGCATAATATGCAGGTCCTTTTTTTCTTCATAGGAAGGCAGGAAAAAATGAGATTAGATAAATATTTAAAAGTTTCGAGATTAATTAAGAGAAGAACGGTAGCAAATGAAGCCTGTGATGCGGGAAGAGTGATGATTAATGACAGGCCGGCAAAAGCTTCGGCAGAAGTAAAAGCAGGAGATATTATTACCATTGCATTTGGAAATAAAGATGTAAAGGTAGAGGTTCTTACTGTACAGGAAACTGTAAGAAAAGAAGAGGCAAAAGAACTCTTTCGATATTTATAGAATATATTCTCCCGGCTTCTAATATATTTTTAAAAGAAAAAAATTAGGAGAACCGGGATGGAAGAATTAAATAATGTGAATAAACGTACCCATAAGATGGTGCTGTCTAACAGAAGGACATGTAATTTGACGGGAGTAAATGATGTGCTTTCGTTTGATGTAAATGAAATTATTCTTGAAACAGATATGGGGATGTTAATGATTAAAGGAAATGAACTTCATGTTAACCGACTTACTCTGGATAAGGGAGAAGTGGACATAGAAGGCAGAGTAGACAGTTTTACTTATTCTGAGCAGATGAGTCCTGCAGCCAAAGGGGAATCCCTGTTAACACGCCTGTTCAGGTAAATGCTTATGAGTCAGGATATTGTAAAAGAAATCGTCTTTCTTTCGCACTCATTTTTAATGGGTGTTATTATCACATTGGTATATGACGGATTTCTTATTTTGCGCAGGCTCATGAAACATAATATCTTTATGGTCTCGCTTGAGGATTTATTGTTTTGGATTGTGTGTGCTATCAGTGTTTTTGCTATGCTGTACAGAGAAAATAACGGAACGCTCAGATGGTTTGCTGTCGGAGGCGCTTTTTTAGGAATGCTGCTTTATAAAAAGACCGTCAGTTCACTGATCATAAAGGTTATATCCGGTATTTTGGGAAAGATAGTCAAATTTCTTTCGCATACCTTGGAGGTTTTTGGAAAGCCGTTTAAGCTTTTGGCAGGAAAAGGTAAGCAGGGATGCAAAAAGTTTACGGGCAAGAGAAATGAGATTTCCAAATACACGAAAAATAAGTTGACGTCATGTAAGAAAGTACTTAAAATAATATTATGTAAACGATAGTGCAAAAAGGAGCGGACTATGGCAAGAAAAGCAGCCTACCGCAAAAAGCGGCAGAACCGATTCGGCATGTTTCTCGTTTCTATTGTTGTAATAATGCTACTCGTGGTTGTTGCAGTAAAGAGCAACGAGTTAAAAGAAAAGAAGGATTATTATGCACAGAAGGAGCAACAGCTGCAGGAGCAGATAGCGGAAGAAGAGAAACGCGCGGAAGAAATAGGGGATTACGAAAAGTATACACAGACCAAAAAGTATATTGAGGATGTGGCAAAGGATAAACTTGGTCTGGTATATGAAGGAGAAATTGTATTAAAAGATGAGAATCATTAGACAGACGCAATACGGATAGGTATTGTGTCTGTTGTTTTTTGTAGATAAATTACAGGAGTTTGCTATGTGTTTTTGACAAATACTGTTTGTCCTTTTTTGTATAATAGGCGATACGGTTTAACAACTTAAAGCAGATGATAGAGGAAGGAGCAGGACTACTATGAAAAAAAATTCGTTAGGTAAGATGGATTCTTTTGATTGCATATTGCCGGACTATGGGAGAAGAAAATTATTGACATATGCGGATTCCATTCAGGAATTGGCAGATACCTTTCAGGAAACAGAAAAGGATAATTTGGGGGATTATGATGTAAAGACGGAAGAGCGAAACGATTATCTGTGGCAAAGAAAGCTTGCAGAAAACAGAAGTCTTATGGCCGGACATTTAAAGGAAATGGCTCAAATCATGACGAAGGTAGCGCAGGAGGCACGCAAGTGCGAACCTGTGAGTGAAAGAAGATTTAAGCAGATTGCGCATGCTTTTAAAGAGGTTGGTATTCAAATAAAAAATTTGTATTTGATTGAAAACGAAGAAGGAAGAACGGAAGTTTCCATATGCATTAGGGGTATAAAGAAGGATACGCTTTCTGCGGAAGAAATCGGAGATTTACTTTCGGTTCTTTTAAATATCAGATTGATTGGGGCGTTAGACAACCATTTCTTTGTAAGCGGACAATGGCAGAGTTTTCATTATGTGCAGGAATCGGAGTATCATGTTTTGACAGGAGTGGCTAAGGCGGTAAAGGAAACGGAAACCGTTTCGGGAGACAATTACGCTTGTTTTGAAACAAGAGACGGCAATCTGACAGCAGTAATATCGGATGGCATGGGTTCCGGTGAAAAAGCCTGTAGGGACAGTTCTATGGTAGTAGATCTTACGGAAAAATTTTTGGAGGCGGGATTTCAGGCGGAAACAGCCATTCAAATGATTAACAGTACTTTGCTTTCCGGAGAAGAGAACGCCAATATGTCTACACTGGATTTGTGCAGTATTGATTTGTACAGCGGAGAGTGCAGCTTTGTAAAGGTGGGAAGTGCATGTTCTTATATTAAAAGGCAGCATCTGGTAGACCGGATTTCGGCAGGTAATCTGCCCATGGGTATTTTCCAAAAGCCGGATATGGAAACGATAAGGAGAACCTTAGCAGACGGTGATTATATCATTATGTTTTCCGACGGAATTACAGATGCCCTGTCTCAGGGAATGGGAGAGGAGATTCTGGCAGAGGTTATCGGTGGTTGTAATCTGATGAATCCGGGAGAAATTGCAAATTATATTCTGAATTTTTGTATTCATCAAAGCAAAGGACATATACGGGACGATATGACGGTACTGGTAATCGGAATCTGGAAAAAAGAAGAGGAATAAGGCTTTATTTTTGAGGTACTTTGGGCTATAGTAATAATATGATTGAAAAAGTATTTCGTTATGTTCAAAAGTATCGAATGATTGAAGCAGGAGATACCATAGTTGCCGGGGTTTCGGGAGGCGCAGATTCTGTATGCCTCCTTTTTGTGCTGACTGAAATACGCAAAAGAATTCCGTTTCACCTTGCGGTTGTCCATGTAAACCATGGTATCCGGAGAGAAGCCGGAGAAGACGCGGAATATGCGAAGTCACTTTGTACAGAGAAAGAAATTCCTTTTTATTTAAAAGAGGCTGATGTAAAGGCTTATGCAAAAGAGCAGGGATTGTCAGAGGAAGAAGCAGGAAGAATCATAAGGTACCGGGCATTTGAAGAAGTCCTCTTGAAAGAGGGCGGGAACGAAGGCGGAAAAATTGCGGTTGCACATAACAGTAACGACTGCGCAGAAACCATGTTATTTAATCTGTTTCGGGGAACCGGACTTAGAGGGCTTGCAGGAATTAGGCCGGTAAACGGAAATATTATCAGACCTATTCTGTGTTTGGAACGAAAAGAAATAGAAGACTATCTTGCGAAAAACAATCTGGCGTATTGCAATGACGCTACGAACGATGAGGATGATTATACAAGAAACCGGATCAGACACCATATTCTGCCTTATGCGGAGAGAGAGATTTGCAGTAAAGCGTCAGAGCACATGAATCGGGCAGCGTCTCATGTAGCACAGGCACAGGATTATATACAAAGACAGACGCATCTTGCAAGGATGCGGTGCTGTGAGAAAACGGGGCAGATAGCCGTAAGAATAGATGATTTTGTAAAAGAAGATGAATATTTGCAGGGGCAGATTCTTCTTTCTGTTTTAGAAGAAGTATGTCCGGGAAGAAAAGATATTACAGAGGTGCATATTTCGCAAATAAAGGATTTGATTCATAAGGGAGGAAGTAAAGAAATAGACTTACCTTACGGAATCAAGGTTTGCAAAGCCTATGATTTGGTAACAATAAAAAGAGAACCGATGGAAAAAGACATGATTTCGGCTAAGGTAAACAGGATGCAGGAGTATGTTTTAGAGGTTGATGGAAAATTATCGGTGCCGGGGCTCGGAACGGTGGAATTTACGGTATTTCCCTACAATAAAAATGAAAATATTCCCCAAAAGACATATACGAAATGGTTTGATTATGGTAAAATAAAGCAGTCTGTGTTACTGCGAAATAGGCAGCCGGGAGATTATCTGACCATAAACAGTCAGATGAGCAGAAAGTCCCTTCAAGATTATCTGGTAAATGAAAAAGTGCCGAAGGCGGACAGGGACTTCATTTACGTGCTGGCTGATGGGTCCCATATCATGTGGGTACCCGGACATAGGATCAGTGAGAATTACAAAGTAACAGAAAATACGGAAAAAATTTTACAGGTAACGATAGAACAAACTTTGACACAGGAAGAAAGGAGTCATGAAAATGGCTGAGAAAGTAAAAGTATTATTGACAGAAGAAGAAGTAGATGCCAAGATTCAGGCAATCGGAGAGCAGATTAGCAAGGATTATGCCGGAAAGCAGGTTCACCTGGTATGTGTACTTAAAGGTGGAAGTTTTTTTATGTGTGAATTAGCAAAGAGAATTACCGTTCCGGTATCTCTTGATTTTATGTCCGTATCCAGTTACGGAAGTGAGACAAAGTCAAGCGGCGTTGTAAAAATCGTAAAGGATTTAGATGAGCCTTTAATCGGAAAAGACGTCATTGTTATTGAAGATATTGTGGATTCCGGAAGAACATTAAGCTATCTGATGGAAATGTTAAAGGACAGAAAGCCGGCAAGCTTACGTTTGTGTACATTGCTTGATAAACCGGATCGAAGAGTGGTTGATGTAAATGTTGATTATTTGGGATTCCAGATTCCGGACGAATTCGTAGTGGGATACGGTCTTGATTATGATCAGAAGTACAGAAATCTTCCTTATATCGGAATTGTAGAATTTGAATAGAAAGGCTTGCGTAAATTTTTATGAAAAATCGTGGTGTTAACTTGTATTTTATCCTCATTTTGGGGCTGCTTCTTATGGTGATATGGACCAGTATGCTGAATGTGGGACAGATAGAGTATACCAAGGGTTTACTGGTGTCTGACTTAGAGCAGGGAAATGTGACCGCAGCATACATCCAGCCTAACCGCGAAACACCGACAGGTGAAGTGGAAGTGGTGCTTGAGGATGGAAGACATAAGACCCTGTATGTAACAGATGTAAATGAAGTGGAAAATTTACTTGCATCGTATGATATTGATCCTCAGGTGCAGAAAGTAGAAGAGGAAAATTGGTTTTTGACCAGTGTATTCCCTGTTTTGCTTGCCGTTATCGTAATGGTATTTTTCTTTGTGATGATGAACAATCAAAATGCCGGCGGCAGCAGTAAAATGATGAACTTCGGTAAAAGCCGCGCCAAGCTTTCCATGGGAGAAGGAAAGGTAACATTAAACGACGTGGCAGGACTTCGCGAGGAAAAGGAAGAGCTGGAAGAGATAGTTGAATTTTTAAAGGAGCCCGGCAAGTTTACAAAAGTGGGTGCCAGAATTCCCAAAGGTGTGCTTTTGGAAGGTGCGCCCGGTACCGGTAAAACTTTGCTTGCCAAGGCAATCGCAGGAGAAGCAGGGGTTCCGTTTTTTAGTATTTCCGGTTCCGATTTCGTGGAAATGTTCGTGGGTGTAGGTGCTTCCCGTGTCAGGGATTTATTTGAAGAAGCAAAGAAGCATGCACCTTGTATTGTATTTATAGATGAAATTGATGCGGTGGCAAGACGTCGTGGTACCGGTATGGGCGGCGGCCATGATGAAAGAGAGCAGACGTTAAACCAGCTGCTTGTAGAAATGGATGGTTTTGGTGTCAACGAAGGAATTATCGTAATGGCGGCAACCAACCGTGTAGATATTTTAGACCCTGCGATTATGCGTCCCGGACGTTTTGACAGGAAGATAAGTGTAAACAGACCGGATGTAGGCGGCAGAGAAGAAATTTTGAAAGTGCATGCCAAAAACAAACCGCTTGCGGAAGATGTGGATTTAAAACAGATTGCCCAGACAACCGCAGGATTTACAGGGGCAGACCTTGAAAATCTTTTAAATGAAGCATCCATTGGTGCGGCTAAGGATGACAGAGCTTTTGTAAAACAGGAAGATATTAAAAAAGCATTTATTAAAGTGGGAATCGGTGCAGAAAAGAAAAGCCGTATTATTTCCGACAAGGAAAAGAAGATTACGGCTTATCACGAAGCGGGACATGCGATTTTATTCCATGTGCTTCCCGATGTGGGACCGGTATATACCGTTTCTATTATTCCCACAGGTCTTGGAGCTGCAGGCTATACGATGCCGCTTCCCGAAAAAGACGAGATGTTTATAACCAAGGGACAGATGCTTCAGGATATCATGGTTTCCTTAGGCGGCCGTATTGCAGAGGAAATTATTTTCGGAGATATTACCACGGGAGCATCCAGCGATATTAAAAAAGCGACCAAGGCAGCCAGAAACATGGTGACCAGATACGGTATGTCTGAAAATATCGGTGTGATTGACTACGGCAGTGACGATGATGAAGTGTTCATCGGAAGAGATTTGGCACATGCCAAAAATCACAGTGAATTAGTGGCAGGGGAAATTGATAAGGAAATTAAGAACATTATCGATGACTGCTATCAGAAAGCAAAAGATATTATTACGGAAAACATGGATATTCTTCATAAATGTGCTGATCTTTTAATTGAAAAAGAGAAGATTGGACGCGAAGAATTTGAAGCGCTGTTTGAAAGCGGTGAATGAAAGGAAGTCTTTTTTCATGGCGAAAAGAGTAGCAATTATTACGGCCAGAGGCGGCAGTAAAAGAATTCCAAGAAAAAATGTAAAAGAGTTTTTAGGCAAACCGATTTTACTGTATTCGATAGAGGCTGCCCTTTCCTCAGGAATTTTTGACGAGGTGATGGTTTCTACGGAAGATCAGGAAATAGCAAAACTGGCAGAAAAGGCCGGAGCAAAGGTTCCGTTCTTTAGAAGTGAGAATACAGCCGGTGATTACGCAACCACAACGGATGTGATCGAGGAAGTACTTGCAGCTTATAAGGAGAGAGGCATGGAATTTGAATATGCCTGCTGTATATATCCCACGGCACCTTTTGTCACGGCAGATTGCTTACGGAAAGCCATGGGTACCTTGGAAAGCAAGGGTGCAGACAGTTTGATACCGGTGGTCCGTTTCAGCTTTCCGCCTCAGAGAGCAGTGATAGTAAATGACGGAAAAATGCAGTTTAAATGGCCGGAAAATATGTTTGCAAGAAGTCAGGACTTAGAGCCTTTTTATCACGACTGCGGACAGTTTTACTGTATCAAAACAGAGAGCTTTTTAAAGGAAAAGAAGTTATTTATGCCTGATACTTTGGCTTACGAAAGACCGGAAAGCGAAGTACAGGATATTGATACTATGGAAGATTGGAAGTTGGCGGAGCTGAAGTATCGTATGCTGATGCAAAAGGATAGGTAGAGCGGATGAAGACAGTGAAGATTAATAACCGAATCATAGGTGACGGATATCCGGCTTACATTATTGCAGAGATGTCCGGTAATCATGCAGGCAGTATCGAGAGAGCAAAGGAAATTATCCGTGCGGCAAAAGAAGCAGGTGCGGATTGTATTAAGATACAAACTTACACTCCGGATACCATTACCATCGATTGTGATAATGAATATTTCCATATAGAAAAAGGAACCTGGGAAGGGGAGAATCTGTACAGCTTATACGGAAAAGCATATACTCCATGGGAATGGCAGCCTGAACTTAAAGAAGAGGCAGATAAGGTAGGGATTGATTTTTTATCTACACCGTTTGATAATACAGCAGTTGATTTTTTGGAAGAAATGGGACTTTCCTTTTATAAAATTGCTTCTTTTGAAATGGTAGACATTCCGCTTATTGAGTATATAGCATCAAAAGGGAAACCCATTATCATGTCAACCGGGATGGCCGGTCTTGAAGAGATAGAGGAAGCGGTGGAAGCCGTTTATAAAACAGGCAACAAAGATTTGATTTTGATGAAATGCTCCAGTGCGTATCCTGCAGATCCGAAGGATATGCATTTAAAAACCATTGTCGATTTAAAGAAGCGTTTTGATTTGCCGGTTGGTTTATCCGATCATTCCATGGGTTCCATGAGTGCAACCTTGGCGATGGCACTGGGCGGAAATGTGATTGAAAAGCATTTTTGCATCAGCAGAGAAATCGAAAATCCGGATGCATCTTTTTCCATGACGCCGGAAGAGTTTTCTGAAATGGTAAGAGATATCCGTAACGCAGAGGCAGCAGTGGGAGTTCCTACATATGGCGTCAGCAAACAGGAGGAATCCAATGTTATCTTCCGTCGCTCACTATTTGTAGTAAAAGATATGCAGCCGGGAGAAGAATTTACCAAAGAGAATGTACGCAGTATCCGTCCCGGGTATGGTATAAAACCCAAATATATGAATGAAATATTAGGAAAGAAATGTAACCAAGTGATTAAAAGAGGTACACCTCTTTCTTTTGATATGATACAGTAGGCTTTAATCAGATGGCAGCCGGACGGCAGGAGGCAGCAATGATTTATGTAAGGGCTGACGGCAATAGCAAAATCGGCATGGGCCATGTCATGCGGTGTATTGCGATCAGTAATGAGATAAGAGAACTTGGCGGGGAAGTAACCTTTATTCTTGCGGATGAGGAAATAGTAGCGCAGCTTACAGACCAGGGTTTTCAAACAATCGTATTACATACGGATTATAGCGACATGGATGCGGAGCTTGGTAGGCTTTATGAGGTGTTACCTACGGGTAGTATTATCCTTGTAGACAGCTATTACGTCACAGAAAATTATTTAGGGAAACTGAAAGAAAAAGCAACCGTTTTCTATTTGGATGATGTGAATGCATTTGATTATCCTGTGAACTGTGTGATTAACGGAAATATTTACGGAAGTGAAGTTGCTTATACGGCACCGAAAGTGCTGGCAGGTTGCAAATATGCCCCTCTCCGGAGGGAATACCGCATGATGCGTGGTAAGTGTAAGCCGGAATACCTGTTGATTACGACAGGAAGCAGCGATCCGTATTCCATAACGAAACAGGTTACGGAAGCAATGCTGGGAGAACCGGAGTTATCCGGGAAGGAAATCCGTATCGTTTGCGGAAAGTACAATAAAGATTATGAAACATTAAAAGCATTGGAGAAACAATATGTCAACATAAAAGTATTGCAAAATGTTTCTGACATGTGGAATATCATGAGCGGCGCTATGGCGGCGGTAACGGCAGCCGGAAGCACCATGACAGAATTAAGTTGCTTAGGAGTGCCTACGATTTGTTTTTCTTTCGTGGGTAACCAGAAGCGTGTAGCGGCAACTTATGCACAAAAAGAATTTGTTCATTTTAGCGGAGATTATCAGGAACAGGGAGGTGAAATGATTTCACAGCTTTGCAAGGCACTTAAAGAGCTTGTCCTTGATGAAAAGCTTAGAAATCAATACTCTGAAAAGGTTCTTGATTTGGTGGATGGATTAGGAAGCTATCGCATTGCAAAAGAGATTCTTGCAATGAATAATGATTGAATTTGGTAAAAATGCACAAAAACATACTTTGCAAATTGTAATATTTGTGAAAAGTAAGTATTTACGCATATAGCGGGTTATGATATTATACTACTTGTAACCCCCCCAATACATTATATAGTTTTTTGCTATACCCCATAAGAAAGAAATACCTTCTCTAAAAAGAACAGTCACGTACTGTTCTTTTTACTTTGTAGAAATATAGATGGAGATAATGCAATGTTTACACAGTTGGATCCAATTAACAGAACAGAGCGGGAGAGACAATATATTTCCGAGATGCGCCCTATCATTAAATTGAAAGCATTATTTAGTGATACCACACAGGATTATGTGACGCCGTGTGAGCCCAATCCGTATTCGGAGGTGACGATACGTTTTCGAAGTGCCATTAACAACATTGACAGGGTTTGTTTAATTTGTAACGGAACGAAGTATTTGATGGCAAAAGAAAGCTGTGATGAAGAATTCGATTATTTTGCATGCAATGTAGAACTGGAAAATCAAGAGTTTGCCTATTATTTTGAAGTACAGGTGGGTCAGGTTTCCTGCTTGTATGATACCAGGGGTGTGGTAAAGGAAGCCATGCCGGAATACCAATTCAGAATCATTCCCGGATTTAAGACACCTGAATGGGCAAAGGGCGCGGTAATGTACCAGATTTATGTGGACCGTTTTTATAATGGTGACCCTTCTAACGATGTACTTACGGGAGAATACCAATATATTAATGACAAAACCGTCCGGGTAGAGGATTGGTATAAGTACCCTGCAGCAATGGGTGTCCGGGAATTTTACGGCGGAGACTTACAGGGAGTGCTCGACAAGATGGATTACCTGCAGGATTTGGGAATTGATGTTATTTATTTCAACCCTTTATTTGTATCTCCCTCCAACCATAAATATGATATTCAGGATTATGACTATATAGATCCTCATTTTGGAAAATTTGTAAGTGATGAGGGTGAGCTTCTTGCTCCGGAGCAGAAGGAAAACCGGTTTGCCACCAGATATATTGACAGGGTAGCCAATAAGGCAAATTTGGAGTCTGCAAATGAACTCTTTGCCAAGGTGGTGGAAGAAGCCCATAAGAGGGGAATGCGCGTGATTTTAGACGGTGTGTTTAACCATTGCGGTTCCTTTAACAAGTGGATGGACAAAGAGCGCATTTATGAAAATGCACCCGGTTACGAAAAGGGTGCTTTTGTGGCAAAGGAAAGTCCGTATCATGATTATTTTCAATTTTTTAATGAGAATGCTTGGCCTTATAACGGAAATTATGACGGTTGGTGGGGACATGATACCTTACCCAAGCTGAACTATGAAAAATCAAGAGAGCTTTATGAATATGTGCTTCGTATTGGCGCGAAGTGGGTTTCACCTCCGTACAATGCAGATGGGTGGAGACTGGATGTAGCTGCAGATTTAGGCCACAGTCCGGAATTTAATCATGCCTTTTGGCAGGATTTTAGAAGGGCAGTCAGAGAAGCCAATCCTGATGCCATTGTGCTGGCTGAGCATTATGGCAGTCCCAGAGCATGGCTTAACGGCAAGGAATGGGATACCGTAATGAACTATGATGCCTTTATGGAGCCGGTAACCTGGTTCCTTACAGGGATGCAAAAGCATAGTGACGATTACAGAGGTGACATGTACGGCAATGCAGATAACTTTATCGGTGCCATGCGTCATCATATGGCAAACTTTACTACACCGTCCCTACACATTGCCATGAATGAACTGTCCAACCATGACCATTCCCGTTTCCTTACGAGAACCAACAAAAAGGTAGGGCGTACCAATACCTTAGGTCCGGAAGCGGCAGATAGGGATGTAAACAAAGCAGTGATGCGCGAGGCAGTTGTGATGCAGATGACATGGCCAGGTGCCCCCACGATTTATTACGGAGATGAAGCCGGTTTATGCGGATTTACTGATCCCGATAACAGAAGGACGTACCCTTGGGGCAGAGAGGACCATGAACTGATCCGTTTCCACAAAGAAATGATCCGTATCCATAAGGAAAACAAAGAAATTCTTACAGGTTCTTTTAGATACCTACTGGGTGAATATAATATTCTTGCCTATGGACGTTTCAATAAGCAGGCGCAGACCATTGTTGTGATAAATAACAATGAGCATGAAGTAGAAAAGGAATTTTCAGTGTGGTATTTGGGCATTCCAAAGGAAGGCAAATTAGAGAGATTAATGCTAACACATAAGGACGGATTTACTACAGAGCCTTTTGAATATGAAATGAAAGCGGGTAAGGTAACCATAAAATTACCGCCTACTTCTGCCATTGTATTACACCATGGCGTTGCTGTTTTGAAAGAGGATGGCGATGCAGGGAAACGTCGAAAAAATTCCTTGCTTTTTAGATAGTGATATGATATATTCTTATAATGTGAGAAGCGGAAGCCTCTCACATTATTCAGGATAAGAAATTTCTTATTACTGTATGGATGGATTCCCGAGTGGCCAAAGGGGACAGACTGTAAATCTGCTGCAAATTGCTTCGGTGGTTCGAATCCACCTCCATCCATTCGTCCTTCGGACGAACGGATGATGCACACGGTTCTTCGAACCGGCGCATGATATCCACTACAGAGTGTAAGGCGACAGGCGTTCTCATACGCACTAAAGAGTCGCTTCGCTCCTAAATAAGCGTCCGCTGGTGTGGCGGAATAGGCAGACGCAAGGGACTTAAAATCCCTCGGGGGCAACCCCGTGCCGGTTCAAGTCCGGCCACCAGCAGTAATTAATGAGTAGAGAAAACACTGATAAATTCAATGTTTTCTCTATTTTTTGTGTTTCGGGTGTGTATCATAGATGTTTTAAATGTGTTTACACTTTTTTACACTCTTAAAGAGGATTAAATATTAAGTGTCTTTTCCGGTTCATTACGCTTCTGTTCATCGGAATAACGGGAGAAGCAGTAGTGTGTGATAAATGTTTTTACATCACGGTGTCCTGCCCATTCCATGGCATCTTTTAGGTTGATGTTAGGATTGTCGGCAATCTTTGTTAAAGCCGTTTTTCGTGCCTTGTGGTTTCCTTTCTTGGCTATTCCTAATTCCTTGCAGTAACGCTCAAAATGACTGTCAATGCAGTTTGATGTAATACGGTGCTTCCGGTATATAAAGATAAAATCATCCGGTTCGCATGAGTAGCCGTTTCGCAGATTCGTTTCTTTTACCTTGTTAAACAGTTCCATTGCGGAAGTTACCACATATAATGTCCGGATTCCGGCATTTGATTTGGTGTGTTCCACGACAGTATAGGACTTCTGCCATTTGCCGTTTTCCAACTTTTCAAACTGCTTCTGTTCCATGCGCCGTATATGCAGATAGGAGTCTTTTAAATCTTTCCATTTAAGCGCAACCAGTTCCCCT
The DNA here is from genome assembly GCA_045586385.1 of Lachnospiraceae bacterium. Lineage (GTDB taxonomy): Bacteria > Bacillota > Clostridia > Lachnospirales > Lachnospiraceae > Suilimivivens. The sequence continues at coordinate 28,802 of JAZNAE010000064.1, forward strand.
ACACGGAGTCCGAGGGAAAAGTTAATTAACACGGCTAAAGTAGCAATGCGGTCGGGATGTTCCTCAAATTCCTTTAATGCCAATGCTTTTAGATTCTTTTCTTCTTCCTCACTGAATACTTCCTGCTCGGCTTCTTTTGGCGTTTCCGGCGTAAACAGAGAAGCATTGATTTTGAACTCGGAATAGTGGTTTGCAGGAATCTCTTCTAGTTCCACAAGGTATTCCAGACTTTGGCGGATGATGATTGCCATGTTGTAATACTGCTTCTTGGTAAGTTTCTCGGAGATTATCTTACTTCTTGCCCAATTCTTCAATTCCAGCCTTGTCAGTTCCACGATAGGGCGGTCAACAATAGGGTCTTTGTCATAATATCGTCTCCATACGCCGTCTATCTTCTGCATATAGCAGGAATTATTGTTTTCCTGCCATTTGTAGGCAAACCATTCCGGATAAAGGGTACGCAGGGTTATCTGCTTGCGCTTGTTCTCTTGTTCCTGCTCCTCATAGTAGGCAAGGATAACGGCTTCCAAATCTTCCCATTTACGCTTGGCTATCGGCTTCCTTTTCCGCGGAAGGGTCTCATCCGGTAAGAATGAGTGCCACCGTCTGTCTGACTCATAATATTTAGTTGTGAACTGCCCCATGTGCTTTTTAATGATGTTTTCTTTTTGTCTCTTTGTCATATATTCATTATCTGCCGGAGCACTGACTTGTGAACACATCATACCTTCGGATAGAACTTCCTGCAAGCAGTTTTTTATGATTTCCGGAGAAGAGGTGTAATTCTCCGGAATAAATACATCTTGAACTATTGGTCTAACTATCGGCATTATTTATCCCTCCTTTGTTCTTTTGCTCGGTTATAACGGTTGCGGAGTTGATTTTTCTTTGCACCAACTTCAAGTTCCAATTCCGGAATTGTGAAGTAATTGTAATCAATCAGATAGATTAGATAGTCATCCGTAAGAGGAGATGCTTGATAATAGAAGTCGGCTCTTTTACGTCCGCTTTTGTGTACCGGAGCAACCGGAGTTTGTGCTTTTAGCAATTCAATTTCTTTTTGCTGTTCTGCGACAGTGTTGCATAATTTGGTGAGTAATTCTGTCAGTGCATGTGTATAAGCATTTTGCTCAAATGCATTAGACAGAATAGCGAGTAAGTCTTCATTCGGAAGTGATTGTAAATCAAGTTTTCCGTTAACATTCATGGTAACAAATGCTCCTTTCCATTGTTAATTGCTATCAGTAACATATTTACTTTGTTAATTTGTTACCGTCTTTTTTATGAAATTTGATTGATAACTCTTGGATTTTTCGCTTAAGAAATTTTGTAAAATTCTCAAGGGAAAAATATTCAGTAACAATTGTATGGGTAACAAATCCGAGTAACTTTTTGCAAAAATAAAAACGACAAAGAAAGAATCCTAACCCATTGGGATTCGTCGTTGTCGTTTTAACTGTCCTTGTCATTTAGTTGTTTGTGAGAATATTATAACATGAGATGTTTGTAAATACCAAGATTCTTTTTATTTTAATGATTTATATAGAAACGTGTTGCTTTATTGACATCGTATGCGTATTAGGAATAAAATTATTATGTTAAAGATTTTTAACTGAAGAGTATAGTAATAAAGGTAGATAGTAATGGATATTGATGTTAAGAACTTTATTGATAGGATTAAATTAGATGTTGACGCTTTGCCAGATTTGTCATTCTATTACAATCATATCACTAAGATGGCAAGCAATGGCAGAAATTTCATAGTTGAAACATGGGGAGATGTTGAGACATATGTTAATGTGTTGTACTGGATGAGATTTGTGCAAAAATATGATTGGTATGAAATGGCTGAATTATTAAACACAAATTACATAAATGTTCGATATCTTTTTGATGTTTTTGGATGGAATAATGATTCTACCTTTGAAGAAAGTTATAATTTGCTAAAAGAAAATATAAAAAATATAAATGAATTAATTAAGAATATTGAAAAGAGTGATTTTCGAAATAGTCCTAAATATATTGAAAAACGCAGAAATATCAAGAAGGGGAAGGTAGATTATAGGATAAAAAGAAGATATAATGTTGAAATGAGTAGTGAACATTTTGATATTTTGTATTTTCTTTACATAGAAAAAGAATTACCGATAGGAGTAATTGCAAGTTACTATTATACATCAAGAGATACGATAATGTGTCACTTGAGAAAGTATAACATACTACGTACAAGAAAAGAAGCAAGGGAATTAATTGAAAAAAAAGGAAGAGCTAATCATGCTAAATCAAGAACATCATATCAAAGAGAAGTAGTGCGAAAAGCATTAAAGCAAGGAATATCAAATGATTATGAGTTATTATTTAGGGATCTGATGACTTCTGTTAGCTGTAAATTCTTCAATGAAAATGATTATGAATGTATAATAGGGGTTCATACAACTTCAATTATTCCTCCAAAAGAAATTGATGTGCCGGTAATGGTAATAAATAAAGGGAGTAATGAGATATATAAATATGCTATAGAATTGAGTGGTAATTTGTGGCATAAAAAAGAAAGAGATGATTTGAAAAGAGAGCAAATTAAAGAGACAAATTGGAAATATATAGATATCAGGTTTAATAAAAAAGTAACTTCAAAAAATCAAGTAAGGATTGCATTTGAACAATTAGTTAAGGAGATATGTGAAATAATTAGAAAGGATATAGAGAATATAGATAATTTCAAAGATATAATGGTTGAAGGATTTAAGTGATTGTGTTGGCCGTTTACACTTTGTTTATATACCCCAAGTCAGTGCTCCGGAAACCTCTTTTCTATAGGTAAATTTTCCAGGAGTAATGCAGATTAGTGAGAAAAGCGAGGTTTTTGTAATTTTGATAAAAAAGAGGAATAATCCAAGCATTATACGAACTAGTTGAGAAAAGGTATAGACGTTCTTTGACAGTATTTTTTTATAGGGTTAAGATGTAAGAAAATTAATAATGGGGGATGTATGGAAAAGGTTTTGGAGATATTATCAAATTTAATAACTGCTGATAATGTAGCGTTATTATCAGTTATTATCACGGTGCTCATTTTTATTTTTACTAGACGTGCAGAAATAAGATACAAGAAGCATGACGATAAAAAAATACAATATTTAAAGCTCATTGAACTTATGGAAAAGAATTTCTCCGGTGCACATAAAAACAAAAAAGGAGAACTTATTTTATCAGATGATTTGCGAAAACTTTTCTTTGACACAGGAGCTTCATTGCTAATGTATGGTTCCAAAAAGGTTTATCAGTTATATGTATTATTTCGAGAATTTACTAGTAATCCGTTGATTAAGCAATGTAAATATTATAAAGAAGAATTAGCATTGCATATTATGTCGGAAATATTAGTTACAATGAGAAAAGAGGTAGGATTGAGTTATTTCAGTAGTGTTTCTAATAATGAGGCCTTAGCTTTTTTTGTGAATGATATTTCTCGTAATCCAGCAGCAAAGAAAACAGCTATTGAAGCAAATTTTCGTATAAAAATGATAAAGTTTGAGCTATGGCTAATAGACCGCACACAGTTTATTTGGCTGAAAAGTTTATATACGAGCTTTGTAAAATCCATTTTTGCAATAGTTTCAATATCTTTAAAATATTTGTTTTTGATTCCTCTAGGAAAAATTAGTGTGAAGATCTTTCCAAAGTTTGCTGAAAAAGTAAAAAAGGAGTCGCGTAAATAAGATAAGTATAAAATATTTATGAGATTTTCAAAGAGATTTGTAATTAAAGAGCATAATAATCAACGGAGAAGCTACTATGAATACAGAATATAATTTTTATTGTGATGAAAGTTTACATTTACCAAATGATGGTAGCAAAATCATGGTTTTAGGCGGAATATGGTGTCCTAAAAACAAATGTAGACAGATTAATGAAAAGATAAGAGAAATAAAAAAGCAGCATAATATTGCCCATGAAATGAAATGGGTAAAACTTTCAGAAGCAAAAAAAGACGCTTATTTTGAGTTAGTTAAGTTCTTTTTTGATTGTGATGATCTTCATTTTAGAGTATTAGTTGTTGATAACAAAGATGTACTGCGACATGAAGATTTTCATCAAACGCATGATGAATGGTATTATAAAATGTATTTTCGAATGCTAAAAACTATTTTAGATCCAGTTGATGTATATAATATATACTTAGATATAAAAGATACAAAATCTAAGACTAAGATACTTAAGTTACGCGAGGTATTGCGAAACAGCCATTACGATTTTTCAAACCAAATGATTAAAAACATGCAGGTAATCCGTTCTGATGAAGTTGAAATAATGCAAATAGTAGATGTTTTAATCGGTGCAATGGCGTATGTATCTCGTAATTTATCAAAAGTAAATGCCAAAAATGAAATCATAAGCTATATTAAAGAGCGTAGTGGATATAGCCTTGTGAAAAACACCCTATATAGAGAAAGCAAGTTTAATATATTTCATCTCCAACTTGATGAGGCAGACCAAACATGAATTGTATTTACGCATCCATGCCTTCTAAATTAGTTCCATCACTCTTTGGTGGAAATCTTAATTCATATAAAGAGGCACTTTATACAATATTTAAAAGAGATTTTATAGATAACGACGTTTTTTATCATGGGAAAAAGGTAGATATTATCCATGAAAAGTTATTCGAAGATAAAGAGCGTTCTTTTTGGCATATAATTTCTGAGGGGAAGGAGGATATACATCGAACTCCAATAACTTGGAGAGCGGAAGTTCTCCCGTGGACAAGACCTCTAATCCAAGAAGATGGTACATGTCCCGAATATAAAGAGTGGAAAAAATATCATGATAAAACCAAAAGAGATAGGTATTACATATGGTGTAGCGCAATTAATTTTTTGGTAATATTGGAAGATAGAGATACTCATTTTAAACTTATTTCTGCATATCCAGTACATGAGTGTAAAGTCAAATACTATAATAAAGAGTATGAAAAACATAAATAGAAACAAAAACGCCCACCAAAAATGGTGGGCGAAATTTCAGCTCCTCCTACACTAGGCTAGGTGAGTATCTTTAATATACATTTACGCGTAAAATTTGTCAAGAACTTTTCTCTACATTCTATATCGGTACTTGTAAGACAATTTTTTATATTTTGGTGTAAAAAATTTTATAACCTACCAGTATATTATATGTTTTGTTATTTGTTTTATTCCTCTTTTCAAAAGATTTATGGTCAAAAAATTTTTTTGATATTCTATAATTATTTTAGCATAAATTAATAGTTTGTACATCCTTGTTAAAAATATATTTATTCACTTTTCGAAATGGGGTGGTTATGTTATGATTAATGCAATTTAACGGCATTTATTATACAAGAATGATGTATAGGAGGGTATATATGTACGATTATTACAAGGGATTTCTAATCCGTGAAGGATCTAAAGGAATAGATGGTGCAAAATTAAGAGAACTCTATGAAGCGGTTGATTGGTGTAATAGTAATCTTCCTGATTGGCAAAATGAGAAATTTGAAATTGCAATGCAGAATTCGGCATGGGCATTTACGGTTTGGGATAAAGATGCATTAATTGGTATGGTGAGAGTGGTGTCAGATAGAGTAATGGTTGCTTCAATACAAGATTTAATTATTTTAGAAAAATATCGGAAGATTGGTTTAGGGAAAAAACTTGTAGAGAAATGTATTTCTAAATTACCTTGTGGTAACTGGAGTGCAAGAACAACACCTGATAACTATGAATTTTACAAAAAGTGTGGTTTTTCGATGCCACAAGAAACAAATGCGACCATGGAATACAATGGTTTTAGATTATCCCAAAAAGATAGAGTGAAAAGTAAATAAATCCAATTTGTGAGGATAGTCATGAAGTATAAAGTATTGGAAAAACAAGATATTCCGTTAATGAAAAATTTTATAGATGATGAAAATACAAAATTTGATGAGGCTCTTCTTAATGCATTTTTGGAAGAAAAAAATGCCTATGGTTTTGTTGCAAAAGAAGATGATATTATAGTCGGTTTTGCTTATGGGTATATATTAGTTAGACCGGATGGACTAAAGGATTTTTATTTACATGCTATTGATATAATGGAAAACTATCAGAAGCATGGTTATGGAACTGAATTGATGAAATATATTAGCACTTATTCAAAAGGTATCGGGTGTAGAAAAGTATTTTTGATAACAAATAAGAGCAACTTATCTGCTTGTAGATGTTATGAGAAAGCAGGAGGTATTAGTGTTGCTGATGATAATATTGTATATGCTTACAAAGAATAATGTTTTAGTTAATGCACTGTAGTATTTTGATATGCCGGTTAGGTGTAAAAATGTTTACACTTTGTTTACACACCCCAAGTCAGTGCTCCGGAAACCTCCTTTCTATGCGGGTTTGCGGTGTCTGCCTTTCATTCAAGTCCGGCCACCAGCAGTAATTATTTATGAGAGAAATACAGTAGAGATACCGTATTTCTCTTATTTTTTTGCCTTTTGGGTATGTATCATAGATGTTAAAATCATCCGTTAAGAATGAGTGCCACCGTCTGTCTGATTCATAATATTTAGTTGTGAACTGCTCCATGTGATTTTTAATGATGTTTTCTTCCAGTTCTTCGCCGATCATAAGATGATAAGGTTTTGGTTGTGGTATAGCTTTTAATTCTTGATTTGAGTAATTTTCAAATAAAAAAAGCAAGACAAATCAGAAGTATTATACTTCGTAAATTGTCTTGCTCGTGTTTCTAAGAACGGTCTATTGTGTGCTCTATTTATTGTATCGGCAGGCGGTTAATATCTGATTATAAAAGAAATGCTAAAATTTTTATAAACTGCCGGAAAGTTGACAATAGAGATAGGGTTGGAATAGAATTACGGAGAAACAAAATTTGATTTACTGACATTGGAAAACCTTGAATCTATACTCAAAATATCAAGAAACTTAATATAGGGGTTAGTATTATACATATAAATAAGAATTTGAGGAGGTTAAATATAAAATGAATTATACACATTTTGTTTCTGTGGCGGGATTGGTTTGCAATGAAAATGAAGAGATTTTGTTAATAAAGAGCCCGTGGAGGGGATGGGAATATCCAGGCGGAATGGTAGAGCCTGGAGAAACATTTCAAGAAGCTTTGATTAGAGAAATAAAAGAAGAAGCTGGTGTTGATGTAGAGATTACAGGTTTTATTGGCTTGTGTAAGAATATTGAAAAGGATATTGTAAATATTGATTTTTCTTGCAAATATATAGGTGGAGAACTTATGACAAGCAATGAAAGTTCAGAAGCGCGATGGGTAAAAAAGCAAGAGGCATTAGGAATGGTAACATTTCCTTTAACAAAAAAGAGATTGGAAATTATGTTATCTGAAAATAATACGGTTCATTGTTTTGGTTTTAAGAAAGAACCTTTTGAGATAATAGAGGAACGAGATTTCATTGTTGGGAATGTATAAATTCCAATTTATCGAACTGTTAGGAAAACTTGAATAGGTCGAAGAGATGAAAATTTGATTTTGTACATTCTTGCATGTATGAAGATTAAAATGAAGGAGGATGATAATTATGGCGTCAAGCATTGTTCATTTGGCAATAACAAATGAATTGATAAAAAGATATTCT
>JAZNAE010000065.1:0-4076 GCA_045586385.1 Lachnospiraceae bacterium
AATGAAGAATTTCCCTGATATGGAGCTGCATGTCAGTACCCAGATGACCATAACCAGTAAATATGGTGCGGAATATTTGAAAAACTTAGGTGCTTCCCGTATTGTTCCGGCCAGAGAACTGAGTCTTTCTGAGATAAAAGAGCTAAAGGAAACCGGTGTGGAGGTGGAGACCTTTATACATGGGGCCATGTGTTATTGTTATTCAGGGCAATGCCTGTTTAGCAGTATTTTGGGTGGAAGAAGCGGTAACCGAGGAAGATGTGCACAGCCCTGTCGTTTGCCATATAAGGTAAAGGGAGCGGACGGGAAGCAGAAGGAATGTTACCCTTTGAGTCTGAAGGATATGTGTACCTTGGAGCATCTGGATGCATTGATGGAAGCCGGTATCGATTCCTTTAAGATAGAGGGACGCATGAAAAAGGCGGAATATGCTGCAGGAGTAACTGCCATTTATCGAAAATATATGGACAGAAAGCTAACAGCTCCTCATCAGAAGCTTCAGATAGAAAAAGCGGATTTGGAGAAACTTTCCGGATTATATATTCGTAGTGAACGTCAGGACGGCTATTATTTCCGTCAGAACGGTAAGGACATGGTTACCTTGGAAAACCCTGCCTATAGCGGAAATGATGATGCTTATATTGCACAAATCAGAGAAAAATATATCGAAAAGAAACCGCGTATCCCTATCACCATCTATGCTGTGCTTGTTTCGGGAGAAAAGGCTTCCCTTACATTATGCTGTGAGAAAAGCAGTGTGACGGTATATGGTGATGTGGTGGAGAGAGCAAACCAACAGCCATTGAGTGAAGAGAATATCAGAAAACAATTGGGTAAATTAGGCGACACCTGTTTTGCTGCTGAGACTATGGAAATATATACCGACGGACAGGCATTTTATTCTCTGAAGGCTTTAAATGAGCTTCGAAGAGAAGCGGTTTATCAGTTAGAGAATCAAAGAATGGAACAGTTAGGATTTTCGCCAAAACGTACAGCTAAAGATATGTCCGGTCACAAGGAAGCAAATCAGGAAAGTACTTCTCCATGGAAAAAGAACTTAAAGTCTGACGGTTCTGAAAAGTCATGGAGCATAAGTATTGCCACACTGCAGCAATGGGAAGCTTTATTGGAATATGATAAAAATAATTCTATTAATTTCCAAAGAATTTATGTGGAAAGTGACTTGATTTTAAAAGAATCCATTAACGAACAGTCTTTTCATGGGAAGATGTATATTGCTTTACCATACTGTGTCAGAGCGAAAGACTATGAAAAGATAGCAAAAACAGTTGCATATGGGAAGAAACACGACTATAATGGTTTCTTGGTACGAAACATTGAAACCATTGCCTATTTGCAACAGTTAGGATATGATGGTGAAGTGGTGGCGGATGCCTCGGTTTATGTTTGGAATTCGTCCGCCTTAGAGTTCTGGTTTCAGCGATTGACCGGACTCACCTATCCCTATGAATTAAATCATCGGGAAGGTTTTTCGTTACTGAAGAATAGTAACTGCGAAAAGGTGCTTTATGGAAGACTACCCATGATGATTACGGCGAATTGTATTCAGAAAACGGTAGGTAGCTGTAGTGGCGGTAAAGAGCACAAAATAGTACCATTACAGGACCGCTATCAAAAGGTGTTCCCTGTACTTACTAATTGTACCTTTTGTTATAATATTATATACAATTCAGTCCCTCTTTCCTTGCATAAGGAAATGGGAAGATATGATAATAATTTTGTTTTCAGGTTAATGTTTACGGTAGAAGATAAGAATCAAACAAAAGAAGTATTGGAGTTTTTTGACTCGCTAAATCGTGGTTATAATCCGCAGATACCCTATCAGGATTATACTACGGGACATGAAAAACGTGGTGTGGAATAGATAAGAAAGGAGTAGAAGATGCAGCAATTTATCGTAGAAGTGTCAAAATATATATTAGCATTATGTATGGCATTTTATACGTTGGATTCCCTACTTGTGTTTACGCACAGGAATGAAAGGGAAGGCGGATTTCTGTATGTTCGACAGGCCTTTTGGATTTTTGTTATACAGCTGGGAAGTTTTTATAATCTGGCAGTATTAAGCCGGGATTGGATGTATGTATATTTATATATTGCCATGCAGGTGTTGTTAATATTGATACTATGTGTAACATCCATTGTTTACCAAAATATCAATCGATTATTATTGAACAATATGTGTATGTTACTTGGTATCGGTATGATTATGGTGTCCAGACTGGATTTGGATAAAGCGGTACGACAGTTTAAAATCATAGCCATATCCTACATCATATGTATGTTTGTTCCGCTGTTAGTGGCAAAATGTAAGTTTATAGCTAAGCTTACCTGGGGGTATGCGATTGTGGGTCTTGTGCCATTATCCATGGTATTATTATTGGGAGAAACCACCCTTGGTTCAAAGCTTTCATTTACTATTCAAGGGATTACCTTTCAGCCGTCTGAGATGGTAAAAGTGCTGTTTGTGTTGTTTTTGGCAGCATCTCTTAGCAAAGGAACTACCATAGGAAGAGTGCTGTTGACCGGAACAGTCGCCGCAGCCCATGTGGGTATTTTAGTATTGTCCAGAGATTTGGGAAGTGCACTGATTTTCTTTGTGGCGTTTATTTTAGTGCTTTTCGTGGCTTCGGGAAGTTATTTGTACCTGTTTTCGGGATTGGTAGCTGCGACGGGGGCTTCTATATTGGCGTATCACATGTTTACCCACGTAAAAATACGTATTTTAGCATGGACAAATCCATGGACATATATTGATAATCAGGGTTATCAGATAACCCAGTCCCTTTTTGCCATAGGCAGCGGCAGTTGGTTTGGAATGGGCTTATATCAGGGGGTGCCTGATGATATTCCTTATGTGGAAGAGGATTTTATATTCTCGTCTATATGTGAGGAATTTGGAACCCTTTTCGGAATGTGTTTGCTTTTGGTTATATTAAGCTGTTTCCTTATGATGATTAAGATTGCCTTAAAGAATAAAGCTCCTTTTTATCGACTGGCAGCTTTTGGATTTGGTATCGTTTATATTTTTCAGATTTTCCTGACGGTAGGTGGTGGTATCCGTTTTATCCCCATTACCGGAGTGACCCTTCCACTGGTCAGTTATGGTGGAAGTTCCATGGTTACGACCATGATAATGTTCTTTGTGCTACAGGGTATTTACATGGTTGCTGTAAAGGAAGGAGAGAAAGTTCATGCGGGAAAAGAAAACTTCAAGCATAGAAGAGAGAGAACAAAAAAAGATTCCGAAAGCCTTGAAGAACGGGAAGACTTTGAAGAAGCAGAAGGTGTCGACTGGGAATAATAGTAAGATTGTGGGTGTAATGTTTGTTATGGTTGCTACATTTGTTGCAATGATGATCTATTTAGGTCATTTTGTAGCTACGAATGAGCAGGAAATGATAAACAACAGTTATAATCATCGTCAGGAGATTATTCTGGCGAAGAATTACAGAGGAACTATTTATTCTTCGGATGGATATGTACTGGCACAGACCGGATTGAATTCCAAAGGAGAAGAGATTCGTCATTACCCATATGAAAATGTATTTTCCCATGTGGTTGGTTTTTCTACCCACGGACGTACGGGAATCGAAGATTTTGCAAATTATTATTTGATCAATTCGGATATTTCACTGATAGAAAAGGCGGAAAATACTACAGCAGGTAGAAAAAATCCGGGAAATAATGCCTATTCCACCTTGAATTATGACATTCAACAGGCTGCATATCAGGCTATGGGTATATATGAAGGTGCTGTGATTGTTACTGAGGTTTCTACCGGTAAAATATTGGCAATGGTTTCCAAACCTGATTTTAACCCTAATACAGTGGTGGAAATGTGGGATAAATGGGTGGAGGATGAGGAAAGCTCCGTGTTATTAAATCGAGCGACTACCGGTTTGTATCCTCCCGGATCCACTTTTAAGATTTTCAGTACCTTGGAATATCTTAAGGAGAATAAGGGGAATTATCAGAATTACTCCTATGTATGTAACGGTTCATACAAAAAGAATGGGAAAGTGATTCATTGTTATCATAACAGTGTTCATAAT
>JAZNAE010000066.1:0-3832 GCA_045586385.1 Lachnospiraceae bacterium
CCAATTCACTTCATATTGCATACTTATTTAAACGAATGATAAGAGTCTTTCAACATCTGTATCGTTTCTGCTTCCGACAAATCATAATCTCCTGTAAGGGTCATGCAAGCCGCACCATGGATAAAAATCCACATCTTCATAAAAAGACCTCCGGCATCCTTACACCCCTGTGCCGTGGCGTTCTGAATTTCCTTGCTTACATATCCATCGCTTCCGTTTACAAGATCGTACATACTTCTTCCGTACCGCTCTTCGGACAAAAATATAAACTCAAACAAGTTGTTATGCTCTGAAGCAAAACGGATATATACATTGCCCAAGTGTACAAAAGGTGTAACTGTCTGCTTTTCAAACCGGCCGCAAAAAGCCTGAAAAAATTCACATGCCTTAACAAACAATTCTTCCAACAATTCATCCATATTTTTATAGATACGGAAAATAGGCTGTGTTGAGCAATTTGCCTTTGCTGCCAGCTTTCTGGCAGTCACCTGGTCCGCTCCCTCCTCACACAATAATGTGAAAGCCGCATTTATTAACATATCCTTGGTAATTGATTCTTTTCTTGCCATTTTTCCCATCCTTCTTTGGTTAGTGATAACATACGTTATTATTTTACAATGAAAAAAAAGTCATGTCAACGGAATTTACAGTTCTTCATTGACATAACTTTCCTATTTATTTATACTCAATAAGAATATAATTTATTTACCTGATTTCACGGAGGATTTTATGGAATTTATCATTCAAAAAGCAACCGAATCACAACATGATATTATCGTTGACTTAATCCGCAATACCTGCAATACCATAGAACCCAAGGAGTGGTTTGCCGCTGATGCCGACGAATATACTTATCGCATGCTTACAGAAGGAAAAGCAACAGGCTATATGGCAATCGAAGCGGAAAGCCAAAATCTGGCTGCTATTTTTATGACCCTTGCTCCCGGCAAGTCTCCTGAAAATCTTGGATATGATATTGGATTATCCGATGATAAAATTCCTTACGTTGCCCACATGGAATCTGTAGTAGTACATCCTGATTACCGCGGGCATAAGCTCCAAAGACGCCTTATGGAGGCAGCAGAGAAGGATTTAAAGGCAGCGGGATACCGCTATCTTCTCGCTACCATCCATCCTGAAAATCCATACAGCATGAACAACGCCCTCTCTCTCGGTTATCAGGTTATGAGGGTTTGTGAAAAGTATGGAGGTTATTTAAGGGCTGTATTGATGAAGGAAATATAACCAATTATTCCTGTTTTTTAGCACGCTTACGATTGTGTCCATCCTCAAAAACCTCTACTCCGCTAATCCCCTGCACAAACTTGGAAAACTGATTATAGCCGAAATCCTTTACATTGAAATGACTGTACTTTCCATGTACAAGATTACTCAATTCACTAAATCCGATTCCTTTTTTACCTGCTGTAAAGATAACGGTCTTTACATATTCGATAATTTCTTCTTGTGATTTCTTATTTTCCTTAATGGAAATCGTAATCACATTGTGTTTCTTCTCAAGCAAAAAGAGTCCTGCGTCTTCCACGAACTTAGAAAGCAGACTATAACCATAGTTTCTCACATCAAAATCCGGGTACATATTTACCAGCCGGTTTCCTACTGCTGCAAGTTCTACGCTCTTTCCTTTGTTTTCATTTTCTGTAATAATATTGGTGATGGCATTAAAAATCACATCTCTGCCAATGGTATTATCTTGTTTTTCCTTACTCTCACTGTCTTCATCCTGATTTCCAAGATTTTCAAGATTTACGAAACGGGTACAGGCTACACGGAAAGACCGCGGTGTCTTCTCCTCACCCATTCCGATGACTTCCATACCGGATTCCCTAAGTCTGCTTGCCAGACGGGTGAAATCACTGTCACTGGACACAATACAAAACCCATCCACATTTCCCGTATAGAGAATATCCATTGCATCAATGATTAATGTGGAATCCGTCGCATTTTTCCCAACCGTATTACTGAACTGCTGTACCGGAATTACTGAATTTTCAAGCAGTTCCCCTTTCCATTTGTTTGCATGGGAACTGGTCCAATCGCCATAAATTCTTTTGTATGTAGTAATACCATAGGTGGCTAGTTCTTCTAAGATGTCTCCGATGTATTTTGCTGATATATTGTCTGCATCTATTAGTAACGCAAATCTTTTATTTTCCATTTTTGTCCTCTCCCCGTACCTAGATTCTTCTTTCTACCTATTAGTTTAGCATAAGAAAACCCCTCATACAATCATTTGTATAAGGGGTTATTTCTCTAAATAATTATTTGTATAACTAATTATACAGGATATGCTGCGTTCTTTGTATCAGCCTGTGTCATATCCACTTTTTCCTGCTGTGCCTGACGATATTTGAAGAAGTCAGTTGCTACCTGCGGGAACAATGCATAGGATAATACGTCTTCATCCTGCTGCTTCCATTCCTTCATTTCTGCTTCTAACTTATCCATTTCGTTTTCAATAAGGTCTGCAGGACGACATGTGATTCTTTCTTCACCGGGGATAACCTTGTCAATTACTTCCTGGCTCATAGGCTTAACTGTCTGACCGTATTCACCACGAAGAACTGCCTTGGTTTCCTTTGTTGCCATCTTATATCTTTCTCCCATAAGAACGTTAAATACAGCCTGTGTACCAACGATCTGAGACGAAGGAGTAACAAGAGGGGGCTCACCCAAATCTTTACGAACTTCAGGAATTTCCTTAAGCACGTCATAGTATCTGTCTTCTGCGTTCTGTTCCTTAAGCTGGCTTACCATGTTGGAAAGCATACCACCGGGAACCTGATATAACAGAGTCTTGATATCAACACCCATAACCTTGGGATTAAGGAGTCCGCTTGCAAGACACTCATCTCTGTAAGGTCTGAAGTAATCAGCGATTTCAGCAAGTACGTTCTGGTCATAACCTGTATCATAAGGAGTACCCTTAAAGGTTTCAACCATAACTTCTGTAGCAGGCTGTGATGTTCCAAGCGCAAAAGGTGAAATTGCACAGTCGATTACGTCAACACCTGCTTCTACTGCTTTAAGGTATGTCATACTAGCTACACCTGATGTATAGTGTGTATGAAGCTGGATAGGAAGCTTTGTTGCTTCTTTCATAGCTTTGATCAGTTCAGCAGCCTTGTAAGGAACAAGGAGACCTGCCATATCCTTAATACAGATAGAATCTGCACCCATCTCTTCAATCTTCTTAGCCATGTTTACCCAATATTCAAGAGTATAAGCATCACCAAGTGTATAGGAAAGAGCAATCTGAGCATGACCTCTTCCTTCTCTTGCTTTAATCTTATTTGTTGCATCAACTGTTGCCTGTAAGTTTCTAAGGTCATTTAAACAGTCGAAGATACGAATGATATCGATACCGTTTGCAACGGATTTTTCTACAAAGTTTTCTACTACGTCATCTGCATAAGGTCTGTAACCTAAAATGTTCTGACCTCTGAAGAGCATCTGTAACTTTGTATTCTTAAATCCATCTCTTAATTTTCTAAGTCTTTCCCACGGATCTTCTTTTAAGAAACGAAGGGAAGCATCGAAAGTTGCACCACCCCAGCATTCTACGGAATGATAGCCAACTTTATCCATCTTTTCTACGATGGGAAGCATTAATTCGGTAGGCATTCTGGTTGCGATCAGAGACTGATGCGCGTCACGAAGAATGGTTTCCGTAATTTTAATCGGTTTATGTTCAGCCATTGTATGAACCTCCATTTAAAATTGTGTACGCGATTCTCAGAATATTAGAATACACCGAAGATCGCCATGAAAGTACCTGCAGCTACTGCGGTACCGATAACGCCGGCTACGT
>JAZNAE010000067.1:0-49593 GCA_045586385.1 Lachnospiraceae bacterium
GTAAGTTATACCATCTATTATTACTATAAAGGTGAATACTTCTACATTACGATTCCTGCAAACGCAGCATTAGAAGAAGGCTGTGATTGGTATGGCCCACTTAAATTAAATGCGATGTTTGGCAGAACCATGATTACAAAAGCTCAATATGAAGAGGCTATTGCAAAATTGCAGGAACAGGCAAGATAATTTTAGATAAAAGGGAAAAATTAAGGGGAAAAAAGAAAGTGACATTATGGGGAAATATGGATTTTCGATTCTATGATTTCCATGTACAAGAATACGAATGGGATAAGACAAATAGTACCTTATTTATTATCTGTAAGTATCAGGACAGAGAAAAAGTCAAGGTGGAATTTGTAAATCCATTGTAAATCCAAAAGAGGCTAAATATTTAGAAATACTGCCTACACGCATTGTCGAGTACATTAAACATGTAAATGATGAAAACAGCGATACACCATGTTTTGAGATTAAGTGTAAGGATATTTTTGAAACAGCGTTTGTGTGGGCAGATAAAGTATTACGAAGTTAAGGAAAAGAAGGAAAAGGGTGGTGGCGTTTGTACATCACCCTTTTAATGTGTAAAAGAAAAACCAAACAGAAAAACTGTTTGGCTTGGTAGATACTATTTTTGAGTATTAACAAGAGCTTCAGCAGTAGATAACAAAACAGCAACGTCTCGTTCACTGCACTTGTTGCAGATCAGATAGATTAACAACTCCTGTTCCGGGGAACGTGTGGTATCAGTGGAATTTAATACCGTATTCGCCGGAATGTCCAGACGGTTCAATATTTTTGAAAGTAATTCATAACTCGGAGCCTTATTTTCATTTTCAATTGCCTGTAAGTGGCGAGAACTAATATCAAGTTCTTCTGATAATTCTGTTTGTGTAAGCTGTTGATTTTGACGTGCTACCTTAATGGCAGCACCTAAACTGAGTTTTCGTTCCTGCATGATATATCACCTCAATACTATTTTATAGTTTGTATTCTTATGTTGGAACGATGTGGGAGTTCGTGCAATGCGAAGCAATAGTTCGCATTGATAAAGGATTAAAGTAAGGGGAAAAGAAAACTTGCTAAATATAAAAAAAACGTATTTGGGAAGGCTTTTCTTGTGGATATAAAGAAATAGGCAGTGTGGGGAATGGAAAGGTAAAAGTCTCACCTGTAGACGAAGTGACAGTTCGTACCAATGCGAATTGCCAATACATATATAGCGATATTAGAAAAAGTATTTGTAGGATTTTTAGTCCGGCAAATACTTTTTTTGATGTATATGGAAATTTTTTTAAAGTTTTTTTCTACTTTATCTATAATTTCCTACCAACCTTCGTATTAGTCAATCGAAAGGGATATTTGTCTTTCGCTTCCATGAAGGGTATGGGAGGAGGTGAACTCTTATGGAGAAATCTTCTTCCGGTAGGAATGAAACAAATCAAAAATTGTTCGACAGTTACTGTAAAAGGATTCTGAAAAATGAAGCCATTGACTGCTTCCGTGAAATACAGAAGCACAGGCAGAGGGAAATATTCTTTTCAGAACTGAGTGAGAAGGAGTGGAAACAGCTTTATATGGAAGATGAGTATGATTTAGATACCTGTAATTTTCGGGTGCTCGGCTATGATGTAGAGGTAAAAGATGCTCTGATAGCAGAAGCGTTAAATCTCTTGTCTGACAAGAAAAGGGAAGTGGTCTTATTGGCTTATTTTCTTGATATGTCAGATACGGAGATAGCAAAACTGTTGAATTTAAGGCAAAGTACAATCCATTATCACAGGACAAGCTCGTTAAAGTCCTTAAAGGAATTTCTGGAGGAAAGAACGAATGAAGATTAAGAAATGCAAGAAGGGAAAGCTGGTTGCTTTTCCCGTCATTGTAGCTGCATCCAAAGGCGATGTAGAAGCTGTGAATCAAGTGTTACAGCATTATGAAGGGTACATAATTTCATTGAGTACCAGGACACTTTATGATGAGTTTGGCAATCCCCATATCTGTGTGGATGAAAATATTCGCCGGAGATTGCAGACGAAACTGATAGCAGCAATCTTAAAATTTGAGTTGGCATAAGCATTTTAAACGGTCAGCGGTTTCCCTTTCATACCGCTGATCGTGCATATGCACCTGCACCTTGATAACTACATATGGATTTGCATACAGGACGTGAGGATATGTGGAGCTACTAGGCAGATTCGCCATGATGTATCTGCCCTGTGATAAGGGTAAATGCGATGAAATGCTGATAGAGCATTGAAGCTAAGGTATGGAGCGAGAAGATTTGGCAAAAAGTGTAGCAGTTACATAGAGCGATGAAGCATATCCGTGATAATGATACTTCCGGAGGAATCCGGTCAATTTAATGACGGTGCGATACCGATGTGGACAGCGTAATGAACTGTCACCTGTATAGCAGTTTTTTATATTTGTCTATAAAAGGACATTTTGGAAGTGTTTTTTTATAGGCAAATATAAGTGAATAAAAGTTTCCATTTTTGGAATAAATAGGATAGAGAGGTGATACATGTGAGTAAAACGGAAGGAATGTTTACAAATGAAAGAACAATTTCAAGATTATATGGAGAAATTCCCAATATAGATTGCTCAAAGACACCAATGGAAAGGATGATAAATCTTATGGTAAAAGTTGATAATCCGGGTATGTTTCATATGGAAGGATATCAGATTGAATTGGAATGGAGCGATACTCAAAAGACTATACAAGATTGTATCCAAGAAGCATTGCAAATTGCTTGATAATTTTACCATAGAAAAAAAGAACTTATATATTGAAGCTGATATGTTTGGTGTGCTATAATAACAGCGTGTAGAACGTCAGTCATAGTACGCCATTCTTAATGAATGGAGGTTATACTATGTCTACGGTAAATAATATTCAAGTAAAAAGCAGAGGGCGGTCTGGCAAAGAGAAGATTTGGCAGGCGGCTCTTTATGTGCGCCTATCTCGCGAAGATGGAGATAAGGAAGAAAGTGATAGTGTAGTAAATCAGAGAGATTTGCTTCAACAATTTGTCAGTTTAGAACCGGATATCATGGTACATGAGATTTATATGGATGATGGATGGAGTGGAACGAATTTTGAAAGACCGGATTTTATCCGTATGATGAATGACATCAAAGAGAAAAAGGTTAATTGTGTTATTGTCAAGGATTTATCTCGGTTTGGAAGAAATTATATTGATGTGGGTCAATATATTGAGAAAATATTTCCGCTTATGGATATTCGCTTTATTTCCATAACAGATAACTTAGACAGTTTTAAGAATCCACAGACAATGAACAACATCATGGTTCCTTTTAAGAACCTGATAAATGATGAGTATTGTAGAGATATATCTAACAAAGTAAGAAGTTCGTTAGATATGAAAAGGAAACAAGGAAAGCATATAGGCTCTTTTGCCTGCTATGGTTATAAGAAAGACCCGGAAGACCACAATCATCTTGTGATTGATGAAGAAGCAGCAGAAATAGTCAGAGATATATTCAAGTGGTATATTTCAGGAATGAGTATTTTATCCATTACTCAGAAATTAAATGAAATGGGTATTCCCAATCCTTCAAATTATAAAAAACAGAATGGATTGCGCTATAAGAACCGATATGAAAAGATGAGTAGCGGGAAATGGCCGGATAGTTCTGTCAGACGGATATTGGGGAATCAGATGTATATTGGGAACTTAGTACAGGGAGTATTAAAAATAAAAAGTTATAAAGTACAAGTGGCACAAAGACAGGCTAAAGATGATTGGATTATTGTAGAAAATACTCATGAGCCGATTATTAGTAGAGAAGATTTTGAAACTGTACAAGAATTATTGCAGAGAAATACTAGAAAAGCTCCGGCACAAAAAGAGGTATATTTATTCTCTGGATTTGTGAAGTGCGGTGACTGTGGTAAAAGTATGAGTAGAAAGCATCATCATCATGATTATGGTGATTATACTTATTATGTATGTACTACTCATACAAAATTGGATAAAACTGCTTGTAGTAAGCATACAACTCGTGCTGACAAGTTGGAAACGATTGTTTTAGCATCTATTCAGTCGCAAATAGCGTTAGCAGTTGACATGGAGAAGGCTATTAAGACAATCAATTCAAGTGCTAAAGCAAATAAGGAAGCAGTCAGGCTACGAAAGATGCTTGAACAGGCAAAAAAGGACGTAGAACAAGCGGAAATGATGATGCTTGACCTTTATCCGGATTGGAAAGCAGGTGTTATTTCAAAAGATGAATATATCAAGTTAAAGGAACGCTTTGAAGGACAGAAGTGCGGGGCACTACAAAAGGTACAGGAGCTACAAATAAAGATAGAAGATGCCGAGAAAGGGCAGGACAGTACAAATCAGTTTCTTGAAAATTTTGTTAAATATAGAAATATTGACAAGTTGACCAGAGAGGTCATTGTAGCATTGATTGATATGATTTATATTTACGAAGGAAATAAGATAAAAATTGTCTTTAAATATCAATATCCGTTTAAGGCAGCTATGGAGTACATTGAAAATAACAAGGATTTACTGAATATTCCACAGGTAAAAGCATTGCTTGGAGCATAGTAATATCCATATATTATAGGATAAGATTTTATGGTTCTAACTTGACATTCGCCCCCTCCGCAGCTGATACTATTTATCAGCATTTACAGGATTTCGAAAGAAAACCGGAAGATTATGACAAGATTGTCACAGGTGATTTAGGTGCAGTGGGAAAGAAAGCGTTGATTGACTTATTAAGTCAGAAAGGCGTAGATATCTCTTCTGTGCATATGGATTGCGGCATTGAAATATATGATAAGAGCCAGGATGCCCATGCAGGCGGTTCGGGATGTGGCTGTAGTGCGGTTACACTTTCTGCGTATATATTAAAACAGATAGAAGAAGGCAAGTGGAAACATGTATTATTTGTTCCTACCGGGGCGCTTCTTAGCAAGACCAGCTTTAATGAAGGCCAAAGCATACCGGGAATTGCCCATGCAGTGGAATTGGTGAGTTGTCGGGGGTAGCAATTACCCCTGCAACTTATTTTTTTGGTAAAGTTTGCGGATTATGTCAAAAATCTGCGGATTGTGCAGAAAATATTGTAAATTAAAGTTTTTGTAGTAAAATATTATAGATAAAAAAATTTGGAGGAATTCAAAGGATGAAAAAAATAATTAGTTTTTGCTTGGTATTATGCCTTGTAATGGGTATGACATGCGCGTGTGCAAAAGCACCGGAAAAAAGCGAAGGAAATTCCGCACAAGGTGTGTTACCGCTAAAGACGGGTATACTTGCAAGAAGTGCGGCTAGTGAGGAAGAAAGCGAAAAAGCGATAGGCGAGCACACCATGTCCCATGTGAAAGGGGATATGACTTTTGAGCTTACCTTCTACGATAATATGTCGTCCATGCTTATGGCACTTCAGGCAAAAGATATTTATGTAATGATTTTGGCAGACAGTGTTGCACAATACATAGTAGCCCAGAATGACGCTTTGATGATTGCACCGGAAAGAGAAGGAGAAGGCCTGAATCAGAATATTGCATCCTATCAGATGATGATGAAAGAGGAAGATACGGATATTCAACAGAAGTTTAATGATGCCATTGTAGAACTAAAGGCAGAAGGCGTCATTGATGAACTGACTGAGACACATATCAAGGGTCATACAGATGGTTCCAATCCGGAGCCGGTAGAGATTCCGGTAACAGATGGAGCTGATACCATCAAAGTAGCGGTTACGGGAGACCTTCCCCCTCTTGATTTTGTGGCAGCAGACGGAACTCCTGCCGGATTTAATATGGCACTACTTGCAGAAATCGCAAAAAAAGCTAACATTAATATTGAAGTAGTACAGGTAGACACCGGCGCAAGGGCTGCTGCTTTAACTTCAGGCCGCGCGGATGTTATTTTCTGGGTGAATACCAATTCCTGTTCTGTACACGGCGAGATAGAAAAGGGCGCTGATATTCCGGAAGGAACCATTACAACAGAACCGTATTATTCAGAGGCGATGAGTTTTGTAACATTTAAACAGTAATATAGTCATAACAAAAACACACGATACATTTGTACGTGTGTTTTTGAGGATTATAAGCAAAAGACGAAAGATGCAGAGGACAGTAATTATGAGTATGGCAGGGAAAATGATTTTAGAGGAATTCGCAGAAAACCGTTCTGCTTACGTAGAATTGGGGGATGTGGTCCATAACCGGCTAGAAGAATTGGTAAAGGAAGCAGGATTATCCATTCTTGGTATCGAGCATCGGATTAAAACAGTAAAAAGTCTTGCGGGAAAGCTGGAGAGAAAGGGAGATGATTACTACCGGAAGCTGGAAGATTTAACAGATTTGGTAGGAGCCAGAATTATTTGTTTTTTTTCGGACGAAGTGGATGTTTTGGGAAAACTGGTAGAAAAAAGCTTTCAAATTGACCGGGAAAATTCCTCTGATAAGAGGGCGCTGATGAAAGCGGACTCCTTTGGATACTTATCCCTGCATTACATTTGCTATCTGACACCGGAAATGGGTTATCCGGAGAATATTTGTTATAAAAAATTTGAAATACAAATCCGTACCAACCTGCAACATACATGGTCGGCCATAGAGCATGATTTAGGATACAAAAGTGAATTTGGTGTTCCCAGGGTGGTGGTACGTCAGTTTGCAAGGCTTGCAGGGCTTTTAGAACTGGCAGATGATGAGTTTGTGCGTATACGCAGCAGAATGCAGGATTATACGGAAGAAATCAGACAAAAGATAACCGACGGCTGTGCAGATGAGGTATTGATTGACTTGATTTCATTGGAAGAATATATGAAACGGAATCAGGGAATGCGAAGCTTTCTGGATGAACTGGCCGCAATATGTGATTTTGGAAATGGTCCGGCAGAAATCAGTGAGGTTAATCCCGATTCTTATATTCCGCTGCTGCAGTGGCTTGGCATTACTACCATTGGTGATTTGCAGAGGATGTTAAATGAACATCGGAGCGATGCCCTGAAGCTGGCAAGGAAAGCCCTGGAAAGCACGGATTTTGATATACTCTCATCCAGCATTGGACTTAGGTATTTGTGCAGAGCCCGGTTGCTAAAAAAAGAGTATTCCCGTGAGCAGATTGTATCGTTTTTTGAAATCGTTACAGAAAATCAAAAAAGAGCGGAGCGTATGGCAGATGCTTTGTTAAAAAATGCGTACCTGCTTACTTGCGGAGGTGAGAAATGATGCCTTCAAAAAGATTGGACGCAGCCCTGCAATTTGCCACAGAAAAGCATGCGGGACAAACAAGGATAGGCGGTGAGCCTTATATCTCTCATCCTGTGTCGGTGGCTAAGATGCTTAGGGAAGAAGGATATGATGAGGAATACCAGATTGCGGGGCTTTTTCATGATTTGCTTGAGGATACCGATGCGACATATGAAGAAATTGCTGTTTACGGAAGCCCGGAAATTTTGGAGGCAGTGAAGCTGCTGACTAAAAAAAAGGGCTATGATATGTCGGAATATATTGCCGGAATTAAAAACAACAAAATGGCATTTGCAGTAAAAGGAGCAGACCGTCTGCATAACCTGCAGAGTGCATTTTGCACAGACGAAAAATTTAAACGTAAATATATTAGGGAATCGCTGGAGTGGTACACAGCTTTTGACGAGAGGATTCCCGGGGCAATCAGGCAGTTGGCAGCTACATTGGAAAAAACTTTAACAGAGAGTATGGAGGAGTCATAAATGGGAGAACAAAAGAAAGAAAAGAAACATAAGCGGATTGGTTCCATCGATGTGGTAAAGGGGATTACCATTTTTCTTGTAATTGTAGGACATGCGGCAGGAAATACCGAGGCACCTTTTTACAGGGTTGTACTGTATGCCTTTCATATGCCCTTGTTTTTTATGGTATCAGGTATGGTACTGAAACCGGCTGAAAAATATGATGTTACTCACTGGAAGAACTTTTTGTCAAAGAACTTTTTAGCACTGATGGTACCTTATTTTATCTGGGGTGCAATTTACTCGCAGTTCTCATACAAAAATTTAGGGTGGATTGCCTATGGTTCCTGGCAGGCACTGGGAAAAGCAGGTACGCTGACTTCCCTGTGGTTCCTCCCTGCATTATTTGTGGCAAGAGTGCTGATGGAATTGGTATTTATGCTGTTTAGCAAGATAAAAGCAAATACAAGGATGCTGGCGGCAGTGGCATCGGTTGTGGCGTTTGCAATAGGATTATCCATTCCTAAAATGGAAATCGGTTATCCATGGTGTGCGGATGCTGCGGTTGTGGCGTTAGGATTTATTGCCTTTGGATACGCCATGCAGGATTTACTTAAGAAATTTTACACAAGTGTTCCTAACTTTGTTTATTGGATAGCGATGGTAGTGAGCTTGTCCATGTTTGTTTTTGGCATCTATATGCAGAAAGACAATCCGGAGCTGATGCTGATATGTGCAAGTACTTACGGCAATTTATTCTATTTCTTCTGGAATTCCATATCAGGAAGTGCGGCAGCCCTGTTCTTTTCCATGATTATTTCAGATAGTGGTAAAAAATCAAAGTTTATGGGTGGTGTGAAGAAAAAAGTTACTTATGTGGGAACCCTTACCTTTGGAATTTTTATTTTGCATAAACCGTTCCTGCAGGAGGTGTGCATGGGAATACTGGGAAAATTCGGTATTACTGCATTTGAATTTTGGCCCGTGCTTGGTGCATCCTTTGTCACACTTATTCTGTGCTGTCTGGCAATTAAAGTGATAAACAGATTCGTTCCTCAGCTGATGGGAAGATTCCCTGATCTGGACGGACACAACAATTAGGAAGTAAAATCGACAATTGGGTTGAAATGATTGCAATAAATGTGGGCTTGATAGATGATAAAAGAAGTGATAATTGATAGAAATATGATAAATTAAGAAGGAGAAAATAAATTATGACAATCGAAAAGAAAAGAAACAACGATGAACTTACCGTAGAACTTGAAGGACGTCTTGACACCGTGACAGCCCCTTCTTTGGAAGAAGAATTAAAGGCAAGCTTTGACGGCGTTCAGAAACTGGTATTGGATTTTAAGGCTCTTGAATATATTTCTTCTGCAGGCCTGCGCGTTCTGCTCATGGCACAGAAAACCATGAATAAGCAGGGTGTTATGGTAATCAGAAATGTGAATGAGACGATTGCAGAGGTATTTGAAATTACAGGCTTTGCAGATATGCTTACGATTGAATAAGTGATAAAAAGAGGAAGTAACACATATGAAAAAGAAAAAGAAAATATCCCAATCTTTTCAAAAGTGGTTATCCGTGGTAATCCTGATTGCTTTTTTGGTAACCACGGCATGCCTTTGGGTGATTCAGACAAAACTCTCTGAGAATAACGCAATTAACCTGTTGGCGCTTAATATATCCGATGTTCGCGAGGATATCATTGATGCATCAGATGAGAATCTTTTAAAACTGACACATGAAATTGCAGAGGAATTAAATCAGGCGGATGAGGTTACATCAGAGTTTCTTGAGCAATTGACAGTAAAGTATGATGTGACGGAAATTAACCACATTAATCCCGATGGAATTATAGATGCCAGTACTTATCCGGATTTCCTTGACTATGATATGCGCTCAGGTACACAGTCGGGTGAGTTTATGGTGCTGCTTTCAGGAGATAAGGAGTATGTACAGAGTTATCAGCCGGTTTCTTATGACTCTTCCATTTCCCGTAAATATGGTGGTGTGGTTTTAAATGACGGAGGATTTGTGCAGGTAGGATACGGCTCCGAACGGTTCCAGAAAGATATTGACGAATTTGTGGTAGGAGTTACCAGAAACCGTCATGTGGGAGAGGGCGGCAGTGTCATTATTGTAAATGAAGCGTGGAATATTGTCAGCGACAGGCAGGGCAACGAAGGAAAGAACCTGGACACAGTAGGTGTATGGATTGATAAGGACAAGACCCCGGCCGGCGAAGTGTTTGTGGAAGATGTGTATGGCGAATCGTGCTATTGCATGTATCAGATATCGGAAGGATATCTGGTGCTTGCTGTCATGCCTACCAGTGAGGCAGCACTTTCCAGAAATGTTTCCGTAGGTGTGACAACAGCAATGCAGATTCTGGTGTTTGCCGCATTGTTTGCACTTATTTTCTTTTTAGTAAGAAGACTGGTAGTGGATAATATTTACAGGGTAAATGAATCCCTTTCGGCGATTTCGGAAGGAAGATTGGATACCACGGTAAATGTCCGTTCTCATGAAGAGTTCAATGCGCTTTCAGATGATATCAATGCTACGGTAAATACTTTAAAGCGTTATATTTCTGAGGCAGAGGCAAGAATTGATGCGGAACTGGCATTTGCAAAGGCGATACAGCATTCTGCACTTCCGTCCGTATTTCCGCCTTATCCAAACCGTAAGGAATTTGATATTTGGGCAGGAATGTACACGGCGAAAGAAGTAGGCGGCGACTTTTATGATTTCTATTTTGTAGATGAAGATACATTGGCTTTTCTGGTTGCAGACGTATCCGGAAAAGGAATTCCGGCGGCAATGTTTATGATGACAGCCAAAACCTTTATCAAGAGCTTTGCGGAATCGGGAATGAGTGTAGAAGAAGTGTTATCCCATGCCAATGAGAAATTGTGTGAGGGCAATGATGCCAATATGTTTGTAACAGCATGGATGGGACTTTTAAATACAAAAACCGGAGTAGTTTCTTATGCAAATGCAGGACATAATCCTCCTTTGGTAAAGCACGGGGATGGAACCTTTGCGTATTTAAAATCCAGACCCGGTTTTGTCTTGGCCGGAATGGAAGGAGTCCGTTACCGTAAAAATGAAATACAGTTGCTACCGGGCGATACCATTTATCTTTATACTGATGGTGTGACGGAAGCAACTAATATAGAAAATGAGCTTTATGGAGAAGAACGTTTGCTTCATATTATGAACCAAAATACAAATAGGACATCCCGGGAACTTTGCGAGGCGGTAAAAGCAGATGTGGACGCTTTTGTTGGAGAGGCTCCCCAGTTTGATGATATTACTATGCTGTGCCTAAATTACTTTTCACCGTATGAAAAGGAAGAAAAGAAAAGGGAAATGAAAGAATTGACCATAAAGGCTGTCGTGGAAAATATTGATACGGTTACAGACTTTATCAATGAACAGCTGGAAAACGCAGACTGTCCCATGAAAGAGCAGATGCAGATTGATGTGGCAATTGATGAAATTTTCGGGAATATTTGCCACTATGCATATCCTTCAGGAGAAGGAGAGGCAACAATCTGTGTGGAAATGCAGACAGAGCCGCGGGCAGTTGTAATGACCTTTATGGATAGCGGGATACCGTATAATCCTTTAGAAAAGGAAGAGCCGGATACCACACTTTCTGCAGAAGAAAGAGAGATAGGTGGTCTTGGCATCTTTATTGTAAAAAAGACCATGGATGAGATTTCATACCGGTATGAGAATGAGAAAAATGTTCTTACCGTGAAAAAATACATGTAGGAAAAGAAGAGGAGCATGAGAAATGAAAAAACACAAAAGAATTTTAGCACAGCTTCTTGTAGGCATACTGGCAACGTTATCACTTGCCGGTTGTGGTAATACAGATGCAGGAGCAGTAGAGACGGCTAAAACAGTAGAAGCGACGGAAGTACCAGAGATGACAGCGGAAAATACCACAGACGGTGATATCGTTATTTTGTATACCAATGATGTACATACTTATGTGGACGGCCCCATCAGCTATGATGTCATTGCAGCTGTTAAAAAGGAACTTCAGACTAAATACGGATATGTATATCTGGTGGATGCCGGAGACCACATTCAGGGAACTGCTTACGGTTCCATGGATAATGGGGAAACCATTATCAAAATGATGAACGCGGTGGGCTATGATGCGGCTACCTTGGGAAATCATGAGTTTGACTATGGTATGTTCGGATGTATGAAAGCCATTGATCTGGCGGACTATCCCTATGTATCCTGTAATTTTCATCATGAAGCCGAGGGGGTGTGCGGCGAAAATGTACTAAGCAGCTATGAACTTTTTCCCGCAGGAGAAGAAACCATTGCAGTGATTGGAATTACCACACCTGAGACCATTACCAAAACAACACCTGCTTATTTCCAGGATGAAGAGGGCAATTTTATTTACGGTATTGCAGGTGGTGAGCATGGCAGTGAACTTTATATAGCTGTCCAGAAAGCAATTGATGATGCAAAGGCAGCGGGTGCAACAAAAGTGATAGCATTGGGACATCTTGGAGATGATTTATCTTCTGTGCCATGGACCAGTGAAGAGACCATTGCAAATGTTTCCGGCCTTCATGCATTTATTGACGGACATTCCCATAGTACGGTAGAGGGTAAGGAAGTTGCTGACAAGGAAGGAAATCAGGTAGTATTAACACAGACAGGCCAGTATTTTGACAGAATCGGAATGATGATTATTGACGCTGAAAGCGGCGATATCTCTACGGATTTCATTGAATACAAAGAAATTCTGGCAGCAGATGGTGAAACTGTGGAAGGCTATAAATTATGTTCTGACATTTATGAAAGAACAGAAATGATATATGACACAGATGTACAGGAAATCAAGGATGCATGGATTGCAGAAATTGATAACAAGCTTGGACAGAAGGTAGGAGAAGCTACAGTTATTCTGGATAATTACGATGCGGAAGGCAACCGTATGGTCAGAGGACAGGAAACCAATACCGGCGATTTCTGTGCGGATGCATTATATTATTTGTTTGATGATATGGAAATGGATGTGGATATCAGCATTATGAATGGTGGGGGCATCCGTAATAAGGCAGTTACAGGAGAAATTACATATAAAACCTGTAAGGATATCCACACCTTTGGAAATGTGGCGTGCTTGCAGACCGTTACCGGACAGCAGATGCTGGATGCACTGGAATGGGGAAGCAGACAGTTGGGAACAGGAGAAGAAAGCGGCGGATTTTTGCAGGTTTCCGGTCTGACCTATCATATCAATACATCTATTCCATGCACTGTGCAGGAAGATGAAAACGGAATCTGGACCGGTGGACCTACCGGAGAATACCGTGTCCATGAAGTAAAGGTTTATAACAAAGAAACAAATGAATGGGAAGACCTAAAGCTTGATGCTGAGTATAATTTGGCAGGCTATAATTACACACTTAGGGATTTGGGTGACGGATATGCCATGTTTGAGGGCGCAGTCAATGTCCTTGACTATGTGATGGAGGACTATATGGTTCTGGCAAACTACGTGCAGGGATTTGAAAAAACTGTAGTAGGTGCCGACAATTCCCCTCTTTTGAAGAAATATCCCGGATTTGTGACAGACTACAGTGAAACAACGGGAAGCGGCAGAATCCAGGTGGAATAAAGGTGCAAAACTTGCGGATTATGTCAAAAATCTGCGGATTATGCAGAAAAGGTTGTTTTTTTGGAGATGAGTGGTAATCTGATACAAATATTTTTTGATAAGCGGAGGAAATTCGAAATGAAAAAACTGATGAAATTGGGAAGCCTGTTAATTACACTGTCGCTATTGCTTTCTGTGTTACCGGGGATGAGTGTGCGTGCTACTGAGTATGATTTAGAATTCATGAACACGCTTACGGAAGGACAAATCTTAAATCCGGATGATACATTAAAAATGGATACCTCTAATTTTTTACTTGATATTTTTATCGATGGTATTAATGTTGATGATCGTATTGTTGAGGTCAACTCTATTTCTGTATTTACGGTCAGACAGGGGGAACACTTTAAAGTAGAAGACATTATTCTCACTGATTCGGGATATCCGGGGAAAAAAAGCGTTTATCTCGTCACTTATACTCCTCCTTCATCAACCCCGGACAATAACACAAATGCTGCACCCGCGCCGGAGAAGGAAGAAGACAAGCATGAACACAATTGGGAATGGATACAGATACAGGCGGCAACAGATGCGCAGGATGGCGTGGAAGCCATGTGCTGCACAGAGTGCGGACAACAGAGAGAAACCAGAAAGATTGCAAACTCTGCCTATGGAATGTTTTGTAATGCCACAGCAGATAAGATAAGTAAAGCTGCAGAAAATGCAACAGTTGAAATGGAAACCGAGATATGGAGTGCGCTTCCCAAATCAGTCATAGATGCCATAAAAGAAAGAAGAGATTTGACAGTAAATCTGACATTAACGTATCAGAACAAGAAATACCCGTTATCCATTCCTGCCGGATATGATATGTCTGTGCTGGAAGAAGCTGACTGGTACGGAGTACTGTATTTAAATCAGTTCTTTGGAGTTGCAAATCAGTAATCAGTAAGTATATCAGAATGTAACAGGGGATTTTGAAGAAGATACCGTGGGAAACTGCGGAAATACGAAGAAAGGGTGATGACTTAGGTGAGTTGTCACCTTTTTTGTTGACTAATAAAGGAACCTGTGCGACAGATTCCTTAAATAAGGGAAAAACCCTGACGAAGAATGACATTCCAGTTGCTTTTTTGAAAGAGAAATTTAATTTGGCTATATAATTCAAAGTTACGCCAAGACTTCTCAAAAAATAGTAGGTAAATAAAGCATACCACTGGCATTTGAATACCGATAGAAAAGGCGTGAATTCGGGAATCTCGAGCTGCAATTGGCCCAATTGCCCATTTTTTGGTGCAAAACTTGCGGATTATGTCAAAAATCTGCGGATTATGCAGAAACTATTGGAAAAAATATCAATAATTGCTATGTTTGGGAAAGGTATTGCCACAGATGAAAAATAAAAATGGAGGTTTTTATGGAACAAAGTACAAAGGAAATGAAAAAAAGATTCAAAGGACTGTTGACACTGGTATTGGTATTTTTGATGATGTTCGGAAACAGTCTGACGGTGTTGGCACAGACTCATACGGTCAATTATGATGACGGAGATCCGTGGCCCAAAACGTTTGAGATAGCGGCCGGTGATACGCTGGAGTTGAATTCGGATTATTATGGTGGTTTTATTTTGACATTGGATGGAAACGAAATCCCTAACCCCGAATCAATTATGTCAAAGAGCTCCAATGGAGATGGGTATCTTATATATTCATATAATGCATCCCAAAATTATAGTGTAACAGTATCAAGGGATAAACCACAAAATAATTGGATTTTATCAGTTTCTTTAAACTCTATTAATCAGGGAAATCAAAATCCACAACCGGGTACCGGACAGGAAAATACCCATTCCCATGATTTTAACTGGCAGACAGTGATAGAGCCCACCTTAAACTCGGATGGACTATCCCAGCTAAGGTGTCCCTGCGGCGCAGTAGAGGCATCACAGCCAATATCTGCGGCTACTGCTTATGTGTCTGCGATATGCACTGATATCAAAGATGCACCCCAAGGAGCCATCGTTGAGATTAATACGAAGCAGTACAGATGCTATACAGCTAAGATTATGAAATCTCTTAGGGAAAGACCGGATGTGAGCTTAAAGACAACCTTCCTTGATATAGACGGAACATGGAAGAGCTTTACCATTCCTGAAGGATGTGCACCGGCAGATGAGGAATTGTTCTACGGATTTACTTATCTGGGTAATTTATATGGATGGAATGAAGTACCGGAGGCATAATGGCAAACAAGAAAGAAAAAACAGGTTTTTTTATAATTTTCAAAGAGGCAGCTATAACAGCAGTCATAACGGCAGCGATATGCTGCCTTCTGCTTTTTGCGACAGGTCTGATACCCCAAAGCGCCATTAAAGAATCCTGCATCAAAAGTGCAGAGTATTTTAAGGATAAAGAACTGTTTGATGACATTATGCCAAACAGGCTGAATACCAGACGTGATAACTATGGGGATATTTTACTGCTTAATACCATGTATCATATTTCAGGGCAGAATCCCGTCCGCTCCCTGATACAGTCTTTTTATTATAATCCGGAGAACGAAAGTGTCAATATCAGCTTTTATGACAGTGTGATGGAGGATAAGGAGCCTAATGTAAATTGGTCGAGATATTGGCAGGGAGCTACGGTGCTTGTCCGCCCGCTGTTTGTATGGGTGGGCATTGAGCAGGCGCGTCTGATTATCGGATGGATGGTACTGGCATTGATGATAAGCTGTGTGGCGCTTTTGTGGCGTCTTGGCTCAAAAAGTGCAGCGGTAAGCTATCTGCTGGGAAACGGCATTGTACAGGTGTGGATGTGTTTGTTTTGCATCGAATATGCAATGACCTTCCTGGTAGCAAATGTCATACTTCTTGCAGTACTTTGCTTGTTTCTGAAAAAAGAAAGTGAAGATAGGATACGAAAAAGGAGCTTATTGCTGATGGCAGTTTCCGGCGTGGTAACCTGTTTTGTGGATTTGCTTACCACGGAAACGCTGACGGTTACCATTCCACTTTTATTTTTGATGATATTACTATACGAACAGGGAAAGCTTCGGGGGATAAAAGAGGAAATCCGCTATCTGACAGGCTGTGGCATTAGCTGGTGTTTATCCTATGTCGGTATGTTTCTTTTTAAATGGTTGCTGGCGGCAATGGTACTTGGCACCGATGCTTTTACGGCTGCTTTGGGAGCTGCAGGCAAGCGTTTGGGTGGAGCGGTTATAACAGGATATGCCGGTGCTGATGAAGCGGTGAATTTTGGAGAGCGTGTTATCGGAATTCTTTACCGGAATCAGGGAAGCTTATTTCCCTTTAAGGAAAAGATGACAATGGGGGCCTCCCTGTGGCTGTTTTTTGGTGTATGCTTTCTTTGCTTTGCCATTGTATATCTGTTTAGACCAAAGAATTTGCCTTTTAATATCATTGTTACCTGTCTGCTTTTGGGAGCAGTTCCATATGTAAGATATCTGGTATTACAAAATCATGCTTATATCCACTATTTCTTTACCTACCGTGCCCAGTTGGTGACAGTGGTAGCAATATTGTATTGTACATGGCAGTTTGGACTAAAAGGGATAATAATTAGGAAGAAATGCTTGTAGTTTTGTAAAAAAGGATATGTAAAAGTTAAGATATAAAGAGCGGCTTTCGCCTACGAATTTTGGTTCGTTAAAGCGAAAGCCTTTTTTTACATTTCTATATGAAGAACATTTTTTCCGTCTTTGTAGGCGTGCAAATGATGCTTAGCCATATTTTGCAGAATAGTAATACCCAGATTATCCTCCATGGTATCCTCTGCTTCAGATGCAAAAGGATTAAAGGAAGCCCCCATGCTGGTACAAATGAGCAGAATAGTTTTATCGGCTTCAGAGTATTCGATGGAAATCTCGATATCAATTTGCCCGGGATTTAGTTCCATAATCGGATAAATAAGTTCTTCCGTACAAAGCTGCAGACGGTTTGCAGTTTTCAGGCCAAGACCATAGCGGTTCACAAAATCGTAAATACCTCCATGGATGGCCATTAAGTCGAAATTCTTATCTGTTATATGATAGTTGAAAAACTTCAATTTCTTAATAAAGGAGATTGTCTTTTCCCTTTGGGGATTTTCAAAAATCTGTTGCGGTGTACCCTGTTCGTAGATGCCCTTGTCTGCAAAAAACAGAACCCGGTCTGCAATTTCTTTTGCAAAATTCATTTCATGGGTCACAATTAACATGGTCATTTTCTTTTTGGCAAGACCCCGCATAGTAGCCAAAACCTCCCCAACCATGGTTGGATCCAGGGCAGATGTGGGTTCGTCAAAAAGCATGATTTTCGGGTCCATCATCAGACAACGTGCAATGGCAATACGTTGCTTTTGCCCACCGGAAAGATTGGCCGGCATGGCATATGCTTTTTCCGGCAATCCCACTTGACTTAACAAATTGCGGGCCTTCTTTTCCGCATCTTCACGGCTCATTTTACGGAGATGTACCGGTGCAAGGCATAAATTATCCATCACGTTCATATGGGTAAAAAGGTTGAAATTCTGGTATACCATTCCCATACTGCAACGGATTTTATCAATATCAGCACCTTTGGCTGTGATTTCCATTCCATCAATAATAATATGACCTTCATCAGGAGTCTCCAGCAGCTCCATGCAGCGTAAAGATACACTTTTTCCACATCCGGAGCCTCCGATAATAGCGATGACTTCGCCTTCTTCTACGGATAAGTTCACATCCTTAAGTACTTCCAGAGAACCGAAGGACTTGCATAATCCTTTTATTTCGATTAAACTCATGCCTTTTTCCTCCTATGCTTTGTGCAGAATCCGTGTAGTGCAAACAACCCATTTACGATATAAGCAACCGCAAGATAAAGAATTACACCTACGACAAGCATAAACATCGGCTTCATAGTACGGGCGGAGAAATTATTGATGACACGGGTAAGATCTGTAATGGAAACATATCCTAGGACACTGGTCCACTGAATCAGATTAATAATAGTGGATTGATACACCGGTTTGGCAATCGTAAGAGCCTGCGGTAGTGTAATTAGTTTAAACGCCTGCCATTTGGAAAAGCCTAAGGTACGTGCAGCTTCCACCTGTCCCTTGTCGGTTGCATCTAAGGCGGCACGCATAAGCTCCGCAACATATGCAGCGGTATTTAATCCAAATGCAAGGATTGCTACTGTTGAAGCATCTAACGGGCTCTTGGCAAAGATTCCGTAATAAAAAAGTAGCAACAGCATGGAGACAGGCGAACCCCGCAGTATAGCGATATATATTTTGGCAAAATTGCGCAATATGGCAGATTTGCTTCTTCTCATACAGCAGACAAGAGCACCTGCCAAGGTCCCTAAAATCAAGGCAAAAAAAGAAATTTTTATGGTAATTCCAAGTCCTTTCAAAATGCTTAACCAGGCATCATCCTTGATAAGCATATTGTAGATTGCTTCCAATTTAGTCCGCTCCTTTCAGTGGCAGAGTGATTCCTACCCGGAATACGGTTTCTTTAGGGTAGATATCCAGATTTCCGCCGTGTTGTTCTATGACATCTCTTACAGATTCAAGACCGATTCCAAAACGTTTGAAATTAGTATCCTTGCGGGATAGAAAACGGTTATGCTTTTGCATTACAATGCCATCATAGGTATTTTCCACTAAGATAAACCATTGTCCGTCTGTTTCATGGGAACTAATCGCAATAGATTTCTCAAGGCCGGATTCATTCACCATAGGCATCCGGTTACAGGCATCCACTGCATTTTCTAAAAGATTTCCCAAAACTGTGCATAATTCCACATCAGGCAGTATTTGCTGCTGGGGCATACAGAAACGGATATCTATATGAATGCCATGTTCCTTAGCACAGAAATAATAATATTGTAACAAAACGTCCACAGCGGTGTTTTCCGAGAATGCACCGGTTATCATACCGGTCTGTGAGGTGGTATGGGTAGTAAGTGTATTAAGATATTTCTTTAATTCTTCTAAATTCGTATCGGATGCTGATGTATGCTGCAACTGTTCCACGAAACCGGATATCGTATACAGATGTTGTCTGAAATCATGAGTTATTTTTCTACGCTCTTCCAGCTGTCCGCTTAGTTCCTTGTGATATAATTCCTGCATAGCCAGTTGCTTTTGGAATTGGTGGTTTTCCTCTTCAAAGGCAAGCTTATTGATATAGGCATTTGTCAAGTCGCGCCAAAGGGTATATCCCATGGCACATATGATAATCAGACTTCCAAAGTCCATAAACCAACCAAACAGGATTGGCTCATAGGTGGGAAGAATGCGGTCCCATATAAATACAACTGCATATGCAATTGCCGCAAAAAACAAAGGCTTTGATGAACTGTTTAGTCTTTTGAAAGCAGCACCTGCGGTGAGCAGCAAATAAGCCGCAAAAGCCAACTTGTAGATAAACAGACACCGTGAAAATATCTGCATGACCGGAACAGTCAAATATGCGGAAAACAATCCGTATAACGCAGCCATAAGGCAAAATGTAGCAGAAACAGCAGTAGAAATGCGACGACAGTAATAGCCTGCATCACAGATTCTGTTATGTAAGATAATTACCAGAAGCATCATTAGATAAATACAAAGCAGTTCCAGAGCATACCATGGGAATATGGGTAATTCCAGCAGACAATGAATAATGGGGAACAGCGGTGTTATAAACATAAGAAAACATAGAGCAGAAAATAACATAGGGGCTCTCTTTTTCATACGCATGCCAAAGTATACATAAAAAAGGGAAAACAGCAGTCCAATCGTACAGGCAATCAGCGTAAATGCCAACCGGATGTGGTGCAGGGATTCCACTTTAGAAAAGCTGCCAAAAGCAGGTGGATATACTAAGCCACTGTAAAAATGGGAATAGTCACTGACAGCCAAAAGGTTATCGCCCTGACCGCAGGAGACAAAACCCCCCACCTTGGCTTGTGTGGCCGGTGTATAGGAAGCCGGATGGGGATCGCCTGCAGATGCTATTAACCTGCCGTTAATATACAATTTGTATGCAGAAAAAATTTCCGGCAATTCCAAAGCATAGGTTTTGGTATCTGACGGCAGATAGATATGCAGTGCATAACTGCCACAGCCATGAGGGTTGGTACGTGTACCAAGGCCGTCAAAACGGGTACGCTGACCAATGTCATTATATACCATATAATCGCCGGGATAAGTATCCGGAGAAAGTAGTACATCGGGATAAAACTCCCAATCGTTAATGAGAAAGGTAGGCGCAGATAAATCAGCCTCAGTAACAAACAACTGTCCGTTTCTTGGCTGAAGGTCATTATATGTATACTTGTTATTCCACATATATAAGCTGACACATAAAAAAGAAGTGACCAGCAATGTGAGCAGATATGGAATGCATTTTTTTAGGTTAGCAGCCATCAGCTTCTCCTTTTTTTCTTATATATATAGAGCACGGCAACAGCAGAACAAATAACTGCTGCAGCAGAAATCATAATCAAAACAAAAACAGAATAGTCATTGTCTTTGCCGGAAGATGAAACCTCAGTTGCCGTAAGCGTTTGAACGGAAACGGAAGCCTGTCCCGAAGCTTTGACATCTTTTATATAGAAAGTACCTGTTTCATGGATGGTAAAAGTTACAAGTTTTGTATCCGGATTATAATCTCCCGATGCAACTTCCTTGCCGGATTCATTTACTAATATCTGGGTAGTATCCTCCGGTGGCTGATATGGCATGGATATCTGCATAGAAGAAATTTCGGTAACAGCGACATCATTCTTAAAAATATCAATGGAAAAACCATGATTTTCCAGGGGAAGGATGGTTACAAGTAAGCGGTCAGTGTCACTGATGCCAAGGGATATGATTGACTCCCTGGGGATATCAAGCATAATGACCTCAGCAGAAAAACGGGCCGTGCCCAGATTTTCCAGCATAAGGGTTATTTCACTTCCAAGAAGATAGGGCTCTTCACGCTCAACAAAAGAGGGTTCTTCGCTCTTTTCGAGTGCAGGAGCCTCAACTTCATTTACAGTGTCACTTGCCAAGACATTACTTTCGGAAATCACTTCCTCTGAAATATCCGCTTTATGGGTGCCATCATCTTCAAGGATTACAGTAACTTCTTTGGCGGGGATAGAAACCATATTATCCGTCATAGAACTGCCTGCATAACTGGTGGAACCGGTGGATTCCTCAGAAGAAGCAGAATCCGCATTTTCATCATCATCGGAATAATCAGGAACAGCAGTGTCTGTACTTTCTTGATTTTCCGTATTTTCAGGCAAGTTGCCGTCGGTATCACCGCCGTCACGGTCACCTTCTATATATTTTTCATCAGAGAGCATATTTTCTCCATAGGTAAAAGAGGCGATACCGGTTTGGCCGCCTTCGTATTTGACTTGAATCTGATAAGAATTACCTATGGTAAGAAAAAAAGCATAGGAATTGAGCATCAGTTCACCGGTAGTTACAGAAACTTCCCAGTCGAGTTCGAGTTCTCTCCAGTCACCCTCATTTTCAGACATCCAAACTTGCATGGTATTACATTGTTCATCAGAGGTAACCCATGGAAAGCAAATACTACTGAATGCGCCAATGTGCGGTACATCCAACCGGGGGTGTCCGGGAGCCTGTACAGATACAGGAATGGAATAGGTTGGTATGTCCAAATCGTCAGAAAACCGGCAATTAAGAGGCGGTGTAAAAGTGGCGGTAATATAATAGATACCCGCTGTGTCTGTTTTCACAGCCTCAGCATGATAGATAACGGGAGCAGAATATACATTTCCGGCAGCGTCATAGCAGTCACAAGCCTGCTGAAGAGATACGGTGGATAAAAAATTTCCGACATCAGCACCCTGCGCTAAAGCAAAAGTCTTACTAAAATCTTGCTCATTAGAATCTATCCGTGTAATTGTAACCGGTTCCCGGGACTCTGTAACTATGACAGTAAGGGATAAGGTGGTTATCACACCCTCTCCCCATTGATAGTTTCCACAGGAAGCATCCGGAAGCCGGATCATACCGGTTATGATATATTCTCCGCAAACAGAGACATCTGTCTGGTCCAAATACCATGCAACGGTTAAGTCCATGGCAGAAGAGTTTCCGGCACTGTCTGTGATGAGCGCGTTTACTGTTTCTAAACCATTGTCACGGATATAATTAAGCAGTACTTCTGTATCCTGGGAAGTGGCACGCTTTTCGATTTCAACAGGCAAAAGATGAGACAATTCTTCACTGTGCTCAATTCCACTTACAGTATAGACAGTGTCAGAAGACATCTCCGAAACTTCTGTTTCCTGCGTTTCGCTTGCTTGCACAGGAAGAACTTTTCCGAATGCCAAAAGAAACACTGTGAAAGCGAGCAACAGGCATTTGCCATATGTGGTTGTAGGGATTACATGATTTATATATTTCATAGGTAAACTCACATGTTATCAAAAATATAATTGCGGTAGTGCTGTAATATCTGACGCTTGTTTCGGATGTTGACGGGAAGCCGGTCTCCGTTTTTTACAATGAAAACCGTTTCCTCCTGACGGGTGATATAATCCATGTTGATTATGACGCCCTGGATGCACAGCAAAAAACGCCTGTCACCTAAAAGTGGCTTCGTCAGAGTATGAAAAGGACCATTTACAATAAGCTTCTGATTCAGCGTCTGAACCAGGGCATTGCGCTTTTGGACCTGTATGTATAATATCGATTCAGTATTTAATCTAAGTTCCTTGCCATCACAAATCACATCCAGATACGGGACGTCATATGCCGGTTTCAACCGGCAACGCTCCATAGCCTCTGCAAAGTCATGATCGGCAAAGGGCTTTATCAAATAGTGGCAGGCGTTAACACGAAAGCCTTCCAGGCAATGCTCCGTGGATACGGTAAGAAAAATCAGCTTACAGTCCCGATTCCGGCGGCGCAAACATACAGCCGCCTCCATTCCGGTCATGCCCTGCAGATAAATATCCATAAAAACTATCTGAAAGGTCAATGTGCTTAGTGCTTCCACAAATTCCTCAGCATTTTCATAAGTATATAAATGATAAGTAAGCCCAAGCTCTGCCATATACCGGCTTAGGCAGGAAGAGATACGCTCACGGTCCTGCGCAAGGTCTTCTACAATTGCAATGTTCATGAAATCCTCCATAATAAGGTGTACATTAATGATTGCATATATTGTAACATAAAAACACCTTATAGGAGACCTATATTCTTATTATAATGCAAAAAAAAAGATATAAATTTGCGGATTATGTCAAAAATCTGCGAATTATGCAGAAAATATTGTAAATCACAGGGGTTTTAGTAAAATATTAAAAGTATGTAAAGTTGAAAGCAAATTAAAACTGCAGTAAGTAATAGGGAAATATGCAATGAAAGAAGCAAGTATACAGGCAACAGATAAATTCAGCCTTACCAATCAGGCAATCGAAACAGCGGTTGAAACCCTTTCGGATTTTTTGCGAAGTTATCAAATAGAGCAAAAGGAAATCTTGCGGACAACGCTTACCCTTGAAGATGCATTGCTCAATTATCAGGAAGCTTTTGGAGAAAAGGCGGTATGCAGTTTAAAATGCATACGGCGTGTTGGAAGAATCCGCATAGAAATAGTAATCACAGGAGAAAGCTACAATCCTTATGCTAGGGAGGATGAGGAGAATTTTTCCGGAATTCTTCTGTCCCGCATCGGTATGATTCCGGTATGGAGTTACCGGAATGGACAAAACATTATTATTCTTACGCCAAAGAAAAAACAACCCTCGCAAATGGTTTATATTGCGGCGGCTGTAGGGATGGCACTCTCCTTAGGAATGCTGTCGAAGTTGCTACCACAGAGCGTGCAGGATTTGATATGCAACGGAATTTTAGTTCCGGTATTTGATACTTTTTTGGGGCTTCTGAATGCAGTTGCAGGGATGATGATATTTTTCTCTGTTGTGTGGGGAATATGCGGAATTGGTGATATGGCAACCCTTTCCAATCTGGGGAAAAAAATGATAGGGCGTATGCTTTTTATGATGACCTTTCTGCCCACGGTATTTGCCTTATGTATCCTGCCCCTGTTTCAGTTCCGGTATGGTAGTGCGCAAGAAACAGTGGACCTGTCAGGACCTTTTTCCATGATACTTGGCATCATTCCGGACAATATGATTACGCCCTTTACGGAGGGAAATTTTCTGCAAATCATCTTTATTGCCGCAATGGTGGGAGTTGCCCTTTTGGTACTGGGTAATAAGACAAGTCTGGTGGTAGCTTTCATTGAACAGGCAAACAGTGTTGTCCAGTTAATCATGGAAGTCATATGTTCAGCGATTTTTGTCGTCATATTTGTAAGTCTTTACAGCATGGTAATAAATGGCAGTTTTTCTATCTTGCTGAAAGCGTATAAGGCGCCTGTATTCATATTAATAGGTTGCCTTTTTGCAATCATGGTATATCTTTGTATTATTTGTATTACCACCAAGGTAAAGCCAAATGTGTTTATCAACAAAGTAATGCCTTCCTTTTTGATAGGGCTAACAACAGCTTCCTCATCGGCAGCCATGACAACGACCATGGAAACCTGTGAAAAGCAGCTTGGGATTGATAAAAAGATAGTGAATTTTGGGATCCCTTTGGGACAGATTCTGTTTGGCACCAATTCCGTTACGGAGTTTATTGTCATTGCTTTTTGCATGGCTGAAATATATTCTGTGCCGGTTACGCCGGTATGGATTGTAATGGCGATATTTACATCTGTTATTTTAACAGTTGCAACGCCACCTATACCCGGCGGTAGCGTAGCCCTTTGTACAATACTTTTTACGCAGCTTGGTCTGCCTCTTGACGGAATTGCAGTTGCTGTTGCCATCGATGTAATTGCAGACTTTTTCATTACGGCAGCAGAAATTTTCTGTCTGCAAGGAGAGCTTGTTATCACTTCCGGCAAATTGGATATGCTGGATAGGGAAAGACTTTGCAAAGCAAAATTAGACAAGCCGGGGCATCTAAAGAAGGGAGGAATTCAACAATTAGGAAGAAAAAACGACAATTAGGCAACAATGCTTGTAAGTTATTGGGTGGTTATAATAACATATGAGAAGAAAAAAGTTTTAAGATAAGAGGGAGGAAACCTAAAAATGGAAAAATCAGTATTAAAGAAACGATGTAAAGGATGGCTGGCCCTGATGCTGGCAATTACTCTGACTGTTGGAAGCAGCATGACGGTATTGGCAAGAGAAATAGATATGAGAAACAATGAATGTTCTGATTATGTAGGTGAGATTTTGCAGGGTGGTGATACCATTAAATATCACGGACAAGCCTTTAATTACTTCATGATTAATGGAGTAGAATATCGTGGTGAAGCTGTCATAGGGGAACAATATACATTTGTTTATACGCTTCCGGGAGATAGGTCTGTATCATACAGGATAGGTGAAGTGATTGAGGTAAGTGGTACAAAGGTATTAACGATTACTTCATTCCCCACACCGGAAGCACCTTCAGAGGAAGCACCTTCACAGAAAGCACCGGAGCATACACATGACTTTCAGTGGGTGACTACGATTGAGCCTACAGAAACAAGTAATGGTCTTTCGGAACATAGATGTAGCTGCGGCTCCGTGGACGGCAGTCAGCCCATCTCAGCAGCAACGGCCAGTGTGAACAATATCGTAAGCAGTATCAGAAATGCCAAGGATGGCGAAACCATAGTCCTTGAACAGGATAAGATATTCTGCTACACTGCTTATATGATGAGTGAACTTGGCAAGAAGCAGAATGCGTCCTTAAAGACTATCTTTACCGATAAGGATGGTGTGAAAAAGAGTTTTACCATTCCTTCCGGAAATGTACCCGCAGACGGAGAAATGTTTTACGGATTTACTTATCTCGGAAATCTTTACGGATGGGAAGAGGTAGAGCAGTAAAGAACAGATGATAAGAGTAGCAAGGAGAGCTTTGAGAAATCAAAGCTCTTTTTACACAGAGTACGAAACGAAAGGTAAAATCGTAATGAAAAAAGCAGGCAAAATAAACAAAACATATTTGTGGAAGATATTGCTAAGCATTGTACTTACGGGGAGTTGTTGTTTTGTGCTATTATTATTTACAGGGCTGATTCCACGAAGTGCCATTAAGGAATCTTGTATTGAAAGT
Organism: Lachnospiraceae bacterium; assembly: GCA_045586385.1. Taxonomy (GTDB): domain Bacteria; phylum Bacillota; class Clostridia; order Lachnospirales; family Lachnospiraceae; genus Suilimivivens. Next base: position 26,485 of record JAZNAE010000067.1, read on the forward strand.
GCAGAATATTTCAGTGAATATGGAATGTTTCCTTGTTTGACAGAAGGTCAGTTAAATACCAAAAAGGATAATTATTCTGACTGCATTTTAGTGGATATTATGTATCATATTTCCCAAGATGAACTGGTAAAATCAACGGTAAAGGCGTCTTATTATCAGCCGGAAACGACAACCATCAATATAGGATTTATGGATAGCCTAAAGGAGGATAAGGTACCCAACGTGGAATATTCCCGTTACTGGCATGGCACCTTAACATTTTTGCGTCCGCTGTTTACATTTACGGATATACAGGGAGCAAGAGCGGTGCTTGCTACTGTATGGATTGCATTAACCATAGGGAATCTTTTCCTATTGTGGAAGGAAAAAGCAAAAGTACTGGCAGTATGCTATTTACTTTCCAATATCTGGCTGCAGGCATGGGTTTGTACTACCTGTATTCAATACAGCACCATGTTTTTTATGATGAATGGGGTATCCATGGCAGTTATTTGTCTTTTCCGGAAAAGAAAAGACATAGAGAACTTATACCGTAAGATAGGAATTTTGATGGCGGTATCCGGTGTGTGTACCTGCTTTATTGATTTTTTGACAGTGGAGACAGTGTCAGTTACGGTACCGTTATTAATGCTATTGGTGCTTCGCTATGAAGCGGGAGAACTTTCAGAGTGGAAAACAGAATTTTTGCGTATTGCATCATGGGGACTTACCTGGGGAGCAGGTTATGCGCTGATGTTTGTATTCAAGTGGATATTGGTAACAATCTGTTTTGGCAGAGAGTCATTGCTGCTTGCTTTATCATCAGCAGGAGAGCGCTTTTTAGGTGAAACGTATATTGGAGGCATCAGTTTAACGCCAATCGCTTCTGCGTCAGAACTGTTTTTTGGTGCCATATTCCGAAATCAGGGAATGCTTTTTCCCTATAAGGAGAATATGTCAGCCATGGCAGGATTTTTAAGCTTTTTTGCAGTGATTCTCCTTTGCGGCTCTTTGATATATTTGTTTCGGGGAAAAAACTTTTCAGGGAAAATGCTTTTGCTGTGCGCGATACTTGGGGCAGTACCGTATATCAGATTCATGGTTTTGCAGAATCATGCATTCATACATTATTTCTTTACTTACAGAGCCCAGATGGTGACAGTGACGGCACTGCTCTATGTGACATGGGAGTTTGGGCTTAAGAATGTGCTTGGGAAAAAGTAATAGAATCCTCTATTTGGAGTAATATTTGCGGTACTCACTGGGGGAGCATCCCCGGCATTTGCGGAAGGCACGGTTAAACGTGGCAATGCTGTTAAAACCGGACTGGTACGCAATTTCCGTAACGGATAAAGCGGAGTTTGCAAGCAGGGATTGGGCAAGTTTTACCCGCTGGGTTGTGAGGTAATCCACAAAACTACAGGCAGTAATCTGCTTGAAAACCCTGGAAAAGTAATAAGTACTAAATCCAAGATATTCGGAAACATCCGAAAGGGCCAGATCCTGCTCGCAGTTTTCCTGAATATAGCGGCAGGCAAGGCTGATTTTCTGGAATGTTTTATTCGATTCAGCATGAGGCAAATCGTCTTCTGAAATAAAAGAAGATTTTATGGCCAAAGCAAAATCCATAAAAAGACGATACAGTGTGATCACTGTTTCTACACCATAAAATGGCAGGTCAGAATAGGGCAGGGACAATATTTGCGCTATATGACTTGTCATTTTTTGCACTAAAATTTCATTTTCATCCATGCTAAGGTGGTGAAAATAACGGAAATGGTTGGTGTAAGGAGCAAAATCAGGAAGCTCATTTAGTAGCGTGGAAGAAAACTGCAGACCAAGTAACTGCTTGTCATCATTGTCTTCAATTTGATGAAGCTCTCCTGACCAGATGAAAACAATATCACCGGGAGTCATAAGGTATTCTACCTGATTAACAGTAATTTTGGGCTGTACCACAATGCCTGCAGATGCAGGCAAGTAGAGAATTTCTGCGTATTTATGCCAGTGCAGGTGATATTCGGTAGGAAAATTTTCATTGCTGATTATATTGACATCGCGGTTAAACAGCCGGTTTTCAAAATTGTTTTGAAAGGTCATCATAAGCTCCTTTATCTTTACAAAAGTTGATATATTTTCAGCATACGATATACAGACCGAAACGTCAATGAAAAAGGACAAAAAATGAGCAGAGTTAGACAAGACATAATTAGAGAGTGAAAATAAAAGTGATTATACTGGTAATGTAAAAAAGTATGTATGAGGTATGGCAAAAAGCTATCAGTACGGAGGGAAAAGAAATGAATGCTAATCAAGTGTATTCACACAGAAGGGCGTCCTGCAAAATTTATGTGACAGATAAGGCAGGTATGCCTGTGAGCAATCAAAAATTGTCACTGAAACAGACCAATCACGAATTTTTATTTGGTTGTGGTGCCTTTGATACCATTCCTTATGTGAATGATGATCCGCAGGTAGACAAAGAATTCTTAAAAGACAGGGTAGATAAATGGTTGGCTCTTTATAATTACGGAACCTTACCTTTTTATTTAGGAAAATACGAACCGGAAGAAGGAAAGCCGGAAGAGGCAAGCAGAATGAACGCTGCGAAATTCTTAAATAGCCATAATGTAAAAGTAAAAGGTCATCCCTTGTGCTGGCACACAGCCTGTGCAGACTGGCTGATGGAGTATGACAATAAGACCATTTTGGAAAAACAGTTAAAGAGAATTGAACGTGATGTAACGGCATTTAAAGGTGTTATTGATATGTGGGATGTTATCAATGAAGTAGTAATTATGCCCATTTTTGATAAGTATGACAATGCCATTACCAGAATTTGTAAAGATAAAGGAAGAGTCGGTCTCGTAAAAGAAGTATTTGCAGCAGCAAAGGCAGCCAATCCTGATGGCATCTTTTTAATCAACGACTTTAACACTTCCATATCTTATGAAATTTTGATTGACGGTTGCTTAAATGCGGGAGTGCCGATTACAGCAATCGGTATCCAGTCCCATCAGCATCAGGGATATTGGGGAGCAGAAAAGGTACATCAGGTACTGGAGAGATATGAACATTTCGGTCTGCCCATTCATTTTACGGAGAACACTCTTATTTCCGGAGAAATTATGCCGGCGCACATTGAGGACTTAAATGATTTCCAGGTGCCAACTTGGCCTACCACACCGGAGGGGGAAGAGCGTCAGATGAAAGAGGTAGAAGAGATGTACCGTATTTTATTTGAACATCCGAAGGTGGAAGCAATCACCGGTTGGGACTTTGCAGACGGAGCATGGCTTGGAGCTCCCAGCGGCGTCATCCGTAAAGATAACAGTGTAAAACCTGTATATACAAGATTAAAAGAAATGATCAAAGGTGAATGGTGGACGGATACGGAAATCTGTACCGATGAAAACGGATATGCCACAGTAGAAGGATTTAAGGGCGATTACATAGTTGCTTGTGATGGTAAACAGGCATCTCTTAAGCTTTCTTCCGGCAGCAAAGAAACAAAAATAGTTTTAGAATAAAGTGAGAGTCAAAGAAGAATGAATACAAAAAATGTTACGGACATGACAGTGGGAAATCCCATGAAGCACATCGTCATATTTGCGTTGCCCCTTCTTTTAGGGAATGTATTTCAACAGTTCTATAATATGGTGGATTCTCTGGTAGTAGGAAATTACGTGGGCTCTGATGCACTTGCGGCAGTAGGTACCTGCGGTTCCACAGGATTTCTGTTTTTTTCCTTAAGTTCAGGTCTTGCAATCGGTATTGGCATCATAGTGGCACAATATTTTGGCGCAAAAGATTACGAACGGGTTAGGATGACGATTGCCAATTCCTTTTATGTATTGATATCAGCGGCACTGATAGTCAGTGTGATAGGGATTTTGTTTGCACCGGCGATTTTAAATCTTTTGGGAACACCGGCGGATATTATCGGCGATTCTATTCTTTACATGAGAACAACCTGTGCAGGAATTATTGCGGTTGCTTTTTATAATGGTATTGCTGCTATCCTTAGGGCTTTGGGAGATTCAAAGACGCCACTGTATTTTTTGATTTTGTCCAGTATTGTAAATGTGATTTTAGATTTGGTATTTGTTCTTTCTTTTAAATGGGGCGTATTTGGGGTGGCACTTGCCACAATTATTGCACAGTTTGTTTCAGCAGTAACCTGTATGATTTATGCGTATATGAAAATTCCGTATTTCAGGCTCACGAAAGAGCAGTTAAAGCCGCATAAGGATATTATTATACATTCCTTTCGGCTGGGGATTCCCATAGCCTTGCAGAATGCCATGATTGCCGTATCAAGCATGGCACTGCAGGGTGTGGTAAACAGCTTTGGAACCACAGTGATGGCTGCCTATACCATTATTATGAGAATTGAGCAGATTGTCCAGCAGTTCTATGGCTCCTTAAGTGCGGCGCTGACAACTTATTCCGGACAGAATATCGGAGCAAAAGATATCGGAAGAGTAAAGAAAGGCTATTACCAGTCTATTCTGATTGCGCTGGTATTTAGCATTCTGTTAATTCCGGTTGCCTTTTTGTTTGGTGGGCAGATTGTAGGCTTCTTTGTAAAAGAGCCTGAGGTAATCGCGATTGCCAAGAGCGCATTGTGTATCAACAGCCTTTGCTACTTTGCACTGGGGATGATTTATGTTCCCAGAGCGGTATTAAACGGCTGCGGTGATGCAGGATTTGCCATCTTAAACGGAGTGACCGAAGTAATATGCCGTATTGTCTATTCCCAACTTTTTACAAGGATTCCGGGAGTCGGATATTGGGGCGTTTGGATAACCATCGGTGTGACTTGGATTACAACAGCAATCGTATGTATCATCCGTTATAAAAGCGGTATTTGGAAAAGAAAAGCAATTCAAAATATATAGAATGAAGAAGGAGAAAGACAATGGAGAATTTTAATTTTTACAGTCCTACAGAGTTTGTGTTTGGAAAAGAAAGAGAAAATGATTGCGGAAAATATGTTAAGAAATATGGCGGAACAAAAGTCCTTGTGCACTATGGCTCAGGCTCTGCCATCCGCTCCGGACTGCTTGACCGGGTAAAGAAATCTCTGGAAGCAGAAGGCATTGCTTACGTGGAACTTGGGGGCGTACAGCCCAATCCAAGAGATACCAAAATTTATGAAGGAATTGAACTTTGCCGCAAAGAAGGTGTAGATTTTATTCTCTCTGTAGGTGGGGGCTCCTGTATTGACAGTTCTAAAGGAATTGCAGCAGGTGTTTGCTACGAAGGTGACTTCTGGGATATGTATGAAGGTAAGGCTCCTGTTACAGCAGCACTCCCCATCGGAACCGTTCTTACCATTGCAGCAGCAGGAAGTGAAGGTTCAGGTGCATCGGTTGTTACCAAGGAAGATGGTATGTGGAAAAGAGATATCGGCTCCGATATTGTCCGTCCCAGATTTTCTATTTTGAATCCGGCGCTTACCTGTACATTACCCGCATATCAGACAGCTTGTGGTGCTACCGATATTATGGCACATGTATTTGAAAGATATTTTACAAACACACCGGAAGTAGAAGTGACAGACAGACTTTGCGAGGCGATTTTACTTACCATGATTAAGGAAACGCCCCGTGTGATTGAAGACCCTAATAATTACGAAGCCCGTGCCAACATTATGTGGGCAGGAACAGTAGCACATAATGATATCATCGGTGTAGGAAGAAGCCAGGATTGGAATAGCCATAAGATTGAGCATGAATTATCCGGACTTTATGACTGTGCACACGGTGCGGGCCTTGCAGTGGTAATGCCTGCATGGATGGAATTTGTTTACAAGCATAATGTCATGCGTTTTGCACAGATGGCAGTCCGCGTATGGGGATGCGAAATGAATTTTGAAAATCCGGAAGAGACTGCAGTGAAAGGTATTAAAGCATTTAGAAAGTTCTTATCTGAAATCGGTATGCCCATTAACTTTGAACAGTTAGGGGCAAGGGAAGAGGATATTCCGAAACTGGTAAGAAAGCTCGGTGTAGAGGGGAAAACAGGCGGATTTGTAGCACTGTCACCGGAGGATGTGGCAGAGATTTACAGAATTGCTGTGAGAGCAAAATGATGTTATAATTGATTGGGACTATACATTGTATAGTCCCATATATATTTCCGGTAACAGAAAAGGATTTTTGACATGAAAAATGATTATAATAAGACACTGGTATCCTGCTTTGTAGGATACATTGTACAAGCCATCATTAACAACTTTATTCCCCTTCTGTTTCTGACATTTCAGGACAGTTATGACATTTCATTGGGGAAAATCACATTACTGGTTACTTTTAATTTCGGTATGCAGCTTTTGGTTGATGTGCTGGCAATCAGCTTTGTGGATAAAATCGGTTATAGGATTTCCATGATACTGGCACATATTTTTTCGGCAGCAGGCCTTTTTGCCTTGACGATATTACCGGAATTATTTTCTGACCCGTTTATAGGTTTGTTGCTTTCTGTTCTGATATATGCAGTAGGAGGCGGACTTCTGGAAGTGCTGGTAAGTCCGGTAGTTGAGGCATGTCCTACGGACAATAAAGAAAAAGCAATGAGTCTTTTGCATTCCTTTTACTGCTGGGGGCATGTGGGAGTTGTACTTTTTTCTACATTGTTTTTCAAGATAGTTGGAATCGGCAACTGGAAGATTCTTGCGGCAATCTGGGCGGTGGTTCCGCTTATGAATGCCATATCTTTTGCAAGAGTTCCGATGCAGAAGCTCCTTGAGGAAGGCGATAAAGGTCTTACGGTTAAGGAGCTGGCTTCTTCTAAAATATTCTGGATATTGCTTGTGATGATGCTCTGCGCCGGTGCAAGTGAGCAGGCGGTCAGTCAGTGGGCTTCGGCACTTGCGGAAAAGAGCTTTGGTATCAGCAAGACTGTGGGAGATTTGGTTGGACCTATGGCATTCGCAATACTTATGGGGACTGCGAGAACATATTACGGTAAGTTTGGAGATAAAATAGATTTAGATAAATTTATGATAGGAAGCAGTATCCTCTGTGTTATTTCTTATATTTTAATTGCAGTTTGTCAAGTTCCTGCGATTGGTATTTTGGGATGTGCAATCTGTGGCCTTTCTGTAGGAATTATGTGGCCGGGAACCTTTAGTATGGCGGCTGCATCCATGCCCAGAGGCGGCACAGCGCTGTTTGCGCTCCTTGCGCTTGCAGGTGATATGGGGTGCTCATCAGGCCCTACCTTTGTGGGATTTGTCTCCGGGGCGGCAGATGATAACCTAAAGCTGGGAGTATTGGCAGCAGTGATGTTCCCGTTACTGTTGTTATTCGGCATCAGACAGATGAAAAGAAACAAAGCATAAAGAAGAAAGTTGAGCAAGAATAATTTGGAAAGAACCTGTTTATACTAGCTGTGAGGTGAGAACATGGACAAAGATAAGCAGGAAAAGTTAAATCAGAAAAAGAGCAATGAAAAGTTTAACAGTATTACACAGAAGGTAAAACCGGAAAATCAGAATCAGGTGCATAATGTCAGATCTGAGGCGGTGGAGCCGAAAATCAGACAGGTATAAGTGTGGGAGTGTCGTCAAATAAGAGGTTCGAAGTCAGAATTGTCTTATGAGCGATGCTCCCATTTTATGTGAATTATTAACAATTTATAAAATTAGCACTCACCTCTTGACAGTGCTAACAATGGTTGTTATATTTGCGTTAGAGGCAGGAAATAATCATTCGTATAGGAGGTATGCTTATGAATATTAATAAATTTACACAAAAGTCATTAGAGGCAGTGGAAGGTTGTCAGAAGCTTGCCTATGAGTACGGAAATCAGGAGATTGAGCAGGAACATTTGTTGTACAGTCTGCTAATTATGGATGACAGCTTAATTGCCAAACTGATTGAAAAGATGGAAATACAACTGCAGTATTTTACCAGCAAGGTAGAAGAGACTATTGGAAAGAGAACTAAGGTACAGGGAGGTCAGCCCTATGTAGGAAAAGACTTAAATAAGGTGCTACTTTCCGCTGAGGATGAGCTGAAGGTATTCGGAGATGAATATGTGTCCGTGGAGCATTTGTTTCTGGCACTAATCAAGTATCCGAATAAAGCCATAAAAGAATTATTTAAGGAGTTTGGTATTACAAGAGAGCGGTTTTTGCAGGCACTTTCCACAGTAAGAGGAAATCAGAGAGTGACCAGTGATAATCCGGAGGCTACTTATGATACTCTTGCCAAGTACGGACAGGACTTGGTCGAACGGGCAAGAGAGCAGAAACTGGATCCGGTTATCGGAAGAGACGGTGAAATCAGGAATGTCATTCGTATTTTATCAAGAAAGACAAAGAACAATCCTGTCTTAATCGGTGAGCCCGGTGTAGGTAAAACTGCTGTGGTGGAGGGACTGGCACAGAGAATTGTAAAGGGAGATGTTCCTCAGGGACTAAAGGATAAAAAGATTTTTGCACTGGATATGGGGGCACTGGTTGCAGGAGCCAAGTACAGAGGTGAGTTTGAAGAACGTCTGAAGGCAGTACTGGAGGATGTAAAAAACAGCGACGGGCAGATTATTTTGTTTATCGATGAACTTCATACCATTGTGGGGGCCGGAAAGACAGACGGTGCGCTGGATGCCGGAAATATGTTAAAGCCCATGCTTGCAAGAGGAGAGCTTCACTGTATCGGTGCCACTACGTTAGATGAGTACAGGCAGTATATTGAAAAAGATGCGGCACTTGAGAGAAGATTTCAGCCGGTTATGGTAGAGGAGCCGACGGTGGAAGATACGATTTCCATTCTTAGAGGCTTAAAAGACCGCTATGAGGTATACCACGGCGTAAAGATTATGGACAATGCACTGGTCAGTGCAGCAATGCTTTCCCACCGCTACATTTCAGACCGTTTCCTGCCGGATAAAGCAATTGATTTGGTGGATGAAGCCTGTGCATTAATTAAAACAGAACTGGATTCCATGCCTACCGAACTGGATGAGATGAAGCGCAAGGTGATGCAGATGGAAATAGAAGAAGCAGCGCTGAAGAAAGAAGATGACCGATTAAGTCAAGACAGGCTGGAGGTGTTGCGGAAAGAACTGGCTGAGATAAAAGATGAGTTTAATAACCGTATGGCCCAGTGGGAAAATGAAAAAGCCTCTGTAGAAAAGCTGTCTAAGCTTCGTGAAGAGATTGAAGATGTAAACAGTCAAATCCAGATTGCACAGAGAGAAGGAAACTATGAAAAAGCCGGAGAATTAAGTTACGGCACCCTGCCCTCCTTAAAAAAACAGTTGGAAATCGAAGAAGAACAGGTGAAAAATAAAGAATTGTCCCTGGTGCATGAAAGTGTCTCTGAAGAAGAGATTGCAAGAATTATATCCAGATGGACAGGAATTCCTGTTGCCAAGCTGACAGAGAGTGAAAGAAATAAGACATTACACTTAGACGAAGAATTACACAAGCGTGTAGTAGGACAAGACGAGGGTGTCACAAAAGTGACAGAAGCCATTATCCGTTCCAAGGCTGGAATTAAAGATCCTACCAAACCCATTGGTTCTTTCCTGTTTTTAGGACCTACCGGTGTAGGTAAAACAGAACTTGCAAAAGCACTTGCGGCGTCTTTGTTCGATGATGAAAGTAACATGGTCCGCATTGATATGAGTGAGTATATGGAAAAATATTCCGTATCACGCTTAATCGGGGCACCTCCCGGATATGTAGGATATGAGGAAGGCGGACAACTGACCGAAGCAGTCAGAAGAAAACCGTATTCCGTGGTTTTGTTTGATGAAATTGAAAAGGCACACCCGGATGTATTTAATGTGTTGTTACAGGTGCTTGATGACGGACGTATTACGGATTCCCAGGGAAGGACAGTTGATTTTAAGAATACTATTCTGATTATGACATCTAATATTGGTGCATCGTATCTGTTGGAGGGAATTGACCGCAATGGTCATATTGAGGATGCGGCTGAAAAAATGGTAATGGAAGAACTGCGTGCACACTTCAGACCGGAATTTTTAAACCGTTTGGATGAAACAATATTGTTTAAGCCTTTAACAAAGGAAAATATCGGTGGCATTATCAAATTGATTATCGAGGATCTCAACAGAAGACTGGAGGATAAAGAACTTAACGTGGCACTTTCAGAGGAAGCGGAAAACTTTATCGTGGAAAATGCATATGATCCGGTGTATGGTGCAAGACCGTTAAAGAGATATATCCAGAAGCATGTGGAGACGCTTTCCGCAAAACTGATATTATCCGATCAGGTAAAACAGGGGGATACCATTTGGATTACCGTAGAGGATGAGGAACTTGTAGCAGATGTGAAAGAGCAGGACTAAAAACAATGTCACTACGTTAGGGGGGTGAACCTTTGGGTTTGCCCCTTATTTCTTCTTGTGGGACTTGGTGGGCATATACAAATTTTTCCTGTATTGATGCCCACAGGAAAGATGAATTTCATGAGATTTTACAGTTATATTAGTGGTAATGGGTATATGGAAAAAAAGTGAGTGCCACTGTCCACACTTTAGTAGATTGTGTGGGCACCAGACGATAGGAATTTTACTATTGCCCATGTTCTTTTATTAAAATGCATTTTTAATGGATGAAGCATGCTTCATGGGCAGTGGAAAAGAAGAAATCTGCCAATGCCCATTTTTTGTAACGATAAGATTGAATAGAATTTTATTTTGGGATATACTATGAAAGGAAATTTTTTTAAGGAGTAGCAGCAGGTGACAGAACAGAATCATTATGATGATGCAGCAAAAGAACGCCGCCGGAGAAGACTTCAGGAAATGAAGCGTCTCAAAGAAATGCAGATGAGACGGCGCAGGCTTTTAAAGATAGCAGTACCCATAGCGGCGGTTGCCGTCATTGCGGTAATCATAGGAATAAAAGCGTTTAACGGAAATGTTCAAACGGACGTGGCAGAGAAGGAAAACAAGGTTGATGTGCAGCAGGCGTATGAAGGAACAAGTGCCGGTGACATTGCACAAAGTAGCACTACAAACGTGGAAACAGATTTAGATACTGAATCCGTAGAGCATGGTGCGGAGGAAGAAAAAAAGCCCCTTTACTCAGCAAAAACAACTGAAAACACAATAGGCTTTCCGGGCGAAGTAGCCAGCAATTACGGCATATTTATTGACCTGGATACAGATACGGTACTGGCACAGAAAAATGGGACAACCCGTATCAATCCGGCTTCCATGACAAAAGTACTTACGGTTTTGGTGGCAGCAGAGCATTTGGAAGATATGAGCAAACTGGATGAAACCTTTACCATGACACTGGAAATAACGGATTACGGATACATCAATGACTGTAGCAGTGTAGGTTTTTTGAAAGAGGAAGAAGTGACGGTGCGTGATTTGTTTTACGGAACCATATTGCCGTCAGGTGCGGATGCTGCAGTGGGACTTGCCACATATATAGCAGGAAGTCAGGATGCTTTTGTAGAATTAATGAATGAAAAATTGGAAGAACTGGGATTGTCCGATACGGCGCATATGACAAACTGTGTGGGAATCTATGACGAGAATCATTATTGTACGCCCTATGATATGGCAATGATTATGGAGGCTGCAATTGATAATGAATTGTGTCGTGAAATTATGCATGCCCGTATTTATACCACCACAGCAACCGAGCAGCATCCGGAGGGAATTACGATTTCCAATTGGTTTATCCGTAGAATTGAGGACAAGGATACAGGCGGAGAGGTGATTTGTGCTAAGACGGGATATGTGACGCAGTCCGGTAATTGTGCAGTAAGTTACGGAAAAGATGATGTCGGAAAGGAATATATCTGTGTGACGGCAGATGCCCATAGCAGTTGGAGATGTATTTACGACCATGTAGAGCTTTACAGTCAGTTTGCAACGATAAAGGAGGAAGAGACAAATGATACCCAAGGATCCGGTGATGCTTCTTAGTTTTATGAATTTGAAGTTACGTGATTTTTATACAAGTTTTGAAGCCTTGTGTGAGGATTTAGATATTGACAAATCCGAGATAGAAGAAAAGTTAAAAACCATCGGTTATGTTTATGATAAGCAGCGGAACCAATTTGTATAATAACTAAGACGTATTTTGTAACCCTTATGGACAAATGTGCATAGGGGTTCTTTTTTAGGCATATAAATGCAAATAAGAAAAGCAGGAAGCATAACAAAGATGAGTATCAAAAAGAGGTTTTTTTCATGTCTTATTATATTGTTTTTGCTGGGAATCATTTGGTTTATTGCATATAAGCGGCAGGATTATATTGTGACAATGGGACAAATAGAAGAAGGACAAAGGAAAATCGCACTAACTTTTGATGACGGACCTCATCCATACTATACGGAGCAGCTTCTTGACGGTTTAAAAGAGCGTGGCGTAAAAGCCACTTTTTTTGTTACGGGAGAGCATGCAAAGCTTCATGCGGACGTCATTAAAAGGATGAGTGAAGACGGACATTTAATTGGAAATCATACTTATTCCCACATGCAGCTAGGCAAAACCAACAGGGAGGAATTTAAAGAAGAACTGGTGCAAACTAATGAAGTGATTAAGGGGATAACGGGGGAAGAGGTGATATATGTAAGACCTCCTTACGGAAGTTGGGATAGGGAACTTGAAGCAGAGCTTAATATGTTTCCGGTACTTTGGACAATAGACCCACTGGATTGGTGCTCGGATAATGTGGATGCAGTTACGAAAAAGGTTCTTTCTAAGGCCGGCGAAAATGATATTGTCCTGATGCATGACTATTATGCATCAACGGTTACGGCAGCTTTGCAGATTGTGGATGAACTGCACAAAAAGGGGTATGAATTCGTGACGGTGGAGGAGATTTTGTTTGATTAATAGTAGTAGATTTGTTATGCTAAAAGGGCGAAAATGTTGAAGGAATCGTAAAGGAGTGGGCATGATGCAACAGATAAAAATAGACATAGATACAAATCCGATTATCCCCTTAGATTATCCGGACCCGGATGTCATCCGTGTGGATAATGTCTATTATATGGTTACCACTACCATGTATTTCATGCCCGGCTGTGAAATCTTACGTTCCTATGATTTGGTGAACTGGGAACATGCCAGTTATGTGTATGATAAGTTAGACAGTACGCCGGAGCAGACTTTATTGGAGGATAAGAATGCATACGGAAAAGGAATGTGGGCGGCATGCTTACGCTTTCACAAAGGATTGTTTTATGTTTGCTTTGTAGCGAATGATACGGGTAAGACATACCTATATACAGCAACTTCCATAAGTGGACCGTGGAAAAAGAGCTACATAGAAGGTTTTTATCATGATTGTTCCATTTTGTTTGATGACGATGATAAGATTTATATTGCTTACGGAAACAAAAATATTTATATTACCCAGCTTAACGAAGAACTGACAGGACCCAAAGAAGGGGGACTGCACCGGCTTGTGGTGAGCGACGAAGGGAATCCTAGGCTGGGATATGAAGGCACGCATTTTTATAAAATAAACGGAAAGTACTATCTGTTCTTTATTCATTCCAAAAGAGACAGATGGCGCAGGGTAGAGGCATGCTTTGTTGCAGATTCACCGGAAGGTGAGTTTGTTGGTAAAGATGTATTTGATGATGATATTGGTTATTTGGGACAAGGTGTTGCCCAGGGAGCGATTGTAGATACAACGGATGGAAAATGGTATGCGATTTTGTTCCAGGACCGCGGTGCAAGCGGAAGAATGCCGGTTTTAATCCCGGTAATATGGGAAAATGATTTTCCGGTATTTGGAGACAACGGCATGATGCCTCCAAGTTTTTATGTGGAACAAAAGGTATCGGAGTATGCATACAGACCTCTTATAGAAAGCGATGATTTTAAAGAAGAATGTGCCGTCAATCAGGAAAAGTTCGGCTGCTTCGGATTAAAGAGTGTTTGGCAATTTAATCATGAGCCGGATTTAAGTCTTGTGGAAAGGGATATAGAGCAAGGTATGTTATGGATTACCACAGGAAAAGTATGTGAGCGTATGATTCAGGCAAGAAATATTCTGACACAGCGTATGCTATTTCCCGGTTGTGGGGCAGAAGTGACTGTCGATGCGTCTTATTTGGAAGAGGGCGATTATGCAGGAATCTGTGCATTCCAAAGCTGCTATAGTATGGTGGCAATTACCAAGCGGGATGGGAAGTTTTATCTTGTTATGAAAGCAAGAAAAGCAGAGAATGATTCACTTGCGGCATCTGCACCGGAAATCGGAGAAGGCAAGGAATGTGAGGCTGTATTGTTGTCTGATTCAAAGGTCAGCCTACGCTTGGAAGCAGATTTTACAAACGGAAAAGATGAGGCAGAATGTTTTTATCTGGACGCAGACAAAAGCTGGAAAAAAATTGGAATTACACAGAAGTTATACTTTAAATTGGATTTCTTTACCGGTTGCAGATTCGGATTATTCATCTATGCAACAAAACAAATCGGCGGAAAAGCCGGATTTTCCAAATTTAAGTACATAAAAAACCTTGGCGATAACCGCTAGATACGTTATAATGGTGATTGTGTACGCAAAAGCCTTGTGATGACAGGAATGAGGACAAATGGATTTATTTGAATACATGAGAGAAACGAATATGGAAAAGGAATCACCTCTGGCAGCAAGGCTTAGGCCGACGACTTTGGAAGAGGTGGTGGGACAGCAGCACATTATCGGAAAAGATAAGCTGCTTTATCGTGCCATTAAAGCAGATAAGCTCAGCTCTATCATTTTTTACGGACCTCCGGGCACCGGAAAAACCACACTTGCAAAGGTGATTGCCCATACCACCAGTGCCGAGTTTACCCAGATTAATGCCACCGTAGCCGGTAAAAAGGATATGGAAGAAGTGGTAAATCAGGCGAAAAGTACCCAGGGAATGTATGGAAAGAAAACTATATTGTTTATAGATGAGATTCATCGTTTCAACAAAGGGCAGCAGGATTATCTGCTTCCTTTCGTAGAAGACGGGACGATTATTTTAATCGGAGCAACCACAGAAAATCCTTATTTCGAAGTAAACAGTGCTTTGATTTCCCGTTCGATTATTTTTGAACTAAAGCCGCTGCTTAGGGAGGATATTAAAACCCTGATTAACCGGGCGGTTTATGATAAAGAAAAGGGCATGGGTGCCTATGATGCGGTAATTGAAGAAGATGCACTGGAATTTCTTGCGGATTTATCCGGCGGAGATGCCAGACATGCATTAAATGCCGTAGAACTTGGTATAATGACGACGAATCGTTCTGAGGACGGAAAGATTCATATTACCATGGATGTGGCACAAGAATGCATTCAGAAGCGTGTAGTCCGCTATGACAAAACCGGGGACAATCATTATGATACCATCTCGGCTTTTATTAAAAGTATGCGAGGCTCCGACCCGGATGCAGCAGTTTATTATCTGGCACGGATGCTTTATGCCGGAGAAAGCGTGACTTTTATTGCAAGACGTATTATGATTCATGCAGCTGAGGATGTGGGGATAGCAGATCCTCAGGCACTGCAGGTGGCAGTGAATGCCTCTCTTGCAGTAGAAAGAGTGGGCATGCCGGAAGCACAGATTATTTTGGCAGAGGCGGCTATGTATGTGGCATGTGCGCCCAAAAGCAATGCTTGCGTAAGTGCCATAGGAGAAGCCATGAAGACAGTGGAAGAAACAGGAAATTTACCCATTCCTGCACATTTGCAGGATGCCCATTATAAAGGTGCTGCCAAGTTGGGGCATGGAACAGGCTATCTGTATGCCCATGATTACCCCAATAACTATGTGGAACAGCAGTATTTACCCTATGAGTTAAACGGAAAAGAATTTTACAGACCCTCCGGTAACGGATACGAAGTAAAAGTAAAAGAACATATGCAGAGAATCAAGAGAGAAGCAAAAGGAAATAAGACGAATGAATAAGGATACCGGAACAGAAAAAGAGACTACCGGCAAAAGACGAATCCGTCAAAAAGGTAAGACAAATAAAAAAAGAGTCATTATAACCATACTGTGTGTGCTTGCTGCGGTACTTATTTTTGCAGCCGCCCTTAGCTTCTTTTTATGGAATGAGGAAAAGAAACAAAAAGCGGCCCTTGTAGAAGTGCAAGTACCCATTGAGGAGCAGCAAAAACCGGTCGCGACACCTGAGCCGGAAGCAGAAAATCCACCGGTGGGAGAAGATGTACTTGCCCATATGATTGCGGCAGCGGATATGGTGGATGAGGTCTACAAACAAAGACCTCCCAGTGTAGAAGTGACGGAGGCAAATGCTGCAGATTTTGCAACCATATCTTCCTGTGTAATTGGGGAAGGCAGCAAAGTACAGGTGACTGTGGAATCAGACAAGATTCCCATCAGTGATGATAAATATTATTACTTATTTGCCATTGATACCTTTGATACGACCATTGGTGAATCTGACGAAAGCCTTGATAAGGTATATAAAGACAGCGAGATGCATTTGTCAGCCAACTTAAACTATAATACATCAAGTAGCAGGCTGTTTGATAAATTTGTGGTGGCGGTGAAAAAGGATGGGAAATACGTGCAGGTGAGCCGTCCGAAGTATATTACCAATCCGGAGGCGATTGCAAGATATTCCTCTGTTTATATGACACCTGCATCCATCAAGGGAGTTTTGGTAGATCCCCACAGACTTAGGGGAGGCGAATTAGACGACCTCGGTGTAAAGCAGGCGGCATATAATATTCCAATTGCCAGACTCCTTGGACAGACCACCAGCCCCAATCACCCGACAATATATTACACCTATAACGGAAGAACCTATGCGATTAACGGACAGATAGTTGCTGAATATGACATTGTATTTGGAAATCTTACAGCTAAAGGAATTACGACTACGGCAATACTACTGAATAACTATTCTTCGTCCCAATTACAATTGATTCATCCAAATGCAAGAAGCGGAAGCCAGGCACCTTACTACATGTTTAACGCAGCACAGGAAGACGGCGTGGAGTGTATGGCGGCAGTAGCTACTTTCCTTGCAGAACGTTATTCTAATAATACCCACGGAAGAATTTCCAACTGGGTGATTGCAAATGAGATTAATGCCAGAAAAGAATGGAATCATTATGCGCATGTTGACATAGAAACCTATGTGGAAGAATATGCGAAAGGCTTTAGAGTATTCTATAACGCAATTAAGAGTGTTAGCAGCAGTGCCCGGATTTATATGCCTATTGACCAGCAGTGGGACAGAAACTTAAAGAATAACCCGGATTATGATGGTAAGGATATTGTGGATACCTTCAGCAGAAATATTAAGTCCAAAGGCGATATCGACTGGGGATTGTCCCAACATCCCTATAATGTTCCGCTGACTGAGCCGCGTATCTGGAAGGGAACCAAGTATGTAACGCATAGTACAAATTCTTCCTTTATTTCTATGGATAATATAGAATACCTGACCTCTTACATGGAGCAGGACTATCTGTTAAATCCAAAGGGGGAAGTGCGCAGTATTATTTTAAGTGAACAGGGATATACTTCTACCTCGGGAGAAGCTCTGCAGGCAGCAGCCTTTGCCTATGCATATTATAAAGCGGACAACAATCCCCATATTGATGCATTCCTGTTAAACAGACAGACAGATGCACCGGAAGAGGTGGCACAGGGACTTGCATTTGGATTAAATCATTCAAATGGTGTCCATAAGCAGATTTATAATGTGTTTAAATATATAGATACACCGCAGCATGCTCAGTATACGGACTTCGCAAAAGGCATCATAGGAATCTCCAGTTGGAGTGAGATATATTAGTGTAGAGATTGTAAATACAAAAAACTTCCATTTCGAAAAAAGAACGAAATGGAAGTTTTGTTTATTGGTGGTGACTCCAAAGTATGGTTTCTGAGCCATTATCATCTACATAAACGACCTTGTGTATATCATGAAATTCCAAATGGCACATCTGGTGTTGATAATTCTTTGCTTTGTTATTAAAAAGAGTAGTTTTAAAGGACGTGACGTAAAGGGTATGATCTTTGATTTCACTTTCTATGGTCCGCAAAAAATAATCGGAACTGACAGAAATAACAGTTGCAAATTTACATTTTTCAATGGTATCTTCCGTCAACGCAATATTGCCGATCTGCGGGATTTGTACCTGAATGGGTTCCGAAGAATCATCTTCGCCGGCAAAAATAGTTACCGTTTCGGAAAGCTGGGAATTATCTGTTTGATTTTCTTTCAGATCTTCCAGTTCATATACATCTGCGGAAACAAAAACATCATCCGGTTCTATATCTTTGACCGGCGTATGAAACATCAGATTTAGTAAAAGGAAAAAAATGAGCGCGACAGCAGAAACAGATAAGGTGATGGTTCTGATTTTACCTATCATTTTATTTTTCACCTGTTTTAGACTGCTTGCCATGGTTATATCTTCAGGTGTGGCAGATTCCTTCTTAGCAAAGCCGTCTGTTTCTTTCATGGTATTGTAAGTATGCCGGCATGTTTCGCATTCGGACAGATGCTGTTTTACAGCCTGCTTACTTTCTTCATGGCATACATCATCGATGTATAACGGTAGTAAATCTTTAATTATTTCACAAGGATATGTCATTCCAAGTCCTCCTTTATCATAATTTTTGCTCTGTAATAAGTAACCCTTGCCCAGCTTTCTGTCTTGTGAAACAGAGTTGCGATTTGGGCAAATGACAATTCGCCAAAAGTCCGTAGCCAGAAGATTTCTTTATATGGTTCTTGCAGCCTGTGTAAGACTTTATGTATGGCATAAGCGGTTTCTTTGTCTGTAAATTGCTTTTCGATATTTTCCTCAGAAAGGATGATTTCAAGGGGATAATCTACATGTCTGTTTTGCTTTTTGACATGTGTAAAAAAAGTATTCTTGGCAATGTTGCAAAGCCATGTACTGATTTTACAATTACCCTGAAAGTGATCAATCTTTTTTAGTGCTTTGAAAAATGTTTCTTGTGTGATTTCCTCTGCCAATGTAGGATTTTGACACAGACCTAACACAAACTTATATACTTCCGAAAAGTATGTTGCATATATTTGGTCAAAGTCTTCCACAATTTCACCTCCTTATCAACTATTAGACTCAAGGAATGAAAATTCGTTACAAATTATTTTCAAAAATAAAGTGGCGCATCAAAAGAGCTGCGCCACAATGTATTGGTAGATGTCCTGATTCTTTTTCTGCCAGTTATCGCAGATGGAGGCGGCAGTATTTTCATCCGGTACAGAGATGGTAATGTCGATGAGATTAATGCCCTTATCCTTTGCGACCAGATGAGATTCAAACTCGCCGGTTGTTGATTTATAGTAATCTGCAAGAATGGAAACTTCGTTCCGCATTGCAATTTCGTTCTGTTTAAAGAATTCATCAATTTCCTCTTTTATGGTAGGACTGATTTGATTGCTAAAGAAGTTAAGCGTCTCAGAACCGTCCTTTGTCAGAACAAGATGTGTCCTGTTTCTGATGGACTGTGCCGTAAGAAGACCTGCATCAATCAGTTCTCCGATAGCCTGTTGCAAGGTAAGGAAATTGGTGTATTCACGCTCTAAAATAAAGTCACCAATCTGCGCCTTGGTCAGAGGAAAGTCCACACGGCTTAACATATATAATACAATTAATTTGTAAAGGGTTAACGGTTCTGCCATAGGTTCTCCTTTCCTTCAGCAATAAAGCGTTTGCCCTGATATGCAGAGCGAAGCTTCATTTCATGGTGTAGAGTATTAAGTACTCCTTTTTTATCCGTGCTCCATAATGGGGCAAGCAACAGTTTTCTCGGTGCATCACCGGTTACTCTGTGAATTACAATATCCGGACGAAGTAGCTCAATGCAATCAATCAGCGTTACTATATAATCGTTCTTATCTTTAAAACTGCATATAAAGTCCGGGTTGGACAGATAGATATCTGCAAGGTCCGTCTCTTTTAATATGTGCAGTAACTGAAATTTCACACCCCATATGGGCAAGCTGTTTAAATATGAAACAGATGCCAGCATATCCTCATGAGATTCACCGGGAAGTCCCAAAATCAAATGGACAATCACCGGAATTTTCCTTGCATGCAAATGGGTAACAGCTTTTTGAAAACAGGAGAGGGGATATCCCCGCCTGATAAAGGTAGCGGTTTCTTCCTTTATGGTTTGCAGACCAAGTTCCACCCAGATAAATTTGTCGGGATATGATTTCTGCAACTTTTTAAGTAGGTCAAGAACTTCTTTCGGAAGACAATCCGGTCTTGTGGCAATGGAAATGCCTGCCACTGATTCCTCCGAAAGGGCGGCATCATAGATGGCTTCTAAATAGGAAACAGGTGCGTAAGTGTTGGTATATGCCTGAAAATAGGCAATGTATTTTGAACCTGTTTTCTTGCCGGATAAGCGTTCCTTGCCGGCGGCAAGTGCTTCTTTTATTTGCTCCGGGGAAGAAAGTCTTTCGGCAAAGTCGCCGCTTCCGCCACTACTGCAGAAGATGCATCCTCTTGTACCCAGGCTACCGTCTCTGTTGGGGCAGGTAAAGCCTGCATCAAGGGCAATCTTATATAATTTTTCACCAAATGTTTCTTGGCAGTAAGCATTCAAGGAATAATAGGGTTTGCTGTCCATATTAGCGAACAATGTGTGCTTTTACAGCTTCGGCTACAGCATCAGCTACCTGAGGGTCAAATGCTTCCGGCATTATATTATCTTCATTTAATTTGTCATCGGGTACCAAAGATGCAAGCGCATTTGCAGCAGCAAGCTTCATATCCTCTGTAATCTGCGGTGCGCGTCCTTCTAAAGCACCCTTAAAGATACCGGGGAAAGCTACCACGTTATTAATCTGGTTGGGAAAATCACTTCTTCCGGTTCCCACGATTCTTGCACCGGCTTTCTTTGCAACATCAGGCATGATTTCCGGTACGGGATTGGAGAGTGCAAAAATGATGGCATCTTTGTTCATGGAAGAAACCATTTCTTCATTTACTACACCGGGAGCAGAAACACCCACAAAGATGTCTGCGTCTTTCAAAGCATCTGCAAGTAAGCCGCTTTCATTATTCGGGTTAGTAGTTTCAGCCATTTTCTGCTTCATCCAGTTTAAATCCGTTCTGGATTTGGAAATAATACCTTTGGTATCACACATCAGTATATTGGTAAATCCGTAAGTTAGTAACAGTTTGGTGATGGCCACGCCGGCACTTCCCGCACCGTTTATGACTACCTTACAGTTTTCTTTCTGTTTTCCTACAATTTTCAGTGAGTTGATAATTCCGGCAAGAACGACGATGGCAGTACCATGCTGGTCATCGTGAAATACGGGAATATCAAGAATCTCTTTCAAACGCTCTTCGATTTCAAAGCATCTGGGAGCGCTGATATCCTCTAAGTTAATACCTCCAAAGCCCGGAGCAAGATAGGTAACGGTTTTGATGATTTCCTCCGTATCTTGTGTATCAAGACAAATCGGTACAGCGTTTACACCGCCGAATTCTTTGAAAAGTACAGCTTTTCCTTCCATAACGGGCATGGCAGCATGGGGACCGATATTTCCAAGTCCAAGAACCGCGCTTCCGTCGGAAACAACCGCAACAGTATTGGCTTTCATGGTATAGGTGTATGCAGCTTCTTTATTTTCTGCAATGACTTTACAGGGCTCGGCAACGCCGGGGGTATAGGCAAGGGACAAGTCCTCTCTTGTTTTAACGGGGGATTTGGAAACGGTTTCTAATTTGCCGTTCCATTGTTCGTGGAGCATAAGTGCTTTTTCGTTGGTAGTCATATGGATTCTCCTCTTTATATTCATCTTTTAATTAATCAATACAACACTATATATTCTATAATAATTAAACCGCCTGTGCAAGACAAAACCTATGTATTTACCAGACAATAGTTTGCAGGGCTTCCGCTAACCGCTTGGCAATAAAAGGGTTGATTTTAACAGTCACACCGGTGGTAAGTTCTATCTTAAAATGAGAGTGTTTCCGGTAATAAGCAAGATTGATGAGGGTATTGTCATTTACAAGAAACATATGGGTGTACATGGCAATCTGGTCATAAAAATTAATCATGTCCGTCTGGAAGGTAACAGGTTTTTTGTCTTTTAAATAAACAGTGGTAAAGACACCTTTGGTGGTTGCATAGATAATGTCATCTTCAAGGACATAGAAAGTTCCTTCTTTAGAACGGAGCTCGATGGTAGGTGTTTTCTTCGAAAATTCTGCCAGTGCATGCTCAATTATTTGTGATAACTCAGCCGCCTTAATCGGTTTTTGCATATGCAATAAATTGGCTGGACAAGGTGAGAGTGCCTGCGATTGTTCCTGATAGTTTACCTTGGAAGAACACAGGACGATGGGAGCAGTGACACCTTTGTCAATCAGAAAAAGTGCGAGAGATAGCCCACTGCTTATGTCTTTGCTATTCGCTGTACCTGCTGCAGGATTTAGTTCGATGACACTCGTGTCAATTAAATACAAATCATACATAAGGGGCTTATTTATTAACGTTTCTATATTGCCGAAATAGTCAGCATAGAAGGCCCCATCAGTATTTTTCCGTTTGTCTGCTTCGCGACCCAGCAGACGTTCTGTCTGTTTTCTGTCCGCAATATTATCATCACATACCGCAATATGCATCGTATTCCCTCCCGTTTTAAACCGGTTTTATCCCAAAAAGAAAGAAAAAAGCTGCAAAAAATTGCAGCTTAAGCAGACTACATAATAGCAATTGTATAAGGGCCGTTTAAGAATGCAATTACTAAAATAATTTGAACTGCTAAAATAAACGGCATCCCATAGACAAAGTACCAGTGTCTTGTTTTATGACGGAACATATACATGCCTAAAATAGAACCGATGCTTCCGCCTATGATTGCAACGATAAAAAGGGTTGCTTCCGGAATCCGGAAGGCCCTCTTTTTCGCTTTATGCTTATCGATGCCCATGAGGGCAAATCCGACGATGTTTACAATTACAAAATAAACAATAAGTAAAGTAATTACGCTCATGGTAATCCTTTCTGATTTACAAATTACAGTTCACCGCGCTCCTGCATTTTCATTGCACGTACTTTGGTAGAAAGACCAAAGAGGTTAATGAAACCTTCTGCATCATGGTGGTCATATAAATCACCGGTTGTAAAGGAAGCAATGCTTTCATTGTACAGTGA
>JAZNAE010000068.1:0-1513 GCA_045586385.1 Lachnospiraceae bacterium
GCTCATCCCTAATTCTTCATAGGTGAGGGAAATCTCTTTTCCATCCTTACTCTCTATAATGACCTTATCCGCATATGCCCGAAGTGTCCGCTCTTTATGATGCTTCTTCATCCATTTGCCAAACGCGTACCAGAGAAAGAAAGGACACACAAAGCCAACTAACAATAATAAATTCTCTATATTCCAAAAGGTAATAAAGTCCTTCCAAAATGCCACAAACGCTTTCAAACCATCTCCAAACAGGAATGCGCCACTCGCAATAACCATCACTACTGCCAACATAGCCAGAATGAATATTCCCAAGTATTTCAGCCCATATCCTACAACTATCATCACTCTCAACAATATCGGTGTGGAACTTATTTTAACTACATTAAGGGAATCATCGGTATGCTGCCGGACATTTAGTTGTTGTTGCTTTTGTTGCTGTTTTTTATTCTTTTTCTTCTTTTTTGATTTTTTAGCCATTTCCCCTACTCTTCACCTTCAAAATAATCTTCATGATGTCATTTGCACAAATATCCTACCAGGAAATATGAAAATAGTCCTTGTAGGG
The DNA here is from genome assembly GCA_045586385.1 of Lachnospiraceae bacterium. Taxonomy (GTDB): domain Bacteria; phylum Bacillota; class Clostridia; order Lachnospirales; family Lachnospiraceae; genus Suilimivivens. Next base: position 557 of record JAZNAE010000068.1, read on the forward strand.
TTTAAAATCCTTTCGCAGCCGAAAAAAACCAATCAACTTTATCACATAACCTATCAGGATAATCACCAATCCGCCTATCCCCAGGAAGTTCTGTCCGGAGAAAAGATTTCTTACCAGTCCGAACATACTTAAATCTCCCTTCAGCATAAACCTAACAAGGGATATATAGGTACCCACTAATAAACAGGGCCATCCAAACTGATAAACCATTCTCCAGCCTACCGTGTACCTACGGAGTCTTTCCTGTGCGTTTTCCAAAGAACAGGGAACTCCGCATCTATTGTTATAAATGTATAATAGTTTTTCAACATCCTCTTTTCCCAAAGAATATAGCCGCATTTTCCCCTTTTGATAAGGGCTCTCAATCCAATCCGGAGTCACATATATGATTCCCGTCTCATAAGGAATTTCTATCCAGTCCGGACCGATATTTATCTTTTTGTTCTTCATACCCATCTTCAATTCCAAAAAGGTAACCGGTTCTTCTGTTCCATCCTTTTGCTCTACATAAGCCCTACCAGCACTAATGCGAAAGCCGCTTCCTTTATAATGTTTTTTCAAAAGCATGGCAGCCAACGGAAACAATATGAAGGGAGCTAATATGGTAACCACTGATATCGGATTCGTTTTTTCTAACAGAGTAACAATCATTTTCCAACCGGCAATTGCGATTACCATCAGGCTTAAATCCAGGTACTTCAAGAACTGCCCTATTTTTATTACCATTTTCGCTAGCGATGGTATTCTGTTCATCTTTACTACTATATTATTGCTAATGGCCATATAGTTTCCTTAAAACTCCTTCACAATTCTCAATCCTTCTGCAATTGCCGAAGAAATCTTTTCCTCTATGACCTCTGCAGATACATAATCCATATTCTGTGCTGCCACCACCTGCAAGGAGCCGATTCCCCAAAGCCATGATAAAGCCTTCAAATATGGAGTGGCTTGCTCCAG
>JAZNAE010000069.1:0-14636 GCA_045586385.1 Lachnospiraceae bacterium
GAAATACAACAAAAAAACCAATTATTTTTTAAATAAAAAACATGAAAGGGGTGTCAAATAATAGATACAGATTATAGTATGTCGTATGAAATGTAAGAAATTTTGTAAATTATTGTAAAAATTTTACATAAAAATGGTCGAAAGAGCGAAAATTTTTGTAAAAATTATTCACTTTTAAAGGAACATATGGTATACTATTCATACATATGATAATTGGTACCTGTATAAAAAACAATTATCACGCGAAAGATTTTACAACATAATATTTACTGGTAAGAGGTGATGATATGATCAAGAAAGAAATGATTGCCATGCTGCTCGCAGGCGGTCAGGGCAGCAGGCTCGGAGTGCTCACATCAAAGGTGGCCAAGCCGGCAGTATCTTTTGGCGGAAAATACCGTATTATCGATTTCCCGTTAAGTAATTGTATTAATTCAGGTGTTGATACGGTTGGTGTATTGACACAGTATCAGCCGCTTAGGTTGAATACCCACATAGGTATCGGTATTCCGTGGGATTTAGATAGAAACATCGGAGGTGTAAGCGTACTTCCACCTTATGAAAAGATTACCAACAGTGAATGGTATACAGGAACAGCCAATGCCATTTATCAGAATATGGATTATATGGAAAGCTTTAATCCCGAATATATTCTGATTTTGTCCGGTGACCATATTTATAAGATGGATTACGAGGTGATGCTTGATTTCCATAAGGAAAAAGGTGCAGAGTGTACCATTGCGGTTATGCCGGTTCCAATGGAAGAAGCAAAGCGTTTCGGAATTATGATTACCGATGAAGAAAGAAAGATTACCGATTTTGAGGAAAAACCGGCGAATCCCCGAAGCAATCTGGCATCCATGGGTATTTATATTTTCAATTGGAAGACTTTGAAGGAAGCACTTCTTGCAAATGCAGAACAGCCGGGTCTTGACTTTGGTAAACACGTAATTCCTTATTGCCATGAAAAGGGTGCACCGTTATATGCATATGAATTTAACGGTTACTGGAAAGATGTAGGAACCCTGCAGTCTTATTGGGAAGCAAACATGGAACTTATTGATATTGTTCCCGAGTTCAACTTGTATGAGGAATATTGGAAGATTTATACCAAGAGTGAAATCCTTCCTCCTCAATATGTTGCTGATTCCAGTCTGGTAGAGAAGAGTATTATCGGTGAAGGCAGTGATGTATACGGTCAGGTATACAGTTCCGTAATCGGTTGCGGTGTGACCATTGGTGAAGGAGCCGTTATCAAAGATTCCATTATTATGAACGGAGCGGTAATCGGCGCGGGATGTGAACTCAATAAAGCGATTGTTGCAGAAAATGCAATCATCGGTAAGAATACAAAGCTTGGTATCGGAGAGGAAGCTCCAAACGAAACAGATCCGCATATTTATAACAGCGGACTTGTATGCGTAGGAGAAAAGAGTGTAATTCCGGAAGGCATTACGGTTGGTAAGAATGCATGCATATTCGGAAGTACTACAGTATCCGATTATCAGGATAACTGCCTCGCAAGCGGTAAAACATTAATTAAGGCAGGTGATGAAAAGTGAGAGCATTAGGTATTATTTTAGCTGGCGGTAACAGTTTTCGTATGAGAGAGCTTTCCCAGAAGCGCGCTGTATGTGCTATGCCCATTGCGGGAAGCTACAGAAGTATTGATTTTGCACTCAGTAATATGTCAAACTCCCACATTCAGAAGGTGGCAGTTTTTACACAGTATAATGCAACAAGTTTAAATGAACACTTAAGTTCTTCCAAATGGTGGGACTTTGGACGTAAGCAGGGCGGTTTATATGTATTTACTCCCTCCGTAACGGCAGAAAGCAATTTCTGGTACAGAGGTACGGCAGATGCCATTGCACAGAATCTTACTTTCTTAAAGAACAGCCATGAGCCTTATGTAGTAATTGCATCCGGGGACTGTGTTTATAAGTTGGATTACAATAAAGTACTGGAATATCATATCGAGAAAAAAGCGGATATTACCGTTGTATGTAAAGATATGGCACCGGGCGTGAATGTGGACCGTTTCGGAACCATTAAGATGAACGAAGAGAGCCGTATTGAAGAGTTTGAAGAAAAACCTGTTGTGGCAAAATCCAATACCGTTTCCTGCGGTATTTATGTGGTAAGAAGACGACAGCTTATCGAAATGATTGAAAAGTGTGCAGAAGAAGATAGATATGATTTTGTAAAGGATATTTTAATCCGTTACAAGAACATGAAGAGAATCTACGGATACAAAATGCAGGATTATTGGAGTAATATTGCAACTGTGGAAGATTACTTTAATACCAATATGGATTTCTTAAAAGCAGACACCAGAGATTATTTCTTCAAGCAGTATCCTGACGTATATTCTAAGGTGGATGATTTGCCGCCGGCAAAATATAATGTAGGTGCTAAGATTAAAAACAGTTTGATTTCCAGTGGATGCATTGTTAACGGTACTGTAGAAGATTCCATTATCTTCAAAAAGACATACATCGGAAATAACTGTTATATTAAGAATTCCATTATTTTGAATGATGTTTATATCGGAGATAATACACATATTGAAAACTGTATTGTAGAAAGCCGTGGTACTGTTAGGGCGAATTCGTATCATGCAGGAACAGACGGAATTAAAATTGTACTTGAAAGGAACGACAGATATGTGATTTAAGACAAGTTAAAATACATGTAGGGGGCGAATTAGGAATGAAAATTACAGATGTAAGAGTCAGAAAAATTACCAAGGAAGGAAAGATGCGTGCAATTGTATCGATTACCATTGATGATGAGTTTGTAATTCATGACATTAAAGTAATTGAAGGCGAAAAGGGAATGTTCATTGCAATGCCCAGTAAGAAAGCAACCGATGGCGAGTACCGCGATATTGCACACCCCATCAATTCTTCAACAAGAGAAAATATCCAGAAGATTATTTTGGATAGTTATGAGAAGGCTCTTCTTGAGCCGGACGAGGAGTAATAAGCATTTATTCCGTAAAATGCTGTTTTGCTCAAAAAACGAGGCTGCCGGATTCGGCAGCCTTTGATATTCTATAATTATTTTGATGTAACCGCATCCGGCAGAATCCATTTGCGGTTACATTTGTTAAACATGTTTACAAAAGGTCCCAGACAGAAAGCGGCAAGTACGGTGCCCAGTCCTAAATGGCTGTTAGACCAGGAAATGAATCCGATTAACACGGAAAATACAATAAGTAAAACACAAAAGGTATCTGTTATTACACGGTTAACAAAATAGGGTAATTTAAAGTGTTCTGTCATTCCCAGTGCTAGATAATCATAGGGCGAAACTCCCAGATTGGCAACCTGATACATGGATAATCCGAGGGATAAAATAATTAAGGATATCAGCATATAAATCAGCTGATATAAAAAACTTTTTCCGGTGCCGTCACCAATTGTATTTTGAATAAAAGTAGTTGCATATTGGATGACATATCCCAAAAGACACATATTAATGATGGAACCAAAGCCGATATAGGCACGTCCCCAAATTAACTGGATAATTAATAAAATAATATTTACAGTCAGCTGGTAAGTGCCAAGTCCTACATGGAATCCTTCGCTTAGTGCCATGTTTGCGGCGGTATATGGGTCGTTTCCCATAAGAGAAAGTCTAAGCCCCGATGCGCCGATTCCAATAAAAAAATTTCCCAAAAGAACCCCTAAAGCCTTTCTTGCCGTCAGCGGTTTGATAAAACAATCCGTAAACCTTTCCAATATCTTCATAACAATCTCTCCATTTGCTATTTTGAAATAAATTGTAATGTTTAATGATATATTTACAGTATAACAAATTTCCATATATTTTGACAGTAATATTCATGTTTTAAAAGATAGTACAGCATAATTTTGTTGACATCTGAATATTGCCTAACCATCCTGAATAGTATAAAATTGAAACAGCGTAGTGTGAAGTTTTTTGTTTTATCTTCTGTGAGAATCCCCATACGCCATGAAGGCAAGACCAAAAAACAGGAGAGCCTTTGCTCGACTGTTTTTGTCCTTGGACTTGACGGAATGCTTGGCGTAACAGGATTTGAACAGAAAATAAAACAGATAACTTCCCGATACTTCTATTCAATATCCCCCGCACTAAAGGAGAATCAAAATGTACATCATCGCAGGTTTAGGAAATCCCGGCAAACAATATGAAAACACCCGCCATAACATCGGATGGCAGGTCATTGATAAACTGGCAGACAAGCATGGGATCAGAATCCTTGAAAATAAGTTCAAAGGCCTGATCGGCAAGGGTATGATTTGCGGCGAAAAGGTAATATTGGTAAAACCCCTTACCTACATGAATTTAAGCGGTGAATGTATCGGGGAAATCGTCAACTATTTTAAGATAGATGAAACCTGTGAACTTATTGTAATCGCAGACGATATCAGTCTTGATGTGGGATTTATCCGCATGCGGAAAAAAGGAAGTGCCGGAGGACATAACGGACTGAAAAGTATCATTGCCCATTTGGGACATGAAGATTTTATCCGCATGAAGATGGGCGTGGGAGACAAGCCGGCAGGTTATGATTTGGCAGATTATGTGCTTGGCCATTTTACAAAAGAAGAATCTAAAGTATTGGATGAAAGCATAGAAAGTGCAACTCTTGCTATAGAAACAATGATCAGTGATGACATAGACAAAGCAATGAACTTATATAATACAAAGAAAGTAAGTAAAAAGAAAGAAAAGGCAGAAAGTAATGAGGACACTATGGGCACCACTATCTGAGCTGGGTGAATTTGAAGAACTGCGTTCCTATTTAAAAAAGCCCGGAAAGGCAGTAGCAGTTACCGGCTGTGCAACATCTCAAAAACTTCATATGGCAGATGGACTCTCGGAAGGATTTAAAAACCGGCTGATAGTAACTTTTAGTGATCTTCGTGTAAAAGAAATACAGGAAGATTATCGTTTTTATGACAGAAATGTCACGAGTTATCCTGCCAGGGACTTGATTTTTTATCAGGCTGATATTCACAGTAACCAACTTACCAAAGAGAGGATGAAGTGTCTGCGAAGAATTTTGGAGGGAAAACCTTTTACGGTGGTAACTACTTTCAGCAGTCTGATGACACCGCAAATCCCCTTGTCTGTGTGGAAGGACAGCATTATTTCTATTGATAAAAAGTCTGAAATTGATGAAAACATGCTTGCACGTAAACTGGTGGCACTTGGCTATGAGAAGAATTATCAGGTGGAAGCCCCGGGACAATTTTCCATCCGCGGCGGTATTGTGGATGTTTTTGATTTAACGGAGGAAAATCCTTATCGTATTGAGCTTTGGGGAGATGAGGTAGATTCCATCCGCAGTTTTGATATTTTGAGTCAGCGCTCCATAGAGAAACTGGAAAGTATAAAAATTTATCCGGCCTGTGAGTTGATTTTAACAGATGAGCAGCTTAGGCGCGGTATGGAGAAGATTGAAAAAGAAAGTAAATCTTTTTCGAAAAAACTGCGGGAAGAGATGAAAACAGAAGAAGCCCATCGAGTTGAAACTTCTCTTAAAGAATTGCAGGAAGAGGTTTATGAGTTTAAAAACCTGGTTAATTTAGACAGTTATGTTCATTATTTCTATGAGGACACCTCTTCCTTTTTGGAATTATTTGACAGGGAAAAGACATGCATTTTTATTGACGAGCCATCCAGAGTCAGGGAGCATGCGCAGGCTGTTGAACTTGAATTTCGCGAGAGTATGATGCACCGTGTGGAAAAAGGATATCTATTACCCGGGCAAATGGAACTTTTGTATTCCGTAGAGGAGACTGCGGCGAAACTGCAAAGTCACCGGGTAGCTATGTTGTCTGCGCTGGACATGAAAAATCCGCTCCTTAAGGCAGATAAAAAAGCAGATATTTCCGCGAAGAGTATTTCTTCTTATAACAATAGTTTTGAGGCACTGCTGCAGGATTTGCGAAGATATAAAAAGAATGGCTACCGGGTGCTTTTGTTATCCGGTTCCCGGACAAGAGCGGCCCGTCTTGCACAGGATTTACAGGAACAGGAAATTACAGCTTTTTATACGGAAGACCCGGACAGGGAAATAAAGCCCGGAGAAGTCATGACTTATTACGGCAGGGTGATGAAGGGATTTGAATATCCGCTTCTTAAATTTGTGGTGATTTCCGAGAGTGATATTTTCGGTGCAGAAAAAAAGAAGAAAAAGAAGAAGAAAAAACAATATGAGGGACGCAAAATAAATGATTTTGCAGAACTGAAAATCGGTGATTACGTTGTCCATGAAAATCACGGACTTGGTATTTATAAGGGAATCGAAAAGGTAGAAGTAGAAAAGGTTGTTAAAGATTATATTAAGATAGAGTATCGCGGTGGCGGTAATCTTTATATCCTGGCAACAGGGCTTGATGTGATTCAAAAGTACGCTTCTGCAGATGCCAAGCCACCTAAGCTAAATAAATTGGGAACTCAGGAGTGGGTGCGTACCAAAACCAAAACAAGGGAAGCGGTAAACGAAATTGCAAAGGATCTCGTGGAACTATACGCTACAAGACAGCAGTCGGAAGGTTTCCCCTACGGAAAAGACACGGTTTGGCAGAGAGAATTTGAAGAGATGTTTCCTTTTGAAGAAACAGAAGATCAGCTTGCGGCCATTGAAGCCACCAAAAAGGATATGGAAAGTACCAAAATCATGGACCGTCTGATTTGTGGTGACGTAGGCTACGGCAAGACGGAAATTGCTATCCGGGCTGCCTTTAAGGCGGTACAGGAAGGCAAGCAGGTAGTGTATCTGGTACCCACCACCATCTTGGCACAGCAACATTACAATACTTTCGTGCAACGTATGAAGGATTTCCCGGTGAGAATAGATTTGTTATCCAGATTCAGAACTTCTGCGGAGCAGAAAAAGACCGTAGAAGATTTGCGAAAAGGATTGGTGGATATCGTCATAGGTACACACAGAGTGCTTTCAAAGGATGTCGTATTCAAAGATTTGGGGCTTCTGATTATTGACGAAGAACAACGATTTGGTGTGTCCCATAAAGAAAAAATAAAGAAGATGAAGGAGCAGGTGGATGTTCTGACATTGACAGCGACGCCTATTCCCAGAACTCTTCATATGAGTCTGATTGGTATCCGTGATATGAGTGTACTGGAGGAAGCACCGAATGACCGTCTTCCGATTCAGACGTATGTGATGGAATATAATGAAGAGATGGTCAGAGAGGCTATCGTAAGAGAACTTTCCAGGGATGGGCAGGTATATTATGTATATAACCGCGTCAACAACATTGCAGATATCGCGGCAGGAATTCAAAGTCTTGTACCCGAGGCAAGTGTGGCCTTTGCCCACGGACAGATGCAGGAGAGAGAACTGGAGAGAATCATGTACGATTTCATCAACGGCGAAATTGATGTTCTTGTATCTACCACTATTATTGAAACCGGACTGGATATTTCTAATGTAAATACCATGATTATTCATGATTCCGATAACATGGGGCTTTCCCAGCTCTATCAGCTTAGAGGCCGCGTGGGAAGAAGTAATCGTACAGCCTATGCCTTTCTTATGTATAAGAGAGACAAAATGTTAAAAGAAGTAGCAGAAAAACGTCTTGCGGCGATTAAGGAATTTACGGATTTGGGCAGTGGCTTTAAGATTGCGATGAGAGACTTGGAAATCCGTGGTGCCGGTAATCTGCTGGGCATAAAGCAGCACGGGCACATGCAGGCTGTGGGATATGATCTCTACTGCAAGATGTTAAATGAAGCCGTAAAGAACTTAAAGGGAATCAGTACGGTGGAGGATTTCAATACCACCGTTGATTTAGATGTGGATGCGTTTATTCCCCCTTCGTATATTATGAATGAAGTGCAGAAGCTGGATATTTATAAGCGGATTGCAGGGGTAGAGACGCAGGCGGAATGTGACGATATGAAAGAGGAATTGTTAGACCGTTTTGGAGAAATTCCTACGGCGGTACACAATCTGCTGCGCATTTCTATGATTCGTGTAATGGCACATAAGCTTTATATGACAGATGTAAAAGGCAAGAACGGGGAAATCCAATTTATTTTAAAGCCTGATGCAAAAATTGCGGCAGAAAATATCCCTGTGCTTGTAAAAAAACATGATAAACTTGATTTTAATTATAAGATGCTTAGGTTTATCAAACGCTATGTGAAGTGCGGTGTTGTGGAAAAGGATGCCCAGACGCTGCTTGGCATTACGGAAGAATTGTTGCAGAATATGATGGAATTATTTATTTAAAAGAAAAATAATTTACCTATATTCAAAAACAGACAAATAGTGTAAAATAATGACCAAATAGGTTTTTCATAATTAATACTACCCGGAGGGATAGGAAATGGATATTTTTAGTGTACTAACGATGATAGGTGGTCTGGCACTTTTCTTGTACGGAATGGATGTGCTTGGTGACGGACTTAAGAAGTTGTCCGGCGGAAAATTAGAAATTATTTTGGAAAAACTCACCTCAAATAAACTTATGGCAATTTTACTGGGTGCAGGAGTGACAGCGATTATTCAGTCATCTTCAGCGACTACCGTTATGGTGGTTGGTTTTGTAAACTCAGGAATCATGAAGTTGGCACAGTCTGTGGGTGTTATCCTTGGTGCGAATGTAGGTACTACGATAACTGCATGGATTTTGAGTCTTGCGGAAATCAGTGGAACGAGTTTCTTTATGAGATTGTTGAAACCCACATCATTTTCCCCGGTGCTTGCCATTATCGGCGTGATTATGCTCTCCATGGGTAAGAAAGAAAAGCATAAGGATGTTGGTTCTATTCTGATAGGGTTTGCTGTTCTTATGTTTGGTATGAATACGATGTCCGGTGCTGTAGAGCCTTTGGCAGAAAGCCCGGCATTTGCTAATATCTTATTGATGTTTTCCAATCCGGTACTTGGTATGCTTGCTGGTCTTATTTTGACAGCGGTGATTCAGTCCTCTTCTGCATCTATCGGTATTCTGCAGGCACTTTGCGTAACCGGTGCAGTAAGTTTCCAGACGGCAATTCCGATTATTATGGGTCAGAATGTAGGTACCTGTGTAACAGCACTTATTTCCAGTGCAGGTGCAGGTAAGAATGGTAAGAGGGCGGCGCTTGTACATTTATATTACAATATTATTAAAACAGTAGGTTTCATGGTGATTTTCTACGCATTACATGCAGCTCTTGATTTTGCTTTTATGGATGAATCAATCAGCGCCCTTGGAGTCGCTATAGTACATACGGCATTTAATGTGATTGCAGTCATTATTATTGCACCTTTTTCTTCTGTTTTAGAGAAGATGGTTTATATAACGCTTCCGGAAACACAGGAAGAGCAGGAAGCACAAAAAGGCAAAAAAGTGGTTCAACTTTTGGATCCCCGCTTCTTAAGTACACCCGGATTTGCGCTTGAACAGTGTAAAAATGCGGCACTCGATATGGTAGAATACACAAGAGAAGCATTGTTCCTTGCGATACAGATGTTTGATCAGTATGATGAAAAATCTGCAGAAAGAGTCATTGAACTGGAAAATATCGTAGATCATTACGATGATGAAATAGGCTCTTATCTTGTAAAATTAAGCAGTCGTGATTTGACAGAAAAAGACAGTCAGGAACTTTCTGTTTTACTTCATTGTATTGGGGATATTGAACGTATTGCCGATCATGCGATTAATATTGTGGATGCTGCAAAAGAAATGGTTGGAAAAGATCAATCCTTCTCCAAGAAAGCACAGGAAGAATTGGCAATTTACACAGGTGCCATTAAGGATATTGTAAATACAACCATACTTGTATTCCAGGAAACAGATTTGAAACTGGCAACTATGATAGAACCTATGGAAGAAGTAATTGATTACTTAAGTGAAGAAGTGAAGAAGCGTCACTTAAAGAGACTGCGTAAGGGTAAATGTTCCATTGAAATGGGATTTGTTTTGGCAGATCTTACTACCAACTATGAAAGAGTATCCGATCATTGTTCTAACATTGCACTTGCGATGCTTCAGTTAAATGAAGATAATTTTGATACACATGAATATCAGGATAATTTGTCAAGCAAAGACAACCTTGTTTTCATGGCAGAAGTAAAGCACTTAAAGGAGCGTTACGAACTTCCTTAAATAACATTCCTTTGTTTTCGGAGGGGAAATGGCAATTATTTATGTAGTGGAAGATGATGAAAATATTAGGGAAATCGAACGGATTGCACTTGGAAATTCGGGATATGAAGTCTGTGAATTTGCAAGTGCTGCAGATTTCTTCCATGCACTGAAAGAGAAGACTCCCGATTTACTTCTTTTGGATATTATGCTTCCCGATGCGGATGGTATTGATATCATTAAAGAAATTCGAGGAAACAAGAAAATTCAAATGGTTCCGATTATTTTGGTGACAGCTAAGACAACAGAAATTGAAAAGGTAAAAGGTTTAGATGCAGGGGCAGATGATTATCTTACAAAGCCTTTTGGAATCATGGAATTGATTTCCAGAGTAAAAGCGCTTCTTCGCCGGACCAGGAAAGAAGCGGCAGAAAAAGTTGTGATAGTGGGAAATGTATGCCTTGATATGGAAAAACATTGTGTGACAGTAAGTGGTGAGAAATGTGAACTCACTTATAAAGAATATGAACTTTTAAAATTGCTTATGACAAAGGCCGGAATTGTTACATCCAGAGAAGATATATTGGACAAGGTATGGGGGACGGATTTTGAAGGAGAATCCCGCACTTTGGACATGCATATAAAAACCCTACGACAAAAACTAAAAGAGTCCGGCAGTATGATAAAGACTGTGCGTAATGTGGGTTATATTTTTAATGCATAGAGGAAAACTGCATGAAAAAGAAAATTAATAAAAGTTTAATGGGAACAGCTACTTTGGCAATCATTTCAACGTTATTGCTGACAGTAGCTGTTTGTTATCATATTTTAACAACGCAAACTATTTTCGAAGTGGATAGTGCAATTCGTACATTAAAAACGGCAGATAACATATACAGGTTGATGGAATACGCAGTGCCTTATGTTTTGATTGCGATGGCGACGATATTCATTGTTTGCGGATTGCTTTCTGTTTTGCTGGCAGAAGGAATTATACGTCCAATCAGACTGATTGCCAAGGATGTCGGAAATGTTGAAAAACTGGAAGAATATAAAGAAATGAAGCCCTTTATTGATGCAATCAGAAATCAGCATGCCGATGTGCTTCAAAATGCAAAAATCAGACAGGAGTTTACAGCGAATGTTTCCCATGAATTGAAAACACCGCTTACGGCGATTTCCGGGTATGCGGAACTGATTGAAAACGGAATGGTAGCAGAGGAAAAAGAAGTGCGCAGATTTGCCGGGGAAATACACAGCAATGCGAACAGATTGCTGACGCTGATTAATGATGTTATAAGGTTGTCTGAACTTGACGATTCCCGGGCGGAAGAAAAAATGGAATGTATTAATTTGAAGGATTGTGCAGAGGCATGTGTAAATATGTTGCAGGTGAATGCGGAAAAACATGCTGTTACATTACATTTTGAAGGAGAAACAACGTTTATCAATGCAAGTAAACAGATGGTGGATGAAGTTTTGTATAATCTGTGTGATAATGCCATCCGCTATAATCATAACGGTGGATATGTAAATGTGTGCGTAAAAAATAGTATTGACACGGCGATATTAATCGTAAAGGATAACGGCATCGGTATTCCGAAAGAACACCAGGAAAGAATTTTTGAACGCTTTTACCGTGTGGATAAAAGCCGAAGTAAGTCTACGGGCGGAACCGGTCTTGGACTTGCCATTGTAAAACACATTTTGATTAAATTGAACGCAACAATAAAGCTTGAAAGTGAAGCGGATGAAGGGACAACAATTACGGTTGTTTTTCCTGCAGTGACGGAAATCATGGAACGGTAAGCGGGGTGTTATGGGAAAAAGATTAGACAGAGAATATTATAAGCAATCGGCAAAGGTTCTTGCACCGGATTTAATTGGAAAACTACTTTGTTGCAAAGCAGATGGGGAAATTAAGAAATACAGAATAACAGAAACAGAATGCTATTGTGGGGAAGAAGATACGGCATGCCACGCAAGTAAAGGCAAGACAGAGAGGACGAGAGTTCTTTATGAACAGGGAGGCATCGCCTATGTTTATCTTTGCTATGGGATGCATTCTCTTTTTAATGTGGTAACGGGAGAAGAAGGGCATCCGGAAGCAGTGTTGATCCGTGGTGTAGAGGGATATAACGGCCCCGGGAAATTAACCAAAGCCATGCAAATTGACAGAAGCTTAAATGAGGAAGATATGACCGTTTCGGAAAGGCTTTGGCTTGAGGATGACGGAACAAAGCCGGAGTACTACGCAGCGAAAAGAGTAGGCATTGACTATGCACAGCCAAAAGACAGGGATATTTTGTGGCGTTATATTGTGTGTGACGGAAGCTATAAGCCTGTGAAAGGATAGACAGTGAAAAAAGACAGTAATGAAAAAATAAAGTTGATATATGGAACGGGAAATCCCGCAAAATTGGCAGGTATGGTGCGTACTTTAAGTAAATTGCCCATAGAAATTATCGGACTTAAGGAAGCGGGTGAAATATATCATAAGCAGCTTCCGGAGATAGAAGAGGATGGCAGTGATCCTCTGGAGAATGCGAGACTAAAGGCGAAGGCATACGCGGAAGTGTTTAGGATGCCGGTTTTTTCCTGTGACAGCGGTCTTTATCTTTGGAATCATGAAACGGGAGAGTTACTTCCCGAAGACTTACAGCCGGGGATACATGTACGCGGCAGAGGCGGAAAAAGGTATACAGATGATGAATTAATAGAAAAATACACTTCATTGGCAAAACGGCACGGACCTGTTTTGGCAAGATATAAAAACGCTGTTTGTCTTGTGGATGAAAAAGGAAACTGTCATGAGAGCATGGATGAATCCTTGTGGGGAGATGCCTTTTTGCTTGCCGAGAAACCGCATGAAAGACGGGTGGACGGCTTTCCCCTTGACAGTATTTCATTGGAGATAGAGTCCGGAAAATATTATTATGATTTACAGGACAATGCACAGGATGAGATTGCTGCAGATTTAGGGTTTGCCGCTTTTTTTGAGAAATATATCAAAAATACATATTTCGTGCGATAATTTACAACTTCTCATAACAGAAAACTTCATCTATACTGTGAAAGTGACAGATGATTTTTGGCAGAACGGAGATGTGTACATGAAAACTTGCGCAGATATGAAAACAGAACAAAAAGTTTTTCAAATGATGCTGGATTTGGGAATTCCCGCACACTTGAAAGGATATCATTTTATTAAGTTATCGGTTCTTATGGCACTTGAAGACATGCAGGTAGTGGGAAGTGTGACCAAATTACTTTACCCGGAGATAGCAAAGCGTTATAATACTACTGACGGCAAAGTAGAAAGAGCCATCCGCAACGCCATAGAAATATCATGGGAAAGAGGTAACCGCATGACCTTTGAAAAAATGTTCGGTTATTCAAGGGAAAGCGGAGAGGTTCGGCCGACGAACAGTGAATTTATAGCAGCCATGGCTGATGAGATTATGCAAAATCAGTAAGAGGCGGAAAATAAGGAGATGAAACAAATGGATAAACCGGCAATTTGCGGCGGCATACCCGTGCGTAAGGAGAAGATTTTTTACGGACATCAGTACATAGATGAGACAGACATTCAGGCTGTGGTAGAGGTGCTTAAGAGTGAGTATTTAACCTGCGGTCCCAAAATAGCGGAAGCTGAAAAGAAACTGTGTGAAGTAACAGGAGCAAAGTATGCGGTTCTCTGCAGTAACGGAACAGCAGCACTTCACATTGCATGTCTCGCGGCAGGCGTTATGCAGGGAGATGAGGTGATTACTACGCCCATTACTTTTGCAGCATCTGCAAACTGCGCGTTGTACTGCGGAGCGAAACCGGTTTTTGCAGATATTAATGAAGAGACTTATAACATTGACCCGGCAAATGTCAAAGCACTTACCAATGAAAAAACAAAAGCGGTAGTGGCAGTAGATTTTACGGGACAATCGGTAGAACTTGATGAATTGCTTGCGCACTGCAGGGAGCATAATATCGTATTGATTGAAGATGGTGCCCATGTAATCGGGACAAGCTATAAAGGGCAGAAAAACGGCTCGATTGCAGATATGACAACGTTAAGTTTTCATCCTGTGAAAACCGTAACCAGCGGAGAAGGCGGTGCGGTTCTTACGAATAGTGAAGAATATTATAAAAAGCTTTTATTATACAGGGCACACGGAATCACCCGTGACGAGTCACAGATGGTTCATGAATCTGATGGATCGTGGTATTATGAACAGATTGACCTTGGTATGAATTACCGTATGACGGATATCCAGGCAGCACTGCTTAGCAGTCAGCTTGATAAACTGCCTATGTTCAGTGCCAGAAGAAAAGAGATTGTGAAAGCATATGATGAGGCTTTTTCTGAAATTCCGGAGATCACCGTGCAGAGAGAAATTCCGGAATCAGATACCACCAGACATCTTTATATTTTGAGAATCAAACCGGAAATGTTATCCATAGACCGCAAACAGTTTTTTGATGCACTGGCAGCGGAAAACGTATGCTGTAATGTACATTATATCCCTACCTATT
>JAZNAE010000070.1:0-1679 GCA_045586385.1 Lachnospiraceae bacterium
GTAAATTTGTTTATCCTGCTGATACAAATATTAATGCATTTGATGTAAGTGTAATTCTAAATAATGCCATTGAAAATGCATTTGAAGGAGTTGAAAGTTGTGATTATCCCTATGTTTCTATATCTGCGTATCGAAAGAAAAATGCGTATATGTTGGAAATCCGAAACAGTATCAGTGAACGCGTAGTGATAGATGATGAAACGGGTTTGCCGGAGACAATAAAAAATGATAAAAGCAACCATGGATTTGGGCTTGTAAACATCCGGAAAGTGGCTCAAAAATACTATGGGGATATAGATATCAGTCAGGATAAAAACAGCTTTACATTGACGGTTATGCTGATGGTTGAATAGCCGCGAAGCTATAATCTGACTGCATGGCATATCTGAGGTGCTTCACAACAGAAAAAGGTCGGTTCACAACATTTCTATTTAGTGTGAAGTTTACTATTCCGAAATAAGAAATAACAGAAGTGTCTGTATATTTAGAAATGGAGTTCTAAATCAATCAAAATCAAGGAGGATGATGTGGATGGTGGTTAATGGAATTGTAAGTAACTATTTGAATTCGGCACATAATGATTATGCACCAGATTCAAAGACTAAAGATGCCGGAAAAACTGTTGCTCATACCAAAATACAGAAGGACGGGGTTAGTTATGAAAAGACGATACCTGATTCAGTATCTGCAGGATTTGAGTATATTCAGAACTTGGAAAAGCAGATAAGTGGTACAAAGTTTTTGGTAGGGACAGTAAGTTATGGACAAACCTACGGCAATTCATCAGATATAAACTTTGTTGTTAATCCTAAGTTTCTAATTAAACTAGGGACAGATGAGGCAACAAGGAAGCAATTTGAAGAAGACGTTAAGTTTCTGAATGATTTTGCCAGAAGATTTAGGGAACAGCAACTTGTCAACGGGCGTGAAATTATAAGTCAAGGTTGGTTTTGTGATGAAAATGGTAATTGGGGAGGCTGGACTGTTAGCAGACCTATCAATCAAAGCTCTGTTTTACAGGATATGACAGATTATGCTGAGGAGATTCGGCAGGAGAAATTAGAAGAGAAAAAAAGAGCAGAGCAGGAATTAAAAGAGCATTTTGGTGATCGTTTCAAAGGATTTCAGGTGAAATGGTTAGAAGAGGAAATGGAAACGGAAGAAACAATGGAAGCAGAATCGACAGATGAATCTTCTGAGAAAGAAAGTGAAACGATATCGGGTAAAGTAGGCGTGAATGTTGGTAAGACTGCAAGAAAAATTGCGGCGGCCAAGACAAGAGCACAACTACGGGCGGTTATAGCTGAAATAGAAGGCGACATGCAGGAAGTGAAGGATGGCATTGAAAAAGGCTGGTGTGATGAGTCGGAGATGGACAAGGTAAAACTTCTAATGACTATGGCACAGAATCGGATGGGGCAGGTGGAAGACAGAGAAGCGACCCCGGAAGAAGAGAATATGTTTGCAATGGCTTCACTAATGTAAATTCAAGGGAGGAAAAATTCTCTGCTCGCAATGGGCTCGCATTTTTTCTTCGGAAAAACAAGGAGAATTAGTATGAAAATCAACGGATTAAATGGAGCAAATACACAAATTGGTGGAATGAATATGAAAGCAACAGATTCTGTCAGCAAGAATATTCAGAATCAGATTACCAATGCACAGAAACAGTTGCAGGA
>JAZNAE010000071.1:0-10070 GCA_045586385.1 Lachnospiraceae bacterium
AGGACAGAGCTACTTTCGAGGGTGCATTCCTTAAAGCGGCAGACCTTAATGCTGATAAGGCAATGTCCACGCTGGACTACGTTCAGATGACAACCGCAATTAAGGGCTAATAGTAAAGCTTAATTGAAAAGGGGCTGTATCTGATGTGACCCCAAAAAGTTAGACTTTTTATAGCGTAGTAGTTTTATGACTGCTACGCTATTTTTATGCAGCCAAGGTGTTGAGGCGGTATTGTACCGGACTCATCCACCCAAGTTTTTCTTTAATTCTTTTCTCGTTGTAATATTTTATATACCTTTCAATAGCATCCTTGAGTTCATCAAAACTGTAATAGGTTGCACCATAATACATTTCTTGTTTTAATATTCCAAAGAAATTTTCCATAACAGAATTGTCATAACAGTTTCCTTTGCGTGACATGCTTTGAAATATTTTGTTTTCTTTTAATGCATAGGAATAGGCATTCATCTGATATGCCCAACCTCTGTCTGAATGGAATGTTCTTCTATATGGGCAATCAGAAGTTATATCTATTGCCTGTTGCTGAGCCGATAAAATGCTCGCTGCTGATGGTGTTTTGCTTATACCATAACTTAACACTTCGCCATTAAACATATCGAGGAATGGATCTAAATACAATTTCTTAACTACCATTCTACCTTTATTGTCTATCTCATAATATTTAAATTCGGTAGTATCGGTAGTTATCTTTTGATGTGGTATAGAGGTGTTAAATCGTCTGTTGATTCTATTTGGTGCAATTTTGCCAACCTTGCCCCTATATGAATTATATCTGCGACTTTTGCGAGTGAATGATGTGACTTGGAAACCTAGTTTTTGCATAATTCTTTGAACTTTCTTTTTGTTCACAAAAATCTTTCTGTTTCGCAATTCTCTATATACTCGTCTGTAACCGTAATCCTTGTTTTCTGCGTGAATTTTGGTTATTTCATCCTCTAAGGCTCTATCGGGATTTTCCCTGTCAAATCGCTTTTGCCAATACATATATGTTGCCTTTGGAAAACCAACTACTGCGAGAATGTCTTTTAATTTAAACTGTCTTCGGAGACTGTGGACAATTCTCGCTGTTTTTTCAGAAGCGCTTCTTCCTCTAAACGCAGTCTCCTCAATTCTTTTAAATACGCATTCTCTATTCTAAGTTTGAGTAATTCATCTTCAAGTTCTTTGACGTGTTCAGAACTTGTGTCCACATGCGTTTCTTCAGTAGATTTACAACTTTTCTTAACTTCGTTTTTATCCAACGTTTTCTTACGACCTTTCTTTTTTGGTCTCAAAACATCAGGTCCCGCAATTCTAAAATCATTAACCCATTTGGCTATCAAAGATGGATGGTTAATGCCTTGCGAAAGAGCTAGTTTCTGATATGAGACTTCACTTGATAAATACAACTCTACCACAGAAAGCTTAAATTGAAAAGAGTAATTTTTCTTTCGCCTTGAACGTAACAGTCCTTCCTTGCCAAATTCTTTGTACGCTGCAACCCATTCTTTGAACTTGCTACACGCACCTATATCATATTTTTTTGCAAGACAGTCGTAACTCCCTTCACCGTTCAAATATGCCTGAACCACTTTTAATTTGAATTCATAACTATATTTCGCCACAAAAAACCGACCTCCCAATCGTTAGATTTTAGGTCTAACTTTTGGGGGTCGGTTCAAACGACTTCCTTTTCCTATTTTCCTAAGCGTACAGAACTATTTTATTTCAACTTCCAAATATCCCTGTTATACTCTGCGATGGTTCTGTCAGATGAGAAGAATCCCGCTTTAGCAATATTTACAAGCATCATCTTTTTCCATTTCTGTCTGTCCTCGTAGTCTGCAAACATTCTGTCCTTGGTCTTAATATAATCCTCCAAATCAAGAAGTGTCATAAACCAGTCTTTGTTCAAAAGTTCTTTATAAAGGCGCTCCAGATTTTCCTTATGACCAACCTTAAGAGCCTGCGGACCTACAATAAAGTCTACCGCCTCTTTAATCACGGGGCTCTTTTTGTAATAATCCTTGGAAACATAATCTGCCTTTGCGTAATGTTCAATAACGGTTTCGGATTCCTCACCAAAGATATAGATGTTATCATCGCCCACCAGTTCATGAATTTCTACATTAGCACCGTCAGAAGTTCCCAGAGTCACTGCGCCATTTAACATAAACTTCATGTTACCGGTTCCGGAAGCTTCCTTGGATGCAAGGGAAATCTGTTCGGAAATATCACAGGCCGGAATCAGTTTTTCCGCATAGCTTACATTATAGTTTTCTACCATAAGCACGGTCATATACGGACTTACATCCGGATCGTTGTTTACAATTTCCTGAAGTACTAAAATCAAATGGATAATATCCTGGGCAATCACATAAGCGGGTGCTGCCTTTGCACCGAAAATAAAAGTGAGGGGTCTTACCGGCTTCTTGCCACCCTTGATTTCCAAGTACTTATGGATAATATAAAGAGCATTCATCTGCTGACGTTTATACTCATGAAGTCTCTTAATCTGAATGTCAAAGATAGAGTCAGGATTTAATGCCACCCCTTCTTTTTCCTTTACATAGGAAGCCAGTTCTTTTTTCCGGTTCATTTTAATCTCTGCGATCTCATCAAGCACCTGCTGGCTGTCTGCAAAATCAAGAAGTTTCTCCAGCTTTGACGCATCCTTCTTAAATCCGTCACCGATGGTTTTAGACAAAAAGCTTGTCAATTCCCTGTTACAGGAGAATAACCATCTTCTGAAGGTAATCCCATTGGTTTTATTGTTAAACTTCTCAGGATAAAGCTGATAAAATGCATTTAATTCCGTATCTTTTAAAATTTCTGTGTGAATGGCAGCCACACCGTTTACGGAAAATCCGTAATGGATATCTATATGTGCCATATGCACTCTTCCTTCTTTATCGATAATCTGAACCTTCGGGTCATCATATTTTGCCGCTACTCTCTTGTGCAGTTCTCTGATATAAGGCACTAGCTGAGGCACTACCTTATCCAAATAACTGAGCGGCCATTTTTCCAATGCTTCTGCTAAAATTGTATGGTTGGTATATGCACAGGTTTTGCTTACCACTTCGATTGCTTCATCCATGGTAAATGCCTTATCTTCCACCAAAATTCGGATCAGTTCGGGAATAATCATGGTAGGATGAGTATCATTAATCTGAATCACTGCATGTTCATAGAGTTTTCTAAGGTCATACTTCTTTTCACGCATCTCACGCAAAATAAGCTGTGCGGCATTGCATACCATAAAGTACTGCTGGTAAATTCGAAGAAGATTTCCTGCTTCATCAGAATCATCCGGATAAAGGAATAACGTCAGATTCTTTTCAATTTCTTCCTTATCAAAAGTAATACCGTCTTTCACAAGACTCTCGTCAACAGATTCAATATCGAAAAGTCTGAGTTTATTCACTCCACTCTTATAACCGGCCACATCAATATTATATAAACGTGATGTCACTTTCTTTTTGCCGAAATACACATCAAAGGTAACGTCTGTTTTGGTCAGCCATGAATAATTTTCTATCCAGTCATTCTTTTCTGCAGTCTGCAATTTATCCTTAAACACCTGTTTGAAAAGGCCGAAATGATAGTTAAGTCCGATTCCCTCACCGGGAAGACCAAGTGAAGCGATAGAATCCAGAAAACATGCTGCCAGTCTTCCGAGGCCACCGTTTCCGAGTGAAGGTTCCGGTTCTATTTCTTCAAGCACGGACAAATCCTTTCCATATTTGGCTAAAATCGTATTCATCTTGTCATACACACCAAGATTCAATAAATTATTTGCTAAAAGTTTGCCAATCAAAAATTCGGCAGAAATGTAATAAACCTTCTTTTCACCTTCATTGTGATCAGATACTGCCATCAATCTCTTTGCCAGCGCCAAAACCACATAATATGTTTCCTGATCGTTTAGCTTGTCAATTTCTTTGCCAAACATATCAGTCGCAATATCCTTTAATTGCTTTTCAAGGTTTAATACCAATACATCTTTTTGTAAGTTTGTTTGTGCAGACATCGCTACCTCCTATGACACTTTATAAATGAATCTATTTCCTTTTATCTTTCCCGTTTCTTCATGAGTCTATCATGAGAAAGGTTTTTTTGGCAACAGTATTTATCTTTATTTATATATTCTTAATAACTTTTCCATGAATATACATTTTTTCAAAAGTTTATTGAAAAAGTCGGTGCACTTTTCATGCACCGACTTTTATGTATTATTCTTTACTTTTGGTTACTTCATTAATAACCTTGATAACTTCTTCCTTATCAAAAGGCTTGGTAATAAATTCAGCTGCGCCTTCCTTAAGTGCCTGCATCATTTTTTCTTTCTGACCTGCCGCAGTAATCATTACAACACATGCATCTTTATCGGTATGCTTGATAAGCTGCAGTGCCTGAATACCGTCTGTTACAGGCATTGTAATATCCATGGTAACAACGTCAGGAGTAAACTCCTTATATTTTAAGTATCCCTCATCACCATTTACCGCTTCACAGACAATTTCATGTCCTGCTTCTTCTAATAAATTTCTTAATATCTTACGAGATGTTCTTGAATCATCTACAATCAGTACTTTTGCCATTTCAACTTCCTCCTATTTCATTTCAATCTTATTGTCCATTGCTATAAGGAAACAAATTCTTCTTCCGCCAACGTTTAACGGAAGTACCAGCATTTCCTTACAAGTCATCTTTGACAACTCCACTGAAAACTCAGGGGGCAATAATTCAAGAGATACACCTTCTTTGCTGAGTGCAGATGCATATAAACCATTAATACAATTCAGCAACTCACCGACAGCGTCAAGTGCATCCTCATCTACTTTATCAAACTCTTCCTGTCCAAAAGTAGATGCTACAAACAAAAGTTCATCATCATTTCCTGCCATACCGCAGTGGATAGCCGTATCACCTTCCACATACTGTAATGCACCTCTATTTACTTCCACTTCGGAAGCCATAAATGCCTTTTCAGGGTACAACTCCGTGTCAATCAGACGGGCAATTGTCCTGACAGCAATACCTGCTATATCAACATATTTTTCAGCTTCCATGGGAAGATATAAACGAAGAATCTTTTCAATATCATCGCTCTTTAACGCTTCCATATCAGATGCTGTAAGATTATTTGTATACTGGAAATCAACCAGACACTGATCCAGCTGTTCTACTGTCATAAGCTGCTGATTTTCAAGAGCCTGCGCAAATGTCAGGTAAGCATTCCCCTGTTTTTTTAATAAAGATTCTACCTGACCTTCCGTCAAATACCCTTTCGATACTGCGATATCCCCAAAACGCATATCCATAACAGCCTGCAACTGGTTAACCCTGTTCGCTTCTTCCTGTGTCATAAGACCTTCAGCAACTGCGATAAGTCCAAGCTTAACGCGAACTTTTCTCTGTTCCTTTAAGATGTCCTTATACTGTTCCGGCGTAATCATACCTTTTTGAATTAAATAATTACCCACAATACTAGTTACCACGCTAAAATCCCTCCTTGTCTTTTGCCATATTATAAGAATAATATATTTCCTGTTTTTAGTCAATATTTCCTATCAAAAAAGGGTAGCCTTTTCGCTACCCTTTCAGTACTGTTTCAAAACTACATTGCCAACAAATAAACAAAATATGCTGCGTAAGAAACCAGCATGACTGTCCCGCCTACCCGGCCAAGCTTCTGTTTTCTGAACACAAACAACAGCAACATGACTGCCGCTATTACAGCCGCTGCTCCATCAAACACAAAATTCGAAGCGAATGGTACCGGGGTAATAAGAGCCGTTGTTCCCACAACAAACAAAATGTTAAATATATTACTTCCTACAATATTGCCTACTGCAATATCTGCTTTTCCTTTTATTCCTGCTGTCACGGATGTAATCAGTTCGGGCAAGGACGTTCCAAACGCGATAATCGTAAGACCGATTAAGCGGTCACTCATACCAAAAGCCTTTGCAATGACTTTTGCGGCATCTACCGTTACGTCGGAACCTACTACTATCATTACACCACCGACAATTACCATTAAAATCAACTTGAAAATGCTCTCAGTTTTTTCATCATCAGGAACCTCTTCCAAAACGGCTTGTCCGTTTTTGGCCATAAAAAGCAAATATACCAAGTATGCAATAAAGCAAAGCCAGAAAACTACGCCATCCACTCTTCCTATCACACCGTCCATACCACCAAGTACGGGAAGTAATATAGAAACAGCAATTAAAAACGGTATTTCGTACTTAATAGTCGATTTTTGTACTTTAATCGCTGTAATCACAGAAGTAATACCAAGAATTAACAAAACATTCATGATATTACTTCCCACTACATTTCCGATTGTAATACCGGCATTATCCTTCATCGCTGCTGAAATACTGACAGCCGCCTCCGGTGCACTCGTTCCCATGGCAACAATCGTAAGCCCGATAACAAGTTGGGGAATCCCGAACCTGTCAGCGATTTTTGACGCTCCCTCAACAAACCAGTCCGCGCCTTTAATCAGCATTACAAATCCGATTATTAATAAAACAATATTCAACAATATTTCTATCATGCTTTATGTCCCCTTATTGCTTATTGCTTTGTCATTTCGTATATGGTAAGTGTAGTCGGATTAATCATCTGATATGCACCGCTTTCGGTAGGAACCATGGCAATACCGTAGTCATACTTCACTCTGCCGGTCACACCTTCCTGTCCGTCAGATACAATTTTTTCAGGGAAAAGTACCAGATAAATTCCTTCTCCTTCCACAAATCCAAAGGCTTCATTCTGCACATCGCATCCGTAAGTACCGGTATGCATGTTCTTTTCATCCTTTGTTTCATCCATATACCATGTATATGTCTCATCCTGTGTAAGCACCAGATACCCTGCTGTGCCGAGATCCCATTCCCCTACCAGAAACTCTTTCGCTTTTTCTTCTGCTTCATTATTGTCTGGAATGACCAATTTTGCCGTATCCATTACTGCAAGTGCAGCCTCTTTGTTTGCTTCAAAGCCTGCTTCGTCTGCTAAATAGGACAAAGTATATGCATAATAGTTTTCCGCATAATAACGGTGAATACTTTTAACCGTCACACCGCTTTCCTCGTACTGCACCATCCACTCATACCAATCCTGTCCGTTTACCGTAACGATTGTAGGTTCTTTCAGTTCCACATAATTATCATAAGTATCATAAAGCTGTTCGGATACCATCACCATTCCAAGCGGATGCTGATAATACGCTTCCTTTGCGCAGGATGCACCTAAAACTCCATTGTTATCTGCCGCAAAACGGAGGGATGTATCGGTAGCTTCATCCGGATTGGGAACCCATACGGTATCATCATATAAAAAGGTAAGCCCGCCAAGCATTGCCTGCTTTGTATTTTCGGAACTAACTGCTTTCTCTCCATTTCCGCAAGCTGTCAATGTACCAATGCCCAGCATCATTGCCAATCCCAGCCCTATTATTTTTTTCATATTCATACTCATAACCATACCTTTCTTTACGTTCAAAACACTCCGATTTTCATGTTACAACAATTTACATAAAATAACAATCAGATTTCTTCTAAATTAATGTTTTTCACGAAAAATTCACTTTTACAAAATTTCAGGCAAAAAAACGGCGAACCAACGGTTCACCGCTTACATCAACATCTAATGCGGAATGTGGGACTTGAACCCACACGCCTCTCGGCACAAGAACCTAAATCTTGCATGTCTGCCAATTCCATCAATTCCGCTAAGACTGCCATATCATAGTATCATTTCGTTTTTCTTCTGTCAATCACTCAAATCAGTTTCTTCATCCTCTTGTGTACTTTCCTGTCCGATTTTGCTGATAATATTTTTGTTAATGCGCAGGAAGAAAAAAACTGTCATCGCAAGGGACGCAAGTTCTGCAATTGGGAATGCAAGCCACACAAGATTCACGTTCCCCGATTTAGCAAGAAGCCACGCTGCAGGCAATAAAACGACAAGCTGTCTTGCCATGGAAACAAACATACTGTAGATGCCGTTTCCCAGTGCCTGGAATACAGAACCGATAACAATACAAAAACCGGCAAGCAAAAAGTGAAGACTGATAATACGAAGTGCAGGAACACCGATGAAAAGCATTGTTTCGGATGCTTCAAACAAGGAAAAAAGCTGCACCGGAAACAACTGGAATACCAAAAAGCCTACTATCATAATACAAACTGCATATAGGATACTCTGCTTCATGGTCTTCAAAAGCCTGTCACGCTTTCCGGCCCCGTAGTTATATGCAATAATCGGCACCATTCCGTTATTTAACCCAAATACCGGCATAAAGATAAAACTCTGCAATTTGAAATATACGCCAAAGACTGCTGCTGCCGTAGACGTAAATGCCATAAGAATCTGATTCATTCCATATGTCATCACTGAACCGATAGACTGCATTATAATAGAAGGAAGACCAACAACATAAATACTTTTTATAATTTTGCCGTCAGGTTTGAATCCTTTTATTTTTAAACTAATTTCTGTATTTTTCTTCTGATTTACAATGATGGCAAACACACCTGCTATAATCTGTCCAATTACAGTCGCTACCGCTGCTCCGGCAACACCCATGGCCGGAATACCGAAATAACCGAATATAAAAATAGGGTCTAAAATAATGTTAATAATTGCACCTGTTCCTTGGGTTATCATCGTATAGAAAGTTTTCCCCGTTGACTGAAGCAGTCTTTCAAAAATAAACTGTGTATACATACCAAAAGAACAGCAACACACAATTGTCATATACTGTCTTCCGTATTCAATAATCTGCACATCCTGTGTCTGGCTCAGATAAAAAGGCGTTACCGCAAAAATACCCACAAAAAGAAAAATCACATAGCTGACCGCAGCAAGAAACACACCGTTTATTGCCGCTTTATTCGCTTTTTCAAACTCCTTTTCCCCAAGTGCCTTTGAAAGCAAAGCATTTACACCGACACCGGTTCCGCCACCAATTGCAATCATTAATGTCTGTAGTGGAAATGCTAATGACACAGCTGTCAGTGCATTTTCATCAATCCTTGCCACAAAAACACTATCTACTATATTATATAGTGCCTGCACAAGCATAGAAATCATCATCGGTAACGACATACTGATTAATAATTTATTAACCGGCATCACGCCCATTTTATTTTCCTGCACCGGCATACTCTTCTCTTCCATATATTACCATCCTTTAATTGTAATCATTTCAAACATGTATATTATACTAACACTAAGCATCTTTTCAAGTAGTTTTAAAAAGTTTTATTTTTTTTGATTTTTTTGTTGACAGAAATATTTTCATCGCATATAATAAGTTTTGCGTTGTGTGTGTGCACATGGAAAATGACCGGCGGGGTGTGGCTCAGCTTGGCTAGAGCACCTGGTTTGGGACCAGGGGGTCGCAGGTTCGAATCCTGTCACCCCGATTAATGATATAGTGTAAGGAATAAATCCGTGCCTTTGTGGGTGCGGATTTTTGTGTTTGACGGTTGAAAATATGTGGTTCATATCTTTTCTATTGTCAAAAATGTGGTATAATATCATAAAAGAGCGACAATTCGCAGAAATTGGGTGTGAAGACAAAATATTTACGGCGGAGGAACGGGTATGAGAGAGATATTCAAAAAGGCAAAATCCAATAAAAATGTACAGGATGCAAGCATTAGTATGAAATTCAGAATTGCATTTTCCAAGATTATTATAGGTGTTGTGATTATGGCATGTATTGCTTTTGTAAATATAGCTGTTTTCGCAATGAAAGCCGAAATAAATGTATTTACGTCGGTATCCGGTGTTATTGTCATTCTGTTGCTGGTAGCGGTGGTTGCATTTAATATTTGGTTGTGCCTGACTATTTCCAAACGCCTGGCAGAAGCAGTGGTTGCGCCTGTTACAGAATTACAGGAAGCAGTCCGCAAGGTAAAGAACGGTCAATTTGATGTAAAAATCAAGTATGACAGCGGAGATGAGTTAGGTATTCTTGCCCGTGATCTTAAAGATGCCTGCGCACAGATGGACCGTATTGTAGGGGATGCAGGCTATCTGCT
>JAZNAE010000072.1:0-22643 GCA_045586385.1 Lachnospiraceae bacterium
TTGTGCAATAAAATAATCCGGTACATACTTATTAACATATGACACAACTAATGAATTTTCCCAAGCACCTACAAACTTATTAGCTATACCTGCTATGCAAAACAATACCACCACAATTAGTAAAGTTTTTCCTTTATGTAACTTCTGATTATATATTAGTGCACACTCAATTCCACTTTTACCATTTTCTTTCTTATTCTCTCTTAGTAAGGTGATAATTTCCAATGGCACCAACACAAATAAAGATAATATAAGGAAACAGAAACATGGCGGAACGAATTCTTTAAATTGCAAAGACCAAATATATATAATCATAAAAATCAGTGGTGCCACAAAAGCCATTAACAACATCTTACTAATTCTCATTTCTCTCATTGAATTACACATCTCCTTTTTACTTGTAAAGTCACATAGCATATTCATTGTCTTTAAAAAGATTTTTCACCACATAAATAATCTACAATCGTTTCAACTAATATATGTTGCACTCTCTTTTTATTCTGTTCTGTTTGATGTATAGAATTTGTCTCCGTTAATCGTAGGAGCTGGATTGTAGTAATTAAAAAATCAATATTTTCTTGACTATCATCAAGATTGCACAACGACAACATGTTTTTATTCAACTCATATGAACGTTCTCGATCTGCTTCTAATAATTCTAATGGCAATTTTCTAGCTATGTATTGAATATCACCTTCTGCCAAGTAATATATAAGCCAAACTTTTCTCAAAAAAACATCATTAAATATCTGGCGAATTTTTGTTTTCGCATCGCACTCTTGATTTGCAACATTTATAATCTCATCAATAAGTTGTTGTTCCTCTAACTTAATAATATCCCAAAACAATTCTTCTCTAGAATTATAAAACGAGTAAAAGGAGCCTTTTGAGATATTAGCACCTTTGGTAATTTCATCAACCGTAATCTGCTTTATGTTTTTCGTTTTCATAAGCGAAGCACCTATATCTATCATAGATTGCTTTATTATTTTTCTTTCCTGCTCGCTAAATGATTTTGGCATGCAACCGCCCCTCTCCGTGATTTACTCTATGACTATATTGAACTTTATAGTCATAGAGTAAATTATAATTGTAATAAAACCTAAAGTCAAGTCCTTATCCGAAAAACTCAACCATTCTAATCCAGCACTTTACAGTATAAATTTATACAAAAAACAAAATGACATCCCGATAAAAATATATATCGAAATGCCATTTATGATTTTCATGCAGATGGTCTAGTTTGGCAATACATACCCATTTTCGTCTACTTTTTTATTTGTCGCATCATTTTGAGTTGCATCAATCACCACACCATACGCTTCAGCCAAGTCACGAATATCCTCTTCTGATATTGAGTTAAGATCCATATCCCCCGATGCTACAACACGCTTAGACATGACCATAAATAATTTTTCATTCAAATTACGAATCCAACGACCATTGCTATGATCGTCAGAGTTACGATAACAGTTCTTTACCACTTCTCCATTCTCGCCAGATTTCTTCCCATATAACTCATTTACAATACTATGGTAAGAAGACAAGCCTGTATTTTTACTTTTGTCTTTTCTCTATCATAACTGATGATACAATCGCTCCAATTATATTTTCCATAGTATTAACCTCGTCAAATTCATTCTTTAGTCCGCCATTCCTCACAAACGCTCTCTTATCAATTTATTTTACTTGATAAGGTTTATCATCAAGCGGCTTCTTGCAACCATTCTTCTTCGCAATATAGCAAAATAACACCTTCTGTATCCGCCTGCCAATACGCTTATGTTGTCGAATCTCTTTTTCCGAAAAGTACTCCGGGGCTGCAAATGCGTTTACTTCTTCCTTGTCAAAAGTTTCTTTCTGTGCAAAAGATCTTCCCATCTTTTCATAATGTGCAACCATTTTCTCTGCCATGTCCTCCGGCATCCAAGAAGGGGCAAAATTATCCCCTTTAATCAGCGTCCCATTATATTCACAGTTAAAATATGACGGTAATACTTCTAAATATGCCTCTCCACACCGCAGCTGGCTGGCTTCGGCAAAGCCTCCCTGTAGTATAAAAGACATTTTCGTGCCGGCCTCCTTTTTCGGCTGCAAAGTTTCTAAAAATTCCAACATAATTCCCGGCACATTCTCTACATACAAAGGAATTGCAAATAAAATATTAGTGCTTTTCTCATATGCCTCTTTTGCACCTGTCCATTGCTTTTTATCTGACAAATGCCAAACTTCCGTTGTGTTTCCGCTTACCTCGAATCCACGGACAAAGGTGCGGATAATTCGTGCTGTATTACTCTTAGCCTCCACACGAGGACTTGCGTTAATTATTACTAAATGCATGAAAGAATCCCCCTCCCTTCTTCTAACGAAAATACACCAAGAGAGGTACTTTCAAAATTAAGTGTCGTTCTCTCCATCCATTTTTCAAGATATGTATGTTCTGCATTCCCCGTATAGATAATTCCCATCTGCAGACGAATATCATAACGCGGTACATGTCGCATCTGACCATCTACAAACTGTAAATACATTGTTGCAATGGGCAAAATTCTATCCAACAAATTTTTCGTCTGATAAGATACAAATCCAAATTTTGTATCTGTAATGAAAACAATCTTCTCATGTTGCAAAATTTTTTTAAGAATAATCTCATAGTCATCCTTAATTGTACAGATTCCCGGTGTCTTCAGCCAACAATAATTACAACCAATACAATGCGATATTTTCATTTCCTTTGTGCAAACCACCTCACTGCCCTCAGACTGTGCGCATATCTGATTTTGCAATTCCAAAACTTTATCATTATACTCAGATAATGTATTTAACACAAGTACACTCATACTCTCTTCTCCTTTTCTTCTCATTTAAATTAAACTTTCCTAAAATCAAAAGTCATAATTTCCTTCGCAAAATACAAATCTTCTGTTGTATTCAATCCTTTATCAAGATTGAAATTATTCTTTTTTCTTATTCTTTACTGTATAAATAATTGTGACAGTTAAAGCACATAAAATAAGAATATGTAAAATAGTATGATATACATCTGGTATATATCTGTCTTCAAATTGTAACCATTGCATTGTTCCTGAAAAATATTCAATCTTTCCTTCTAATGTACCCATAAATCCACCATTAAAGATAGTGTACCATTCGTGACATAAGAACTGAATCACAAACCACATTGTCATACATCCAATAACAAACCACTTTCCAATCTTTTCTTTTGTGATAAACAGAATCACTGCAATTAAATAAATCAAAAAGAATATCCCGTCGTCTTTATATGACCTAGTCACCAAACACTTGTCACCTAAGTTCAAACCTTTGTTCCTTACTATAATTCAATTTTACCTCTTAATATTTTTGTAAATACACAAATTTCAATTTCTGAGATACTACTTCTTCTTTAAATATTTTATATCCCAATCTTTCATATAATCTTATATTATTAATACTTTTTGTACTGGTAAACAACTCATATCTTTGGTTCGGATATTCATTTTCTATTTCCGAAAGAAGCTTTGTTCCTATTCCCTGCTTTTGCATTTTAGGGTGAACCATCAATTTACCGATATAAACAGTTCCACTCTCTTGATATGCTCTAATAGAACCTATAATAACTCCTCTGTCATCTACTGCTTTTAAAACAGTTCCTTTTTGAAATTCATCATAAACCTCTTCTATCGTTTGTTTTAAAGGCGGAATGTCCATATCCCCAAAAAGTTTAGCTTCACTTTGATAAGCCAAATATTGTAACTTAAGTATTTCTTGCAAGTCTTCTTTCTGTGCCTTCTTTATCAAAATTACATTCCTCCTAACACAAACTGCAAATTTCACGAATAATTATATCATCACCCACAGCCTATGCCAAGTCAAAGGACACCCACTGGATCTCCCTGTACTATTTTTTTCTTCCTCATATTCCTCAATAAATGCTTTTAGTCCGTCAGGTGCATAATGAGGATTATGATCTCATGAACAAGGCATTGCAGACAACTGTCTATAACTTTTTTCAAGAGCGCGAGACGTCGCACGAGGTCCGGGGGACCTCGGCTATGCGACGACCGAAGCGGAGCGGAGACCTCGAACCTTCGAGTCCCGGCGGGTGCCCGAACCAAACGTCAGCGTACTACTCGTACGCTTCCTTATTGGAAACAAAAAAGACATCCTCTTGGATGTCTTTTTTGTTTTACCTTGAGAGCGCGAGACGGGACTCGAAATTTTTTAGAGTCTTGAAACCCGCATAAAATCAAGGAGGAAAGCACACTGTCTACCGTGTGTCTACAAAATAGTCAATCCCTTTACCGTAGTCACACTTTAGAGTGGGGATTTACTATTTTCTCCTAACATCATTTATGTACTACAGCAATCCTCTTATAATTAACTATCAAATACTATTTACTATTTAACTTGATAATCTGGCGATACCCAGCCATATTCCCTTGCTTCCTCTAAATGGTTTAAACAATATCCTTTTCCAAACAACTCATTTTCAAAAAAATCTACTAAGTTTCTATTTTTATTTACCATTTCTTCAGTATGTCCAAGATTCACATGTTTAATAACACAACGCCAATATGCATCAAAATGTGCTTCATCTGTATCTTCCGTATAGTAAAATTCATGATTTTTTGCCGACTTTAACCATGCCCGATATGTAAACAAGATTCTTTCCTTTGCCTCTTCTGATATAGGTGTATATTCCACTTTGCTCTTTACGGCACTATCATTTGCATTACATGCACGCCCTTCCTTTTTTCCACATTCAATATAATGCTTATATAACGCGGTCTCGGAATCACCATATACAGCCACAACATCAGGATATTTCTGCGCATAATATTTCGCATCAAATTCTGTCGGGACATTTACCTTCGAATCTGCACAAGGTTTTCTCCCTTCATTTCTGCCAAATGTGCAATAATGACTATACAATGCTGCTTCATCCATACCATACACAGCCTTAACATCCGAATACATATCTGCATAAAATTCTGCATCAAAAATTGTCCCATCAGGCATTTCTTTAGGAGCCGCGACAACTTCCATATCATTTCCAAGTACAAACATAAATAGTAACACTCCAACTATGACCTTCTTTGGCATTTTCTTCCTCACTTTCCTTATATTCATAAATTTATCTAGACGTAATATCAACATTTACTATTTTAAAAATATTCCCATAGCCGTCATTGACGTATTCCATGCAGAGATTGCCGCATAGGTTGTCTGCTTCTGATTTAATCTCAATGTCTGTTCTTGCATATTTTCCATTCTAAGACGATGCATTTCTTCTTCGTATAAATTAAGTGCCTCTTTCATAGTACCTGCTCTACCATTTCTAAAATAACCACCTATAGATGCCACCGCTTGCGAATACCAATAGTCTTCAGGTATATATTTTTTTAGTACTGGTAATACAGTTTCTAAAACGTCGAAATATAGCAATTGATTGTTATTAAAATCCATCTGTAGACTATCAACTAACTTCTCGTGCCTTTTTTCCATTTTCTTTTTCAGCATTTTATGTAACAAGAAATATGCTACAACACCAATAACTATCATACAAACGAATATTATCGGTAACAATATTAATGGAGAAACGGTATAATTTGAAATATAATAAATAAATCCTGCAATATAAAGTCCTATATATCCACCCACAAAAAGAGCTGCAAAAGCAGATATTCCTAATTTTAATCCCATGAAATCAGCATTTTTATTCTTTATCGCATCATTCAATCTTTTTTGAATTTTTATTCCCTTGTTATAATATTCCTCTACCTTTTGCAATGGCCCCACTATATTACACAATTCATGTCCTACTTGTTGTGCTTTGAACATCACAGTTGTGCGGTTATTAGCTGTATTCGTCATCAAATTTATTTTGTTTCCACATGCATCACAAAACATTTGATTCTCTCTTACTTCTTTTCCACATTTATTACAAAACATGTTTTTCCTTCTTTCTTTACAATAACTGTTTCTATTTTTAGTTACACAATTCATGTTTTTCGATACTTTACTTATAATTAAAAATATATCCAATTATTTTCAGAGAATCCTGCATAATAATTTGCCATATAATCTACTGGATAACTGTAAATATATGCTTCACCCTTAGATATTTCTGTTCTGAATCCTCCTCCTTTGCTTGTTAGCAACACATACGTATCGTCATCAACCCATTGATATGCAATAATACTTCCAAATTTATATAATCCATTAATTTTTGTTTTAGGATTATAATCCCTGACATCCCATAAAGCATGACAAGTTAGTGTATTAATTCCATTCGACCATTGTCCGTAAATATATTTCGATGAAATCACTTTTCCCACTTGTAATATGCATACATCATCACTTATATATTTAATATCTGGTGCATACACACATTTATTATCTGGGTCATTATTTAATATAGCAATTAACTCAAGTTCACCATTTCCCACTGCCATACCAGGATTAGAAAAAATTTCTATATTCTCTACATAACCAGCCTTTGCTTTTCTTCCTTCTTTTTTTCCAAACTCAACATAGTGCTTATATAATGCCTCCTCCGAATTGCCGTATATAGCCACAACATCCGGGTTGTTTTTTGCATAGTATTCCGCATCAAATTCTATTATATTAATCTCATTTGTCGCTTTTCTTCCTTCTTTTTTTCCACATGTAACATAGTGATTATACAGAGCCACTTCGTCATTACCATATGCTGCTTTCACATCTGGATATGTATCTGCATAAAATTGTGCATCAAATACTGTCCCGTCTGGCATCTGCTTAGGTTCTGCATTAACTTCAAAACTACACCCTAACCAAAGCACCCATATCAAAATTACTAATATATTTTTTTTGTACATGTTTTCTTCCTCCTTAATATGTTCTAAGTTCCATTTCTAACGTTCCTGTTATTGAAAAAGAACCACTCTCTCCCTTTATAAAATCAAAACCAATTCTATCCCCACATTCATCTCCGTTTAGTTCTAAGATTAAATTATATGTGCCATCCTCTTTTAGATATATTTGATATGGAATATCTAAACCATCATAACGATGAAAGATAAGTTTTCCTTCGCCGCTTATAGGACAAAATACCATTTGATTCATTTCAATATTACATCCTTCCCCAACGGTATATGTGCCCGCAGAAACTGTTGCAATGAATTCATTTAAACCTACTGAAGCTGTATTTTCCGATTCATTCATTCCATATTTATCATTCCACTGTTGTTCTATATTTTCTGCAAATTCAAAAATATTTTTATCTTGTAATAAATTTATCCCAAAGTGTGTTTCAATAGAATTTAAAATAACATATAAAGTTTCCTCATCAACCTCTTCTTGATATTCTTGTCTGCTAAAATCTATTACATACGCATAGTCATCTTTACTAGCGTCTTTAGTAACAATAATGATGTACATAACAACTGCATTTTCATCATTACTGTAGAAATTTATTACCTCATAATAGTATCCTTCATTTTCTTCTGTATAATTAGATATCATCTCAATATTTTGCGGAATAACTACAGATTTCAACGATGCTATTCCGTGGTTAAATGCTTTATCCTCGCTATCGTATGAACCTGGCGAGTATACACATGCAACTCTTGCATATGGTGCTGGCCAAGATGTGTCAATATCTCTACCGAATACTACAGTAGCATTTCCCTTTTCCCCAACTTGTCCCAGTAACATATCTTCTGTATCAAATCCTGCCGGAATCATGACATTAAACTTTCCCACCGTTACAACTCTTGTAGGATATTGCGTTTTTTCCTCATCACTTTTTATAATTCTATTTGGTGTAGGTTCCGGTGTTGGTGTAGGCTCTGGCGTTGGTTCCGGTGTTGCTGTGGGCTCTGATGTTACCGCTTCAACTTGCATATTTTCCACTTCAGCAACTTCATTCTTTTCTACCGCTTCATTAATCTGCTTCACTGTACTTGATTCCTTATTATCACAACCACAAATCATACAAATACACATAATGATAGTCATGGCCAAAAAAACTGCTTTTTTCATTTCGCTATACCCCTCTTTCTCTCTTTTTATTTATACATATACATAAATCATATTATAGCCGAATATTCGGCAATGTTCAACCAAATAATATTATCTATACTCAAAATAGAGGTATTATTATGATTAACTATTCGCCATTATGGAAAACATTGGAAAAAAAAGGAATTACACAATATCAGCTGATTAACTCGTATGGATTTTCAACGGGAACTCTTGATGCTTTAAGAAAAAATAAAAGCGTTACAGTAAATACAATTAACACCCTATGCGAAATATTGGACTGTTCGGTTAGCGATATTATGATATACGTCAAAACAGAAAAATAACACAACATTATTCTTGATATTTTGTATAGCACATGATATTTATAATTTAATATTTCTTTTTCAAATTTACCACAAGCCCATCGATGGGGTTGTGGTTTTTTATTTATGTAAAAGATAACGAAGATTGTAACACCTTACCACTCTTGAATACATTTACAATCCATTGGCGAAAAAAGAGCCTTATGACCGCATAAGCAAGACATTGTAGACAACTGTCTACAAGCTTTTAGATACACAAAAAGGGAAAAGTTGATATATGCAACATCTCTACCACTTTTTTTAAGAGCGCGAGACGTCGCACGAGGTCCGGGGGACCTCGGCTATGCGACGACCGAAGCGGAGCGGAGACCGCATGAGGTCCGGGGGACCTCAGCTTTGCGCCGACCGGAGCGGAGCGTAGACCTCGAACCTTCGAGCCCCGGCGGGTGCCCGAACCAAACGTGAGCGTACTACTCGTACGCTTCCTTATTCGAAACAAAAAAGACATCCTCTTGGATGTCTTTTTTGTTTTACCTTGAGAGCGCGAGACGGGACTCGAACCCGCGGCCCCGACCTTGGCAAGGTCGTGCTCCACCAACTGAGCCACTCGCGCATATTGCTTATCCGTATCTTGCGGACAAGTAATATCATACAATATGAGTTGTTCTTTGTCAACAAAAAATTTAAACTTTTTTGAAAATTTTTATTTCGTTATTTCCATTACGTTTTTGTGCGAATCATCACATCGGATTGGTGCATTATTCCTGCACTTTATCTTTATACTTTACACGATAAATTCTGCGGAGAGATTCATTAATTCTCTCTTCGGAAAGGGTGCCGTTATTTACTGCCTCGAGCACACCGTTATACGCAGTTTCAAAATCTTCCGGCATCAATATTATATCCGCTCCGGCCTGCAGTGCTTTGATAGCTGCTTCATCTGCCGTATAATAATCGGTAATGGCAACCATATTCATGGCATCTGTAACCACCACACCTTCAAATCCAAGCTGACCTCGAAGAATTTCTGTAATCATCTTATCGGAAATGGAACTGGGTGTATTGTCTCCCGTAATATTCGGAACTGACAGATGACTTACCATCACAAACTCTGCTCCGGCATCAATTCCTGCCTGGAAAGATAAAAAGTCCGTTGTCTCATAATCTTCCAATGTCTTTTCTGTACTCGCCATTCCGTTATGTGTATCTTCATCGCTACTTCCAAGTCCGGGGAAATATTTCAGGCAGGCACTCACACCGCCCTCCTGCATTCCTTCCACGCTGGCCGCTACCATCACTGCCGTTTCACCGGCATTATTTCCAAAAGATCTGTCACCGATTGTTTCATTGCCATCCATAGCCACATCTGCTACCGGTGCAAAATTCAAATTAAAACCGTATCCGGTCAAATATCCCGCAATCGTGTTTCCTGCTTCTTTCGCTTTGGCAGTATCCTTTGTATCACCAATCTCCTTCATGGTCCCCACATTGTCTGCGAGTCCTGCCTTTGCAATCCTGCTTACACTTCCTCCTTCTTCATCCACACCAAGGAAAAGAGGATACTTACTGTAATTTTTCGTGTTGGTAAGCATTTCCGTAAGTTGCTCTTCTGACTTCATATTCTGTTCAAAGTAGATCAAACCGCCCACAGCGTATTGACCGAGTTTTTCTTTGGTAGCATCCCCTGCCCTTACTGCCACATCCGTATCTGTAAGTGCTTCCGGTGTAATAACAAACAAACCGGCAACCTTATCCTCTAAGGGCATCTCTGCAATACAAGCGTCCACGATTTCATCCAAATAACTCTTTTCTTCTTCTACCACCGGCTCCTGCGTAGGTTCCGGAGCTTCTATTACTACCGGTTCTGTTTCTTCTAACTCCTCAAGCTGCGCCTGCAATTCCTGCGCATGCTTTTTATCATTCATAAACGTAATTAACCGGGAAACTCCAAAAGCAGCTCCCACAAGAATACCGACAACAAGTATCCCTGTTACAATATACGCAATCACCTGGTTTTTCACACGGCGTTTATGTCTAAGCTCCCTTCGAAGCTCTGCCTCATCGTAATTTTCTTCAATTTCTTCTCTGTTTCTATTTTCTGCCATAACCGGCGTTCCTCCTAAACAAATGCTGTCTTTCTTTCATCTTCTATATCATACCTTATTTATCACATAATTTCCATAAAAAATACATCTTTTTTCAAAAGCCGCCACTTTACCACAATGGGAAAGCGGGCATCAATCTTTTTGATTAACACCCGCTCCTAAACTATACTATCCAATGGCTCTACCTCTTTTCATAGTTTTTTGAAATATTCAGTTGTTTTTCTCTTTCGTACTTTTCTCATTTTTCTTTTGTACCAAATGTACTGTAACGGCTGGTTTTTATCCTTTGTGCTTCGTTACTTTTTCTTTTGAACTTATACGAATCGAGATTCGCTTCTTTGGTACTTAACTCTTTTGTACTTTAAAAGCAACTGTCACATGAATCTTACGTTTTCGGTGGTCCGTACCTTCCTTTCCTTAAGATTTATCTATGTGAATTCCTTATCTATGAGTTTATTATAGCCAAGCCTTTTTAATTTGTCAACACATTTTTCTAAAAAAGTTTATATTTTTTCATTTTTAATTCATAAAACAACATTTTATCTGTCTAATTTTTCAAATATTTCATATTTATACCAATTTTGACACAATTCGACAGTGTTATTTTAACAATATCTTTACCAATACACAAGAATCCTTTATAATAAAATAATGATAGAACAACTTTGGGAGGGTTATGTATGACTAATAAACAAGTTGCTTTTCAAAAAGCTGTCGAATCCGTTATCAAAAATCTGGAAAAGCGCAATATGGAAGGTTATTTCTTTGAAGACAGTGCATCCTGCACAAAAGCCATTCTTGCTATGATGGAAGAAGGTTCCGTGATTAGTTGGGGCGGTAGCGAGTCTGTAAAAGAATGTGGACTTATGGACGCCATAAAGGGTGATAAGTACACATTAATTGACAGAATGACTGCTAAATCCCCTGAAGAAGCCCGTGAAATCTTTGCAAAAACAGTAATGGCAGATTATTACCTGATGAGTACCAATGCCATCACTTTTGACGGAGAGCTGATTAACATTGACGGAAACGGAAACCGTTTGGCTTGTCTGATTCATGGTCCGAAGCATATTATTATGGTAGTAGGCATGAATAAGCTGGTTTCTACCGTGGAAGCCGGCTATGACAGAGTCCGTGATATTGCAACACCTGCCAATACTACACGGCTCAACAAGAATACTCCTTGTTTCCACACAGGAAAATGCGGGGACTGCTTATCTCCCGATTGTATCTGTAACCAGATCGTTGTTACCAGAAGAAGCGGCCACGTCGGAAGAATTAAAATTTTCTTCGTTGCCGAAGAATTGGGCTATTAAAACACAATTTTTTCCATAAGAAATGCCGGAAGCCATAGACTTCCGGCATTTTTATGTACCATTCAATCAGCAAATTATATTATTTTAAAGGATACTTATCTGTAAGCTTCTGTACGATTGCTCTTGCTTCGGGAATCTTTTCTTCTCCACCCTTCACAATCATAGCAATTGCTTCCGCAATCTGATCCATATCTTCTGTATTCATACCTCTGGATGTAACGGCGGGTGTACCGAGACGGATACCACTGGTTACGAAAGGTGACTTGGGATCGTTGGGAATTGTATTCTTATTAGCTGTAATATGAGCTTCATCAAGCATCTTTTCAACAGCCTTACCTGTAAGATCAAATGTTGTTAAATCCATCAGCATCAAGTGGTTATCTGTTCCGTCGGATACAATCTTGATACCTCTTGACTGCAAACCTTTGCAAAGAGCCTGTGCATTATCCACAATACCCTTCTGATATGCCTTAAATTCATCAGATAAAGCTTCCTTAAAGCAAACTGCCTTAGCTGCAATTACATGCATTAAAGGACCACCCTGGATTCCGGGGAATACTGCTTTGTTGAAGTTATATTTATCTGCTGCTTCCTGATTCGCAAGGATAAGTCCGCCTCTGGGTCCACGAAGGGTCTTATGTGTAGTAGTGGTTACAACATCTGCATAAGGCATGGGACTGGGATGAAGTCCTGCTGCCACAAGACCTGCAATGTGTGCCATATCTACCATTAATACTGCACCCACTTCATCTGCCACTTCACGGAATTTCTTAAAGTCAATGGCTCTTGCATATGCAGATGCACCTGCAATAATCATTTTAGGCTTGCATTCAAGTGCAATTCTCTTAAGTTCATCATAATCGATGCAACCATCATCATTTACTCCGTAAGGAACAATATTAAAGTATTTACCGGAAATATTTACCGGGCTTCCGTGGGTCAAATGTCCGCCATGGTCTAAATTCATACCCATAATGGTATCACCGGGGTTACAGATAGCAAACTGTACTGCAAGGTTTGCCTGTGCACCGGAGTGGGGCTGAACATTTGCATAATCACAACCGAACAATTCCTTTGCTCTTTCGATTGCAAGATTTTCAACAACGTCTACACACTGGCATCCGCCGTAATAACGCTTAGCCGGATACCCTTCCGCATATTTATTGGTAAGAGGGCTCCCCATTGCTGCCATAACAGCCTTGCTAACCCAGTTTTCTGATGCAATAAGTTCAATATGACTGTTCTGTCTTTCCTGTTCGTCCACAATGGCCTGTGCTACTTCAGGATCTACGTTTCTTACTTCGTCAAGTGAATACATGATTTCTCCTCCTCGTTCTCTTTCCACGCTTTAACGCGTTACTAAGCCAATCCCACTTATTATAGCACACACCACAATCAGTGACAAGACAAATTCTTTACTGACAAATTCTTTGCCGCAATTCACTTACACGTAACGGATTTGAGAAGTATTAAGAAATTATTAAAAAATCAAAAGTCCTTTACTATCAAAAAAAATGCTGTTAAAATAGGAAAAGATTTTTACGAGGAAAAAAACTATGATGTACCATATAATTGTAAACCCGGCCTCCAAATCAGGACGGGGTGCGAAGATTTGGGCGCTGATAGAACCCAAATTAAAAGAAAAAAACATTTTATATAAAGTATATTTTTCCGCCAAGGCCGGACATGTCATTGAAATCATCCGCGACTTGTCTGTCTCTATGCTTTCTTCTGATGAAGATTTGCATCTGATTGTTTTGGGCGGTGACGGCACCTTCAACGAAGCCCTGCAAGGAATTAGCGATTTTAGCCGGACACGCCTCGGCTATATCCCTACCGGCTCCAGTAATGATATGGCCCGGGATTTATATGACAGCAAAGACCCTCTCGTCATACTGGAACGTATTTTATCCTGCAAGGAACCTATGAAGATGGATATCGGCCGTGTCACTTTCGAAAATACAACGGATGAATTGTCCTCCCGCTATTTCGGGGTAAGCTGCGGCATTGGCTTTGATGCTGCCGTCTGCGAAGAGGCATTATCTTCTTCTTTTAAGAATACACTAAATAAACTGGGACTCGGCAAACTCACTTACCTTGGCATTGCACTAAAGCAATTGATTGCTGCCAGAAAGGTAACCTGTGACATTTGTATTGATGATGAAAAAACAATTTCCTTACCCCGTTTTTTATTTGTAGCCGGTATGGTTCACCAATATGAAGGGGGCGGATTTAAAATGTGCCCCGGAGCAAATTGTCACGATGGCATCTTGGATGTATGTGTCCTTGGTAACACACCAAAGTGGTTGATACTAATTGCTCTTCCCTCTGCATTTGCCGGAAAGCACTTTGTCTTTCCCGGCGTAGACCGTTATGCAGGAAGAAAACTGCAGATAAAAACATCAGTCCCGCTTTGGGTTCACACCGACGGTGAGGTTTCTGTCAAGGCTGACCAAGTTACCTTAACCTGTGAAAAAGAAAAATTACTTCTATTAATATAATTTTGTATCCGGCATCCGGACAGAATGCCGTATGAGGAGAATTCATGAAAAAACTTTATGCAAAATATAAGCATGCGCGTGTGGCAATTGTATATATTGTCATATATCTTATCTGGTTTGCCATATTGGAAGCAAAAGTAACCCATCCATCCACATTAATTTATATGAAGGCAGACGACCTGATTCCTTTTTGTGAGGTATTTGTAATTCCATACTTACTGTGGTTTGCTTACATTACGGCAGTTGTGGTTTATCTGCTCTTTCATCACAAACAGGATTACTATCGCACTTGTGCATTTTTGTTTACCGGGATGACAGTTTTCCTGATTATTTCCACACTTTGGCCTAACGGGCATCACTTACGCCCCCACATTATGCCACGGGAGAATATCTTTACCGCTTTGGTGTCCGGTTTATATAAAGCAGACACACCCACTAACTTATGGCCCAGTATTCATGTATTTAACTCTCTGGGTGCCCATATTGCCATAGTAAGAAACCATAAGCTTTGTAAAAACAAAGTGATCCATATCAGTTCCTTGACACTTTGTATCTCCATCATTCTTTCCACGGTATTTATCAAACAGCATTCCCTGTTTGATGTAATTACAGGATTTATTATGGCAGCCATTTTATATCTTATTGTATATTCCTATGACATTGTCACCATCCTGCAGATGCGCAGATACATAAAACGCAGAAGTGTCCATCATGTATAGAAACAGTAAAAGGGCGTTCCGAATCGGAAACGCCCTCATTTTTTATCATTAATTAAAATTAAAAAATCTACGACATATCTTGTAGCCTTCTACGGAAATCTTTCTTCCACCCTTACCCGGCAAATTAGTACATTGTCCAAGCAGGCCGAATCTCAATTTTCTGTAAAGAAGCCAATCTTTTTTCTTCAAATACTCCCACAGTTCTTTTTTCTTTTCCAAGTTTTCTTCCGTCTCGGAACGTATCAAAAGAATGGAAGATACTGTAGTAATAATATCAAGGTAACTGAGCATATACTGCTCTAACTTTCTGCAAGGTGTAATGATAGATTTATTTGCCACCATATAATCTATCATGATTTTATTTACCTTAATCTGCTGATCGATTCTGCCGATCATAATTTCTTCATTGACAGACTGATCTGCCCTACCGATATAATAGCGATAGAAGTTCACGTCCAGATAATACATATTTTTCACATAAGGAAGCGGCTCATACACATACAGATTATCTACATAGAACGTATGCTCCGGAAGCTGTATGTTACATTCTCTAAGGAGTTTTGTCCTGAAAATAACGGAATGCATCAAAATGTAATGTCCCTTATAAAAATGACGGATATCATTCCATGTAAACATTTCATCCTTCGGCAGAATGTGTCTGTACTGCATAACCTTGTGTCTGTTTTCCCCTACTTTCTCATACACAAAATTACTGATTAGCATATCTAAGACTTTTTCACCGCCGGTAAGACTTCTGAGCGTATCCAGTATCTGCATATACGCTTCTTCTTTCACCCAGTCATCACTATCCACCACTTTAAAATAGTATCCGGAGGCATTTGCAATTCCGGCATTTACTGCAGAACCGTGTCCACCGTTTTCCTTATGGATTGCTTTCACGATGGTAGGATATTTCTCTGCATACTTATCTGCAATTTCTGCCGTTGCATCGGATGAACCGTCATTTACAATAATAATTTCCACATCTTCGCCACCGGGCAAAAGAGACTCAATACACTTTTCCATATATGCGGCCGAATTATAACAAGGCACCGCAAAGGTTAATAATTTCATATCTTTTCTCCAATCTTTCGAATTCCCCAACAGTAATAATTTACTACGATAACGAAAAACATACAAGAAAAAATTTTCTCATTTAAGTAATTCTTAAGATTGGGACTCCATGAAACATTTCCGATAATAAGCATATGCAGACGGAATGGGATAAATCTCACTGACTTCATTTTGATCCACATATAAGTATTCCGGCTTTCCTCCGGCATCTGACAACTCATCCACTCTCACAGCATAACCTGTCATATGCCACTCTTTATGCGTAAAAATATGTTTGTTGTCACCGATTGCTTTAATGTGAATCACTGAAAGTCCTGCTCCCTTTAACCATCTGAGAACTTCCTTTTCGCTGCATTTCCCCTCTATCCAGGGAAACTCATACATCCCCGCCAAAAGTCCTTTATCCGGTCTCTTCTGCAAAGCTACTTTATTTTTATCCCTGATAATAAGAATTGTCTTTTCCTCAATGCTTCTTTTTTTCTTTGCTGATTTTATCGGGAACTGCATCTCACATCCATTCTTATGGGCAAGGCATATCTGCTCCCATGGACAAACATCACACTTCGGGGCACCGCCCGGCACACAAACCACAGCTCCCAGTTCCATAAGCGCCTGGTTAAAATCTCCGGCCCGCTCCTTTGGCATGCTTATAACAAGCTCTTCTTCCACCTGCTTTTTGACAGCCTGCTGCATGATATCCCTATCATCCATACGGAGCCTTGAAAGCACACGGAGTACATTGCCATCTACTGCCGGCACTTTTCTTCCATAGGCAATAGATGCAACGGCACCTGCCGTATAACTGCCGATACCGGGAAGTTTTAACAATTCTTCGTAAGTATCCGGCATTTGTC
This sequence comes from Lachnospiraceae bacterium, assembly GCA_045586385.1. Taxonomy (GTDB): domain Bacteria; phylum Bacillota; class Clostridia; order Lachnospirales; family Lachnospiraceae; genus Suilimivivens. Next base: position 16,903 of record JAZNAE010000072.1, read on the forward strand.
CTCCGTATTTTTCCATGATAATCTTTGCTGCTTTATTCAAATTTCGGACCCTGTTGTAATAGCCCAGTCCTTCCCACAGCTTTAGCAAGGTTTCTTCCTCTGCCATGGCAAGCTGTTCTACCCCCGGCAGCACTTTTATAAACCTGTCATAATATGGCTTTACTGCCTCCACACGGGTCTGCTGGAGCATAATCTCCGATACCCACACATGATACGGAGTCGGCTCTTCCCGCCATGGCAGGATTCTCCTTCTCTTATCATACCATTCAAGCAAAGGCTCCCCAAATTGTCCTTTAACAATATTTCTATATTTCATTTCTCATTTCCCGATACATTGTTTTCTATTATCTTATGGGTCACGCACTTTCTTCTGTTCTTCACTCTGCCTGTAGGGCACTCTGGCTGACGGCACTACCTCCGCGGCTGCTTTGGTATGCACTGCCTGGTCATCAAAAAAGATATGGGCTCCAAAGGCCTTAAGTACATCCCTCTTGGTAATCCCTCCGAGAAAGAAGGCTTCGTCTATTCTCACATTCCACGCACGGAGTGTTCTGATAACACGTTCGTGCGCAGGTGCACTTCTTGCCGTAACAAGTGCGGTTCTGATAGGTGCCTGTTCTGCCGGAAAATCCTTCTGTATATCGGAGAGTGTCTTTAAGAATTTTGCAAACGGTCCCGCCTCCAGTGGGTGATCTGCTAATTTTCTTTCATTTTCTTCAAAGGCCTCCAGTCCCATTTCCTGATAAATTCTTTCCGACTCATCTGAAAAAAGTACCGCGTCACCATCAAATGCAATTCTGATTTGAGCAATTTCCTCGCTCTCATCATATGTTTGAATGGAGTCACTGCAAATAATACCGGCTGCAATCCCTTGGTTGATTGCCGCCTGCACGTCCTCTTCATCTGCAGACAAATAAAGGTCTGTCTGAAAAGCCTGCAAATACGGAGCCAGTGATGCGCCACTCGCCAGTACTGCACGGGATATATTCAGTCCGTAATGTGCAATGGAATGAAACACTCTAAGAGATGTATCCGGACTGTTGTGAGACATAATAATCACTTCCACCCTGCCTTCCTGCCCCGGCATTTCATTAATGGCAAGAAGTGCTTTTATCAACCGGAAACCATTGCCCGGTTTTAGAAGTTCCTTTTCATGCTCCACCTGATAACGGCAGTAAGCCTCCACTCCTTGTGACTTAAATATTTCATTTTCAACACTCAAATCAAACAGCGCCCTTGAAGATACGCCGATTACCAATCTGTTTTCCAAACAGTATGCCATAGTTACCTCCTATTCCGCAATTACGGTTTGCTCCTGTAATTTGAAAAGAAAGTCACGAAACGAAGGATATTTATGGATATTTAACGCATTCTGTTACATTCAAATTTATCATATAAGAGGAGACATTTCTTAAGATCCTCATATCTTTGAGTGATTTCACCATCCTGTACTTCCACATCGATAGCAACCGCCATGGTGTTAATCATCTCATCCGTAATCCGGTGCTGCAATGCCGCCAGAATATTTAGTCTTTCTTCATAGCTGTCTGCATCCAGAAACTCCATTACCAAGGGATCAATACCACTGCCCGTCTCTTCGTCCGCATATCCGCTTTCCGGCTCTATGCTCTTCTCAAGCTCCGGTTCCTCCGCCGGCACTGCCATCTCTCTTGCCGGTTTCGCTTCTTTATTTACCGGTTCAAACCGGTATTCCTGTGTTACACCCGGATATTTGCTTTTATCTACCTTTTCCATAAACATGGAAAGCGGTCTTGCATATACCTTAAATTCTCCGTACATAGCCTGATAAATCACAAGGCTCTCTCCCGTTTCGGAATGCTCTGCCAGTGTAACAATCTGGTAAAGGTTTCCCTTAAAATGTCTGTAAATCTGCTGTGGCATCGGAATCTTTTCCATCATCTAAAACTGCCTCCTTTAACATACTGATACTATTATAATATTTCTGCTTTCGCTTGTCATTTATCTTTCTGAAACTTATTATAGAAAATTGTGGGAGAAATCACATTCTGCATCTGCAAACTTCACCTCACTGCAAGCCTTTGCGAGAAGTCTCCTCTCCTTCACACCCAGTCTTTCAATTAATCCGTGGTGAATATTTACAGTATAACTTCTCACACCGTTCTCATCAATGATCCGTGTCATGGTAACACCACTGTTTCTGTATCCTTTCTCGGTAAGCAAAGCTTTCAGCTGCGTCAAATATTCACTTTCCAATTCATCATAGTACCGCTCCATGGCCTCTGTGGAATGACCACTCTGACTGACTACGGTTCCCGATATGCAAAATGCAATTACAAGCACCAAAATCAATGAACAAATAATTGACAGCGGCAGATGTTTTAAGTTTCTCATAATAGTATCCTCCTGTTTTAGAAAAACATGTTCGTTTCCGGCTTTCTTTTCTAAAAAAAGAATACTATACTTTGTGTCCTATAATACGGACTCTGAATAAAATAAAAGCGCGTCACACAAACTCTGATAAGTTTGGTATAACACGCTTTTTACATCTTTGTTTCTGCCTCTTATGCCGTTATGTTCATATTATATGCTTCCAATGCCTTCTGCATCATAACATCCGCATTCTGCTCTCTTTCCTGATCCTGCTGCGCCGTTCCGTTCATCTCTTGTGCCGGCTTTATTAATCTGGATGCATTCATCTGTCCGATCTGATATTGCATCTGCAAAACATCCATAAAGTTTGAGGTTTCACCGATCCGAAGGGGATTTTCATTAGCCACATCCTCTGCCATGGATGTAAAATCCGTTCCGGATGTAAGTAAATCCTCCTCAATACCGGAAACTTTTCCGAGACTACTTGCACTTACAGCGTTTGTATTATATATATACGGATTATATCCTACTGCACCTATACGCATAACAGCCTCCTCTCCAACATCCGTCTTATACGATAATTTTACTATATTTTCATTTTTCCGTCAACAAAGAGCACCTTTTTAATTTCTGTCTCTTGTACATTTTTCCCATATCAAAAATCCCACGTAGCCTATGATTGCTCCAATACAATTCAGCAGAATGTCATCCACATCAAAAGCTCCGAACGCACTAAACAGCTGAAAGAACTCTATTCCGAGCACAAACAAAACGGAATTAAACAGCATCACAAAGAAATTTTTTCCATTCTTTAAAACATACGGAAGTAAAAAACCGAAGGGAATAAACACCACCACATTTCCCACAAGGTTCTCAAAGCTGTTCAGTTTATATGCGTAATCAATATACATCCGGATTGTTTTAAACAATGTAAAATTAGCTGTATCCAGCCCTTTCAATATCACACCCTTTTCCCAACCCTGTGCAATATCTTTGAGCATATAAAAAGGATATTTAAAAATGATTAACCGGACGACGATTAATAAATATAGGAAAAAAAACACATGCATCCATTTATGTGATTTTTTCAAGAATAACGAACCTCCATTAGCGTAAGCCCTTTTGCAGGTGCCAGTTCTCCGGCACATTCCCTGTTTTTGGAACTCAAAATTGCCGGCATCTCTTCAGGCTCCCTTTTATGCAGTCCCACTTCCAAAAGCGTTCCTGCCATGATGCGTACCATATGATATAAAAATCCGTTCCCCGAAAACGTAAACCGGATTTCGTCCTTATCGTCCTTATCAAAACCGAATCCGGATGATACGCGTTCTATTCTAATACTGTCAACGGTTCTCACCGTAGACTTTTTACTTCTTTTGTTTGATGTAAATGCTTTGAAATCATGCGTACCCTCCAAATAAGCAGCGGCACGTACCATAGCCTCCACATCCAATTTTTCTTCTACCACGTGTACATATCTTCTCTCGAAGACATGCGGCACATTGGTATTTATTACACGATACCTATAGGTCTTTCCCTTTGCGTTTAATCTGCTGTGAAAACGCATTTCCACTTCTTTTACGGAAATCACTGCAATATCATCCGGCAGGTAAAAATTCATATACTCCATGATTTCTTCACAGCTTTTATCCGTGTCTATATGAAAATTGGCCACCTGCCCCATTGCATGTACTCCTGCATCGGTTCTTCCGGACCCCTGTACCTCTACTTTTACATCTGCCATCTTTGATAAAAGTGCTTCCAATTTTCCTTGAATGGTATTGTCCGTACTCTCCTGCTTCTGCCATCCCTGGTATCTGGTTCCTTCATACTGAAGCACCACCTTGAAATTTCGCAATTTATTTTACCTCCCAGGGATTTTCTTTTCCTTCTGCAAACAACCGGCATCCAAGCAGTGAATCTCTTACCACGGTTTTTACACATTCATCGGTATAAAAAGCCATGTGATGACTTACCGTAACATTCGGAAAACCTCTGAGAATCGCAAGCTCCCTATTAGATAGTATGTCGGACTTATGGTCATAATAATACAAACCAAATTCATTTTCCACCACATCAAGACCCGCACCACCGATTTTACCGGACTCGATTCCCGCAATCAGTGCCTGTGAATCAATCAGTCCTCCCCTTGCCGTATTGACAATCATCACACCGTCCTTCATCTTTGCAATAGCCTTATCATCTATTAAATGCAAATTGTCTTCTGTAAGAGGTGCATGAAGCGAAATCACATCCGCCTGCTGCCACATCTCTTCCAATGTAACATAAGGCACACCGCTCTTTTGTACTTCTTCACTTTCATAAATATCATAGGCAATCAGCTTACATCCAAAACCGGATAAATTCTTTAAAACGGTTCTTCCGATTCGTCCCGTACCGATAATACCTACCGTCAAATCCTTCAGTTCCCTTCCCTGAATACCCTTTAAAGTGTAATCCTGTATATTGGTCCTTTCCATGATTCGCTTCATTTTACGGACAGTCATCAAAATCAGCATTACCGCATAGTCTGCCACGCCACAGGGACCGTAAGGTGCATTGGCAACGGTCATGCCGAGCCTTTTTGCCGCTGCCACATCAATATGGTCATACCCTATGGTTCTTGTGGTAACATACTTTACACCATAGGACGCAAAAACTGCAAGCAAATCCTCCGGCATTTTAGATGTAATAATATCGATACAGTCACTGCCTTTCGCAAGGGATGCATTTTCTTTATCCGGTGCATCCGGGCAAAGTACGAGTTCTATATCATATTCTTTCCCATACTTTACAAATAACTCTTTTTCATCAAACTCTCTGCAGTTATAAACAGTAACCTTCATTTTCAGTTTCCTTTCAAAAAAACATTTACTTTTATACTCCAAAAATGTATACTAAAAAGACAACCTTATGACTTACATATACATATGAGGAACTCCCATGCAAAATCATTCTACCCCAAAAAACAATATACAGCAAGTATATGGCAAGATAATTATTCTCGCCCTGCTTACGCATGTTCTTTTCGTGTTAGTCTTTTTGCAATCCGGCTATATTCCGTTGGTAGTTTATAATATATTCAGTACTCTGTTTTACGTTGGAATGTATCTGCTCTGCTACAATAAGCATTTCCGCGGTATCGTTATCCTGATTCATCTGGAAATCTGCCTGTTCGTAGTCGTTTCCTGTTACTTTTTAGGATGGAATCCGGGATTCTCACTTTACCTCATTGCTTTATCTTCGCTTGTATATTTCTGTCCTTTTAAACATAAATATATTCCCTATTTATTTTCCCTGTTTGAAGTGATTACGTTTTTTGGAATAAAAATATATACCATGTGTTTCGAACCGGTTTATACTTATAATTCCTTTTTTACTTCCGCATT
>JAZNAE010000073.1:0-4993 GCA_045586385.1 Lachnospiraceae bacterium
CCGGCAAGGCTGCAAACGCAGGTGGTGTAGCTACTTCTGCTTTGGAAATGAGCCAGAACAGCGAAAGACTGAGCTGGACCTTCGAAGAGGTTGATTCTAAGCTTAAGAACATCATGGTTAACATCTTCCACAACTTAGACGCTGCTGCTAAGAAGTACGGTATGGAAGGTAACTATGTAGCAGGTGCAAACATCGCAGGCTTCTTAAAGGTAGCGGAAGCTATGACTGCACAGGGTATTGTGTAAGCTACGTAAGCAGACAGTAAGTGCGGAGCACGGATTTGCGAGTAAATAAGATAAAATTAGAAAGGTTGTCCGTAAGGGCAACCTTTTTTCGTTTGTTTCACAACAGAAAAGAGCTGTTTCACAACATTTTAGTGTCGAAACAGGGTACAAACTCCGATATACAAACAGTACAAGAATTGCAAAGGAAGTGGAGCCATGCGTATAGCGATTTGTGATGATGAAAATAATATCCGAGAGTTAATAGGGGAAAAAGTAACCAAACAATATCCGGAGGCGGAGCTTGTTTTCTTTTCGTCAGGAGAAGAATTGCTTTTATCAGAAGCTCACATAGATATTTTGTATTTGGATATTCAGATGTCGGGTAAAAACGGTGTGGAAACAGCCAGGGAGCTACGCAAAAAGGATAAAAATGTAATACTTATTTTTGTGACTGCCGTGGAGGAGTATGTGTTTCAGGCATTTGATGTAGGTGCTTTTCATTATATTGTGAAACCCATTAATGATACGAAGTTTGCGGACATACTTCATAGGGCAGTTGAGGAATCGGGTTCACGGAGCATGGATGTCAAAGAGACGGAAGAAAAATATGTGATGATTAATAATGGTGGAGTGCATATTAAGATAGTGATTGAGGATATTGTCTATGCAGAGGTGTTTAATCGTAAGGTGGTTATTCATAAGATGGACGAGACAATAGAATATTACGGGAAAATGTCAGACTTAGAGGCACTGGCCGGAGAGAGGTTCTTTAGGTCACATAGGGCATATCTTATCAATTTTAGATATGTTGAAAGATATGATGCAACCACGATTCATCTGGAAAAAGGAACCGCTCTTATGGCAAAGCAGAAATATCCCGAATTTGTCAAAAAATATATGAAATACATTCAGAGGAGAGGGTAGCTGCTTATGGATAATATAGAGTTTTATTGGGCAATAGCAAGTCATTCAACCATGATACTCAATTATTTGTTGGAAGGTTGGTTGTTTTACAGATTTGTGAAGCCGTTTATGAAGTACAAGCCGCACTATGTGGGAATATGCTACTCCGTAGTAATGCTGCTGTTTTTCTGCGTGCCACAGGAGATTACGTATCCAAATTTGCAAGGGGTATTGGCAGCATGGATTGTGATGTGCTTGCTAGAGAAGAGGAATATTAAGCAGAAAGTGTTTTTGGCTACCTCTATGTACTTGTTTCGATGGGTGGTTTATGGTGTGATATTAATATTTAGAAATATTATGTTTGAGTTGTTTATTAATACAGCATATATGCTTTCTCACCCAATACAGCAGGTAATTGTATATGGTATTGTGGAGATAATCTATTATGGTATTGCGATAACTGTTATGTATCTGGTAATCAAGCTGATTCATAAGGTGTATATGAATAAAAAAGAAGATATCACAGGGAAAGAGTTGCTGTTGCTTTTTGCAACATTATTTAGTGTGATGGTTGGATATTTTACTTTTAATTTCTTTTCAAATGTGTATATAGAAGATATGCAGGTCTATATCTGGGATGTGCATCCGGAATATACTTTGCTACGAGTGATATATCAGATTGTTTCCTTTGCGGCAATAATGATAGCTTTAGTAATTTATCAGAAACTAAAGGAAAAACAGCGTGAGGAAAAGGTTAATGTACTGTTGGAAGAACAGATAGAGAATACAAAGCAGCATATTAGTGAAGTTGAGAAATTATATGGAGACATTCGAGCTTTAAAACATGATATGGGTAATCATATCTCTGTATTAGAAAATCTTTTTTCAAAGAAGGAAGCCGAAGAATTTGAAAAGTATTTGACTGATTTGAAGGCAACTTTTTGTGTGAGCGTGGAGGGAATTAGGACCGGGAACCCTGTTACGGATGTGATTTTAACACAGAAACAGAAGGAAGCAGAAGAAAAAGGGATTGATTTTGAGTGTAGATTTATTTATCCGGCTGATACAAATATCAACGCTTTTGATGTTAGTGTGATTTTGAACAATGCCATTGAAAATTCCTTTGAGGGGGTAATGGGATGTAAAAATCCTTATGTTTCCATATCAGCCTATCGTAAGAAAAATGCGTATATGTTGGAAGTAAGAAACAGTATCAGTGAAAGTGTAGAGATAGATAATGAAACAGGTCTGCCGGAGACAACCAAGAAGGATAAGAGCAGTCATGGTTTTGGGCTTGCCAATATCCGTAAAGTGGCTCAAAAATATTATGGAGATATAGATATCAGTCAGGATGAAGAGAGTTTTACATTAACAGTTATGTTACTGATTGACTAAGATAACGGACACAATTTGTACGAAGCGGTATGGATTGTGTCCTTTCTTTTTCCCTTTGTTTGCATGTTCGCAACAGAAAAAGGTCGGTTCACAACAAGTCTGTTTAGTGAGAAGTTTGCTATTCCGAAATAGGAAGTAACAGAAGTATCTGTATGTTTAGAAATGGATTTCTAAATCAATATTTCAAGGAGGATGATGAGGATGTCACTTGTATCGAATGTAAGCTATAGTGGACTAAATAAACAAAATTCAAAAAGATTAAAAGATATCCGAAGAACCGAGGGAGCAGAAGAAAATGTGAAGAAGCTGATTGAAAAGAATTGTGAGAAGGCGGGAGTGAGTTACGAAAAAACAATCTTGGATTCGGTATCGGCAGGGCTTTCGTTTATTCAGGGTATGGAAAAGCAACTAAGTGGTACAAAGTTTTTCGTGGGTACGGTAAGTTATGGTCAGATTTATGGAAATTCGACAGATACGAATTTCGTGGTAAATCCTCGGTTTTTGAGTAAGCTGGGAACAGATGTGGCAACAAGAAAGCAATTTGAAGAAGATGTAAAGTATCTGTATGAGTTTTCAAAGAGATTCCGGGAACAGCAACTTTCTCAGGGGCGGGAGATTATAAGCCAGGGTTGGTTCTGTGATGAAAATGGTAACTGGGGTGGCTGGTCAGTCAGCAGACCTATTAATGCAAGTCATGTTTTACAGGATATGACAGATTATGCCGAGGAGATACGGCAGGAAAAATTAGAAGAGAAAAAAAGGGCAGAACAGGAATTAAAAGAGCATTTTGGTGACCGTTTTAAAGGGTTTCGTGTGAAATGGCTGGAAGAGGAAGCAAAGTCTGATGAAGTGTTGGAATTGGAAACGGCAGAGGAACCTTCCGAGAAAGAAAGTGAAACTGTATCAGGTAAGGTGGGCGTTAATGTTGGTAAGACTGCAAGAAAGATTACGGCTGCCAAGACAAGAGCTCAACTACAAGCAGTTATTGCTGAAATAGAAGGTGACATGCAGGAAGTAAAGGATGGCATTGAAAAGGGTTGGTGTGATGCAACAGAGATGGACAAGGTGAAAATGCTAATGGCTATGGCACAGAATCGGATGGGGCAGGTGGAGGACAGAGAAGCAACCCCGGAAGAAGAAAACATGTTTGCACTTGCTTCGCTAATGTAGAGAATAGGAGGAAGACAATATGAAAATAAATGGATTTAATGGAACAAATACACAGATTGGCGGAATGAATATGAACAAGGTAACGGATTCTGTTGGTAAGAACATTCAGAACCAGATTACCAACGCTCAGAAACAGTTGCAGGACATATCTGCAAACAAGGATATGAGCATTGAGGAAAAAATGAAGAAGAGACAGGAAATTCTGCAAGAGATTACAGATTTGAATAATCAGTTAAGGCAGCATCAGATGGAACTGAGAAAAGAAAAGCAACAGGCAAGAGGTTCTTCCATGAATGATATGCTTGGTGGTAGTACTAAAACTGCACAAAAAGCAGGGAAACAAAGTGCCGGTCTATCACAGGCAAGTATGAAGGCTATCATGTCGGCTGATTCTGCAATGGCCCAGGCTCAGGTACAGGGAAGCGTTGCAAGCCAAATGGAAGGTAGGGCAGGTGTATTGGAAGCAGAAATCAAACTGGATTCTGCCCGTGGTGGAAATGTAGAAGCAAAAAAGGAGGAGCTTGCTGAAGTACAGCAAAAAGCTACTGCTGCGCAAGAGGCACAGTTAAATACTTTGGCTGATGCAAATAAGGAACTTAAAGAAGCAGCGAAAGAAGATCAGAAGGCAGAAAAAACAGAAGATAAGAAGGGCGATAAAAAGACTGATAAGAAAGATACAGTTTCTAATGAAAAAGATGACAAGAGTGTTATTGCTACGGATGATAACAAATCTGTGGATACAGATGCCACGACAGAAGTTGTTAGTGTTGATATGCCAGAAGCAGTAGATGCATCTGTGCCGGACGAAGATACATACACACATGTTGATGTGCGTTTATAGGAGGGGTAGTTATGACAAAGATAAATGGTTTCAATGATTATACAGATAAATATAATACGAATGTAGATTATTCCTTTCTGTTTGGAGGGACTCCGGCTCCTTCCGCAAGTGGTTCTTTTAGTCTTTCTGATTATGCGGCAATTAAAAATGGAAGTTACGGAAAGCTTTTAAAAGCATACTATGCAAAACGGGATGCAGAAAAGGCAGCCTCTGGTGGAGAAACTGTGCAAAAAGCGACAATGATGAAAACTGGAGCTGATGCGTTAAAAAAATCAGCCGATGCCTTAAATAACGATGAACTTTGGGAAATGAAGAAAATCAAGAAAAAGGATGAGAAAACCGGAGAAGAAATCGAAGTAGAGGATTATGACTGGGATGCGATTACAAAGGCAATGAAGTCTTTTGTAGAGGATTACAATGACGTTGTAAAACAGGCAGGTGATTCCAATTCGAAGGATGT
>JAZNAE010000074.1:0-3060 GCA_045586385.1 Lachnospiraceae bacterium
GCTGACACCATCTCTTCCCGTATGGTAAAATTATAAGTTTCCTGTGCCCATTGCTGATATTTCAGAATATCCTCTTCCTCCGGCGTACGGCCTTCCGTTGGTCTCTGTTGCAGGTAGTCCGAACGAATCACTATCTCCATGCCGCCCAAATCGTAAGCTTCTCCTGTTGCAGGGTCTATCTGAAGCTCATATACCTTTCCGGAAGCATCTGTATAAGGTTCTTTGACCTTTACCTCTTGTTTCACTTCCTCAGAAGAGGTTGGTTCAGAGACCTCTGACGCCTTGGTTGCGCCTTCTGATTCCTTACTTATGTCTTCTGACCTTCCCAATACAGATTCGTTGGCTACCGTACTGCTTTCCTCTTTTCCGCAGCCCGCAAACATCCCAACACTGAGACCACATAATAATATGATACCAATAATTCTTCTTTTCATTTTCCCCTCATTCCTCTCTTTTTCTTTAGCTATCCTAATTTTTCTTGGTCTTACTTATAATCTTCCTCGTTCCAATCCTCATCGATGGAATATTCCAGATATTGCATATATATTCCGTCATCATACCTGGCCTCATATCTAAGCAATGTATAAGACTCAATTTCACCGGCTTCCAGTTTTTCTCCAGCATCATGCATGGCAAAGTTAGTCAGCATGACATTCTTTAATGGTAACTCAAACCGCTCACATTCTTTCTCAAACACGTCATAATCACCGCTTGCTTCTAATCTATCCGACCAGATACGACTGGAATAATGGTAATATCGTCGATTAGGCAAATACTCTTCCATGGCTTTCTTAAACCCATTTTCATTCAGACAGTTTTTCCATTGCTCAAATTCATCCTCATATTCTGCCAAATCTACAAGCTCACCATCTATGTAAAGGGCACCGAAAGTTGTTTGGTCAGGAACGGAAACCGCATCCATTTTTACATAGCCATCTAGCGACTCTATATCTTCCTTAACCGAGTCAGTTTTAATACCGGAAACTGTTTCATAGTCAACCCATTGCCAAAGTTCAAAAATCTTTATCACCATGTCGCCACTGTCTTCAAGTGGCTGTATTCCGGAAATCTTATATTGACTTACGGGAGCATAATCCGCGTACAGTTGAATATCAGAAACCTTCTCTCCCGTAATCACTTTACAATCTTCGTTATAGACATAAGGCTTTAAGGAAGAACCTACCAAATACTTTCCTACCTGTATCCCGTTTCCGTCCAAAGACTTTATTACATCTTTAAAATCATGAGATAAATTGTACTTATTTCCTTCAATGGTAACTTCTGCAAACTTGTGGTCCTTTCCTACGATTGTACTTTCTTCCACCATTTTTGTTTCCGGTTCTAAATCCGTGATTGCTTGTTCTTCTTTATGATTGATGTTATTTTGTACATTTTCTCCACAGGCACTCAAGCTTACCACCATACATAATAGTAATAATATAATTGAAATTATCTTTATCATATATTCCTTACCTTTTCTATATGTAACACATTCGCGATATGTATATTCCTATTATTTTTTATTAATTTTACCTTCCTTTACTTCATAAAACTTTAACTCATCATAATCTGCGTCATAATAAAAGTTCACATACTTCATAGCCATATCTTCATGTACAAGTCCAAAACTTACAATACTGCATGTAGTAGCTTCGCCCTCTTCCATCTTTTGAATGGTATCGTCAATTGCCAACTGTAACGTGACGGTTTTCTTAAATGAGTATCCGGACTTTTCGTATTTTTCAATAAACGCGTCAATATCCTCTATCCCAAATTGATGATAGTAATGAAGTATCTGATAAAATGTATCTCCCATTCGATATGGCTCATTCACACCGGCATAAATACCTTCTTCTTTTACAAGCTTAAGCCACTCTTTATAATCATCACTATATTCCGAAAAATCAACCATTTCTCCATCTACGAAAAGCGCCACACGATTCTCTCCCCCTGCCCTATACGCGTCCGCTTTGATGAATCCTTCCAGTTCCTTCAAGTCTTTTTCGTCAGAATCCGAAGTAATCCCCCAATTTGATTCAAAATCAAATTGAATCCCTAAAATCCAAAACTCACTATTTATCAAAGAACCCTCTTTCCATTCCTCATAATATACATTTTCTGAAGCCCTAAGATAATCAACATCCTTCTCTATCATGGCATCAGAAAACTTACCCTCTTCGTCATAAATATTACCGGTCAGCGTTTCATACACATTCAGCCCTTTCTTCACCATGGAACCCACCACTTCCTGGAAATCTCCGGTAAGGACATACTTATCCCCATCAATGGTCACTGTAGCAATTTTATCATTCTTCCTCTGAATACTCTTTTCACTGCAAGCAGTTAACGAAAGCATCATACCAAACAACAATGCAACAACCAAAATCTTTTTTCTCATGAATTTCCCCTCGTTTTTCTCATAACCCAAAGGTTATATTGGTATTTTTATATATAATACACCTGAAATCACCAAAAAGTTTCATCCTGCATTATATTTTTTCGCTAAACAAATTCTTATAACCCTCGCCGTAAATCTCCATAGCACTGCTGACAATCATAAAGGCCATAGGGTCTTCTTCCTTGATAATATCCTCCACCTTGGGAGATATCTGCTTCTTCACCACACACATGATGACCTTCTTTTCCTTACCGCTATAGGCTCCTTCCCCCCGTACATAGGTTACACCGATTTCCAGGTCATCCAGAAGTCGTTTGGTAATTTCCTCCGACTTGTCACTGATGATATGAATCAGCTTGGCTTCGTCCTTACCGTATAGCACGATATCCATCACCAAAGAGGTCACGATTACTGTCATACCGGCATACAAAGCCTTATCAATATCCTTAAAAACAAAAGCAGAACAGGTCACCACTACCGCATCCATAAGCAAAAACAGATTATTGGTTTTTAGGTGAGGAATCTTAGTGCGGATAATTTTCACAATAATATCGATACCACCGGTAGTTGCCTTTGCGCGAAAAACGGTACCCATACCCACTGCCAATAATGCACCTCCTGCCAGACCTGCCAGAAATGGATCCTCTGTCAACGCCCCAAAC
>JAZNAE010000075.1:0-34615 GCA_045586385.1 Lachnospiraceae bacterium
CGGCTCATCGCATCCTGGGGCTGAAGTAGGTCCCAAGGGTTGGGCTGTTCGCCCATTAAAGCGGTACGCGAGCTGGGTTCAGAACGTCGTGAGACAGTTCGGTCCCTATCCGGCGTGGGCGTAGGATATTTGAGAGGAGCTCTCCTTAGTACGAGAGGACCGGTGTGGACTGGCCGCTGGTGTATCTGTTGACTAACCAAGGTCATGGCAGAGTAGCCAAGCCGGGACGGGATAAACGCTGAAGGCATCTAAGCGTGAAGCCCCCCTCAAGATGAGATATCCCTACGAAAGTAGTAAGACCCCTTGAAGACGACGAGGTAGATAGGAGTGAGGTGTAAGCACAGCAATGTGTACAGCTGACACTTACTAATCGGTCGAGGGCTTAACCAAAACGGATTAAGAGATTTGATGTTCGGTTTTGAAGGTATGATACTTCAAAAATGGCCCGGTGGCTCAGTTGGTTAGAGCGCCGCCCTGTCACGGCGGAGGTCGTGGGTTCGAGTCCCATCCGGGTCGCTTGCACAGAAGACCTAAAATTCTGTGCGATTTTTTTCGCAAGTATTATAAAATAACTGGGATCTTAGCTCAGCTGGGAGAGCATCTGCCTTACAAGCAGAGGGTCACAGGTTCGAGCCCTGTAGGTCCCACTATCCTGTAAAGGATGATTTCGCCGATGTGGCTTAATTCACGACAATTGAGGAGTGAAACGAGTCAATTGTAGGCAGAGCGGCTGATTGCAAATCAGCTGAACGATATATGCCGATGTGGCTCAATTGGCAGAGCAGCTGATTTGTAATCAGCAGGTTATCGGTTCGAGTCCGATCATCGGCTCTTGATATTAAAATATCATATGGATGGATTCCCGAGTGGCCAAAGGGGACAGACTGTAAATCTGCTGCAAATTGCTTCGGTGGTTCGAATCCACCTCCATCCATTCGATTTGCAAAAAGCAAATCCTTACAATTTTATTATTATCGCGGGGTGGAGCAGTCTGGAAGCTCGTCGGGCTCATAACCCGAAGGTCATAGGTTCAAATCCTGTCCCCGCTACTAAATGCCCAGATAGCTCAGTTGGTAGAGCAGAGGACTGAAAATCCTCGTGTCGCTGGTTCGATTCCGGCTCTGGGCATCTTTTATGTAAAATGTATATGGGCCACTAGCTCAGGTGGTAGAGCACTTGACTTTTAATCAAGTTGTCCGGGGTTCGAGTCCCCGGTGGCTCATTAATAAAAGAGGGAGGTACTTTAAAAGTACTTCCTTTTTTTGTGGAAAATAAAGGCTTTCATTTGTCTATTTATATAAAATATAGTAAAGTATAAGGTACAAAGGTGTATTTATAGGAGAGGAGTTACGGATATGTCAGTAAAAGTATTTTTTTCAAAAGAAATAACACCTAAGAAGGTAGTAGAGTTGTATAAACTTGTGGGAAAAGAGTTGCAAGGCAAAGTTGCTGTTAAACTTCATTCCGGAGAAGAAGGAAATCAGAATTTTTTAAGGCCGGAGTTTTGGAAGGCGATGATAGAAAGTGTTAATGGTACAGTTGTGGAATGTAATACCGCTTATGAAGGGGCACGTAATACCACAGAGAAACACTTAAAAACGATAGAGAAACATGGATGGAATAAATATTTTGATGTGGATTTATTGGATGCAGAAGGTCCTGATTTAGAAATAGAAATTCCTAAAGGGAAGAAAATACAAAAAAATTATGTCGGTAAGAATATTGTAAAATATGATTCTATGCTAGTACTTTCTCATTTTAAGGGACATCCTATGGGAGGTTATGGCGGTGCGATTAAGCAACTGTCAATCGGTGTGGCATCTTCCTATGGCAAGGCATATATTCATGGAGCAGGTGAACCTGAAAAAATTTGGACGGCAGAGCATGATTCATTCTTGGAATCTATGGCAGATGCAGCATTGTCTATTGTGGATTATTTTAAAGGAAATACAGTATTTATCAACGTTATGAAAAATATGTCGGTGGACTGTGATTGTTGTGCCGTAGCAGAGGATCCTTGTATGAAAGATATCGGAATTTTGGCTTCTGTTGATCCGGTTGCAATCGACCAGGCATGTTTAGATTTAGTATATGCAGCGGATGATCCGGGAAAAGACCATTTATTGGAAAGAATCGAGTCAAGAAACGGTGTGCATACAATTGAGGCAGCACAGAAACTTGGTTTAGGAAGCAAAGAGTACGAGCTGATAGAAGTATAGGAATGTGTAAATGTAATGTTAAAAAATAATTATTTTGACGTTTTAGTGCACTTATTTTATTATGTATGCTAAAATAAAACGTTGGGAGAAGAGGACATATGAAAAATAACATATATAATATGTTAAAAGAATATGGGGAAAGTGATTATTATCCCTTTCATATGCCGGGGCACAAGCGTAATGCGGAAAGTGGCCCGTTATCTTCTTTTTATCAATGGGACATTACAGAGATAGACGGATTTGATAATTTGCATCAGCCGGAGGGACTTATTTTAGAGGCACAGAAAAGGGCGGCAGCGTTATTTCAATCGGAAGAAACATATTTTTTGGTTAACGGAAGCACCGCAGGTATTTTAAGTGCAATATCCGCAGTTTCGACGGGAAAGAAGAAAATAATTATTGCAAGAAACTGTCATAAGTCGGTATATCACGGAGCATTTCTGAATCAGTTGGACTTAGAGTATATATATCCCATTATCTGGGAAGAATATGGAATATTAGACGGAATCAACTTTAAAGAAAACCTGAATAATGAGGTTGCAGCAGTAGTGGTAACATCTCCCTCCTATGACGGAATGATTTCGGATGTGGAAGGAATTGTAAAAGTTGCACATGAATATGGTATTCCGGTTATCGTAGATCAGGCACATGGAGCACATTTTGGATTTCACCCGGGTTTTCCAGTAAATGCGGTAGTGCAGGGAGCAGATTTGGTAATTCAAAGTGTACATAAAACGTTACCGGCCCCCACACAGACAGCCGTTTTACATTGTAATGGTGATTTGGTTGACAGAGAACTTCTAAGAAAATATTTAAGAATTTATCAATCCAGCAGTCCTTCTTACTTGTTAATGGCAGGAATAGATTGCTGTATAGATATGTTGGAAAAGGAAGGAAAGCAACGACTGGAAATTCTGCTTACATGTAGGCAGGAATTTTGGAAACAAACCCGAAATTTGAAAAACATAAAGATAATGCCTTCCATGGCAGAGCAGGGACAAAATGCAGATTCATTATGGAGTCTTCATATGTCAGAACCGGGGAAGCTGATTATTTCCGTAAAGGGCACAGGCTTTTCGGGACAGCAATTATATGATATACTGCTAAAGCAATATCATTTACAATTAGAAATGTGCGGGGCAGATTATGTATTGGCCATTCTTTCTATGATGGATACAATGGAAGGCTTTACCCGTCTTTCTAATGCACTTGCAGAGATTGATGTAATGATAGGGGATATAAGGGATAGAAGCGCTGCTTTGGAGACAGGTTTTACGGCAAAAGAATTATTAGTGGGACCGGAAAAGATATTGCCGATTTATGAAGCATTCAAAGAACCATTTGAGGAAATAATATTAGAAGAAGCAGTAGGTAGAGCGGTATCTGATTTTATAAATCTATATCCTCCGGGAATTCCCTTATTGGTACCGGGAGAAAGTTTGAATAAGGATGCAATTGTTCTGATAAAAAAATACTTAAAAAATGGTTATAATGTTCAAGGTGTTGATAAAGACATTTTGAGCAATGACATAAAAATAAAGGTAGTAAAGACATCTTAGTGATGCAGAAATGAGGAGAATATGAGAAAAACAAAAATTATTTGTACCATTGGTCCTGCCAGTGAGAGTGAGGAAAAGTTAAAAGAGTTAATGCAGGCCGGTATGAACGTGGCGCGCTTTAACTTTTCACACGGCAGTCATGAAGAGCATAAGAGAAAATATGATAGAGTCATTAAGGTTAGTAATGAACTTGGTATTCCGATAGCAACATTGTTGGACACAAAAGGACCTGAAATTCGCTTAAAGACAATTGAAGGTGGAAAGACAGAGCTTGTATCCGGACAGAAATTTATTTTGACAACAGAAGAGGTTGTGGGAAACAATGAAAAGGTTACCATTACCTATAAGAATTTAAAGAATGACATTTCTGTGGGAACTATTATCTTAATTGATGACGGTCTGATTGAAATGATTGTAGATGAGATTGAAGAGACTGATATTATCTGTACAGTAGTAAATGGTGGTCCCATTTCCAATAACAAAGGGGTAAATGTTCCGGGAGCTATCCTTTCCATGCCGTACATCAATGATGTAGACAGAAGCGATATCATGTTTGGCTGTGATATGGGATTTGACTTTTTGGCAGCATCTTTTGTAAGATGTAAAGAGGATATTCTTGAAATCAGAAAGATTTTGGAAACCTGCGATAGCCATATGAAGATTATTGCAAAGATTGAAAACATGCAGGGCATTCGCAATTTGGATGAAATTCTTGAAGTTTCAGACGGTATTATGGTTGCCCGTGGTGATATGGGTGTGGAAATTCCTATGGAGGAAGTGCCGGTTGTTCAAAAGAGAATGATTAAAAAGGCGGAAGCGCTTGGTAAGCATGTTATTACAGCTACCCAGATGCTAGAATCCATGATTAAGAATCCCAGACCGACAAGAGCAGAGACAACGGATATTGCCAATGCCATTTATGACGGAACCACTGCCATTATGCTTTCCGGTGAAAGTGCTGCCGGTCTTTATCCCGTAGAAGCAGTTAAGACTATGGCAAAAATTGCAGAGAGAACGGAACAGGATATTGATTACAACGGTCGGATGAAAAAGAGAGAAAATATTAAGGAGTTTGATATTACTACAGCTATTTCTCATGCAACCTGTACCACGGCAATGGATTTACAGGCTGCAGCCATTATCACAGTTACAATTTCCGGATTTACTGCTGGTATGATTTCCAGATATAAACCCAGTTGTCCGATTATTGCATGTAGTGTCAGCCCCAGAATTTGTCGTCAGATGGGATTAATGTGGGGTGTAACACCGCTTTGGATTGCAAGAGAAAGCACAACAGATGACTTGTTTGATGTGGCAGTTCATGCAGCGGAAGAAGCAGGATACATTAAGAAAGGCGATAAGGTAGTATTGACAGCAGGTGTTCCGCTCGGAGTATCCGGAAGAACAAATATGATTCGTGTCGTAGAGGTTTAAATTATATGGGAAAAATGGTATACTTAATGGGGAAGAGTTCCACCGGAAAGGACACCGTATACAAAAAACTTTTGGAAAAAAAGGAATTAGAGTTTAAAAAAATAGTTCCTTATACTACAAGACCCATCCGGGTAGGAGAAAAACAAGGGGAGGAATATTTCTTTACGGATGAGGAAGGATTTCAGAAGTTGCTTGCCTGTGGTAAGGTAGTAGAGGCCCGGGCATACCATACATATCATGGTTTGTGGCGGTATTTTACGGTTGATGACGGTAATATTGATTTGGAAAATCATAATTATATCATTATCGGAACTTTAGAATCTTTTGTAAAAACAGCAAAATACTTTGGAAAAGAAAAAGTACTTCCGATATTATTGGAAGTAGATGACGGGTTAAGACTTCAACGAGCGCTTGACAGGGAGCGTTCGCAGGAGAAACCCAAATATCAGGAACTTTGTCGCAGATTTTTAGCCGATGCGGAGGATTTTTCCGAAGAAAAACAGGAAGAAGCCGGTATTACTGTAAAATTTTCCAATGAAAATTTGGAGAAATGTCTATCAGACATAGAGACTTATCTGTTAAAATATATGTAGGGCAAAAGAAAAACAAGCGGCACGAAGTGGCATTTGTTTTTCTTGCCCGTATAACGAGCATGTAGCTGCGAAAGCAGCAGAGAGCACAAAGTGCGGACATGCGAGTCTAAAAAGCAAAAGAAAAACACGCGACGCGAGAGGAGGGGTAACTGAAATGGATATAAAAGTAAATCAAGTCACTCAGGTTACCCAGCCGGAAGCAGCGGCACCGGTCAGAGAAGCAGATGGTACGTTTAAGTTTACGTTAATCAGTCATGTAGAAGAGCACGAACTACAGGCAAGGCTTACTACCCTTATGGAAGAAATTACCATGCAGGGAGAAAAACTTGCCAAAAAGAGAGATGTTCGCGATATGAAAAAATACCGTGGACTGATTAAAGATTTTATGAATGAAATTATTAATCGCTCGCATGCATTCTCTAGAGAAAACTTTTTAGACCGCAAGGGGCGGCACAGAGTATACGGTATCATTCGTCTGGTAGATGAAAACTTGGACGAGCTTGCAAAAGAACTGATGAAGGATGAACAGGATCATCTTTCCATTCTTGCAAAGATAGGAGAAATACGGGGTCTTTTACTTGACATATTCACGTAGGGGGACAAACGATGAGTAGATTTAGTGACATTGTAGGACAGGAACAATTAAAAGAACATTTGGAAAATGCAGTCCGGTTAAATAAGGTATCTCATGCATATATCATTAATGGAGAAAGGTGTGCGGGAAAGGAATTTATTGCCAAAATTTTTGCCATGGCACTTCAGTGTGAAAACAGGCAGGACAGTGAGCCATGTGGAGAATGTCATTCCTGTAAGCAGGCCCTTTCAGGTAATCAGCCTGATATCATTTTCCTGACTCATGAGAAACCCAATACGATCAGTGTAGATGATATCCGTGAGCAGATTAATAACGATGTGGCAATTAAGCCTTATAGCAGTGCCAAAAAGATTTACATCATCAGTGAAGGCGAAAAGATGACCATTCAGGCACAGAATGCGCTCCTTAAAACATTGGAAGAGCCGCCGGAGTATGCAGTTATTATTATTCTGACTGAAAATGCGGATATGCTTTTATCCACCATTCTCAGTAGATGCGTGCTTTTAAATATGAAGCCGGCAAAGGACACCCAGGTGAAAAAATTCTTGATGGAAACCATGGAGATTCCTGATTATAAGGCTGATGTGTGTGTGGCATTTGCCAGAGGAAATGTAGGGAAAGCACGTCTTCTTGCAAACAGTGAAGAGTTTGATAAAGTAAAGGAAGAAGCCCTTTCACTCCTCAAATATATCGGTGACATGGAAATCAATGAAATTGTTTCGGCGATTAAAAAGATTAACGAGTATAAATTTGATGTGAATGATTACCTTGATATTCTTTCCATTTGGTATCGGGACGTGTTACTTTTTAAAGCCACGCATGATGCAAACGGTTTGGTTTTCAGAGAGGAAATACAGGCTATCCGCAAGGTAGCCGATAAGAGTACCTATGAAGGTATCGAGATTATTATTGAAGCCTTGGAAAAATCAAAACAGAGACTGAAAGCGAATGTAAACTTTGATTTGACCATGGAACTTTTGCTTTTGACTATTAAAGAAAACTAGAAATAAATGAATTTGTGAGGTTGATAGATTATGATTAAAGTAATAGGTGTACGTTTCAGAACTGCGGGCAAAATTTATTTTTTTGATCCCGGAGAGTTTGATATTAAAAGAGGAAATCATGTTATCGTTGAAACGGCAAGAGGTATTGAATACGGTACGGTAGTAGGAGATATCAGGGAAGTAGAAGAAGATAAGGTGGTTCAGCCGTTAAAACCGGTTCTTCGTATTGCGACTGAAAGAGACGATGAACAGGAAGCGACGAACAAGGTAAAAGAAAAGGAAGCATTTAAGGTATGTCTTGAAAAAATCAGGAAACACGAGCTTGAGATGAAGTTGATTGATGCGGAATATACTTTTGACAATAATAAAGTATTATTTTACTTTACTGCTGACGGAAGAATTGACTTCAGAGAACTTGTAAAAGATTTGGCAGCAGTATTTAAAACAAGAATTGAACTCCGTCAGATTGGTGTCAGAGATGAAACCAAGATTTTAGGAGGTATGGGTATTTGCGGTAGACAGCTTTGCTGCCATTCCCATTTATCTGAATTTGTTCCGGTATCCATTAAGATGGCAAAGGAACAAAATCTTTCCTTAAATCCTACCAAGATTTCAGGTGTTTGCGGCAGATTGATGTGTTGCCTAAAGCATGAGGAAGAAACTTATGAGGATTTGAACAGAAGACTTCCTGGTGTGGGTGATTTTGTAACTACTGATACAGGACTTAAGGGGGAAGTAGCAAGTGTAAATGTGCTTCGCCAGCTTGTAAAAGTAATTGTGGATGTAGATGACGAAAAGGAAATCCAGGAATTTAAAGCAGACCAGCTTCGCTTTAAGAGAAAGCATAAAAAAGACCATATGGATGTGCAGAATGCGGAATTAAAAGAACTGGAAAAACTGGAAAAAGCGGAAGGAAAGTCTAAATTAGATGACAACTAATGAACTTCTTAAAGAAAATGAGAGAGTGGATGATTTACAGAGAAACGGATATAAAATCATTCAAGACCCTGACCGTTTTTGCTTTGGGATAGATGCTGTTCTTTTATCCGGTTTTGCAAGAGCCTCCGAAGGTGATAAGGTGCTGGATTTAGGAACAGGTACAGGAATTATTCCTCTCTTGATGGAAGCAAAGACAAAGGCGGCTCATTTGACCGGACTGGAAATTCAGGATGAAAGTGCGGATATGGCAGAGCGCAGCGTGAAGCTTAACGGTCTTTCCGATAAGATAACAATTGTAAACGGTGATATTAAGGAAGCAGTGCGTCTGTTTGGCGCTGCTTCTTTTGACGTTGTAACCTGTAATCCACCTTATATGACGGAACATCATGGACTCACCA
Source organism: Lachnospiraceae bacterium (assembly GCA_045586385.1). GTDB lineage: Bacteria > Bacillota > Clostridia > Lachnospirales > Lachnospiraceae > Suilimivivens. The sequence goes on from JAZNAE010000075.1 coordinate 8,742, forward strand.
ATCCAGAGGCACCAAAGGCTATAGCAAGGCATGAATTGCTATGTACTTTGGAGGATGTTATCAGTCAAAGTGCTAAATTATTACGGCCAGGTGGCAATTTCTTTATGGTTCACAGGCCATTTCGTTTGGCAGATATTATTGTGCTACTCAGGCAGTATAAATTGGAACCGAAGCGAATGAAAATGGTACATCCTTTTGCAGATAAGGAGCCTAATATTGTGCTGATTGAGGCAAACCGTGGCGGGAAACCGAGAATGACAGTGGAGAAACCACTGATTGTTTATAAGGAACCCGGTATTTACACGGATGAAATTTATGATATTTATGGGTATTAATTCAGAGAGGAAATGAAAATGGCAGGAACGTTATATTTATGTGCAACGCCAATCGGAAATTTAAATGATATGACGGCAAGAGTCATAACGACTCTTGCAGAGGTAGATTTGATTGCAGCAGAAGATACCAGAAACAGTATCAAATTGCTCAATCATTTTGAGATTAAAACCCCTATGACCAGTTACCATGAATATAACAAGGTGGAAAAGGCAGAGCAGCTTGTTGCACAGCTTCTTGCCGGAAAAAATATTGCGTTGATTACTGATGCGGGAACTCCGGCCATTTCGGATCCGGGAGAAGTGCTTGTAGCAAAATGTCAGGAAGCGGGAGTTCCTGTAACTTCTTTACCGGGATGCTGTGCATGTATTACAGCCCTTACGTTGTCGGGTCTTCCTACCAGACGTTTTTGCTTTGAAGCTTTTTTGCCCGTCGATAAAAAAGAGAAAAAGTTTGTGCTTGAGGAACTTAAAAATGAGACAAGAACCATCATTTTATACGAAGCTCCTCATCACTTGAAGAAAACGTTAAAAGAACTTTATGATACTCTCGGACAGCGTCGCATTACGCTTTGCAGGGAGCTTACAAAGAAGTTTGAAACTGTATTTCCGACAACATTGGAAGATGCACTTATCTATTATGAGGAAAATGAGCCAAAAGGGGAATATGTTCTTGTAATTGAAGGGAAGAGTCGGGAGGAGCTCGTAAGGAATAAGCAGGCTAAGTGGGAAGAGATGAGTATTAAAGAGCATATGACTTTTTATGAAGAGCAGGGAATTGATAGAAAGAGTGCCATGAAAATGGTGGCAACCGACAGAGGTGTTGGAAAGAGAGAAATTTATCAGGCTTTGTTATAATAATATACGATTATAAGAACAGCGTCCTTTTTATGGACGCTGTTAATAGTTATAGGTTAAATTCTTCAAAAAGTAATTGTTGATATGCTTGGTCAGAAGTAGCCCTAAGAATATCCTCAATGCGATTTACTTCGGATAACTTGTGATTTAATAGGTTAACCCGTGCGAGTCCTTCAGCACGGCCTTCAGCCAGGCCCTCAGCGAGACCCTTAGCACGGCCTTCAGCCAGACCTTCAGCGGTGGCACGTTTGCGGATCATTTCTTCTATTTCCCATGATTTCATATAATTAATTCCAACTCCTTTCCGTTGCTTAACTTTATCAATCAACCTGGATATGGACGCAATATCGTCATTTGTTACATTGTCAGACGTAGATTCTTGTATGTATTTTAACATATCTTTTAATGTTTGGCTAGGGTTTCCTTCAGTTCCTTTTGTATAAAGATAAATTTTCTTTGCACCATCGTCATAGGGAATGGTTGTATCTTCTTCACAATGATTTCTGATGGTGTAAACCATACGGTTTTTGTTAAAGGGGTCATAGGGGAGGATGATAATAATAACTACGTTGGGAAGTTTATCATATCCGGAGCCGGAAGAGAGTAACTGTGAATCAATAAGACCATGATAATAACGTGTTCGTCTGGGGAGTGTTTCTTTTTCGTAAGAGTTATTAGGTTCAATGTCATAGACATTGGGAATGACTTGGGCATCTGCCATTTCACCGTTGATGTCATCTACAACTTCTTGAATGTAGGCATCCAACCGGATTCCGTGTTTGTCAGTGTCAATACCTAAGATATTTTTCTGGGGAATGATTTTAACATTCCGAATAGGTTTCCCGAGGATTGTTTTCAGTAGGATTCTGGCAAATTCTTCGCCATCCTCTTCTTGGGAGAGCATTTCCTGAAAGAGAAAGTTATCAATCAGGTTTAAGTCCTCCAATCGCCGGAATGAGTGTTGTTTTGTTGCTTTGTTTTCTGCCATAGGCAAAACTCCTTTCGTGTAAAAATAAATAAATTGAATTAAATGGCGAAACGCCTGAGCTTCCAAGGGAAGCCTGATATGGCATAGAATGATAAATGCCACAAAAAATAAGAACTGCCGAGATGGCTTTCTTAGATATGAAAAATTATATATTATTATGACAAAAAAGACAAATAAAAATTTTTTGACAAAAATGTAAAATACACTTGACATAAAATGTAAAGCGAGCTATACTGCAAATGTAAAGTTAACTATACAAACATTTTATAATAATTTTTTATCACAGGAAAGGAGGAAAGCATGAAAAATTGTATTAAAGAATTGCGGAAGGAAAAACGTATTTCCCAGGAAGAATTAGCAAGTGCTGTGGCAGTTACCAGACAGACGATTATTTCTTTAGAAAACGGAAAATATAACGCTTCACTTTTATTGGCACATGAAATTGCAAAATATTTTGGTAAAACCATAGAAGAAGTATTTTTGTTTGATGAAGAGGAAACAAATTAGGAAAGTTAAAAATGAAAATGGAAAGAAGATTATTAGGAGGATTTTAAAATGACTATAGAGAAGAAAATTAAAAACAGAATTATGTACAGTGCATTACTTATTGTTGTAGGAATTGTTGCAGTGATCATTGGTAGTGGAGCCATTCCGGTACAGATTCCGGAATATAATATTGGATTTTATGCGGGAGCCGGTACCGGTTTGATTTTTGGATGTGTTGTAATGATAATCAAAAATGTACGTTTACTCAAAAATGCTGAAAAGTTAAAGGCAAGAGAAATTTATGAGAATGATGAACGTGTGAAGATGATTGGTGCAAAAACGTGGTCATATACAGGATATGCCATGTATATTGTGTTGATGTTAGGGATATTAGTAGCACCTTTTATCAGCGAAGCGGTTTTAAATACCGTTAGCGTTATTACAGGAGTTTATGCATGCTGTTTAATTGGTGCAAGTATATATTGTAATAAAACGATGTAAAAGAGTGATTTTTCTGCTATAATAGCTTTTGGCCTGTATTTTTCTTAAAATGCAACGCGCGGTTGACAAATTTCCAAGCGCACTTGCTGGTTGTCAACCGGATTTTTTGGTATGTTTTCATAAGACGATATCGCTGACGGGCAATCAAACAGAAGAACGAGTTGCCTAGGAAATACAAATTAGAAAACATAACAAGAAGTATAGAAAGGAATGTAAAAAATGATTTTAGCAGACAAAATAATTCTTTTGAGAAAGAAAAACGGATGGTCACAGGAGCAGCTGGCAGAGCAGATGAATATCTCCAGACAATCGGTATCTAAATGGGAATCCGGAGCATCCATTCCCGATATTGATAAGATTATCGTATTAAGTAAAATATTAGGTGTCAGTACCGATTATCTTTTAAAAGATGAAATGGAAGATGTGGAATTTGTCGGAGGAAGTGATGAGCCGGGTGAAGAGGCAGGACGCAGTGTTTCCGTGGAAGAAGCAAATACTTATATGGATATTTCCAAGGAAGCTGCACCTAAAATGGCTCTTGCAACAGTTCTTTGTATCTTATCGCCTATTTGCTTAATTATTCTGGGAGCGTTGGCAGAATATAAGATGATCGCCATGACAGAAGAGATGGCAGGGGGAATTGGGTTAATCATATTATTACTTTTTATTATACCGGCAGTAATGATTTTTATTTGGAAAGGTATGCAAATGGATAAATTTGAATATCTGGAAAAAGAAAAAATATCACTTCAGTATGGAGTACAGGGTATTGTAGAAAAGAGGAAAAATGATTTTGATACAAGCTACAGAAAATCAGTAGCCGCAGGGACAGCGTTGTGTATTGCGGCAGCGATTCCGATTTTTGGAGCGATGGCACTTAATATGTCTGATGTCGTATGTGCATTTTGTGTTGGCGGAACACTTCTTTTAGTGGCATGTGGTGTATTTTTCTTTGTGTGGTCCGGAACGATACACGAAAGTTTCGAGAAACTGCTGGAGGAAGGTGATTATACATCTGAAAAGAAAGAAAACAGGAAATATATCAGAATTTTTGCAGCAATCTATTGGTGTATTATTACAGCTATTTACCTTTGCATGATTTTGCCTGCATCCTCATGGCAGAGGGGCTGGAGAGATGATGTGAGCTGGATCATCTGGCCGGTGGCAGCACTTCTGTTTGTGGCTATTTTAGGTGTCATAAAATTTGTGGTGCAGAGAAAAAAAGAAAAGAATGTGTAGATAATAAAAATATAGAAGAACGAAAAAGAAATCCATCAGGCTTAAAGTGGCTTGATGGATTTTCGTTGTAAAAATATTGTAATCATGATATGATAATTGTATTAAAACGAAAGGAGTCCATTTATGGAAGTAACTGTTAACTATTATACAAAAGAGATTGCAAAAACAGAAATTCGTAATTTTGTGGAGGAAGGGCTGCAGGATGTATATCATGAAAGACTGCTAGACTTTGACACTACTTTTGATGAATTGGAACAAAGGTATAGTGCCAATGGATGAGCATCAATTAATTCTTACTGAGCGAGCCAAAAATGATATTATAGATATTGGCGACTATATATCTTTTACATTATCAGAACCTGACATTTCTAAAAAATTTATTAAAGGTCTTAGAAAATCTATTTTACAATTAAAAAATTTTCCTTATAAATTTCCACTTATACAAGATGATATTTTATTAAGTCAGTGCATTCGATACATGCCCTATAAAAATTATTATATATTTTACGAAGTCATTGAAACTATGCAAGTCGTTATTATCCTAAGAATTGGTTATAGCAAAAGAAACTGGAAGGATATTCTTAAATAAAATCTTTTCCTAAGTATCTATAAAAAATAGTGAAAACCGAATAAAAATTTTAGGGTTTCTGTATTGACGAAAAAAAATTTATGATATAAAATAGTTGAATAAATATTCAATGAATAGAAATTCAATAGGGGCAAATAGATGAAACGTCAAGAACAGAAAGAATATCGTAAACAGGAAATTTTATATGCAGCCCTTGATTTATTTGTGAAAAAGGGATATGCAGCTACCAAGATAACAGATATAGCAGAAAAAGTATCTATGAGCGTAGGACTTCTTTTTCACTATTTTGAATCGAAAGAAAAGTTATATGAAGAACTTGTGAAAATGGGACTTCAGGGAACGGCATATCCCGGTAATCAGGGATGTGAACATGCCATTGATTTTTTTGAACAATTTGCAGAGCAGTTATTTTTATTTATGAAAGAACAGCCGTATGTTGCAAAAATGTTTGTGCTGATGGCAGATGCCCAGAGAAGTGAAGGAACACCGGAAGCTGTCAGAGAAATTGCGATGAAGGTGAATACCATAGAACAGTTTGTTCCGATTGTGGAATGGGGTCAGAAAGAAGGAACTGTCAAAGAAGGAAATGCACTTGCACTTTCCAATGCATTTTGGTGCAGCATTCAGGGAGTTGCAGAGCAGTATGCGGCACATCCGGAGATGGAATTGCCTAAAGCAGAATGGGTTGTAGATATTGTGCGTGCGAGATAAAGGAGAATGAACATGAAAAAAGTAGTAATTATCGGAGCCGGAATTTCCGGAATGACATCAGGAATTTATTTGCAAAAAGCAGGGATTGAAACAGAAATTTATGAGAAAAATGCTGTGCCGGGCGGACAGTGTACCGGCTGGAAAAGAGAAGGATACATGATTGATAATTGTATCCATTGGCTTACCGGAAGTAAAGAAGGCAGTGAATTACATAAACTTTGGAAAGAAGTTGGCGCCCTTGGCGATGGGGTAGAAGTGTATGAAAAAGAAAAATTTTTCAGTGCAGAGTTAAATGGGGAAACACTAACTTTTTGGAGAGATAAAGACCGTACCAGAAAAGAATTACTTGCCCTTTCTCCGGAGGATGAAGCTGAAATCAATCAGCTCATGGATATGGTTGCGGCAGCAGAGAGTATGCAGGTTCCTGTAGAAAAGCCATTTGATAAAATGGGTATTTTTGATTACATAAAAATGGGAATGTCCATGGCAGAAATGGGAAAGGTCATGAAGCTTTATGGAGGAATGGATATTAACGAATTTGCAATGCGCTTTAAGCATCCCTTAATTCAAAGAGCCATTATAGACTATATGCCACCCGGTTATCAGGCATATGCGTTTGTGGTTTCTTATGCAACTGTGACAGCAGGAAACGGTGATATTCCCAGGGAAGGATCCCTCTCCATGGCACTCCGCATGGCAAAACGTTATCAGGACTTAGGCGGAAAACTATATTTAAATGCACCGGTTGAGAAAGTGATTGTAAATGGTAAGAAGGCAGAAGGAATTGTACTCGCATCAAGTGGTGAAACTGTTATGGCAGATTATGTAATTTGTGCAAGTGATGTAAATCACACATTTACAAAACTGTTAGACAAGAAATATATGCCGAAAGACCTCTGCCAGCTGTTTGAAAATAGAGACATGTATCCTGTCACAACGGGATTTCATGTGGCCTTTGCAGTAGAAGATAAATTGGAGAGCATAAAAGAAACAAATATTTTTTCTTGTAAACCATTAACTGTTGGCACATCAGTAGCAGAAAGAATGAGCATTAACAATTATTCCTATGAACCTTCTTTTGCACCGGAAGGAAACACGGTTTTACAGACTATGTTTACCCAGAACGAGGATGACTATGAATATTGGATGGAACTTGTAAAAGACAAAGAGGCATATCAGCAGAAAAAAGAAGAACTGTCAAAGGAAATTGAAAGCAGACTGGTGGAAAGATTGCCTCAAATTGCAGGTAAGGTAAGAATTTTGGATGTTTGGACACCGGTAACCTATCATAGATATTGCAATTCTTTTCATGGCGCTTACATGGGATTTATTGTGACAAAGAATGCAAAGAACAAAACCGTGGCGGGTAAGATAAAAGGATTACCCAATGTATTTATTGCCAGCCAATGGCTGATGGGTCCCGGAGGACTTCCTACTGCGGCATCAATGGGTAAGTTTGCAGCACAGAGAATTGTTGATGCAAAAAGATAAATTGGAAATCCTTGACAGACAATTTACAAAGTGATAGAGTAACATTATGTAAAAACTCAAATAAACAAGAAAGGAGCAAGAGTCATGACAAAGAGATTTACAGGGCATAAAAACAAATTGAATAAACCTTTGTCGACTGTTGCATGATATAATATTATCTTGGTACAGATATGCGCGCGCACTCGATAAAGTAATGTCGGGTGCGCTTTTTTTCGCGAATAAGCAGAGTCAGATACCCGAAAAACATCTACATGCTTGCATGTAAAGATGTTTTTCAGGGTATATGACGAGCAACGCGAACGAGAAACGCGAAGTGTTTCGAGTCTGCTTATTCGTCCAAACAAAGGGAGAGGAAGCAGAGAGAAACGCGAAGCGTTTCGAGTCTGCTTATTCGCACAAAGGAAAGGAGCTTTCATATGTCCATTGAAAGAGCAAGAGCTTATTTGCAACAATTTGGAATCGAAGATCGCATGCAGGAGCTTCCTGTATCCAGTGCGACAGTTGCCTTGGCGGCAGAAGCACTGGGTTGTGCACCTCAAAGAATTGCCAAAACGCTTTCATTTTTAGTAGGGGACAGAGCAATTTTAATTGTGGCAGCAGGCGATGTAAAAATTGACAATAGCAAATACAAAAAGCAGTTTGGAGCAAAGGCAAAAATGCTCTCATCTGATCAGGTCACAGACCTTATCGGACATGCCATAGGAGGTGTTTGTCCTTTTGGTGTAAAGGAAGGCGTAAAGGTTTACTTGGATGAATCTTTGAAGAGATTTGAGACAGTATTTCCTGCCTGCGGAAGTGGAAACAGTGCAATTGAGATGACGATTCCGGAATTGGAAAAATATTCGGGATTTGAGTGCTGGGTGGATGTTTGTAAGTTGATGGAAGGATAAAAAGCATAGGAAGCAGCGGAGGAAAACATATGAGCAAATCATACGTAGACATTTTAGAAGAACAATTAGCAATTGATTATGACTGCACTGTGGAAGAGGTACGTGGATCTGTAGGCGTGTTCAGACCTTTGAAGAAAAACAGTAAGGCCAGAAAAATCGGAACAGAAAACACACTTTTAAAAATAGCGGTTTATAAACAAAAACTGCTGGTAATGGCATGCGACGAAATTTTGGACTGGTGCAGAAAGAATTTTGCACACAGATGCGGTGCATGGCTTTCCGAACCGGAGAATTTAATATTGATTAATAATAAATTACAGGAATATGGGCAGAGACTGGCAGATACGCATCATCATTATATACCGGCAACAAACTTTCCGCCTATGGAGAAACGCTTTGATTTGAAATGGTACGAAAAAGAGGCGTTAGAAGTATTCAGAGGTGACGGCAGATTTTGGGAAGCGCTTTTGTTTGATGAAGAGATTCCGGACATGTTGGCAGTATGTGCGATGGATGGTGATACGATTCTTGGATTAGCAAGCGTTACACGTAATTGTGATCTTCTGTGGGAAATCGGTGTGAATGTAACCAATGAGGGCAAAGGAAAAGGTGTTGGTTCTTATGTGACAGCGGCAATGAAGGAAGAAATGTTAAAGCGTGGTATCGTGCCTACATATTCCACTGTAGAGAGTCACATTAAATCTCAGAGAGTAGCTTTTAGAGCGGGATTTGAGCCGGTGTTTTATGAATTATTTTCGGAATAGGTAAAAATGAGATAGAAGAAAAAAGGGAAAAAGAAAAATGGATAACTTACGGAAAGATCAAAAAGCATTAAAATTATTTTTTGCAATACTAATACCAATAAGCATTGTTTTAGAAGTGGCATATATGATTGTCCGCAATGATTTGCTCATTTTGATTCTGATGTGGATACCGGGAATTGCAGGAATCATCACAGCTTCCAAATATTACAAAAAAGAAAAAGCATTGGGAATGAAAATCGGTAAAATCAAATATATTTTGGCGGGTATAGTAATTCCTATTGTATATTTATTGGTTTCCTATGCCGTTGCATGGGTCGCGGTAGAAGATAAAACGATAGGTATTAGTGCACTTGCCGAAATGATGGGATATCAAAGCAGTATCGGTATAACACCGGCACTTTATTTGGGAATCTTTTTATTTATCGGGCTGTTTTCCAGTTGTCTAAGTGCAGCAGGTGAGGAGATTGGCTGGAGAGGTTTTATGTACCCGGTTATGGAGAGAGTAATCGGCAGAAAAAAGGCTTTGTTATTTAGTGGATTAATATGGGCAGTTTGGCATATGCCTCTTATTATTGCAGGTTTGTACCAGGCAAAGACAACACTTTTATATGGGTTATGCATGTTTGCCGTGGAACTGACGCTGATGAGTATTATTATGTCATGGTTGCGTGTTGCGTCTAACAGTGTTTGGCCGGCGATATTTTTGCATGCATCTCATAATTTATTTGATCAAACCGTATTTCAACCGATGAGCACAAACAGTTATGTGCCTTATTGGGCAGGTGAACAAGGATTTGTTACGGTTTTATTAGTATTGGCTATTGCTTTTGTGGTGATGCGTCTTTGGAAAAAGAAAGAATGTAATGGAAAAGGCTGTTAGAGGGTTTTATGATAGGAATATATTTTAGTGGAACAGGAAACTCACGGTATGCATTAGAAACATTTTTGCAAATGTATGATGTTGAAGCCAAGGCACTTTCAATCGAAGAAGAAGGAATGACGGAAAAGATAAAAGAGCATGAAGAGATTGTTTTCAGTTACCCTGTACAATATAGTACTGTTCCCAAAATTTTAAGGGATTTCGTGATAAAAAATAGTGCGTTGTGGAGCGGTAAAAAAGTATTTATTATTGCCACCATGGGATTATTTAGCGGAGACGGTGCAGGCATTTTAGGACGTTTATTACAGAAATATGGGGCAGAAGTTATCGGCGGATTACATTTAAAAATGCCGGATAGTATCTGTGATGAAAAAGTATTAAAACGCCCATTAGAAAAAAATATCGAGAGCGTTAAAAATGCAGAGAACAAAATAGAAAAAGCTGTCAAATCCATAAAAAATGGAAATCCTCCAAGGGAGGGAATCGGATGGATTTATCGTATGGCAGGATTTTTCGGACAAAGGTTTTATTTTGGCCATAAGACAAAGAATTACACGGATAAATTAAAGATAAATACACAGAAATGTGTAAGCTGCGGAAAATGTACAAAAATATGTCCAATGAATAACATTGCATGTGTGAATGGAAAAATGGTTTCCGGTGATAAATGCACAATGTGCTATCGATGTGTGAATCATTGTCCTGCACAGGCAATTACTTTGTTAGGGAAGGAAGTTGTGGAACAAACTTTAATAGAAAAGTATATAAAATAGAGGGCATTGTAGATAAAAAGTTGGAGAAGAGTATGAAAGAGACATTTGCCATTCCTGCCGTGGGAGCAATTATTGTAAAGAAGGTAGGAGATGAAGAATTCATTTTAGTACAAGAAAGAGCAAAGAATAATGCCGACGGAATGGATGGTTTGTTGGAAATCCCGGCAGGCAAAGTAAGAGAATATGAAAATATTTTTGAGGCACTAAAACGTGAAGTGTGGGAAGAAACAGGATTACATGTTACGACCATACGAGGAGAAGAAGATAGTACATTTTTAGATGTAGAAGGAAATAAAACAATTATATTTTCGCCCTACTGTGTGACACAGAATTTGTCAGGTGCGTATTCTCTAATTTTAAGCACATTTATTTGTGAAGCGGAAGGGGAACTGTTCGAGAAAACCAATGAAACGGAGAATATCCGGTGGATGAAAAAGGAAGAACTGAGAGAGATTGTGGATAATTCTCCGGAAAGCATCTTTTTGATGCATGTAAATGCGCTTAGGAAGTATTTGAGATAAAAGGGGACTCAAAATTGAAACAGACAAGTTTATCTCAAGTTATTTGTGTAAATGTAAACAACAATAAGAAAGAGAAAACTATGAAGTACGATTGTGGATTTGAAAAAGGGAATAATTGGTTTCGTTACCGTACAGGTGGAATTTTAATTTACAATAACAAAATGCTTTTTGTTAAAAGTGCTATTGGTGATTATTATTATATGATTGGTGGAGGGGTTCATTTAGGAGAAGTATCCGGTGCATGTATTGAAAGGGAAATTTTTGAAGAGGCAGGTCTTCATGCATGTGTGGACCATCTTGCAGTTGTATGTGAAAATTTTTTTAAGGGTATTGGTGGGAAATTGGATGGATATGATTGCCATACAATAGAATTTTACTACTATATGAAGATTCTCGATGAGGATTTAAGTTTATGTAAGCATGTAACAGATGAAGGAGAAGAACTGGTGTGGCTACCAATAGATGAAATAGGAACAAGTAAAATCAAGCCGGAATTTATAAAAGAGAATATCCATAAAATTATCAACGGGAAACAGACCATTCATGTGATAGAAGAAAGGGATAGATAAAAATGAAAAATACAGATATGGCAATTATTTTTGATTTAGACGGAACAATGTGGGACTCTACAGGATGTGCCTGTGATATATGGAATCAGGTATTGGAAAAACATAACGATATTTCTTTTAGGCTAACAAAGGAAAAGGCAGAGCAACTTATGGGAAAAACAATGGAAGATATTGGCAAAATCCTTTTTCCGGAGCTTGATTCTGAAGAAAGAAATGCAATTCTTGATGAGTTTGGAGATGAAGAAGTAAAGTATTTGACGGAACATGGAGCGATATTATACGAAGGGCTTGAAGAGATATTAAAAATATTAAGCAGGAAATATAAGTTGTATATTGTAAGTAATTGCCAAGATGGTTATGTTCCGGCATTTTTGCATGCACACAAATTAGGGAACTATTTTGTAGATATAGAAATGTCCGGACGCACCGGTTTGGATAAAGGAAACAACATTAAAATGCTTATGGAAAGAAATAACATAAAGGCTGCTGTTTATATCGGAGATACAGAGGGGGACGAGCGGGCAGCACGTTTTTCCGGGATTCCTTTTATCTATGCAAAGTACGGTTTTGGAAAAGCTATAGCACCGGATGCAGTTATTACGGATATTAGAGAATTACCGGAATGCATTGAAAATATGTAATAACAAAAGTAAATGAGAATTAGAGTTTTGAACTTGTGGAGAAGTCACTATGATTGGAAATATTGTGAAAGTGGTTGTAGATAGACCACTGGGAAGCTATCATCCAAAACATAAAGATATATATTATCCTATAAATTATGGCTTTATTGAAGGGACCATTGCACCGGACGGAGAAGAACAAGATGCTTATATTTTGGGTGTAGATGTGCCGGTAAAAGAATTTGTAGGAGAAGTCATAGCAATTATTCATAGAGAAGATGATATAGAGGAAAAATGGGTAGTTGTACCTAAAAATACATCTTTTACAAAAGATGAAATTATGGAACAAGTTAGATTTCAAGAACAATATTTTAAATCAGAAGTTAGAATGTGAATTTTGAATTTAAGGTGAAATGATTATGGTATGGACAAATGAAATGATAAAGAGGATTGCCATGGAGCAATCTGCAATAGATGCAAATTGTAGTGCAGATGATTTTATACGTGATGAGAATGTGATTGTTCTATCAAAGGAGCATGCATTAGCAAGAAAGTATTTAAAGCTTCCTCATGCATGTAACTTAATATCATACGGAAACAATATTGTGGCAACAATTTCGGAAGAGTACAGAGATATTGTAGAGTCATATATCAACAAATATGCGATAGAACATTGTTTTGAAACGCCTAATATGCATGTTTTAAATGATGCATTTCAAAAGTCAGGATTCCGTGTATGCTTTATGGCGGAATATTTTTTGCCGGATATACAGGCGCTTAGCGAAATGCCATGCGGGTATGAACTTAAGATATTGCATGCCGAGGATTTTAAAGAATTATACATAGCAGAGTGGAGCAATGCCTTATGTGAAATGCGTAAGGAGCTTGATGTTCTCGGAGTAGGTGCATATGATAACGGAAAACTTGTAGGTTTGGCGGCATGTTCTGCTGATTGCGATACCATGTGGCAAATTGGGGTGGACGTGCTTCCGGAATATCGCCGGAGAGGAATTGCTTCGGCATTGACTGCCAAATTAGCATTAGAAATATTGAAAAGAGACAAGGTTCCGTTTTACTGCTGTGCGTGGTCAAATATTAAATCTGCGAGAAATGCAATAAAAAGCGGATTTCGTCCGGCGTGGGTTGAAATGACAGTAAAACCTGCCGGGATGGTGGATGACATGAATACAGTAAAAGAAAAAACGGATATTGAGTTTAAAAAGTTTACAGATTATGACAGAGGAATTATGTATGAAATTTTGAAGGATGCATATTCCTTTGATGAAAGATGTGCACTTCATTGGGAAGAGAATTGGAAGCAGTCAGATGACTTTTTCTTTGACAACCCGGATATTGCAGAAAAATATGGATTTGTAACCTGTTATAAGGGTGAACCTATAGGCTTTATCTGTTGGGATCCGAGAAACAGACCTGCGTATGTGGAAATAGGACATAATGGCATAAGAACAAAGTATAAGGGGAAAGGCTTCGGGAAAATACAGTTGAGCGAAGCACTTCGTCGCATAAAAGAATATGAAGGATTGCAAGAAATCCGCGTATGGACAAACAGTAATCTGATTGCACCGAAGAATTATGAAAGTGTTGGATTTGCTTTATATGATACGAAAGAGAATAGCGATGAAACAGCTTTTTCGGGAGATTATTTATACTATAGAATTGAATTGTAGTCGATAAGGGATATTAAATTCAGAACGCGAAAACAGAAGGGGAAAAAGATGCGAACAATTGCCGTACTTAAAAAATGTTTGGAGAGTGAAAAAGAACTTATTTTATCATCTGTTGAAAAAGAGGATAGAGTTTTATTTTTTGACAATGAAGAGGAACTTCTTAAAAGCGGGGAATGCGAAAATATAGAAGTGATATTGGGTGAGCCTGAACACAGTACTATTCATTCCATGAAAAAGCTTAGATGGATTCAAATGAGTTGGGCCGGTGCCAATAAATATACTTCCGCGCCGGATTTCCCTGATAATATTACGCTTACCAGTGCTTCGGGAGCTTATGGCTGTGTGATTTCTGAATATATTGTTTCCGGAATTCTTGCATTAATAAGAAATTTATTTCCATACCGTGCACAGATGGAAGCTGGCGGGTGGAGCCAAATTGAGAGCGATGATACCTTAGAGGGAAAAAGAGTGCTTATTCTAGGGACAGGGAATATTGGACAGGAAACGGCCAAAAAGCTGAAATGTTTTGGATGCTATACAGTCGGAATATGCCGCAGTTTTAGAGAGAAACAAATGTATTTCGATGAAATGTATACCATAGACAGTGTGGATACGCAATTGCAAAGTGCAGATGTGGTTGTTATTGCACTTCCGGGAACAGCAGAAACGGCAGGGATGTTTGATGCAGAAAAAATAGGAAAGATGAAAAAGAGTGCCATATTGGTAAATGTGGGACGAGGTTTTATTGTGGATACGGACGCATTAACAAATGCGCTGCAAGAAGGATTCTTAAGAGGCGCAGTTCTTGATGTTACAGACCCGGAACCTTTACCTGAAAAACATCCTATCAGATTCATGGAAAATGTAGTATTAACCCCACATATTTCAGGAATCAGTTGGGGAGGAAATAAGTTTACAAGACAGAGAATTTTGGATATCTTTTGCGAAAATATAAAGCGGGATAAAAATAATGAGCTTAAAAAGAATGTAATTGATTTTAGTAAAGGATATTGATGAATAAGCGAGCTTTGAATACAACATTGAGGAAATAGACACACTATGATATAATTTGTCTATAAACATAAGGAGGTATTTACGTATGGAAGCAGTTATTAGACCATCAGCAGATTTGAGGAATCACTACAATGAAATATCAAAATTGTGTCGAGAGGAAAGAACACCGGTTATTATTACGGTTAATGGAAGAGGAGATACGGCTGTTCTTGGATATCAGGAATTTTGTCAGATGAAATCAGAATTAGAGTTACTTAGAAATCTTGCAGAAGCAGAAGAGGATGTGCGTGCGGGGAGAACAGCACCGATGAAAGATACTTTTACAGATATTCGTGCTGCATTGGAGGCGAGACGTGAATAATGAAATATATGGTAATCAGAACAGATAAAGCGGATGAACAGCTTAGAGAAATCATTTTTTATATTGCAGAAGATGCCGGTAGTGTTGACATTGCTTTAAGATATTTAGAAATATTGGAAAAAGCCATTATGAGATTGGAAGATTTTCCATATTCAGGAGTGCTGCCGAGATATTCAATCTTAAGGAAGCAAGGATACTTAGTCTTGATTATAGAGCGACATCTTGTTTTTTATAAAGTAGATGAAGATAATAAAGTAGTTACCATTTATGCCATAGTAGATGCAAGAAGAGAGTATAAGAATTTGATTTAATACAGAGCGCCTGTTTTCAGATTTTTGAAAGCAGGCGATTATTTGAAAGGTTAAGAAGAAAATATGGAAAACAAAAAAGTAACAGGATTTGATTATTTATGGTGTGCATTATATGCATTTGCAGTTCTCGCATTTGAATTATTGGTGGTTGCGGTAGAAGAAAGCATGTTTCAAGTTGATATCAATAATTTTACCGTTACGCAGAACATTATTCACTGGATGATTACAATTTCCGGCTGGATATTATTAGGTATGTTAGTAATACATATTGGAAAGAAAACAACCGGATTTGATATATGGGAGCGAGGCAGTAAAATGCTTTCCTGGCAATATATTACAATTGTTGTATGCTTTGTGGTTAATATAATTGCCAAGTATTTGGCATGGGGTGGATTTAAAGTAGTTAGGGAGTGGAATTCCAGAGGACCGTTATTGTTTACATTTCAATATATATACTATTTGGCAGAAGGTTTCTTGGTTTCGCTTATTATTGTGTTTGGACAAAAAGCTTGTGAGAAATGGTTTCATAATGAAAAAATCCCATATGGTGGAATTGTTCTTGGCTTAACCTGGGGCTTGGCACACATTTTTACCAAAGGAAGTTTGATGGTGGGGATTCTCTCTGCTGTAGGTGGATTTTTGTTTGGTGCAGCTTATTTGTTGGTGAATAAGGATTACAGAAAGGCATTACCGATTATTACATTGCTTTTTATACTTTTGTGAAGATAATTCGTGGAGAACGGCCGTATGAAGATTAAATTAGTAATATTTGATTTTGACGGAACCATTGCAGATACAAGAAAAGCCATCATAATTTCAAAACAGGAAACCATGCGATTACTGGGACTTAATGTTGCAAGTGAGGAAGAATGTGCTTCAACAATCGGACTCTCTTCGAAACTGGGATTTAAGAAACAATATCCGAACCTGTCAGAGGAGCAGCTTAATTTATGTGTTTCTACATATCGGGAAAGGTTTGAGAAAAACAAGTTATTGGAACCACCGGTACTTTTCCCTAATGTAAAAGAGGTGCTTGATAGTTTATCAAAGAAGCAAATAGCCAGTACAATTGCAACATCCCGAAATAAAATTTCTTGTAAGGAGTTTTTGAACCAATTGGAAATCTCTCAATATTTTTCGTATGTTTTGTGTGCCGAAGATACCAAGTTACTAAAACCCAACCCGGATCCGGTTATCAAAACACTAAAAGAATTATGTTTTAGTCCTAGTGAAACGCTTGTTGTCGGGGACATGCCTATGGATATTGAAATGGGAAAAAAAGCGGGAGTATATACTTGTGGTGTGACTTATGGAAATGCAACGAGAGCTGACCTGCTTGCAGCAGGAGCTGATTTTGTGATTGATAATATAGGAGAATTAACTGAGATTTTATTTACTGAGTCTTAGGGAGGTATCTTGCATTGAAAATTGAAAACAATATTTTGAAGCATTATCTCAAAAATGTATATTTTATTACAGGCACAGCCTATGCCGGCAAGTCAACCACAGTAAAAATGCTTGCTGAGCGATATAATATGATTTTTTGCGGAGAAAACTATCACGGTGCTGTATCGGATATTGTGGCAACCCCTGATAAGCAACCTGATAGTTGCTATATAAAAAATCTTACCGATTGGAAAGATTTTGTTACCCGTTCACCTGAAGAATATGAAAGGTGGATTTTTAGTACAGCAAAGGAAGCCGCAGAGTTTGAGGTGGCTGAACTTATATCACTATCAAGGGATAGGAAAGTAATTGTAGATACAAATATTCCAATCGATGTACTGAAAGAAATTTCCGATTATAACCATGTTGCGGTTATGCTGTCGTCGCAGTCAATGAGTGTTGAACGCTTCTTTGACAGGGACGATCCTGAAAAATTATTTATCCTCAGTGTGATAGAAAGTTGCGATAATCCCGAAGCGGTTATGGATAATTACAAACGTGGTCTTGCGCTTATTAACAGTCAGAAACACTATGACGAGTGTGCAAACAGTGGATTTTTCAAGGTGGTTAGGGAAGATAACGGAAAAGATACCAGAGAGGAAGTTTGCGATATGATCGCAAAGCATTTTGGATTGATTTAATAAATGTGGAGTTTAATTGATGCAGAAATCTACCTTTGAATTAATATATGATGTCGTAAGACAGATACCCCGTGGAAAAGTTGCGACCTACGGTCAGGTGGCTTCTCTTGCCGGAAATAAAAGGTGGTCGCGCGTGGTGGGCTATGCCCTTCACGTCAATCCGGAGCCGGAAACCATTCCCTGTCATAGAGTGGTAAACCGCTTGGGAGAAGTGTCGAAAGCGTTTGCCTTTGGTGGTGAAAACCGTCAAATTGCCCTTTTGGAAAATGAAGGCGTTAAAGTAGAAGGAAACAGAGTAGATTTGGAGAAGTACAGATGGAATCGAGTAACTATCGAGATGATGGAGTAAACAAAATAATAGAAAAACTAATGAGTGGTCATAAGAATATCTTCGGAGACCGAATGATAGGATTTTATTTGTATGGTTCGCTGGTTTGGGGAGATTTTGACATTACTACCAGCGATATAGATACCTTATGTGTCATAGCTTCCGAAGTTACGCTTGACGAGATTGAGAAACTTCGTACTATGCACGAAGAAATAGTTTGTGAAAATCCACAATGGAGAAATCGTATCGAAGTGCATTATGCACCAATCGATGGTTTAAAGAATTTCCGAACGATGCCGTTCAAAATGGGAAATATCTCTCCGGGAGAACCATTACATATTATTGATTCGGGTAAGGATTGGATTGATGAATGGTACTGCGTGCAGGAATATGCCATTACACTTTATGGAATTGATAAGAATAAAGTGATACCGCATATCGAAAAGCAGGAGTTTATTCAAATGATTTGTAAGTATGCACAGAGTTTCCGGGAGCGTATCAGAACGTGTAAGGAAAGTTGTTATAGTCAGGCATATGCAATACTAACTTTGTGTCGTGCCCTTTATACGGTACGGACCGGAGAGCAGATTTCAAAACCCGCAGCAGCCCGGTGGGCAATGGACTTTCTGCCGGAATATCGGGAGTTGATTCATAGTGCGCTCATATGGAGAAAGGAGCGGGATATGTTGTTACGTAATTCCAATGAAACGTACATTCATGCAGAGAAGTTTGTGAAGGATATTTTAGATAGATATATTGAGGAAAAAACTTGGCGCTGAGGTGATGACGGTGGCGGAAATGAAAAAAGCAGAATTGATTGAGGAACTGAAAAAAATAGGACTTCAAGAGGGGATGGAAATTGAAGTACATAGTTCACTCAGTAGCTTGGGCCATGTTGAAGGCGGGGCAGAGACAGTAATAGAAGCACTTATGGAGTGTGTGACGGAGAGAGGAAGTATATTTATGCCTTCCTTATGTTTTGGCCCTGAATTGGAATTAACAGAAGAAGACAGAAATATGGGGATTACCGTGAAAATCAAAATAATTCCGGAAGATGAGCCGAGAACTGCAATGGGCATTATTGCAGATACATTCAGACAGAGAGCTGATGTCATTACAGGTACCGGTGTGATAAGAACCTCCGGTTGGGGATTACATGCAGATGAGGCTGCCAAAGGCGGGTTGAATTATGTGATTCGTAACGGCGGAAAAGCGTTATTGCTTGGAGTTGATATATACAAGTTAACTGCAATGCACTATATGGAAGATGTTATGCCAAAAGAAATCAGCGATATATTTGCCCCTACAGAAGAAGTCAATAATAAGTATCCGGCTGATAAATGGCTGGTGGAATGCGGTGAATCACCGGTAAAACCATGGTATACAATTCAAGAGATGGCATACCAAAAGGGTATTATTAAAGATGGTTATATTGGAAAGTGTAAATATATGTTTTTTGATATTTGGGATGTGGTAAGTCTTTACAGAAAAGAACTGGAAACGAATCCATTTAAATTACATGGATTAGAGCAATAAGTTGGAAGTTTTAGGGGATATTTATGAGTCGAAATAAAGCGATTGCCCTTTATTTGTCAGGAACTTTAGGGCAAATATGGGTGGTATGTATTATAGTTTTTATATTGCGTAATTTGGGTATGGTTGTAGATTATACGACGCAGGTAGGAATGGCTGCTATTGGAATTGGAGGAGTTTCATCTGCTCTATGGGGAGCTATTATTGCAACAAAATACAAAAAGTACGGTATGAAGAAAATCCTGAAAGATTTTTTTGCTGTAAAGCAAAATTTTAGCAGTTATTTTTGGGTTCTTATATTCTTGATTTTGGATTTTGGTTATGTTGCAGTTAATGGAAAATTAGTGTTAAGTGCGTGGTATATTCCTATTATCTTATTTCTTAAGGCAATTATATTTGGTGGGATTGAAGAAGTAGGATGGAGATATGTTTTTCAACCGATTTTACAGGAACGCCGTCATTATATCACTTCAACAATAATCACTTTTGTTGCATGGGCAATATGGCATTTTTCTTATTTCTATATTGAAGGAACGTTGCCACAAGTACAGGCTTTTGAATTTTCACTTGGATTATTGATAAATTGCTTTATTTTATCGGCTTTATTTATAAAGACGAACAGTTTGTGGATATGTGTGATGACACATTCGCTAATCAATGTTTTCACACAATTAGCAATGGGTGGGAGCCAATGTGTGTCATACGCTTGTAGAATAATCATTATTGTTACGGCAGTCGTTCTTTCAATTAAAGAACAAAAGCTTAGTAATACTGAGAGATGAATTTGAGGAGGAAACATATGATACTTTCTTTACAAGGTTGCATGGCTGTAGGAAAAACAACTGCAGTACGATATTTACAAGAAAATGCTCCGTACGTAAATATTAGTTATGAAATTAATACGGATATTATTGATGAAGTAAAACGACGTCAGCTAGATAAAAACAAATACGAAGATTATTTGGAGATACAGAAATTATGGCTTAACAAGGAAGTTGTTCGCTATAATAAAGCCCAAAATTTTAGTTGTAGTGTTATGGATTTTGGAGCTGAGGAAATAGAATTTTATACTTTAAATTACCCGAAAACTATAGGACAAGAGTGGGAAATTGAAAATGCATTACATAAGGAGCTTGAACAAGTCCGAAAGTGTATGCCAACAAGAATATTATTTTTAGATGCCTCAAATGAAGTATTATTAAAACATAAGGAGAATGATAATACCCGTTCCAGAAACTTTTTCGAACATCATTTGAAGTATTTATTGCCATTAAAAAGGAATTGGTTTATAGGAAAAGAAAATGTAGATGTTTTAAATGTAGATGATTTGAATGCAGATGAAGTTGGGAAGAAAGTGAAAGAGTGGGTTGATTTTTGTATTGAACATTATTAAGCGTCTTTCAATTTGTAGACATTGGAAAATATGAAATTGGAGAATGAAACTTATGAACAAAATAGTAGAAGGCTTTATGAATAAAAGTAAGTATGAAAAATGTGCGTTTCTTGTGGGGATATTCAGTTCAATAATAGTGATTATATGTGCATTTTTACAGATATTAGGTATATGGAATGGCGCAATTGTTATATGTGAAATATTTATGGGAATATCAATGATTTCTCAGGCAATATTACAATGGAAAAGGAACAGAGGGATTGCAATATTTTCGTTATGTGTAGCGATATTCATTTTTGTAGTAGCTTTTATCATATTATTTATTCGCTGAGAAGGTGCATTTCATAGAGTTTTCAAAATATGGAGTGAAATGAGATGAAAATAGAAACGGAAAGATTAGTAATTACAAAATTTGATTTATCAATGGCGGAAGATATACATGAAGGAACAGTATCATGAATAATGAAGAAAATGGATTTTATTTTTCAAGTAACAATAATACGATAGATATCGTAATGCTTAATAAAGTGAATATTTCATATCCTTTACATACTCATGCGGAGCATTATACGGTAGGGATTGTAGTTGATGGTGAAATTGTAATTGAAACGAATGCGGAAAAGCTTGTATGCAAATCGGATAATATCTTTACCATCCCAATGGATGTTCCGCATTCCATAAAGCCTGCCAGAAATTGTTCCTATACAATGCTTAGTGTATGTATTCATCATGATTATTTGATACAGACAGATATTGATAATATTAGATTGATGATAGACAAAAAATTAAATCAATTATTTGGTGAAAAGGAAACAGCAGCCAAATATTCAGAGCTTTTGTCAGATGGATTGATTGTGCTATTAGCAAATAAATTAAAGAACCTAACAAAAGGCAGTTATTCTAAGGATATAAAACATAAGATAATTGAAGTGCCGGAAGCAGCAGTTTCCATCGAGGATATGTCAAATGAGATAAGTGTAAGTTCGTTTCATATGATACGCCAATTTAAGAAAGAAGTAGGACTTACACCGCATCAATTTCAAATACAATGCAGAATCAGAAAGGCTCAAAAAATGCTTTTGTGTGATAGGACAATAGCAGAAGTGGCTTTAGATGCAGGTTTCTGCGACCAAAGCCACTTTATTAAATGTTTTAAAAAGATTGTAGGAATGACACCTGCGTCATATCAAAAAGTTGCTAAGATTAGCAAAGAGCAGGAATAAATTTTGCAAAGAGTAACAAGCCATCATCACCTGCATGCACTTCATGAGGAACAGCTTTAGGCATAATGGATATTATCCCCGGAGAATACGGTATTTCACATTGATTATTTATACAGGTTCCATCTCCTGAAATTACCTCATGGGTTTCCAACTGAAGTTCGTGGATGTGGTTAAAAATACTTTTATTTGGTGCAATCCGAACCAGATGATAACTGAATGCACCATTTGTATCACTTGAAGTGACAATGTGTTTTAATGCTACACCATCAAAGGCAGGATGCTTGTTCCACGGAATACTTTCAAAGTTCACTGTTTTGCCGGGAATAATTAATTGTCCCTGATTAAATGCTTCAAATAAATTTTTCATAATATGCCTCCTTTTTTGCTTATAGGCATATTATAGTAGGCTTTGATGTAAGAAGATTGTATAAAATTGCTGTTATGTTTATGGACTCAAAAAAGGAGGAGAATGCTTTAGCATAAAACAGGCGAAAAGTTCAGCTTGTCGGCGCTGAAAGAGTTATGCAAAAATGTGGTTTGATCAACTAAGTGAAACTTTTGTTGAAATATTAACTTTGAAGATTATGGAGAATGGTTATGCAATATACAGAGGTACAGAATATAGCAAAAAAGACAATTGAGTTCATTAAAAAGAAGATACAGCCGGGAATGACATTGCTTGAGATAAGGAAGTTGTGTGAAACAAAAATGATGGAATTGGGAGCTGATTCTTTTTGGTATTGGGATGTGGGAGCTTTTGTTTTTGCAGGGGACGAAACCACTCTATCTGTTTCGGGAAAAGAATATACTACAAGCAAAAGAGTTATTGCAGAGAATGACATTATTACAATTGATTTGAGTCCACAAAATGGAGATACATGGGGCGATTATGCAAGAACTATTATTATTGAAAAGGGTAAAATAGTAGAGAATGACAATGTGTCAAATGAGGAATGGAAGAACGGATTGTTGATGGAAGAATATTTGCATGAGGAAATGTGCAAATTTGTTACACCTAAAACGACTTTTGAAGAACTGTATTATTATATCAATAACATTATAGAACAAAAAGGCTATATCAATCTTGATTTTATGGGTAACTTGGGACATTCCATTGTGAGACTGAAAAGTGATAGAGTTTACATAGAAAAGGGAAATCAAATATCTCTTGGTAATGTTGATTACTTTACTTTTGAGCCCCATATAAGTGTTCCGAATTCAAAATACGGTTATAAAAGAGAGAATATTTACTATTTTGATCAGGGAGTTATTAAGGAACTATGATGTTCTAATTTGTGGAGGTGAATATTTTGGAAATTTGGGACGCGTATTTGATAGATGGAACTTTAGCAAACCAAGATTTGGTACGAGGGGAACCTATACCTAAAGGGCTATACCACCTTGTCAGCGAGATTCTGGTCAGACATATTGATGGTGATTATTTGCTTATGAGAAGAGATGTACAAAAACCTAACTATGGAGGTTACTATGAGGCAACCGCTGGTGGTTCTGCGTTAAAAGGAGAGGACAAGGTATCATGTGCCAAACGAGAACTTTTGGAAGAGACAGGGATTTGTTCTGACGATTTCATGGAAATTGGTCGGTACATTTCTCACGACACTATATACTATAATTTTTTATGTGTCACTGATTGCGATAAGTCATCTGTTTCTCTTCAAGAAGGTGAAACAATATCATACAAATGGATTTCCGAAAAGGACTTCATTTCTTTTATAAATTCAAACGAAATGATTGATATACAAAGAAAACGTTATCAGAAGTTCTTTGAAAAAATGGGATATATACAGTAACAGATTCGAATTTGTGGAGGTAAAAATGAAGAATTATACGCAAGTATATGTAAAAAACAGTTTTGAAGCAGCGGAAACATATTGCAAAGCATTTGGTGCAGAAATTACCCGCGAATTTCGAAACGAGGATAACACTGCTTATGAACACTGTGAGTTATCTGTAAATGGAGAAGGATTTTTGGCACTGGCAGAAGCAAAAAATCCATGTGATATCAATATAGTTCACAAATATAAATGGGAAACTATGACCTTTAATGCATTTGAAATGGGAACAGAAGAAGCAGTTTATAATGCTTTTCAGGTTTTAAGCGATGGTGGAGTTATTATCGAACCTATTGGTGAACTTCCATGGAGTAAATGCTGTGCTACAATTATTGACAAATATGGAGTGTGTTGGTGGATATCAATTTAATAAATTCCAATTTGTAGGGAACAGAAACTTTGAATTTGGTGGAGAGATTAGAAATGGAATTAATATATAAAAGATTGGAACAAAACGAAATATCGATGTGTGCAGATACACTTATAAAAGCATTCAAAGAGGAGCCGTGGAACGAAGAGTGGACTTTTGAACAAGCCTATACAAGATTGGATGAATTGATGTCTGCAAGGGTTTCCAGAGGATATATTGTATTAGATAGTGAAGAAAAAGTAGTAGTTGGAATGGTAATCGGAAGAATAATGACATATATGAGTAAAAAGGAATTGTGGTTAGACGAGGTAAGTATTCATCCGAATTATCAACGAAAAGGTATTGGAACAAGAATGCTGGAATATGTCAGGGGAGAGTTAAAAGAAGAACCCGAAGAAATAAGCTATATTGTCCTTACAACGGTGCGCGGTTATTCAAGTGTTAGTTTTTATGAAAAGAACGGTTTTGAGACAGATGAAAACATCATATTTATGGAGGGGACTGCAAGATAAACAGGCAGAATTTTGAATTTTGTAATGAGGTGATAGAATGGCGAGTGAATTTGTAAAGGTAACAGATAGGATATATTTTTTCACCGGTGAGCAAGAAACAGATAGACCGTTTTTGTATTATATTAAGGGACGTGATTACAGTGTTGCTATAGATGCAGGGCAATCTAAAGAGCATGTGGAACAATTTTATTCCGCAATACAAAAAGAAGGTTTTGGGGTTCCGAAATACACAATTATAACTCACTGGCATTGGGACCATTCTTTTGGGCTTCCATATATTCAGGGGGAGTCTATTTCCAGTCAATTAACACAGCAACAATTAGAAGTTGTTTCTAATTGGAAATGGACTGGAAAAGATATGGAACAACGTGTAAAAGACGGAACAGATATCGTGTTTGTTAATGAATGTATACAAAAAGTTTATACAGATTTATCTATGATAAAAATTGTGACAACGGATATTGTGGTCAATGATCATATGAAACTTGATTTAGGAGATATCCAACTAGAACTTTACGCACGAGATTCCATACATAGCCGAGATGCGTTGTTGGTGTATATATCCCAAGAAAAGGCTCTATTTGTTGGAGATGCAGACTGTGAAGATATATATAATAATGGCGAAGTTAAGTTAAGCAGATTAAAAGCCTATCGAGAGTTTGTAAATAAGTTTGAGTTTGAAAAATACTTTTTAGGTCATGATTTTCCCGATAATAAAGTATGTGTAAATAATTATTTGGACGAATTGGAGAAGAATGCTTTAGAATAGAACATGTGAAAAATTCAGTTTGTCGGAGCGACAACTTTCAATTTGTAGACATTGGAAAATATGAATTTGAGGAGAAATTACAAATGTTGAAATTGGGATACGCAGAGATAGATATAACACCAGATACACCGATGCCTCTAATTGGCTTTAATCGAGCAGATAATATATCTCGAGGAATATTGAAGCCATTACTTGCACAAGTATCTGTATGGGAGAGTGA
>JAZNAE010000076.1:0-3314 GCA_045586385.1 Lachnospiraceae bacterium
TGATAGATTTTGCCTGCATGGATTTGCATAGACCATATTTCAAAGTCCCGGAGAAGTTATATCCGTATCTGAAAGAAAAGGGCATAGAAGTGGAGAACTTTAAAGAAAGATTCCTGTGTATGGGATACTATAAGGGAATTAATGCGTTGCGTTGGCATGCCTCCATTGATGATGAAGTGTCCTGTAAGACCATTATGGAATCCATCAGTGAATTAGAAGAAAGAATAAATCGTCTGTAGGAGATGTCATGAAATACGAAAATGCAAAGGATGTATTACCACCGGAACTGATATCACAGATACAAAAATATGCTGCCGGAAAGCTGTTATATATTCCCCAAAAAGAAGAACCAAAAGCATGGGGAAGTATTTCCGGCTCCAGACAGAAGCTATTAAAGCGAAATCAGAGAATTTATAACGAATACATGAATGGAAAGGGTATCGGGGAGCTTGCAGAAGAGTATTTTCTGTCAACTGATTCCATCAAGAAAATTGTCTATGGAAAGAATCGCCAATGGATACCCTTTCATCCAACCATTGATAATGCAATACAATACAGTGAAGCCGGTCTGGCTCAGAAGTGGGTACGTACTTACTACACAAAGAAATTCGGAGAAAACATATATCCGGAAGAGTGGAGTTGTGATGGATTGGTAAAGATTCCATTGAGACTTATTCATTCGTCCAGTGAATTTGGTTCTGATGATATTTTGGAGAACAGGGAACCACTTATACTTTGGTTCCAAGATGGAAAATTTATATTTCAGGGAAAAAGCGTAATTTTGGAACAGCTAAGGTCTCAGCGTATCAATTCATATCCGGCATTTATTTTTGTGACAGATAAAAGGGAATATGCATCCTATGTGAATAATTATGGCAAACAATTTCATCAGGCTAAATTTTAGTTTTTATCTGTATATGACAAGTAATTTAATATGGCGAGCTGTATAAAAATATGTTATGATGGAAAAGATACATGTTTACGAAAGAAAGGGAATCTATAATGTATGATTTTATCTCTAAGCTGATAGAAGAAATCAGCAACTTTATGTACAGCTATCTTTTGATTATTTTACTCTTGGCGGTGGGACTATACTACACTTTTCGTACCAAATTTATACAGATACGACTGCTTGGTGAATCTATCCGATTGGTAACAGAGAAAAAGAAAGACAGTAAAACAGTTTCATCCTTTGAGGCTTTGATGGTATCTACTGCCAGTCGAGTAGGTACCGGCAATATCGTAGGTGTAGCAAATGCCATTGCATTTGGTGGCTATGGCGCTGTTTTCTGGATGTGGGTAATTGCTATTGTTGGCGCAGCATCTGCCTTTGTAGAAAGTACACTGGCACAAGTATATAAAAAGCGTGACGAAAAAGGGGGAAGCTATGGCGGACCAGCGTATTATATAGAGGCAGCACTTCACAAACGTTGGTTTGGAGTAGTCTTTGCCATTGCTTTGATCATAACCTATGCAGTAGGCTTTAACATGCTTTGCTCTTATAATTTTGTTACCAGTTTGTCACAATACAGCTTCTACGGTGACCCGGAAACATCAATAGTTCCTGTGATTTGCGGAGCGGTTTTAGCAATTTTTGTGGCCATATGTGCATTGGGTGGCGGTAAGCGAATTGTGAAAGTCACCGGTGTTATGGTTCCGGTTATGGGTATTCTTTATATTTTAATGGCAATAATCGCTATGGTTTTGAATATAGGAACACTTCCTGTGATATTAAAAAATATTTTTATTTCTGCATTTGATTTTAAAGCGATTTTTGGTGGCTTTGCAGGCTCTGCATTAATGCAGGGTATTAAACGTGGTTTATATTCAAATGAAGCAGGTGTTGGTTCGGCACCTAATGCCTCTGCAACAGCGGATGTTTCACATCCTGTAAAGCAGGGCTTGGTGCAGATGCTCAGTGTATTTATTGATACGCTTTTGGTCTGTACAGCAACAGCTATGATGTGTCTTAGCAGTGGAATTGAGCCATCGGAAGCTCTTACCGGTGCACCCTTTGTACAGAAAGCGCTTTCTGTTAATTTTGGTTCATTTGGTACGTATTTTATCACGTTATCATTATTGCTTTTTGCATTCACAACTTTGATTGGAAATATTTACTACTGTGAAGGTTGTTTAAATTATGTTGCGAAGCGCACACTTGGAAAGGTTCCCATGCATATTTTCCACTTTGCAGCATGTATTGTAGTATTTGTAGGTGCATTGCTGGATTTTGGTTTGGTGTGGAATTTAGCAGATGTTTTAATGGGGATTATGGCAATTATGAACTTACCTGTTATAGTTATTTTGGGAAAACCTGTCATCGCGGCACTTAATGATTATATGCAACAGCGTAAGCAGGGGAAAGATCCTGTGTTCAAAGCATCTTCAATTGGTTTGAAGGAAAAGACAGATTTCTGGAATTGATGGGAAGGTTGGATGCTTAATAAAGATAAAATAAACGGTTCTAAAATAAATGTTGGGGTGTATGATTGAAAAATCATATACTCCGGCATTTTTTATTTTATAATAAAGAAAAACCTCCAAGTGCCAGTCGACCAAAACTCATCACTCGGATGTATGCATAAATTCATAATCATTGTATCAATAAACTCATAAATATTGAAGAGGTAATTGTAAAAAAAGTTATTCATGCTGACACTTTTGTAAAAATTTATCTGGAAACCAAGCCTCGGGAACACTCTTGTCCAATCTGTGGCGCTTTTACAAAGCGTATTCACGATTACAGAATGCAGACCATCAAAGACCTGCCCTTTCAGTTTAAACACTGCTATCTTTTGCTGAAGAAGCGACGTTATGTCTGCTCCTGCGGAAAACGCTTTTATGAAAACTATAGTTTTCTTCCCCGATTTTTTCAGCGTACTTCAAGATTAACTGCTTTTATTGCTTCGGCTCTACATGACACTCGTTCCATCACATCGGTTGCTAAAATGTGTAATGTTTCACCTACTACAGTAAACCGTATTCTGGATACGATTGCTTTTCAAAGACCGACGCTTTCCCACACATTGTCCATTGATGAATTCAAAGGCAATTCCGGTGGAGAAAAATATCAGTGTATTTTGGTTGATCCCACAAAGCATTCCGTACTCGATATTCTGCCTTCCCGTTCCCAGACGTTCTTAACCTCTTATTTTAAGGAAATTCCAAAGGCTGAACGCTATCGGGTAAAGTTTTTTGTCTGCGATATGTGGCAACCTTACACAGATTTAGCCAAAACTTTCTTTCCGAATGCCACCATTATCATAGACAAGTATCATTTCATACGCCAGACTACATGGGCAATTGAAAATGTA
>JAZNAE010000077.1:0-10840 GCA_045586385.1 Lachnospiraceae bacterium
ATGGAATTATATATGTCCGGTGAAGAGACAGAACTTGACAGAACCGTGGTTGACGAAATCGGCGATCCTTTAATGCATCTGCTTCGCAATTCCGCAGATCATGGATTGGAGTCAGCAGAAGTCCGTGCCAAGAGAGGAAAACCGGCGGTGGGCTCTATTTTCTTAGATGCTTACCAGGATGGTAATAACGTTGTAATTGAGGTAAAAGATGACGGAAACGGAATTGACGTGGAAGCTGTGAAAGCAAAAGCCATTGAACGTGGTGTAATTACACCGGAACAGGGCGAAAGCATGAGCGAAAAAGATATTATCAATCTTTTATTCCATGCAGGCTTCTCAACCGCCAAGAAAATATCCGATGTATCCGGAAGAGGTGTAGGTCTTGATGTTGTGAAGTCAAAGATTGAATCCTTAAGTGGTGAAGTGGAAGTGAAATCCAAACTGGGCGAAGGCAGTACATGGATTATCAGATTGCCTCTTACATTGGCAATCATCCAGGCTCTTATGGTAATTGTAGGCGGAGAAAAATATGCAATTTCTCTCGGCAGCATTCAGACCATAGAAGACATTAATCCTAACGAGATTAAGTTGGTTCAGAACAGAGAAGTAATTCATCTGCGCGGCACCGTAATTCCTATCATCAGATTAAGCAATGAGCTGGATATTGAAAGTAGTAAGCAGAATGATGAGAATATGGTAGTGGTTATTGTCAAGAAGGGTGAAAGGTTAGCGGGACTTGTGGTAGATGAGTTGATCGGTCAGCAGGAAATCGTTATTAAATCCTTAGGCAAGTACATCAGTAAATGTAAGATTATCAGCGGTGCAACAATCCTTGGTGATGGTGAGGTAGCACTGATTCTCGATGCAAACGCACTGATTTAAGACAGGGGGACAAGCAAATGGATGAATTGAAATTAGCTGAATTAAAGGGTTTAGGTGAAACTGCACAATATATTGTTATAAAATTGGGCGAAGAACAATACGGTATTGATATTAAATACATAGACAATATTGTCCGTATGCAGAGTATTACAAGAGTTCCTAAAGTGCCGGAATATTTAAAAGGTGTAATCAATCTGCGTGGAGAAGTAATTCCTGTAATGAGCATCCGCCTTAAAATGGATTTGCCGGCAGATGAAATCACTAAGGCAACCAGAATTATTATTTTGAAATTAGAGCAGCACGGTACAATCGGTGTAATTGTTGATGAAGTAC
Source organism: Lachnospiraceae bacterium (assembly GCA_045586385.1). Taxonomy (GTDB): domain Bacteria; phylum Bacillota; class Clostridia; order Lachnospirales; family Lachnospiraceae; genus Suilimivivens. Next base: position 1,216 of record JAZNAE010000077.1, read on the forward strand.
GCGAAGTGGTTACTTTGTCAGCAGAGAGCATTGAAAAAATGGCCTATGACGGAAAAGAAGGAAAGGTTAGTTTTGTCAATGGAGTAGGAAAGAACGATGATGAATTGATTTCCCTTCTTGATTTGAATGCAGTAGTAATGGAAAAATAAGAAAGGCGATTGTGGCTATGAATAACCTGAATATGGAACAATTGACATCTCAATATTGGGACGTTTTAAAGGAATTGGGAAACATAGGTGCGGGAAATGCGACAACTGCATTGGCACAGATGATTGGCTGTAAGGTCGACATGTCGGTTCCACAAGTAAAGCTACTTGAGTTTGCGGAGCTCGGTAATATTGTCGGTAGGGAAGATGAACTGATGGTAGGTATTTATCTTCAGGTCGAAGGTGACGTTGAAGGAAATATGATGTTTATTCTTCAGAAAAGTTCTGCAGCAAGACTTGTAAATAAGTTAATGTGCGGAATGCTGGGCGTTACAGATGAAGAAATTATTAATCATGAATTCGGTGAGATGGAATGTTCGGCAATAAAAGAAGTAGGTAATATTATTACAGGTGCATATTTGAACGCATTGTCATCGCTTACAAACTTGAAGATTTATCCGTCAATTCCTCAGCTTGGTATTGATATGGCCAGTGCACTTCTTAGTGTACCCGCCGTACAGTTCGGACTTTATGCGGACAAAATCCTTCTTGTTCAGACAAAATTCTCAGATGATATTGAGTTGGACGGTTATTTCATTTTAATACCGGATATGGAATCATATGAGAAGATTTTAAAGGCATTGGGAGTAATGTAAACTAAAGGGAAGAGATAGGAGTTTCTTGAAGGATGAGTGAGGTTATAAAAGTAGGGATGGCAGCCATGGCTGTTTGCTGTGGTGAGGATGCAGTTACAACCTTAGGGCTCGGCTCCTGCATAGGGATTGCGATTAGAGATCCGGAGAGCGGAATAGGCGGACTGGTGCATATTATGTTGCCTGACAGTACAGAAATCAGAAATAACGCAAACAGGCCTAAATTTGCAGACACGGGCATAGAAGATTTGGTCAGCGAAATAGTAAAAAAGGGCGGAAACAGAAACCGCCTTGTGGCTAAAATCGCCGGCGGTGCACAGATGTTTGCATTTAGCAGCAGTAGTGATATGATTCGTATCGGTGAAAGAAATGCACTGGCAAGTAAGAAAAAATTAGAAGATATGAATATTCCCCTGCTTGCGGAGGATACAGGAAAATCATACGGAAGAACAGTAGTTTTTTATCCGAAGACAGGGGATTATATTATTCGTTCCGTTGGTATGCCGGAGAAAGTAATATGAGAAAAAATAAATTATTTGCGCCTTTTTTAATGTTGCTTGCGGCAGCGTGTGCCGGTATTGTAATGTTTCGGGGAAATTATGACACAACAGAGCTGCTACTAATTCTGCTTTGTGTCATGATTTTTTTCTATTTCATCGGAAGCCTGATACAGAAAAAAGTGACTTCTTTTATGGATCAAATCCGAGAGAAGGAAGCGGAAGAAGAAAAGGAAAAAGGTGAAGTGATAGAAAAGGAATCCGTTACGGATGAGAATGCGACCGGGCAAAAGGAATCCGAAGAAGGCACCGTTAAAGAAGGTGGCACTAAAGATGGAGTAAAATAGGGGACATAAGAAAACCGGGAGGGTATGATGGACGAAGCAGGCAGAATGAAGCTTTGGGATGATTATGCAAAAGCAAAATCCCCCGAGATAAGAGAGAAAATCATACTGGAATACGCACCGCTCGTAAAGTTGGTAGCCGGCAGACTGAGCATGTACTTAGGGTATAATGTTGAGTATGATGATTTGGTTGGCTACGGAGTTTTCGGGCTTATTGACGCGATTGATAAGTTTGACAGCATGAAAGCAGTTAAATTTGAAACTTATGCCAGTTTAAGAATCCGGGGGGCAATCCTGGATCAAATCCGTAAAATGGACTGGATTCCCAGAACAATCCGCCAGAAGCAAAAAAAGATTGATGCGGTTATGAAAGAAATTGAACTTGAGAAGGGAAGAGCCGCAACAGACGAAGAAATAGCAATCGGATTGGGAATTAGCACAGATGAATACGCAAATTGGCAATCGCAAATGAAAATTACGGGAGTGGTATCACTAAATGAGTTTATGGAGTCAGGAAGTGACATCCCCGCAGATAAAACAAATCAGCAACGGTTTGACAGCCCGGAAGAAGTAGTTGAGAAGGAAGAGTTAAAAAAAGTGTTGGCAGAATCACTTGAGCTTCTTACCGAAAAAGAAAAGAAAGTCATTCTATTGTATTATTACGAAGAATTAACGTTAAAAGAAATCAGCAACATATTGGAAGTTTCGGAATCGAGAATTTCACAGTTGCATACAAGGGCATTACAAAAGCTAAAAGACAAAATGGGAAGTTACATGGGAGTTTTTCACCGGGGTGTATAGTGATTAGGGGGAAATGATGAGAAACGGTTATTTTCGGTTATTGTGTAGTGAAAACGGTACGGTGCTTAAAATAGTGGCACCGAAGGATGGTGGGAATCCGGTTTCTTCGAAAGAAGTAATGGAGTATCTGACCCAACACGGTGTGGTTTATGATACGGTCCAATTAAGTAAAGATATTCAGAATGCGGTTTCTGCAGGGGCACCCGAGTCTGCCGTTATGGTGAATAAGGAATGCAGTGTTGAGATAGCTGAAAGTTACAAAATGACAGTGAGTCAGGATGGAATGCTGGTAGTTGCCCGTTTCTATCCGCCTTCCTTTAGAGGGAAACGGATGACGGCATCTGATTTTTTTAGTGAACTCACCCAGAAAAATATCACCTTTGGAATCCGGAAAGAAATTATTGAAGCCTTTTTTAAAACCCCGATTTATTGTACGGATGTTGTGATTGCAAAGGGACAGCCGCCCCGTCACGGACAGGATGCCCGAATAGAATATTATTTCGAGACGGATATTAAAGCGAAACCCACATTAAACAGTGATGGTAGTGTGGACTTCTTTAATTTAAATGCCATCAACCACTGTAGTGCAGGTGATGTGCTTGCACGATTGTTTCCGGAAGATCCGGGTGAATATGGCAGATCTGTATATGATGAGAAAATTAAACCCAGAGATGTAAAACGTATGATCCTCAGATATGGGCGTAATATTGCCATTTCAGAGGACAAGCAGGTACTTACGGCTGAAACAAACGGTCATGTTACACTGGTAGACGATAAAGTGTTTGTTTCGAATGTATTTGAAGTTGAAAATGTAGATATTTCTACAGGAAACATAGAATACGAAGGAAGTATCAAGGTGAACGGCAACGTATGTGCCAATTTTACCGTAAAAGCAAAAGGCAATATTGAAGTTTCAGGTATTGTGGAAGGTGCTGAGTTAGAGGCCGGCGGCAATATTGTTATTGCCAGAGGTATGAACGGTATGGCAAAAGGTGTGCTTAGGGCCGGCGGCAATATTATTGCAAAGTTTATTGAAAATTCCAAAGTCTACGCAGATGGTTATGTTTCCACAGAATCTATTCTTCATAGTACTGTAGTTGCGGGAACAGAGATAACAGTCAGCGGAAAGAGAGGATTCATCACCGGTGGTAAAGTTTCAGCATCCAGTTTAATTAAAGTGAAGACACTTGGTTCTGCCATGGGAGCCGATACAGTGGTTGAAGTAGGCGTGGATCCCAGTGTGAAATTAAAAGTACAGGATTTACGTAAAGAAATCGTGGAAAGCAGAAAAGAAATCGAGAAGATGCATCCGGTTATTGCGGCTATGACACAGAAAATGGCACAGGGTGTGACACTGAAACCGGAACAGCTTAAAACGCTTCAGGAAATGATACAGAAGGAAAAGGAAATACAGGAAAAAGTTGATTCTGATATGAGAGAATTTAACAATCTGCAGGAGATGTTGAATGAGTGCAGTAATGCCAGAGTTGAAGTCACCGGAGAAGTTTTCGCGGGAACAAAGATAAATATTTCGGATGTTTCCATGGTGGTTAAGAACAGTATGACGTTCTGCCGGTTTATAAAGGAACAGGGAGATATCAAGATGGCATCCTTATAAGGAAAAGGGGAAGAAGAAAATGACAATCAGTCGGGTGGCGCTGCAGGGACAAGTGACCAGAGCACAGGATTTTACCACAATCAAACAAAATGAAGATAACAGAGGAATCGTGGAACAAAGTAATATACAGAAACAGCTTGGGCGTAACATAGATGATAGACTTCATCAGGTGCACCAGGGTGACCGTGCCGAAAATGAAGGAAAACGTTTTGATGCCAAGGATGAGGGAAGAGGTTCTTATTCCGGTGATGGTGGCAGGCAGAGAAAGAAAGAAGAGAAGAAAGAAGACGGAAAAGTTATATTAAGAGGGAAGAGCTCTTTTGATATAAAAATTTAACGGGCAATGCAGGTGGAAAAATGAGTGTGACAGAAATTATTGTGCTGGTGCTCGGGATACTGGTATTTATTCTGAGTTATCTATTACCGGCAGGGAAAAAGGGACAGAGCCAGAAGGCAGAATCTATAGGTGAAGAGCAGATTAAAGAAATTATAGGGAAAGAAGTCAAAGAAGCCAAAAATCAGATTCAGGATATTGTCGATGAGACCATAACCTATTCTATGGAAAAGACGGAGCGTTCCATGGAGCGTCTTACGAATGAAAAGATTATGGCCGTAAATGAGTATTCCGATACGGTTTTGGAGCAGATTAACAAAAATCATAAAGAAGTAGTTTTTTTGTATGATATGTTGAATGATAAGCATGACAACCTCAAAGAAACGGTCAGTGAAGCCGTAAAAACGGCTACCGAAGTGAAGCAGACCGTAAAGGAAGCGATTCCCATACAGGAGTCTTTTGCAGCATTGACACCGGAGAGGGTGAAGCCGGAGGAGGTACTTCCGGAAGTAGTGACACCGGAGCAGGTGGTTTTGGAATCTTTAATTCCTGAAGTGAAAGACGAACCGGAAGATGATTTGACGACAGTACAAAAGAACGTGACAGCGCAGGTGCAGAATGCTTCAGATAAAGCGGAAAAGGCGGAGAAGGCCGGAAAAGTGGATATCAGTAGCATTGCGTCGCCTACGAAAGGCGGAAGAAACAGTAACGAACGCATTTTAGAACTCCATAAAGCAGGAAAGTCCAATATGGCTATTGCGAAAGAGTTGGGGCTTGGAATCGGTGAAGTGAAGCTCGTTATTGATTTGTTCGAGGGAATATAAACGATACGGAGTACGAAAATGAATTTGAAATATTACCTGAGAGGGCTTGGAATAGGAATTGTGGTTACTGCAATTATTATGAGCATATCCGCAAGTAGTGAGAAAGAAACACTCAGTGATGCGCAGATTAAAGCAAGGGCGGCTGAGTTGGGAATGGTTGAGACAAGCGGCGTGTTATCTGAATTAGAGGAGCCGGCACCAACAGAATCGTCGATGCCAACAGAAGAACCGGTGCCCACAGAGGAACCGATGCCGACAGCGACACCGGCACCCACGAAGGAACCGGAACCCACAGAGGAACCGGTGCTCGCGGAGGAACCGATGCCGACAGCGACACCGGCACCTACGAAGGAACCGGAACCCACAGAGGAACCGGCACCTACAGAGGAACCAACGCCTACGAAAGAACCGGGCGATGCAAAGATGATTACAATTGTAGTAAACGGAGGAGAAAGTTCTTATACAATTTGTAAACGGTTGGAAGAAAACGGATTGATTGCGTCAGCATCCGATTTTGACACGTATTTATGTGACAAAGGTCTGGATAAAAAGTTGCGGGCAGGAACGTTTGAAATACCCGAAAATGCAGAAACAGATGATATTGCAGCTATTTTAACAATTAGATAAAAAAATATGCAAAACCCCTTGCGAAAGGGGTTTTGCTATGTTATAATTTGCTAGTTGTGACTATAAATCACGTACATTGCTGTTTGCCGGTGCTTCTTAACGCGGAGGTGGCAAAGATAAAAGGATGTACGGAAGCAAAACCAAACGGAGGTAGAAACATGAGCGTTATTTCAATGAAACAGTTATTAGAAGCAGGTGTTCATTTCGGACATCAGACAAGAAGATGGAACCCTAAGATGGCTCCTTACATCTTCACAGAAAGAAACGGTATCCACATCATCGACTTACAGAAGTCTGTAGGAAAAGTAGATGAAGCTTACAGAGCAATTTTTGAAATTGCTGCACAGGGCGGTACTATTCTTTTCGTAGGTACAAAGAAGCAGGCTCAGGATGCTGTTAAGACAGAAGCTGAACGTTGCGGTATGTACTATGTAAATGAAAGATGGTTAGGTGGTATGCTTACCAACTTCAAGACCATCCAGAGCAGAATTGAAAGATTAAAAGCAATCGAAACTATGTCTGAAGACGGTACATTCGATGTTCTTCCTAAGAAAGAAGTTATTGCTCTTAAGAAGGAATGGGAAAAACTTGAAAAGAACCTTGGCGGTATCAAGACTATGACAAGAATTCCCGATGCTATTTTTGTAGTAGACCCTAAGAAAGAAAAGATCTGCGTACAGGAAGCACACAACCTTGGAATTACATTAATCGGTATCGGTGATACAAACTGTGATCCCGAAGAGTTGGATTTCATCATTCCCGGTAACGATGATGCTATCAGAGCCGTTAAGTTAATCGTTGCTAAAATGGCAGATGCTGTTATTGAAGCTAATCAGGGTGAAGAAGCTATCACAGCAGAAGTTGCTGAAACAGCATCTGAAGCAGAAACTACAGATATCGAAGAAGTAGCAGACGCTGAATAATCAGAAATTGTAACTGAAACACAGATTTTCATATAATTGGAGGAAAATAAAATGGCTAACATTACAGCAGCAATGGTAAAAGAATTAAGAGAAATGACCGGCGCAGGTATGATGGATTGTAAGAAAGCTCTCGGCGAAACCGATGGCGATATGGATGCAGCTGTTGAGTTCCTTAGAAAGAACGGTCAGGCAAAGGCTGAGAAGAAGGCAGGAAGAATTGCAGCAGAAGGTCTTTGTAAGGTTGTTGTTAAAGGTGATAATACAGCAGCAGTTGTAGAAGTTAACTCTGAAACAGACTTCGTTGCTAAGAATGAAGTATTCCAGGCATTTGTTGAAGCAGTTGCTAATCAGGCAGTTGAATCCGATGCAGCAGATATGGATGCATTCCTTGCAGAACCTTGGAACCTTGATACATCCAAGACTGTAAAAGATGAATTGGTAGAAAAAGTTGCTAAGATTGGCGAAAACTTAAATATCAGAAGATTTGAAAAGGTAGTAGCTGAAAACGGATGTGTTGTTTCTTACGTTCATGGTGGCGGAAGAATCGGTGTTATCGTTGAAGCTGATACAGATGTTGTAAATGATGCAGTGAAAGAAGCTATGACAAACATTGCTATGCAGGTTGCAGCTCTTTCTCCTAAATATGTATCTACAGCAGATGTTTCTGAAGAATACAAAGCACATGAAATGGAAATCCTCAAGGCACAGATTGCTAACGATCCTAAGATGGCAGGAAAGCCTGATAAGGTAATCGAAGGTGCGGTTGTAGGACGTCTTAACAAAGAATTAAAGGAAGTATGTCTCTTAGAGCAGGCATATGTTAAGGCAGAAGACGGCAAGCAGACTGTAGCACAGTACGTTGCACAGGTTGCGAAAGAAAATAGTGCAAACTTCTCCATCAAGAAATTCGTCCGTTTCGAAACAGGTGAAGGCCTTGAAAAGAAAGTGGATGACTTCGCAGCAGAAGTTGCAGCACAAGCAGGTTTATAAAATTAACCAAATAATCATACGAGATAAACTCCGGATTCACGATGTGTGACTTCGGAGTTTTTTTGTTGAGCAAATAGTTATAGGTTATCTTGTCAGAATATGTTTTTTTTTGTATAATATAAACATAAGTATTCCTTATGGTGTGTATGTAATGTGAAGTTACGAAACAAGTATTGGGAAGAAAAGAGGGATTACATATGAAACAAATGTTGGACTTATCGGATAAGAGAATCGCGGATCAAAGTAAAAACAAAACAGCGATGATAGGCATTGTTACCATGAATATTGTTTTGGCATTGGCCTATCTGGTTGAGGTAGTGAAGGGAGCAAGGACAATCGGCTCCTATGCAATTGTTGCAGCCCTATGTATTGTTCCGAGTATTTTGGCAGTGATTGTTTACGCACGCAAAAAAGAATCTGTTTTGATACGTTATATATGTACGGTGGGATTTGCTTTGCTGTATGGTTATGTTATGTTTACAACTCCTTCTGATTTGCCGTTTTGCTATGTGCTTGTTGCATTTGCAATTATCATCGTATATGCTGATGTAAAACTTTCCGTGTCATTAGGCGTTTATGCTTTGATGGTTAATATTATCAGAATTATCCAAAGGGCTGTTGCGGGTACATTACTTGATGCGGAGCTTACCAATGCAGAGATTATTGTGGCATGTATTTTACTGACACTTGTATTTACAATTATGGCTTGCACCAAGATTGCGAAAATAAATGATGCAAATATTGAAAAGGCAGAGGCACAGAATGAACAGACAGAGGGTCTGTTGAATGTTGTTTTGAATATTGCAGAATCCTTAACAGAAAATATTGGTGTGGCTTCCCGGGAAACAGACAGTTTAGAGGAAGCAATTGATGCGACCAGAAGGGCAATGGAAGAACTGACTGCCGGAACCAACGATACTGTAAATGCCATCACGGAACAGCAGGAACATACGGATAAAATTAATTCCCGTATTTTGGATGTAGGTGCAAATGTAAATGCCATTATGGCAGAAATTAAGACTGCAGAAGAAAATTTGGAAAACGGTAATGTAGTTATGAATGATTTGCTTGCACAGGTTAAGGTGTCTGAGGAAGCAAGTACATTGGTTGCCGGTGAAATGAAAGAATTAAAGGAATATGCAGGTAAAATGCAGGATATTATGGGATTGATCAGCAGCGTTGCCAATCAGACAGGAATGCTTGCATTAAACGCCAGCATTGAAGCAGCAAGAGCGGGAGAAGCCGGCAGAGGTTTTGCAGTAGTTGCATCTGAAATATCCAGTCTCGCATCCCAAACCAACAGTGCTACAACAGATATTAATAAGCTGATTGAGAATATTGCAAATTCCGTGCAGGAAGTAACAAATGCCATTGATAAGCTGCTTGAAAGTAATCGTATGCAGAGTGAATACGTAGACAGTACAGCAAGCAACTTTGAAGAAATCCATAACAGTACACAAAGAATTGTAACACAGACGGATGAATTGAAAGTGGTAGTCGATGAAGTTACCATAGCAAATAATCAGGTAATGGAACGAATTGAAAATGTATCTGCAATAACAGAGGAAGTAACGGCAAGTGCCAGTGAAACACTTGAAAATTGTAATTTAAATCTCAAGAGTGTTGAAAAGATGACAGAAATCATGAAGATTTTAGGCTCTGGAGCAGAGGAACTTTCAAAGAACGGAAACAGATAAAGTGATTTTCAGAAAAAGGATTATTGTAAATGATGTGACCCCAAAAAGTTAGACTTTTATTGCGTAACAGATTTAACATCTGTTACGCATTTTTTATGCAGCCAGAAGATTGAGTCTGTACTCTACAGGACTCATCCATCCAAGTTTCTGCTTAATTCTTTGCTCGTTGTA
>JAZNAE010000078.1:0-41494 GCA_045586385.1 Lachnospiraceae bacterium
ATAAACTTTTTAGATATGTCAGGTGACAATAACTCATACGTAATGTAATTACGGATTTCTATAAGGTCATCTTTTGCATTCTGCGTAAACAAAATCCGATATTTATTCATATATCAGACCTTTTCCAGTTCATCAAAGACAGTCTCAAAATCATAGACCCTGCCTTCTTCTACATCTCGTATTCCGACAGCCAGCAACTGATAGAGTTCTCTTTCTGCCATTTCGGATGGTGTTAACATACTCGTCTCCATTTGACTCCTCCTTTCCAGAATAATTTACTGCTTTGCAATTTTAAAATATCACAATAATCAATTTCTTACAATCGGCAATATTACCAAAATGGTATAAATTGATGGATTCCTATATCGAAATCCACCAACACACACCATATTTATCAATAATCGTCGCGTTACACTTACTCCATGGAAGCTCGTGAATCGGCTCAATAACCACTCCTCCGTCGCTCAAGACTTCAAATGCCTTATGTACTGCTTCCTCAGTCCCCATCTCGAATACATTAAAGGTCATGGTTTCCCATTTATATTTGTGTACCAGTTCAATATCACATGGATTTTTTGCTTCTGCCAATGCTAAAAAGCCTTCTCCATTTACCGATAATTCGCAATGCTCATAGGCTGTATTATCTTCATTCATAAATTCGCGCGTAATCTCTGCGCCAAAGGCTTTACAGTATGTTTCTGCCGCTTCAAAACTATTTTTTACATATACCTGTGTGTAATTTTTCATATATTTTCCTCTTAGTTTACATTCAAAAAATGCAGTATTTATCTTTCTGTCTGCTCAGTCATAATTCCCCATCGTATCCCAAATTTATCAACAAATACAACACGACAGGAACTGTATGGAGTGGCTTCCATTTTGTATATTGTTTTACTTCCTTCTTTCATAACTTCATATGCCCGCTGTACTTCTTCCTTTGTATCATACATAATAGTTAAAAAGTTAGAATAACAAACCGAAAACTCAATATCAACGTGGTCACTCATAATTATTCTTTGATTGCCTAACACTAGTTCTGCATGATAGATATAATCTTTTTGTTCCTCGCTCAGAATCGGCATATACGCAGGATCATTAGCATCCCTATATGTTACTAAACAAGTAATCTTACCCTCAAAAGCTTTTTCATACATCTGAATTGCTTCCCGGCAATTCCCTCCAAAATTGAGTGTTGGTGTAACCTGCATCGCTTCATTCCTCCGTCAATTGTTAATACAACCCTTATCCAATAAACTTCTTAATATCTTTTTCTTTTGCTTCCGGATTTAAAAGTAAAATACGTTCTCGTATTTTGTTATACGCTTCATCAACAGATATATCCGCTGTCAAATCTTCGCCCCAGAACTTCTCCACGGTGGTAAAAACTGTACTATTCCACCCATATGGTTTACCTAAGCTACTTACCTTCTGTTTTCTTCCGCACATGGTAATAAACAAATTCTTTTGCAGACTGGTAAGCGCCCTATCAAATTGTCCCGTGCTTTCCTTAGTAATACTACATTCTCTTTTCAAATCATGGAGAGCCATATGCCCATTTTCTTCTATGGTTTCGTATATCTTTTTCTCCAATAATCCGGCTTTACCTTCGTGATACCACTCATCAAAAGCAAATCCCTGTCTGCGTACTGTTAGGAAGTAAGGATACCATTCTTTTGTAATATATCCTCCGGCACCAAAGAAAAACTTTCCATAAGCAATATCGTCCCGTTCCTCCAGTACCCGCATTCTCCACTCCCACGGGTCTGTCTCTGCATCGCCCGTATGCCACACTATGGAGCACCCAGGAATCGAAGTTTTCCAATCAAAAGGAACAATTGCATAGATTCCTTTTGCATTGCCACCACCCATAGAAAATCCGCTCTCTACTAATTTATCACAAAATTCATTGAAAGAATTTACCATTGCGTTATCCTCAAATATTCCCTTTTGCGCCTTCCCAGTCAATAAAAAGATTGTAACTGTCTGCGACAAATTTAAGTACCACATATCCCGGATCATCCGGACCGGCAAAATGGTTTTCCATTCCCCCGTACCACATTTCTCTCTTTACATCCGTATCCGTAATAACTTCCATTCTACCCTTTAAAGAAATATGATAATTAGGTGCATTAAAACATACACAAGCGTCCTTACATAATTGAATTCGTTCTGTACGAGTACCAAATCCGGTACAGAACGTAATCCATCGAATTCCTTCCGCCTTTGAAGGCGTGATAGTCGTTGTAGTCGGACGGCCATCTGTATCCATCAACGTTAAAGCACAATAACCATCTTCTCCACAATTACTTTGAATAATCTCAGAAGCTTTTTGAATTAGTTGTTCATGTGTTTTCATTATTTATCTCCTCCTGTATCATTCAAAAATCTTAATGATATACCCGTCAATAGTAGTGAGTTCACAAGTCTTTCCACCCCACGGTTGGACATTTATTTTTGTTATTTTGTCCCAACCTTTTGATGTAATATATTCATACAATCTTTCTACTCCCTGTACCTGCATAAAAGATATCACTTCTGTTTTAGGTTCCCCATAGAACATATGATAACCGGTAAATGGAGCCAAATGTGTTATCTCCACTTCCGGAAGCATCTCAAAAACCGCCCCGTAACATCCATTTCCCTGTTCATCACGTTCTACTATATTGCTGTACCAACCTAGTGTTTCTTCAAACCACCTAGCCGTTTCATCCATATTTTTTGTAAAATACACAGGTGCATTCTCTTTTACATAGTATCCTTTTTCACCAAATCTGCTCATTATGTACCTCCCCTTTTTCTAATATACCACGCCAAACACGACACCCCTATGTCATGTTATAAATACTTCTCTGAAATAGTTGCAAGGGTCTTTTTCATTTTCTCTACCATCTCCGGCGGTTCAATTACTTTCACTTTATCACCCAGACTAAGGAACCACGGGAGGGCATCCTCCGCACTGTTAAAACCCCCATTTGGCATACAGCCGACCATCCTCCATTACAGAGAAAGAATCCGGTCCGTATTCCTCCACCAACTTATATTTTACGCTGGAATCATAAATTGCAGTGACAAAATAATCGTCGGTCATATGCGTACCAAATTGCAATTTTTCATCAGGAATTGCACGAACTTCATAACTCTCTTCGCCAAGTTGCAAATCCCATAACCGTCTTAATTTATACAAGCGAAAATCCTGACGCAGCCTGCAATAACCAAAGACATACCAATCAGACCACATGAAATAAATCCGATATGGTTCAATTAATTTGTCATCCTCGCCCTTGTTGTAATAATAGTGGAAAATAATACATCTACGCTCACTAATACCTTTTTTTATCAATTCAATCTTGGCAGATAAAGAAGATTTATAAAACGAAGCCAAATCTATCGTCATACAATCCATTAAATCAAGTGTATCACCGACACCCATTTTGGATGCCAACTTATCCGCACTTTGAGAAAACGAAACACTATCTAATGACTTTAAGCCTGTAAAAACTGCAGACAATTCCTGCCTTGTGAAAACAGTAGTATCTAATGCAAAACCTTCCATCAGAGAAATTCCACCATTGATTCCTTGGGTAGTAACAATGGGAATTCCTGCACGACATATATCCTCAATATCTCGGTTAATGGTACGTCTGGACACTTCGAACTTTTCTGCCAGATAAGGAGCCGTTACTTTTTCTTTCTGTTGCAATATAGTAATAATTCCAATTAAACGTTCTATTTTCATAAATCTATCCTTATTTGTAACCTACTTATTTATCAAGTATATCAAAAACACTCTCGGGTTTCTACCCGAGAGTGCCATAGCTTAAATCCCATATAATTATCCAAGCCTACTCATGCCAAGAACATCGTAAGAAATTTCTATCAGAAATGTCCCTTATAATCTCCCTACATCCTTATTTCTGAAGAAAAATACTGTTCTTGGAAATGAATTTGTTCCTCTATTTCTTCTACAGTAAAAGACATATTCTCAGGAGCCACAACCCATTTTTCTTCAATATCATCATATCTATGTACAATAGCAATTATAACGCCAGTAAATTCCTTAACTGGTTCATTAACACCAAGCAAGTACGCATCTTGTTCTTCCCCATCTAGTGCCATAATCCCTTCGATATATCCGTAATTTATAGGATAATACATGTCTTTATGTTCCGGATGATAACTTCCCATTGGTCTATCTATTTTTACTGTTACTTTATGTCCAATCATCAATTTCCTTTCTTTCCAGAAATCGTCTATCAACTCGCAATACACTTTAGTTCCTATGTTTTCAGGACATTTCAAAAATCTTTCTACTATTTCGCGACTTATTCCATATATATTCTTACAAAAATTAAAAATTTTTTCTTCTTTATTTGGTTCCTCCTTAACCTCGCCTGAACCAATTTTACTTCCTAAAAATTCTAATACCATCTCAGTACTAGTTCTATTATTACGATTCTTAGTTCGCTTCAATATTGTTTCATCATTATTTATGTAGTAATTATTTATCGTCTTAAAAAAGATATCTAACCGCCAATCATTCCCCGATTTTTTCTTCCCACCTTGTAAATTTCCTTGTTGCGGCAATATCCCTAAATTAGTATAACTATATTTGTTCATTTCCTTTAATATTTCTCGATATTCTTCTGGCATATTGTCTAGATTAATAATTACATCACCGCCAAATGAATAACCCCCGATATATTTAACTTCTGTTTTTACTTTGGCAATTACTCTAAAAAACTTACCACTTCTAGAATATGTAAGACCTTCTAAATTTAAGGTGTTACCATATATGCCTTGGTAAAATGGGAGATAATAATTTTTCCAATATTTATACTTTGAATCTTCTTCCCAATACCTATCATCTATTTTCTCTAATATATCTCTTAACTTTTTCTTTCTTCTCATGCATCTCCTAAATTTGAGATCTATCACTTCTAAAATATAATTTTAGTAACTATTGCTATAATTAGAACTTCGTTACCATCTATCACATATGTAATTATCTTGTGTAACGCTTCCTAATCCATTCGCATAACCATATCCCCTCGCTATCAAGTTTAAGACTGCCAATCTTTTCTAATTTGTCTATTGTTTTTATGTATTGTTCCCATGTATATTCAGAGTCTTCTATCTGTCTATATAGCGCTTTTACACATTCAAATCCCTGCTCTAATGTAATTCGTTTCTGTTGACTACAATTTTCCCATAGAGCAATAATAGTTATAGCCTGTTCTCTATTTATTTCAACAGTTGCAACATCTCGAAGCATTTTCCAGATATTTAATGCTGCACATACTTTCAATATAGGAATGTCCATTGCAATTTCCACAGTAGCCGCAGTTATATCTGGCAAGTGGTTTATTAAACGTCTAATATTTAACCAAATATTTCCTGGTTTAATAGATTCTCCCTTATTGAAATCTCGTAAGGAATCCACAGTCAACATATGCATTAAAAACGGTTCCTGTTGTGGAGCTGTAATCAAAAGTCCGCCACTTTCATTAAAATACCGTATTATATCCTGCGAATTGATATCATTCTCTCCCAATAATTCATGTGCTGTTTTCTCAATAATTGAAGTAATCTCATTCTTTTTATTCTCCAATAAGTCTTTTCTTTCCTCTAACATATGTACCTCCCAAAAACTAATCTATCCGCAAATTAAAGATTAATATTCTCATAATCTTATATTTCTCATTTTTGCTCTTGATACAACTCTCTATCGCCTGTGAATTAATGACAATACAGTTATCCTTCGCCAAAGGAAACGGTTGCCATGACAACAAATCTACCACATGCAACTTATATAAAACGCATCGTACAAATCTTTTTTCCATTATATCAAAAACACTCTCGGATTTCTACCCGAGAGTGCTATCCTTTAACCCCTATTCAATTACCCAAATCAGCCTATTTATAAAACGTTCCATATTGTTACAACCGCATGTACGGTTGATTTCGAAATTCCGAACTGCCTTGCGGTCTGCCTTACGGTGGCATTGTTCTCAATGATATAATTGGCAATAGCGATTGCTCTTTCCTCAATATAATCTTTCAAAGGAAATCCCCTCAGAATACTTTTTTACATTGTATGAAGCATTCTATGGTGATATGACTTGTAAAAACTAAGGTGTGATACTTTACTATCACACCTCTATATCATCTATGTACTTTTTTCATCCGATTAATAATTCCTTGCCAATACATTCTATCCTTCAATACCCTAATAACTGTTACCGTCGAATCTTCTATCACAAAGAAGATTAAATATGTACTATACGGCTTATAATACACCTCTAATCCTTCAATCTCATATCCTGTTTTTTCGTAAGCCTCTGCAAACGGCGTTAATGATTTAATTGCTTTTTTTATTTTCTTTGAAAAGTTTTCCGCATACTCCCTGTATTTAAAATTTTTCAAAATATATCTTTTGTTATCTTTAATATCTTGAAGGGCATCCTGTGACAAGAGAATCTCATACTTCTTTGGTCTATCCACACTAAATCTTGTCAATTTCCTCCCATGCTTCTTTTACTGTATATACTTCACCGTTTTTCTTACTCTGCACACCTTTTGACAATTCCTGATATAAAGCATCAAAAGCATTCTGTTCTGTATATCCATAGTTTCTGTTATCCGTTACTGCCATATCCATTGTTGCTAACGATGCCATAATACCACTTCCTTTCTATAATATAAGTATATCCAATTAACAAATTTATAGCAATACATATTCAAAACATAAATATTACTCTTTTAACAAATAATCATTATTTAACACTTTCATAGACAATGGACCTTCTATAGTCGATGAATATACCGGTTCTGTTGGCCGTATTACAATCCCTTCCTTATTCATGCCTGAAGCATATTTCCCTTTTGCGCGCTCTAATAATGTTTCCACATCCTCATACGCAAATGTTTTTCCCACTTCTTCGATTGGAACCATCTTAAGTTCAAGCTCCGCACATAACTTTTGCATTGCATCTAAAGTATATCTTCTATGCGTTGTCAAATCAATCACTGTAAAAACATACCACTCCGGCCGTTGCAATTTTAATCGATTTCTTTGGATACCCGCTCCACAAAATTCACCTTGAATTGCAACATTCGGTACATTCTTCTGTTTTAACTTTTCTGCAATTCTATGCTCGTGCGCATATTTCCACATAGCACATTTTTCATTATCTGCGTACTCATAGTTTCTACCACACACTCCGAATTTTCCGTCTCTCCAATACATAGTAACGCTAGTTCCATCCATCTTAGTACTGATATAATATGTTGGTATCTTCTTAAATTCATCAATGAGTTCCGGATAAGATTGTACTCGAAGTTCATCCGTCTTTGAGATGCCATCCGGGAGATCTCCGATAACCGTTCCACTGCTTGTTACCCGCTCTTCAACTACCCATTTTTTGATTCCCAGAAGTTCTGACACATCATCTCCAATCTGATAATCTCCTTTCGGTAATACCGACAATGGTTGCACTAAACCTTGCGAAATCTGTCCTTTAAACTTTAGTGTTTTCAATCTAAAACCTTCGCCAAGAATTTCATTTCTTTTGTAGCTACTTTCTCTTAGAAACTCGAATTGTTCACAAATAGGAAGGAATGAATCAACTTCCATATAAACACAATTCTCACCTACTTGAAACTGCCCTTTATTTACTACACACTGCCACCCCAACACATGCACACACTCTATGCGCTCTGCACCTTCAATCGGTGTGATTTGATGAATGCGCTGTACTGATGCCAACTTTCTTTTTTCCATTATAAACACCCCTACTTTCCTACTTTTATTATCATCGATATATACCATTTAAATATATTATATTTTATTAGTATGTTTATTTCAAGCAATATTTATTGTATACTTTTATTATATTTAATATATAAAAGGAGAATTTATTATGGAACTTGAAAACTATGGCACCAAAATTAAGGATTTAAGAGTTCAAAATAATCTCACTCAAAATCAAGTTGCGGAAGCACTTGGCGTCACTCCGGGTTATATCAGCAACGTTGAAAATAATCGCACGGCTATGTCACTTCGTATACTTACCTATTACGCACGCTTAGTTGGCTGTTCTTTAGATTCACTTGTGGGAGAATTAGAACCGGATTACTCGGAAACTGCACTGGATAGAGAACTATATAACTCCATAATAGAATTAGATGTGAAGACCAAGGAAAAACTACTAAAGACCATTGAATTATGGAAAATATAATGACACATTAAATCATAAAAGCCTGTCAAGGGCATGTTTCAATGCACAATCCTTGACAGGTTTTCCTATTATGATATACGGTAAGCAAGGCTGAAAAAGTAAGGGTTTGGTATATTATACCGAACCCTTACTTTTTGTTATACGAAAATACCTATTTCCTATCTCTCTAGCAAACTGAAAGTTTACGTTCTCTATAAATTTTACTTTACCGTGCCACACATCACATCTGGCAGAATACGAATGCTTTTTTCACATAAAGTGGGCATAGGTAGATTTTTTCTCTTCTACTGCCCATAAAGTCATGTTTCATCTACCCCAAATGCTAAATAATGAAACGTCATGGGCAATAGTAAAATTTTTCTCGTCTAGTGCCCACAGAATCCACTAAAGTGTGGGCAGCGGCACTCTCTTTTCTTCTATATGCCCATCATCACCAGTATACTGTGAAATCTCAATAATTTTATCCTTCCTGTGGGCATTAGCAAGAAAAAAATTTGTATATGCCCATAAATCCTTACGAAAATTCAAATTAGTTGATTTGTTTCAATTTAATATTATCATTTTCTAAGTAATTAATTTACCTTCAAAAGTCATTTCAATATCCTCACAGCAGTACATAGTCGACACATACACATCTGTTACTCGATTGTAAAACCTTCTGTTTTCAAATCACAATAATATCTTCCGCTTTCTGCGTTAAATCTCAAAACACAATAATCGGGGTCAGTAACGCCGTCTTTATAGAACATCGTGTCCCCTTTGCGCCAAATCATATCTTTCGTCTTTTGGTCAGTTAACACTTCCATTTTACCTTTTAACATAACACCAGTGTACTTAATCAATCCTTTATGATAGAAATAAATACTGGCATTCGGATTATTCATATACTGTTTTACTCTCATTGAAGAAGTGTTTGTTGAAAAATAAAACTGGTGTAGACCATTAATTTTTCTCGGTCTAAGCATTGCTTTTACATTAGGAAATCCCTCTTCGTCAACAGAACAGATAAAAGCAACTTTTTGCTTCTTGATAAATTCTGCAATTTTGTTGTTATCCATAATATTCCTCCCATAAATTCATAGTTTTCTTGTTCTTTTGCAAGATTGAATAATTCTATAATTCAGACAAAAACGGAGCATTTTTATCGTAATCAGAGAGAACAACATTATTAACAGGTAACTTTAATCCAATTTCTGGGTCATTATAATTAATCTGTTTAGCACACCCACCAATAAAATATTCATTCATAGCAAACATTTGAATAGTGTTATCTTTCATTGATAAAAAAGCGTGACCATACCCCGCTGGAATATAGATAACTTTTGGTTCATCTTCATTTAATTCTACCGTCTTCCATTCTTTGTATGTCAAAGAGTCCTTACGTAAATCTACAATATAATCCAGCCCTTTCCCCTGAATTACAGAAATTAGTTTTGCTTGAGGATGCGTCATCTCCTGATAGTGAATCCCAAAAAATGTTCCTGCTTTAGGCATCTTATAAATACGTTGTTCCTTAATCTCAAAATCAATATTAAGTTTTCCTATTTCATCCTTGTTAAAGTTGACCATCTTTGATCCACGATTATCAACTTTTTCGAAAAGTTCTAATACAAGAACATTATCAAAAAAACTTTCTAAAATTCTCATAATATATCTCCATGATTTTAAATATATTATTCTTTTGCATCAAAATTCTATATACAAAATAATTACAAAAAATATGTGTTAATTACCACGTGCTGCCGCCCCAATTTCTACATTAGGCTTAATCTCTTTCGCTCTCTCATGCCATTTACCAAGATGACGGCCATCCCATGACCAATAATCATAATCAATACATGTCCGAACTGCCGCTACAGTTTTTAAAATCTCTTCCGAAGTCATTGAAGAATCCACCAAATTCTCATCTTTAAGTGTATTTTTAATACGGCATATAAAAACCGTCTCATCACGCTCGCCGGTGGAAATTTCTTTATCTACCTCAAGTTCGAAACTAATCGGACTGCTACAAAGAATAGGCACATTTAATGAGGCACCTTTTTCCCACTCCACAGATACATTCATCTTATCACCATCTCTACCATCTGCTGTCCCAAAGTAATCTGCCAACGGCAAATTGTTTTCTACTACTATATTCGCAGAAAACACGCCTGTTCTTCGAATATTTTCTAATGTTCTCTTACTGCCACCAATAGCACAAATAACACCCAGATGTTCGATCCAACAATAGCTAAACCAGCAAAACAACCCAAAGTCCGGTGTGTTATCTTCATTCATAGTTCCATACACAAATAATGTCTGAGGACATAAATCATTTGTTGCAAATACTGATACTTTTTTCATCTAATGTTACTCCTTTTCTAAATTATTTAATATACGCTGCAAATACGATTCAAACTGTACTATTTCTGTTTCTGTAAATCCTGTGTAATAAATCTCATTCATTTTCTCGGAAATTCTCGTATAATCGTCTTTCAAGGATTTCGCTTTTTCAGTAAGTACTATTAATCTGTTTCGTCTATCCCTGGGGTCAAATTTTCTAATAATCAAACCACTATTTTCCATACGATCAAGCATGGCAGTGAGTGTTGTATTAGCGAGACTTGTCTGCGCAGATAAACTGCTAATACTAATCTCATCGTTCTGCCAGAGCACATATAAAATTCTCCCTTGTGCTCCATTAAATTCGTCAATTCCCGAAGTTGCTAACATACGATCAAATATTCTTGTCCCCATCTGCTTAATACGGGAAATAAGGAATCCTCCTTTTGTCTCCACAGCTCCACCACCTTTCTATATAAAATATTACTATATAGTAATATTTGTGTCAATAATTAGATATAAAAACACTCTCGGTTTTCTACCCGAGAGTGCCATCCCTTAACTTCTATTCAATCACCCAAATCAACCTATTTCCCAAACATTCCTTATTGTTACACTGCCGATTTCGAAATCCCAAACTGCCTTACAGTCTATCAAACATACTGATATGATTAGTATGAAATCACTTTTCCCGAATAATTATCTTGGGGATCGTCTTCGCGGCATCGGACTCTTGTTTTTCTCCAATCTTCTGAATCTCTTCCTGAAATGCTCCCTGTCTTCTCAAGCCGGAAACTTCTTCCCGCTTCGCTTTAGTGTCACTGCCATATATACTATCCAACGCAATTTCTGCCTCCAATACGTCCGCCCGGCTTTCTTTTTTTCTGTCTACACTTGCGCGGACACGGTCCTGCTGTAATAGTGAATCGGTAGCAAACATCCTCTGCATATCCTGAACCGACATATCCGGCATTTTCACGCTTTCTTTCTCTGCGGATTCTGTCTCTTTCTGAGGCTTTGACGTAACCTCTTCAAGCAATTCTTTTTTTTGGAGTGCCTTCTCTTCCTGTTCCTTAGCTGCTTTCTTTTCTTCTTCTGTTTGTTCCATATGCTCCATTCTCAGCTTGCGGTTTAGCTCCGCAATCTGTTGTTGAAGTTCCTGACGTTCCTTTGCCTTTTCCTCCGCACTCATCTTAGAATCTGAAGATAGCTGTTTCAATCGCTGTTGCTTACTTGTAAGCTGATTCTGCAAATTCTTACTTTCTCTATCAATCGCCGCGCTGCCTGTACTTGATGTGGTATTTGGGATATTGATATTAAAGCTTATTTTATGAATCGCCATATCTTATTCCTCCTCAAATCTATCTACATGTATACAGTTTCACCTTATATTCTATTTTTATTGTAACTTACGTCAAAAATAAATTCAAGATAAGGACAGGGAAAACTTCTCTCCTATGCTTGACATTTCCCCCATCCGTAGTATACTGAAAATCGGTCAGTTCGAAACCTTCCTGACCAATCCGCACAGGCGGAGAAAAAACAAAACTACAGGAGAAAAGAATATGAAAAATCAAACAAACAACAATGTCATGCTGCTGGTCCATGCAGCTGTGATTGCCGCGCTCTACGTGGTACTCACCTTTTTTGCTAACGCTCTTGGATTAGCATCCTCTGTGATCCAAGTCCGCATTTCAGAGGCACTTACCATTCTGCCTTACTTTACCCCTGCTGCCATACCGGGATTATTTGTGGGATGTCTGTTATCCAACATTTTGACAGGCTGTGCGTTGCCTGATATTATTTTCGGTTCCCTGGCAACTTTCATTGGAGCTGTTTTCACACGAAAACTCTGTAAAAATAAATGGCTGGCACCGATTCCGCCCATTATAGCCAATGCTGTAATAGTGCCTTGTGTTTTATTATATGCTTATGGTATTAGGCCCCTTTGGTTTTCTTTTGTTACCGTTACCATAGGCGAGATTATTTCCTGCGGCGTGCTGGGAATGCTGCTGCTATTTGCTTTGCAGAAATATGCAAGAAGAATCTTTTCACATTGATATTCAAAAATAAAGGCATATAGAATGTGTAAATCACCACATTCTATATGCCAATTTTTTACCTTGTAACCTTCACACTACCGCTGCCGGCCTTAGTACTCACCTGAATCTCTGCTGCCTCTCCCACAACACCTGTTGCGTGATTACCTTTCTTATTATAAGAAAGCATATCATCAAAGTCTGTACGGATATTTCCGCTACCCGTTTCTGCTTCAAAATGAAAGTTTAAATCCTTAGGTAAAAGCACTTTCACATTACCGCTGCTTGTTTGTACATTGATATTCCCTGTCACTTTATCCGCTTCCACTTTAACACTGCCACTGTTTGCAGAAAAGTCACCATATCCCGATACGGAAAGTGCGTCAATGCCACCGCTTGAGGTTGACATCTCCATGACGCCTTCCATTTTTTCAGCATTAATATTACCACTGGTCGCTGACAGCGCTATTTCTTCTGCAATGATATTATTGCAATGAATGTTTCCGCTGACCGTAGACACATTTAGCTCCTGGGCTTGTGTATCATACCATTTAATATTACCGCTGGTGGCCTGCACATCCACCTGATCGGCCACCAATGTGAACGCATCTTCAGCCGTAATGTTTCCGCTCTTGGTTTCAATACTTATATTTTTTAATCCCTCTTTGGGTAAATAAACTTCAATCTTCTCCCCGATTCCACCAAAGATAATAATAGTTGACATCTTTTTACCGGTAACCTGTGCCTTACCGTCCTTTATGACACACTCTGCTTTGGCATCTTCCTTACTGCTTAAAAGATATTCTTTAATTACAATCTTATCGCTGTCTCCAGAATATACTTTAATATTTTTGCTGGTATAAGATACATCCAGTTCATTTATCTGTGATAAAGGTATTTCTATTGTATTTCTAAGTTCTGCCTTTCCCGCTATGATAAAGTCCACGCCCACATACTCCTTTGCCTTATTAATTGAAAACATACAAATGATGACTATCAGCGGAATCATAACCACCGCTGCAATCCACATGCCCTTATTCTGCTTCATGTCCGTCACCTGCGCTTTCCGCATTTTTCCACTCACGTTTTCTTCTGCGGTTTTCCGCAATTCCCTGAAAATAACTTACCAATGAATAATAAAGGGGGATGGTCAGGAAAATTACCCAGCCGGGATGCCACATCATCCAAAAAAATCCCATGCAAAGATATGCCAGAACTACAAGTACCGGATAGGCAAAGTGATGTGCATTCTTCTTTTCAATAGCCTCTGCGAGGGTATGCCAGATAGGAATCATGAAGAATAAAAGCCATCCCGGATGCCATGCATTCCATGCGCATCCAATAATCAGATATGCAATAATAATGATAAATGTAATGGGAAAATGATTATGGTGGGCAATCCATTCCATATCTTTTTTCTCACCATTTACATAAACACCATTTTTATCTACATGGACTTCATCACATTTCTGCTTATCCTTTACATGAATGCCGTTCCAGCCCACATGTACTTCACTGTCTTCATCTTTTACGTGAATTCCTTTAAAGCCTACATGTACATACTCATCGGCAGAATTATCCCACTGATAACCGGTAGCATCCTTTCCATCATTTCCTTCTGCTCCACCTGATGTCTGTGAAGATTCTGAATCATAGCTATCATAATCATCCGGCATGGGAATTTCATCTTCCGTACTTAATAATTCATCTAAAGATACTCCGTAAAGTCTTGCAAGAAGAATTAAATTATCCGTATCAGGAGATGCCTCCGCACGCTCCCATTTACTTACTGCCTGTCTGCTGATTCCTAATTTAGCAGCTAAAGCTTCCTGTGATAAATTATTACTTTTACGCAAGTTAACAAGT
Organism: Lachnospiraceae bacterium; assembly: GCA_045586385.1. GTDB lineage: Bacteria > Bacillota > Clostridia > Lachnospirales > Lachnospiraceae > Suilimivivens. Next base: position 14,465 of record JAZNAE010000078.1, read on the forward strand.
CTGTTTGCTATTTCAATATTCATTTAGTACCTCACCCTTCTGCACTCTTCTTAAGTGCTGTATCTCTTTGTTCTTCTTGAGCCGTCTCATGAGCAGATTATACGAAAACACCCTTGGTTGCACTACCAATTTTAGTTTGAATTTGGGGCAACTTTTGGTTGCATGTATCAGAAAACGCCGGTTTTACGGCGTTTCTGATAAAAAACTTTTTTTTATTTTGAATTTTTATTTCTGATATAAGTAATAAATTTATTACCGTTTTGTTCAAACCATTCTTTGGAATCATTCATTCCCATCTTATAAACAGTTCCCGTTTCCGGATTCATCAGCACTGTATTTTGCTCATTAAATCCTATCAGGAGTACTGCCGAACCGTCTTCCATCATAACAAGCACAGGAATATCTTGGTTTACATAATACAACACCGCATCCAAACTACAATCCATCAAATCGAGTATCTGATATCCGTCCAGATTATCTTCCAATATCTCAAATACGGTATATCCCTGATCAAGCATATACTGGATATTTCTGCTGATTCCTTCAAAAGTAAGGATGGTATCCAAACAAACCGCCAGGGAAGTCTTTTCCTCCGTCATTTGCTGTCCGGTAATTGCCATAATCTGATTTTTGGTACTACGGTTTCCTTTCAGCCACACGTATTCACCCGCTTCGTTTACCACTACACCGGCTTTCTCATACGCAAGATTCACAGCATTGCCGGGCTTCATAAAAATACCTTCCACACCGTTTTGTCCATACACATAAAATCTTTCATACTCTGTCTGGGGAGAACGGATGGTAATATTTCTTCCGCCTTCAAATAATACTTCTTTTGGTGTCAAATATTTAATAGAAGCCTCTTCAGCTGCATCTTTCAGTGCAATTCTCGTTATTTTTTCATATACATCAATTGCCACTCGTTCCACTGTATTTTCCATACCGTCTTCTATCTCGGCATTCATGATGTGATCATCCAAAATTTCTTCGTAATTACCTTCTTCGTCTTTTTGTACACGCTTTAAAATAATCTGATTCTCAGAAACATCACCGCCGGTAATATACACATCCTGCTGTCTATATTCCTTTAAGACTCCTTCCGTTTCATTCTGAATTTTTACACAGTACATGGGGAAAATAATATTTCCCGTTTCATCCCTTACGATATCGCCTTCTCTTGCCACACCGTATATCAAATCCTCCTCCATGAAACCGATGGGGGAAAGTAGCTCGCCGCCTCTTGCTTTAATCTCTGTCTGTTCTCCGGTATTCAAATTCATAAGCACCAATTCTTTACTACCGTAATCCTGACTGTCTTTCTGCCAAACCACCATCAGATTACTGTCTGAAACCTGATAGCTTCCTTCTGCCAGATCTGTTGCGACCACCTCATAAGAACGGCTCATGGAACTGATTCCGTAAATAACATTGTCCAGCATCAGATATAAAATACCTGTTTTATTCACATAGGAAAGCTGCTTAATTTCTGCCATTAATAAATCCGGTGATTTATAATAGGAGACATAAACCATCTCCTCCGTAGTATTTACAGTGCTGTCATAATAGTAAACCGAGATACCGGTCTGACCTTCATGTCTGCCTCTGTTCATATAACCATACACCATAAAAGTTACATTTCCCGCCTCATCTACATTCAAAATTTGAATGTCATGCTTATCGTAAAGCGTACGGTCATCGGAATTATCTTCGTCGTAAAAACCAAAAAGATATGCTTGCTTATTGTCTACAATATTATAACTAAAGAGTCTGTCGCCCACTACAAAGGCAACTACATTTCCACCTTCGCTTTCGGCAAGAGGTACATCATCTCCCATGATGCCCAGATATAACTTATCCCCGGAATAAACTTGTGCCTTTTCGTCAAATACCCTGTTCATAGTCCGCTCAAAATCTAAAAGATAAATCCGATCCGCGGTGTATCTGATTCTGTAAAACTCTTCCACCCGGTGATATGCCTTCTCACCATCCTCTTCAATTGAGACAAAATATTTTAATGTGAAACTTCCTGTCTGCGCCGCCAATTCATTAATCTGAATTTTCAGTCCGGTTTCTTTTTCAACCGTCAAGTCTCCCCACGTAACCTGATGAAAGCTACTGTGAATATTTACTTTTCCAAATGTCGTATTATCACCTTCGGAATTAGACTCTAAATACTTTGTAAGTTCCTTTGCCTTCTCCTTATCAAAGGTCTTATTATTAAAATCTACAATATAATCCAGTTTTTCCGCCGTATGATAATCTTCTGCCCAAACGACCCTGGTATAATAGCGGACAGTATTTCCATCCTCTTTTTCCAAAAACAAAATTAATACATACTCTTTATTTGTTTCAATCAAATCCTTTAATGTAAAGCTAATTTGAATTTGATCGTCTTTTTGCTCAAATTCTTCTATTTCAGTATCTTCAATCAGTCTGGTGCCGTCAACACTTCTCACTTCAAAAGAAATACCGTTTATAATCTGTCCATAGCAATCTATGGTAAGTGATGTCCTTCTTCCTGCGGCAAGCGGTGTGATACCGTCACGCATATAGTTTATTTCCATATCCTGGGTATAACCGTGAAGCTCATTAACCTCTCTTCCTGCATACTGTATGCTTACAACGGGAAGTGACGCCTTGGCCATTTCTACGGTAAGGTCTGTATTTCCTTTATTCATAATTTTACTGATGGTTAAAAGTGCCGCAAAAAAAACAAATACAATTATGGTCACTTTCAAAATTATTTTTTTCATATATTTCTGCCTCATTTAAAGGAGTTTTTGCAGGGTAGGCGAAATATGGAAAAATTCTGTCACTTGCCGGACACCACTATTTCCTGCTTTTCCCTTTTTCACAGCCCTTATTAATATATTCTTGGGCGTATGTTCCATGTCGATAAATTCCAAAATTTGGGTTTCGTATCCTTTTTCCTCCAACAGATTTGCCCTTATGGCATCTGTCAGAAGCGCCGACATTCTTTCTTTAATCAAACCGTACTTCAGTATGGGGGCAAGCAGTTCATTTTCTATCTGCCCATTCACCTCATGCTGACAGCAGGGCACGGAAAAAATTACTTTCGCATTCCAGTCCACCGCATTTTTTAGTGCATAATCCGTGGCTGTATCGCATGCATGCAAAGTAACTACCATATCTACGTCGCCGTTCCCCTGAAACTTCGCAATATCCCCATGCAAAAAAGTAAGCTTTTCATATCCGTACTTTTCTGCAAGGCTGTTGCAGTGTTCGATTACATCTTTTTTCAAATCCAATCCCGTAATACAGGTATCATATCCCTGAAGTTCATGCAGATAATAATACAAAGCAAAAGTAAGATATGATTTGCCGCATCCGAAATCGATAATATGAACCGGCTTGTCCTTTTCAAATACCGGCAAGATATCCTCTACAAATTCCAAATATCTGTTGATCTGCTTAAATTTATCATAATGTGCTTTTATAATTTTACCCTCTTTATTCTGCACACCAAGATCAATCAAAAAAGGAACCGGCTTTCCTTCCTCCAGAATATATTTTTTGCTTCTGTTGTGGGACAGATCCGGCTTTAGCCCTGCCTGCACCCCATCCTTTCTATGCACCGCTTTCTTTATCGTAGCTTTTCCTTTTTTGCTTACAAGTACAGTAAGCTTCGCAGAAATACTTTCTGCCTCCAACTGTTTAAAATCATTTTCCATATAGGAAACAATTCGCTCAACTGCCTCCTGTTTGTCCAAATTCTGATGATAAACTTTGGTGTCTTTGGATATGGTCTCCTGAAAGAAAAGTTGCTCTCTTAACAGAATAGGACGTATTTTTACTTTAAAAGCCTCCCCCTTTATCCGGGGATTGCTGATAATAATCTGATATAGTGTTTCGTTTAGCATCTCTTCCAAATGCTGTCTTAATTCTTCCACAATATTCTCCGCTTCCTTTTATACGCAAAATATAGTCACAACAAACGTCATGACTATATTTTACTGACTTATACCGAAAATCACAACTAAAACTTTAAAATCCCGCGGGAACGGTTATGTCTTCTTTTATAGATCTCATAAAACAAAAGAATCTGAATCAAATCCCCAAGCCACTTTAATTTCTCTTCTGACATGGGCTCTGTTTCTTCCTCGCTATTTGCATTTTCTTCCCGCCTCACTCTGTCCGTAATTTCCATGGACAACTTATATAACTGCCATCTGTCCGGATATTCATCATAAATCAGACTGCCTTCGTAGTCCAATTTATCCAAAATAGACGCAATTAATTTCTGATAACGCTTGGCGTCTGCCGGATACATCTGCTGTAAATATTCCAAATCACGCATAATGGCATCGTCTTCCTGATAATACATAGGAAGGGGATAAGTCATATAAAAAGGCAAAATTCTTCTTTCATTCATTTTGCAATCTCTTTCTATGTTTCTTTACCCCTATCATATGATATTTTTACTTTTTTCGTACCCTTTCCTCATCAGAATATCCGCACACTTTTTCATCTCTTTTACATGGACGCGTTCACATTGCCCTTTTGCATAACGCGCTTTTTCATATAACTGTGCAAACCGAAGAGCTGCTTCCTCCCGCTCACTAAATATCTGCAGACAACATTCCCTTGCTGTTGCCTCTTTCAAAAGTTTACCCGTTTTTTCTTCTTTCAGTACCTTGTATTTTTGCCATAGGGTCTTTTCATAAATTTTTCTAATTTGGCGACTGTAGGTATTTTCAAAATTGCTTTCTGCCTCGCTTCTTTTGCCGGCTTTCCGCTCACTCCTCTTAAAAAGAAATTCCACCTTATCGCTTTCCTGTTCCTGCAAGAAACGCTTTCCGCCTTTTCCTTTTCTTAACGAGAATGCTTCCCTGATCGCCTTTACCAATCCGATTATAGCCATAATAACCACCACGCTTATAATTACCGCTATCACAGCAGAAATAATTGCAAGTAAGATTTTCCCCAGCAGGGAATCCTTCGGCATCTCTTCCATCATCGGCAGCATTTCTTCCGCTTGGACCGGCATTGGTTCTGAAGTCGGCGGAATCGGCTTAATAAGAGAGACAAGTGACCTAATGAGATTCAGCAAAAAATCCTGAACAGCAACCACAAGGGCATCAATCGTCTCTCTGTCTGTAAGCAGATAAACAAAAAGCAAAATAATTCCGGTAAAAGTTCCCGCCATGGAAAAGGAAACCCTAAATGCCCTTCCCTCCGGAATATTCTCCGCGGTTCTATTATTGATATCCACATACTTTTCATATCCGGCAAAATAGGTGTAAACAAAATATCCTGCACAGTACAAAAAAGTAGCATTAATCAAGTAAGCAAAGGATTTTCCCTCTCCTACAATGACATCCAGCATGTACAATGTGAAAAACGTACCAACCACCGCGGGAAGATACGCTGCTGCCATTCCCATTTTATGTCCCGTAAATCTCTTTTTTATACTGATTCCAGCAAAAATACAGAGCAAAACGGTTACAAAAAAGTTTTGCATGAAATCCTCGTTATAAAAACCTATCATGAGCGGTATCGGCAGGATATGACCTGCAAAAAAAGGCACCGCCCACCTGCATTTTTCCCGAAGGAAATAAAGCCATATAGGAAACGGAGCAAACAGTACCAACTTCCATATGGGCGGCCACTGCTTAGCTGACAGCAAATAATATACCGCTATGATGGTTGCCACAAAGAAATAATTTAAGCATTCTGCCAATATATGATTGATTATCCTGATAATCCGGCTCACCCTTGTTCCTCCAAAATCATACTGCAATTCGCTCTAAGTTCCGGTAAGATACGCTCTTCTTCCATTTCTTTGACAGGACAGAAAAAGCAAAAGTTGTCTTTGTCCTTCTGCTTAAGTAGCAGCCTCTGAAAATCTTCATGTCTCTCCGGTGAAATAATAATTGTGTACTTATCATTTCTCTCCAATAATTTCTCGCCAAAAGCGTCCTCAAAGTTTTCCGTTTTTTCCAGATTCAATCTTGCAAGCGCCTTTAGTACACCGGTAAGATTTCCCCTCCCGGTATTATTTTCCATGGAAAGGATCTGTCCGCTTACTGCATCTGCAGCATTGGCATAAAGCGATGTTCTGATTCCATTATCTAACATCTGTTTCATCAAAGTGGCACAAATACAGATGCTCATTTCCAAAAGTTCTTCTCTTCGAAGGATATTATGATCTGCCAGATTTAAAAATACCCGAACGGATTTTACGGAAGTATACTCTTTCATATTTACCTTTAAGTCTCCCGTTCTGGCAGTTGCTTTCCAATTAATACTTTTCATTTCATCGAATGTTTCATATTCACGGATTCCCCTGAAACTGAACGGGTCCTCCATGACATGACGCTTTACGGCAATTTCTCCGTTAATCTTTTGAAATGCATGCTCCAGAAGTTTCATATCAAAAGGCTTAGGATACACATAAAAGGCATCTCCTACATCCAAATGAGCATGCATCTCCTGTGAGAAGAATAAGTCCGCGGCAACCAAATCAATGCCATGTATTCCGTAATATCCCCTCTTTTTACACTGCATTTTCAGTGTCCTCGTAATCCTCTGATAAGGCATAACGGAAAAAAAGTCGCTACGGTAATATCTGTCCGTTACCACACTGCCCTTTCCATTATGAAACTGCAAATATCTGGAGCATTGAAATTTTACCTTTAAAGTTGCAAGCGGTAGCCATTTTCTGTTTTCTATGATTTCAAGCAGGGCATTTTCTTCCCCCTCAGTAACTTCCTCCTTATCAAAAGAAAGCGTCACCTTCACCTCTTTATCCCAATACTTTAAATAAAGATATTTTTGCAGGAGAAACAAAAGCCATGCTGACAGCGCCACAAATATAACTGTCATTTCTATCCCCTCTACTTTACCTTTGCAAATTCTTCTGTGGGTGCCGGTATACTGCGGACAATTTCATCCATCAACTTCTCTGCTTCTTTCGTGCTCTGATAGCCATAAGAAATCACCAGTCTATGCGCAAGCACGGGAACAGCCAGATGCTTGATATCATCAGGAATACAATAATCCCTTCCTAAGAGAGCTGCATAAGCCTTTGCGCAGTGAAGAAGCGCCAAAGTTCCTCTGGTACTTACACCGGTAATAATCTTATCATTCTTTCTGGTTGCCGCTACAATTTCAACCAGATACTTTTCAATTGATTCATGTACATAGACTTCTGCTGCCTGTTTCTTCATGGAAAGAAATTCTTCCCGGTTTGTAACGGCAACAAGCCCGTTAAGAGGGTCTTCTTTTCCGAACAGGTGTAAAATTGCCTGTTCTTCTTCCGCCGTAGGAAGCCCCATGGACAGCTTCATCATGAAACGGTCAAGCTGTGCTTCCGGCAAGGGGAATGTTCCCGCTGTTTCTATGGGATTTTGTGTCGCAATCACAAAGAACGGAGCTGAAAGCATATAACGGCTTCCGTCAATGGTCACCTGCGCCTCTTCCATACATTCTAAAAGTCCAGACTGGGTTCTGGGTGTTGCACGATTGATTTCGTCCGCCAAAAGAATATTGGTAAATACAGGTCCTTTATGTAATTCAAATGCATCACTCTTTCGGTTATAAATATTCATTCCGGTGATATCTCCGGGCAATAAGTCCGGTGTAAACTGGATTCTGGAAAAAGATGCATCCATAGATGATGCAAGTGTCTTGGCAAGTTTTGTTTTTCCGCTTCCCGGCACATCCTCTAAAAGTACATGGCCTCCCGCAAGCATTGCTGCCAGAAGAAGTTTTGTAAGTTCTTCCTTCCCTACAATCACTTTGCTGACATTTTCAATAATCTTCTTTCCCTGCTCTTCCACACTCTGCATTCCCATTTTATCTTCTCCTCTTATTTCAAATTACTTTATTGCCTTTAAATAACAAAATGAGGGCAAGTACTTTTACTTGCCCTCTGACTTCTTAATTACTTTATTACATGAATACGGGCCATCGCTCTTGCAAGGGCTGTTTCAGCACGCATTAAATCGGTTTCCGGTGTCTTGGAGTGTAATCTCTCCTCCGCACGTCTCTTTGCTTCCAATGCGCGATTCTCATCAATTTCATCGGGCCACTCAACGATTTCAGCCAAAATCACCACTTCGTCCTGCAGTATTTCTGCAAAACCTGCATGAAGTGCCGCTTCCTTCTGTCCATCCTCTTCCGTTATGGTAAGAATACCGGGGCTTACAATTACCGTTGTAGGTACATGCTTTTTCAAGATACCGATTTCACCTTCGGTGGTGTTAAACTCCACCATGGAAACCTCTCCCTTATAAAATACACGGTCGGGAGTAATAATTCTTAATGAAAATAAATTATTATCTGCCATTTACATTCCCCCGTTCTTACTTCACGCGGGCAAGTACATCATCGATGCTGCCGGCATTTAAGAAGTAGCTTTCCGGAATGTCATCATGCTTACCTTCCAGAATTTCCTTAAATCCACGGATCGTTTCATTAATCGGCACATATTTACCTTCAAGTCCCGTAAACTGTCCTGCTACGAAGAAAGGCTGTGATAAAAATCTCTGTACCTTTCTTGCACGGGAAACTACCAGCTTATCGCTTTCTGATAATTCATCCATACCTAAGATTGCAATGATATCCTGCAATTCTTTATACTTCTGAAGAATTTCCTGAACACCTCTGGCAACCTGATAATGCTCTTCACCCAAAATTCTGGGGTCCAGAATACGGGATGTAGATTCAAGAGGATCAACCGCAGGATAAATACCAAGTTCTACGATAGAACGGGATAATACTGTAGTTGCATCCAAGTGTGCGAAAGTAGTTGCAGGTGCAGGGTCAGTTAAGTCGTCCGCAGGAACGTATACTGCCTGTACGGATGTAATGGAACCGTTTCTTGTGGATGTGATACGCTCCTGAAGCGCACCCATTTCTGTCTGAAGTGTGGGCTGATAACCTACCGCAGAGGGCATACGTCCGAGAAGTGCGGACACTTCGGAACCTGCCTGTGTGAAACGGAAAATGTTATCGATGAAAAGAAGTACGTCCTTACCACCTTTATCACGGAAATATTCCGCCATGGTAAGACCTGTAAGACCTACTCTCATTCTTGCTCCGGGGGGTTCGTTCATCTGACCGAATACCATGGTAGTCTTGTCAATAACGCCGGAATCATTCATTTCATGATAAAGGTCGTTTCCTTCTCTTGTTCGCTCGCCAACACCGGTGAATACGGAATATCCGCCGTGCTCTGTCGCGATATTTCTGATTAATTCCTGGATTAATACGGTCTTACCTACACCGGCACCGCCGAAGAGACCGATTTTACCACCCTTCTGGTAAGGACAAAGAAGGTCAACGACCTTGATACCTGTTTCCAGAAGTTCCTGCTGGGTGGACTGCTCTACAAATTCGGGAGCAGGTCTGTGGATAGGCTCATAAGTTACGCCTTCCGGAGCAGGCTTGTTATCAATAGGATCACCTAATACGTTAAAAATACGTCCAAGTGTATTTTCACCTACGGGAACACTGATGGGAGCACCGGTTGCAATTGCATCCATTCCTCTTACCAATCCGTCGGTAGGTCCCATAGCGATACATCTTACCGTATCATCACCCAGATGCTGCGCTACTTCTACAACAAGCTGACCGCCATCCTGAAGGGGGATTTTAACAGCTTCGTTGATTTCAGGCAGTCTGCCACTGAATTTAATATCCAGAACGGCACTGATAATCTGTGTGATTTTTCCCACGTTTTGATCCGCAGTCTTATTTAAATCTGCCATTTTTCTCCTCTTTCTGTCTGCCAAACAGACGTAATTTATCTTGCAGCGTGGCTGCTTTTAGGACAAATACCAAGCTTATGAAATCGCGTTGGCACCTGCAATAATTTCTGTAAGTTCCTGTGTAATGGAACCCTGACGTGCTCTGTTATAAAGCAAGGTCAGACTGTCTATCATTTCTTCCGCATTGCTTGTTGCGGAATCCATCGCCTGCATTCTGGCACCGTTTTCACTGGCAACTGACTCTACCATACCGCCATAAATCAGGCTTGTAATATATTTGGGAATAATCAGCTCAAGAGCTTCCTCATCCTCAGGTTCAAAGTTCATCAGCGCCTTGTCATCTGCATCCTGCTCTTCTTCCTTTTCTACTTCTACGGGAAGTAATTTCAGAAGTGTAGGAATGTGTACCACTGTGTTCTTAAATGCGGTATAGGCAAGGTAAATTTCACTGATTTCACCTTCTGCAAAGGCTGTAAGGACATCCTTACAGATCTTCATCGCATCTGCATATGCAGGTTCATCAATGGCATCGGAATAATCCGCCTTGATTTCGTATGATTTCTGCAGTGCGTCCTTTCCTTTTTTACCGATGGCGTAAATACACAAATCTTCGTCAGCCAATTCCCCTCTGGTAATCAGTTTGATTACATTGGAGTTATAACCGCCTGCCAAGCCTCTGTTAGAGGTAATGACAATCACAGCCTTCTTGCCACCCTCTCCGGGCTTTAAGTATCTGTGCTCTAAGTTTTGTGTTCTTGCCAAAATAGACTGCACCGTTTGATACATACAACGGAAATAATTATCCGATTTTTCTGCATTTGCCTTTGCTCTTTGCAGTTTAACAGTAGAAACAAGCTTCATCGCTTTGGTAATCTGCTGGGTGCTTTGAATACTGCTCTTGCGCCTTTTTATGTCTCTCATTGAGGCCATAGCTTTTCACCTTTTCTTTCTACTGTTTTATTTCAAAAATTCTGCCTTAAATTCTACGATTGCTTTCTTTAATGTCTCTTCCGTAGTATCGGAGATTACCTTTTCCTCTGCGATTGCGGAAGGAACTTCAGGATACTTGGTATCAAGGAATTCAAAGAATTCTTCTTCGAATCTGGTAATATCTTCTGTGGGTACATCAAGAAGATACTTGTTTGTAACCGCATAAATAATAATTACCTGATACTGTACCGGCATGGGCTTGTACTGAGGCTGTTTTAATACCTCCTTAATTCTTTCACCCTGTGCCAGTTTTTCCTTGGTATCTGCATCCAGTTCGGAACCAAACTGCGCAAACGCTGCAAGTTCTCTGTACTGGGCAAGTTCCACACGGATAGGTGCGGCAATCTTCTTCATCGCTTTAATCTGCGCAGCACCACCAACTCGGGATACGGAAAGACCCGCATTTACCGCAGGACGGAAACCGGAGTTGAACATTTCTGTTTCCAGATAAATCTGTCCGTCTGTAATAGAAATAACGTTGGTAGGAATGTATGCAGATACGTCACCTGCCTGGGTTTCAATAATGGGAAGGGCTGTTAAGGAGCCTCCGCCATATTCTTCGCTCATTCGTGCAGCTCTCTCAAGGAGTCTGGAATGAAGATAGAATACGTCACCGGGATAAGCTTCACGTCCGGGGGGTCTCTTTAAAAGCAGGGACAGTGTACGGTAAGCAGCTGCATGTTTACTTAAATCATCGTAAACAACAAGTACATCTTCTCCGTTTTCCATCCACTCTTCTCCGATTGCACATCCTGAATAGGGTGCAATGTACTGCAGGGGTGCAAGCTCACTTGCAGATGCTACTACAACGGTGGTGTAAGCAAATGCGCCGAACTCTTCCAATGTCTTAACAATAGAAGCAACAGTGGATGCCTTTTGTCCGATTGCAACGTAAATACATTTTACGCCCTGTCCTTTTTGATTGATAATAGTATCGATGGCAATAGCAGTTTTACCTGTCTGTCTGTCACCGATAATAAGTTCTCTTTGTCCTCTACCGATAGGTACCATGGAGTCAATGGCTTTGATACCTGTCTGAAGGGGTGTATCTACTGACTTTCTGGTAATAACACCAGATGCCACTCTTTCAATTTTACGATATTTATCTGTCTGGATGGGACCTTTTCCATCGATAGGCTGACCTAATGCATTGACAACACGTCCAAGCATTGCATCGCCTACGGGAACCTCAACAACACGTCCGGTAGTCTTAACCGTATCGCCTTCGTTGATATTCTTCTGGCTTCCGAGAAGTACGGCACCTACATTGTCTTCTTCCAAGTTCAGCACCATTCCGTACACTTCACCGGGAAACTCAAGAAGTTCTCCCTGCATTGCGTTTTCCAGACCATGCACACGGGCAATACCATCGGCTACCTGGATAACGGTACCCACATCTGATACTTCAAGTTCCGTAGCATATCGTTTAATCTGCTCTTTAATAACAGAACTGATTTCTTCCGGTCTTAAATTCATGGTTCTTTACGCACCTTTCTTTTTATTTCGTTTACCTTATACATTTATTTTGAGCAATTGCTTTCTCATTTCAAGCAGGCTGCTGCGGACACTGCTGTCCACAATTCTGTCGCCGATTCGAATAATCATACCGCCAATCAAATCCTCATCTACGGAAAAATGCATTTCCATTTCTTTATAGGTGGTGGTGGCAAGCAATCGCTGTTTTATTTCTTCTTTTTTCGCTTCGTTTAGCGTAATGGCTGTGTTTACATAAGCTACACCGATTCCTTTCAGGCGCTTTACTTCATCTACAAAGTATGTCAGAATGGCATCAATTTCACTATATCTGTCTTTGCTGACTACCAGATGTAAAAAGCCTTTTAATTCTTCCGAAATTCTACCACTAAATACTTCATTTAAAACTGCAAGCTTTTCATCCTTTAAAATCTTGGGATGATTCATCAGTTTATTAAAATCGGGATTCTCATCAAGAATTTCTTTCAGAGCTATCACTTCAGCAAGGAATTCATCTTCTTTTCCTTCCTCAACAGCCAGTTCAAACAAAGCTTCTCCATATGTTTTGGAAACTAGCTTAGCCATGTGTTTTCACCTATTTCTTTCAATGTTTCATTGATTAAACTTTCCTGTACATTGGTATCAATGGATGCCTTCACTACCTTACCGGCCATGATGGATGCAAGCACTACCATTTCACGCTTCACATCATCTGCTGCCTTTTGTTTTTCCAGTTCGGCTTCCACTTTGGCTCTTTCAATAATACGAGCCGCCTCTTCCCGGGCCTGTGTCACGATTTTATTTTCGTTTGCAAGGGCTTTCTTTCTGGCTTCACTTAAGATTTCATCCGCTTCTTTTTCGATGTTCTTTAATTTGCCTTCATATTCTGCTTTCAAAGCCGCTGCATCTTCCATGTCCTTTGCAGCATTATCCAGCTCTCCCTTAATCTTATCCTGTCTCTTTTTCAAAAACTCTCTCGCAGGATTAAAAAGGAAATACGAAGCAAAAAGGAACAGTACGAAAATGGCAATCATCATGAGAACCGCGTCCGCAAGTAATTGCAGGTCCAGGTCAAACAATCTGGGTTCCATTCGTAAATCTCCTTTCTTCTAACTTTTTATCCTCCGGATTAGGGTACAAGAGGTTTTACGAATAATAAGAGAATAGCAACTAACAAACCATAAAGACCTGTTGTTTCCGCAACAGCCTGTCCAAGTAACATGGTTGAAGTAATATCAGATTTAGCGCCGGGGTTTCTACCTACTGCTGCTGCCGCATGTCCTGCCGCAATACCCTGACCTACACCGGGTCCGATACCGGCAATAACTGCCAGACCTGCACCGATTGCTGAACAACCTAAGATAAAGTTAGTATTAAATTCCATTTTTGTTTCCTCCTTGTGCTTATAAGCATATATAATATTTTTTTATTACTCTGTTGTGCATGCATCTGTAATGTATGTCATGGTAAGCATACAGAATACATATGTCTGAATTGCTCCGGAGAACAAGTCAAAATACACATGCAATGCTGCGGGCCATGCGATTGCCACTTTAGAAAGAAGCGCATATATGAGAGCCATAATGGCTGTACCCGACAAAATATTGGCAAACAGACGTAGTGACAATGAAATAGGCACTGCAAAATCACTCACAATATTAATGGGTGCCCATATCGGCCACGGATCACACAGTCCTTTCAGCACGCCTGAAACCTTCTGGTGTTTAAACTTGTTAAAATGAATTAACGTAAAGGTAATAATACCCAGTGCAAAAGTTACACCATAGTCAGCGGTCGGCGGCCTAAGCCCCAAAAGACCGGATATATTACTTATCAATATAAAGATAAAAATGGTTCCTATATAATTGCGGAATGTAACGGCATGCTTGCCCATAACTCCGCCTATCATTCCATCCAGCATCTCCACGATAAGTTCAACCACGTTCTGAAAACCTTTTGGCACTTCCTCTGCTTTTTTCATGGCGCGGTTTGCTGCCAGACAAAATCCCATGATAATTAACATTACAAACAGGACACATACATGTGTGGTAGTAATCCAAACTGTTTGTCCGAATAATTCATAGGAAAAGACGCCGTGAATCATAAAATCCACTTCTGTACTCTCCGACAACAGGATTCCCTGCTCCATACTTTCACCTCCTTATTCCTGCACTGCGTCAGGTTCTTCTATAAGGTCAGGGAGAATTTCCTCCCCATAAATACGTCTGCTGATTTTTTTGGTAAGAGGCTGCATATACGCAGACACTTTCAGTCCCATGACACCCAGAAACGCAGATAACGGATTGACAACCCCCGAAACGGCTGCTGTCACAATCACTGCTACAATCACTACGTAGCGGATGACATTCTGCCTGCCCAAATATCCCACTGCAGATTTCTCTTCCAAATCAAGCCCTTTGTCAAGCGTCCACCACATGTGAAACGCCGCAAACGCCGCTGTTATGATTCCTACCCAAAGTCCCAAGCTGTAGGAGAGCTTGTCCTTCGACAAAAATACAAACAGCTGACAAAGACTTCCAAAAATCAGTATTCCCACTTCCAATTCGAAAAGTGTTCTATTTATCCCCAGTACTATCTTTTTCATAATCCTTATCCTTCATACTAACTTTTTTGCGGTTTTTCCTTCCCTGATGAACATAAGCTTCGCTGTCCGCCTCTTTGCTGAAAATGGTGCGGGCAAAACGAAAACAATTATACCCTCCGGCTACGGCTCCCACAAAAAACAGGATAACAACAAGATAGGATGTGCCTAATTTCTTATCCAGAAAAATCCCCAGAAAAGAACACAACAAGACAGGAACCAACATGTTTATACCGAATTGTGTAATCATCGTCAGAGACTGGTATACATTCCGATTAAATTTGAACATGTCTCTCCCTCTCAAAACTGTTTATTCACAGATAAAAATACCGATTTGCATCACTAATTGATTATACCCATTTTTCCCTTGAATGTCTAGGGAAAATCACGATTATTAACACACATTATACCCGTTTTTTTCCAGATACTTTTTGATACCCTCTGTAAGAGACGTGGACGGAAGCGGCACATTGGCCGATTTCAATTTTGACAAATCATAAATCCGGTGACACAAATGTCCTTCATAGCCGGGATGTTCCTCCAAATACCCTTGAAGCGGCACTTCCCGAAGTTTTACCGGCACACCTAAAAGTTCACCAATAATTTCATAATATTTTTTATTTTCCACCGCTTCCGGTCCGCCTATACAAAAAATCTGCCCAAACGTACCCGGTTTATCCACACAGCCCAGCATTACATTTGCAAGGTCATCCACAAAGATAGGCTGGGTCAGATAAATGCCGCCTCCCACTAAACGAATTTCTTCTCCTTGCAATATCTTATCCGCAAGCCCTTCCTGCCTGCTGTGTTCCGGATAACACCCGAGCAAAAATCCCGGTCCGTAAATATGCCCTGGTCTGAAAATCGTAATGTCCATATCTTTATTTTGAGCCTCGAAATACTTCAGAAAGACATGTTCCATTTTCCGTTTATTTCCGGCATAACTGCACTCCTGCGGTGTGCCTGCCTCTTCCACAAACACTCCCTCTTCTGTTTGCGGTGTTTTTTTATACCGGAAATCATAAACAGAATCTGTAGAGATAACCACCAGACGCCTGCTCACCCGGCTAAGTACTTCCAAATCCTGCTTTGCATGATTTTCATTCATGCAAATGCAATCAAACACCACGTCAAAAGTAAGACCCACATTTTCAATTGCCGATGCAAACGCCTTCGCATCCTCCCGGTCTGCCGTAATAGGATTTACTCCGGCCGGAAGCATTCTTTTTCCTCTGGTAAGTGCCCATACTTCATAGTTTTCCTGTGCAAGTGTGGCAAGACGACCGCTAAGACCGCCGCTTCCGCCGATAATCAATGCTTTTTTCATATCATAACCCTCCACTTTTACTATTATAGCAAATCAGTTGACTTTATACAAAATTCAAGATAAGATTTTAAAAAGTGCTTTTATGAGCACGCACATAAAAGGAGGGTTTTTATGACAAATCCCACATTATATCGCAGAAGAATTATTCCTAATGAATGTATTCTCTTAAAGGATGATATCATTTTATCCTGTAATGAAGAGCGGATCATCACCAAATGGAATGCCCTGCACCCCAAAAAAGATTTACACCACGGTGCGTCCTGCTACTTTCTGAAGGAAGGATTTAAGGTCAGCAAATTCTGTCGGGAAGATAACTCCCTGCTTTACTGGTACTGCGATATTGTGGATTACAATTATGACCCTGCGGAAAACAAATTAATTGTTACAGATTTATTGGCTGATGTGATTATTTATCCCGATGGCTTTGTGAAGGTCGTAGACCTGGACGAACTGGTAACCGCACTGGAAGAGCGTTCCATATCTCTTGATACCCTAAAGGCAAGTCTGAATAAACTTGACAAGCTTTTGAATGTTATTTATTCCGGAAGGTTTACCTCCTTATCCGATTATATCAAAGATGTCACAAATTAAAACCTTGCCATATGGTTTACATAACAAAAGGAACGGTTTTTCCGTTCCTTTTAACATCCTTTGCTTTAATAGAAAATGTGTCCACCAATCTGAATACCCGTAAGCCCTTCAATGGGCGTTCTGAAAAACAGACAATCACCAACTGTGGTAGCTCCCGCCATAGCCTCATCGGCCGCCTTATAGCAAGCTGCCGTAGCGTGGTCTTCTGCAAGTGCAAGAGCAAGTCGTCCGCTTCCTGCCGGTGAAAACTGTCTTTTCTGATAAATTACCCCTACCACCGTATCGGGGAATACTGCACTTCGCACACGGTTCATAACAACCGCGCCTACCGCCACCTGTCCTTCATAGGGCTGATTACCGGCTTCACAATAAATCAAATTGGCAAGAAGATATCTGTCACCGTCAGCAAACGTAATATCGGAAAGGTCTCTCCATGCCGATTGCGCTGCAAGCCTTGACAATCTCCGCTCTTCTTCCAACTGTTTTTGGAGCTTCTCAATTTCATTCTGCTGCTCCTCCAGCTGTTTTTCGTAAGCAATCATTTCCGCTTCTGTTTCCGAAATTTCACTTTCATATCCTGAAATCTGACCGGAGGTTTGACTGACCAGACCGGACACACGGCTTTGCTCCGCTTCTACTTCTACCTTTAATGCATCCAAGTCTTCCTTCTCCGTAATCAGAAGTGCTTCCTTTTCTTCGATGGTAGCTCTTGTTTCCTGATACAAAGTAAGCTGCTCCCTGTCGTAAGCAGACAATTGTTCAATATAGTCGTTACGGTTGAGCATATCTGAAAAATTAGAGGCTCCGAAAAACATCTCCAGCACCACATAATCCCTTTTCTCATACATGAACTGAATTCGTTTTTTCATGGCTGCGTATTGCTCTTCTTCCACAGTCTTTGCATCTGCAAGCTCAATTCCTGTTTGTTCAATTTCTGCTTCCTTGGTCACAATCTGCGCTTCCAAGTCTGCGAGGTTCTCACTTACCGCCGTAAGTTCTGTATTGAGCGTATTTAGCTGCCCCCGAAGACCTTCCGTAGTTTCCTTAAGTCCCGTCAGTTCTTCCTCTGTCTCATTAAGCGCTTCCTGTGTCTTTTCTTTTTCTTCTTTGGCTTTATTCAGTTTTTCTTCTGTATCCTTTACATCCGCATAAACTGTTGTGGGAATGGTGCATGCCAGCAACGCGACTGCCGTCATGATGGCAATCAACTGCTTTCGTGCTCCTTTCATCCGCATCACCGCCTTTATCTTCCATCTACTTGGTTCCGAATATTCTGTCTCCGGCATCACCAAGTCCCGGCACAATATAGCCATGGTCATTTAACTTTTCATCGAGTGCCCCAATATAAATATCCACATCCGGATGTGCATCCTGCATTGCTTTCACACCTTCCGGAGCCGCAATAATACACATAAAATGTATTTTCTTACAGCCCTTATCCTTAAGCATCTGAATCGCTGCCACGGAAGATCCACCTGTTGCAAGCATGGGATCCACCACAAAAACTTCTCTTTCCGCACAGTCTGCGGGCAACTTACAATAATACTCTACCGGTTTTAATGTCTCCGGATCACGGTACAAACCGATATGCCCGATTTTCGCAGCCGGAATCAGGGAAAGCATTCCGTCCACCATGCCAAGTCCTGCACGCAGAATGGGAACAATTGCCATCTTCTTGCCTTTCAATTCCTTTGCCGTGGTTTTACAAATGGGCGTTTCGATCTCTACGTCTGTAAGCTGCAATTCTCTTGTTGCTTCATAACAAATAAGCATTGCAATCTCACTGATTGTCTGTCTGAAATCCTTAGTCCCCGTTTCAATTCTTCGGATATAACCAATCTTATGCTGAATCAAAGGATGATCCATCACTACCACTTTTGCCATCTTTCTACCTCCGTACCTTTTAACCTTCTCTTTTCACATTACCTTTTTTGCTTCTTAACCTTCTATTTTGGAAATTCGTCTGATATGATTTTCTCCTTCGGAAAATTCTGTATCAAGGAATGTATCCACAATCTCAAGTGCCAGATTTTTGCCTGTAAATCCTCCGCCAAGCGACAACATATTGGCATCATTATGAAGTCTTGTCATTTTCGCAAGATAAGGATCCGTACAAAGTGCACACCGGACTCCGGGAACCTTATTGGCTGCTATGGAAATGCCGATTCCTGTGGTACAAACCACGATTCCTTTTTCACACTCTCCGCTTGCCACCGCTTCTGCCGCAGCACGTCCAAACTCCGGATAATCGCAGGAACTCTTATCAAAACATCCAAAGTCCTTACATTCAAGCCCTCTTTCTTTCAGATGCTCCATAACCTGTACCTTTAAATCATATCCACCGTGATCACTTCCGATTGCTATCATCACAAATCCTCACTTTCTTCATTTTCTCTTATTCATTATTATCATCAGTCGCACTGATTACATGATGCCCTGCCGCTTTTAACAGCCTGTTCATAATGGCTTGTCCAATTCCCTGGCTGTCAAAAGATTCGGCATACATAACCTGAACATTTTCCTCATCAAACTCCCGCAGTATGCGAAACAAATGCTTTGCAACAGTAGCCTCATCCTTACGGCTTCCTGCACTTTTGACTACATCCGCCACGTAATATCCCTTTGACTCATCCGTTGCAATGACACCTGTCTTCAATCCCTGTATTCGGGACGCTTCTGCCTTCCGGTTAATATAGGAAACAACTGCCTGCTGTGCCCCTTCCACAACAGTAAGACTTCCCTTAGGTGCATAATGACGGTATTTCATGCCCGGTGCTTTCGGTGCTTCCTTAGACTCGCCGTCAAGCAGTGTCTGATCAACATCCACGCTTCCAACCGTTTCTTTCAGCATCTCTTCCGTAATATATCCGGGACGCAAAATCACAGGTCTTTCTCCCGACAAGTCAATGATGGTAGACTCCAACCCAATATTTACTTCGCCACCGTCAATAATCATATCTACCCGGCCGTCCAAATCTTCAATCACATATTTAGCCACGGTAGGACTGGGTCTTCCTGAACGGTTTGCACTGGGTGCTGCCACATATCCTCCTGCCGCCTCAATAAGTGCCCGCGCTGTTTTATGTGCCGGCATCCTCACCGCTACCGTTTTCAGTCCACCGGTAGTGGTATATGGTACCAAATCCGACTTTTTAAAAATCATGGTAAGCGGACCGGGCCAATATTTTTCTGCTAATTTGTATGCTTCTTCCGGAATCTCTTCCGCAATAGCGGAAAGTGCATCCATATGTGCAATATGGACAATCAACGGATTATCGGAGGGCCTGCCCTTTGCTTCATAAATCTTCGCTGAGGAAGTTTCATTCAACGCATCTCCGCCAAGACCATATACTGTCTCTGTGGGAAATGCCACCAATCCGCCCTGCTTCAAAATCAGTCCCGCTTCCTCTATCACCGTCGCATCTATCTTATTTTCATCTGCTATGACAATCTTCGTCTTCATCTGTTATTTCCTCTGGCAATCAGCCATTTATACTCTATCATATTTTTCTCTGTTTGACTAGTACAGTGCACTTAGATATTTCATAATTCCCATGTGTATTTTAAAAGCAATTTTTTCCTGATAAAAAGGCGTAATCAACTTATCAGCCTCACCTGCATTTGACAAAAAACCGCATTCCGCAATCACTATCGGCTTATTTGTTTTTTTCAAAAGATAATAACTGTCATTTGGCTTAGATTTCCTGTTGTTTTCCGGATCAAGTTCCCTAAGGGATTCTTGTACCAGTTCTGCAAGCAACTTGCTCTTTTCACTGGTAGCATAGTAAAACACCTGTGCTCCCTTGACGTACTCTTCATGGTAACTGTTCTGGTGAATGCTCACTATAAGCTGCGGGTCCGTCTCTTCAATAATCTGCAAACGTCTTTTCATATCCTGCACTTTTTTGTTTGACGCATTCTCATCATATAATCCGGCCGCATCCTCTCTTGTCATCACCACTTTAATTCCCTCCGTTTCCAAAAACGTCTTAAGTAGCTTTGCAATCTGTAGATTAACATCCATTTCAAGCGCCTGATTGATTCCCACCTTCCCGGGGTCTGCACCACCATGTCCCGCATCAATCACCACACATATTTCTTTTTCCGAAGAAGCTGCCTTATCACTCACTTCCCCACTATTTACATATATGGCTCCCTTGCCCGCTATCATGTACATGGACACCAAAAGAATCCCTGCCATAAACAAGTGTAAAATTCTGTTTTGCTTTTCTGTCACTTAAGTGCCTCTTATTACTGCTTTTTGTAATATGTATGAAAAAAAAGCTGCAGGTATAACCCACAGCTTATCCGTTTATCCGGCAATTCTTAATTATTTAAATAACCTACAATTTCGTCCCAGATTTCCGCCTTTTCAAATCCAAGACGCCAACTTGCCACGCCTCCGATGCCATACTTATCCATAATGGTGAGTTTCACACGAATGGACTTTTCATCCTCAAGCCACACCTGGTGAATCGTATCTCCCACTGTATATTCTCCGTAATTCTGGCATGTCTCATCGTCCCACTCTATCTGAATTTCGTGATATGCCACATATTCTTCTGCCATTTCCATACCTACTGCCTGACTACTGATGCTATCGGGCGTAGTTTCCCAAATACGGGTGTAAAAAGGAACGGCATTAATCACTTTATTTGCAGGTACTTCCTCTACCGTTTTGGCAATTCCTTCTTCTACAAAGTCGATGGATGCCACACTTCCTGCCACTTCACTGCCTGCATAATGCTCATCATATCCCATGATAATTACGTAGTCAGCCACAATCCCCTGTTCTTTTCTGTCGTAATGGTCATTATATCCCTTGGGCACATAATTATCCACAGACAGTACAATTCCGTATTGGCGGCAAAGAATGGAAAGTTCCCTGAGGAACTGTACATAATGTTCACCACAGTCCACACTGATTTGTTCAAAGTCTACATTAATTCCGTCAATTCCTTTTTCCAATACTTCATTTACAAGTCCGTTAATCAGATTGGTACGTATCGTCGTAGATGATAATATTGCATACATATCAATACTGTCTTTATATTCAATATTTTCTATTAATGCCCATACTTCCATCCCCATTTCATGTGCCGCATCTACATAGTTTTTGGAAGCAAAGCTGGTGTAATTTCCTTCATTATCACAAATTTTAAACCATGTGGGCGAAATTACATTAAGCCCTTTTGTATTTTGAGTCACTTCATATAATGTATCATTTCCGGCTTCTCCGGCAACCACATGCCACCCCAGATTAATCTTGTAATCTCTGGTAACACTGGTGTACTGTGGCTCTTCATAGTCTGTTACGGGAATGGGAAGTTCACTTCTGATGTCTCCCAGCCTTTTATTTTCTACATAACCCATAACAGAATCTTTGGTCTTTACTTTCGACCATGTTTCCATCTGTTCAAGCACGGTAACCTTATCACCTGCCGATACATCTGTCAGAATCGGACTTTTCACTCCGCCCCGGAACCGCACAGCCGTATCTTTTTTAATTTCCGCCACCTGTATATCTTCCCAAACCGTATCTAACTGGATACGATTAGGTTCTGCAAACGCTTCATAGCCGAAATTGGTATACTCTTTCACATAATCTATTGCAATATAAAGTACCTCTCCTTCAAATCTTGAAAGAACATACCCCATATCTTCACTTGCAAGGCTATCCTCCCGCACACTGCTTCCGATGCTTGTCCGCACCGTATCATTAGGCAGTGAATATAAAAGAAGATTTTCATTCTTATCCACATAAAATCTGTCATTCAAATATTTGTGCACGGTATCAACATCAAAATAGTAAACACCGTCTATCAGTCTGGCACGCTCTTCAATTATTTCATTCTGCAGAACTATCGCCACATCCGCATCTCCACTGATTTCATAGTATGCGGCAAGATCGGCCCTCTCCTTGGAATAGGAATATTTATCTATAATCATGCCTCCAAAGCTTACGCATCCTATAATGATAATCAGGACGATCGCAAGAACTACCGGAATAATTTTTTTCTTCATAAGTAACTTCCTCCAATCGCCCTTAATTATAACAAACTATTTTCTTATCGTCATTACAATTTTTATTAATATTGTCTGATTTTTTAATTTTCTTATACCGGCAGCCGTCTGTTTTCCTTTTTCATAATATTTCTTCCGTTTCCGGACATATATTTTACTATCGGCCGTTATATGGGGTATGCACGTGGATAGTATTGCTAAGTCGCAGTTGATCAAACTGCTGCCGGGATTTCAGATAGGCGGCTTAATGGAATGTCACTCTGTCGTATCTGATTTCTTTTATGTTCCCTTTATGATCCGTTACATAATCAGGCATATACAAGGCATCTTCCTTCACGCAATTTTGCGCAATGTATTCCGAAGTGGTCGGTGTACCATCCACGTATAGCCTGACACCTGACTTCTCCCACTCTGACAATCTTTGCCCGAGGGAACTGAAACCTTTTTCGTCCTTTTCAATCATAGACTCTCCCATCTGCTTTAAGGTTTATCTGTAAACCTCCAAAAGGAAACGTGATATGTCAAAAAAGAAATAAACCTTAAAACTGATTATATTTTTTATTTTGATGACGATAATATATATAGAAGAGATGCCGGATTGTATCAAAAATTACCGCTTGTAAAATTACAAAAGTGAATTATAATGTGAATACTGCGAGAAATGTTCGCGACAAGCACAATAGCCTGTAAGACTTCAATATTAATACGGAGCACTACACTCCTTCATTAACTGAAGTGATGAAGATTACAATCATCTTCTCAATGAAATACTTTGCTTAGAATAAAATGTAAAAATATATAATCTCATGCCTCCTTACCGATACAAAATTCATCCGGAAGCATCTCTTGGAAATTATTATAGTAATTTTCTCCAAATTTTGCAATGTTTTTCCACTGTTTTTTATATATTTTTAATAAATTCTTTATTTCTACTTATTTTTAAACAGATTTATTAAATTTTTGGAAACACTTAGGCACGCCCTATTGACTAAAATTCCAACAAAGTATAATATTATTGTAACCAAACGGCAGGATAACAGTATCATAATAGTAAGGATGTGATAATATGAAAATCGAAAAAGTGAATGATCACCAGATTCGCTGTACCCTGACAAGAGAAGATCTTGCTGACAGGGAACTGAAGTTAAGCGAACTTGCTTACGGTACCGAGAAAGCCAAAGACTTATTCCGGGATATGATGCAGCAGGCTGCATACGAATTCGGTTTTGAAGCCGAAGATATTCCGCTGATGATAGAAGCCATTCCGTTAAATTCAGATTGTATTGTTCTCATTATCACCAAGGTAGAAGACCCCGAGGAATTGGACACACGTTTTTCCAAATTTGCTCCCTCTGTTCATGAGGATAGCGAAATCGTGGATGAAGTCCTTGATTCTATCACCGAAGGTGCTGATGACATTCTGGATTTATTTAAGAAAATACAGAACAAACACGGACTGATTAAGGAATCTCATGCAGAGAATACATCTCCTGCGGATTCACCTGCTTTAGATGAAATCGCGGATTCCTCCTTCAAAAAGGCCTTACAGAAAAAGCTTGATAAAACTTCTTCTGAAAACCTCATCCGTATGTGTTCTTTCCGGTCGCTTCATGAAGTTTTAAAATTGGCCCATATATTATCCGGGTACTACGAGGGTCGCAATTCCCTGTACAAAGCAAAGGATGATTCCTATATTCTGGTGATTA
The DNA here is from genome assembly GCA_045586385.1 of Lachnospiraceae bacterium. GTDB lineage: Bacteria > Bacillota > Clostridia > Lachnospirales > Lachnospiraceae > Suilimivivens. The sequence goes on from JAZNAE010000078.1 coordinate 38,912, forward strand.
CGAAAAGCGGACACTCACCTGCAGAATTTAATAAGATATGCAATATTCTTTCCGAATACGGCACGCCTCTTAAGTCTCTTCCCGCTTCTGAAGCCTACATGGAAGAACACTATGAGCCGATTCTTAAGGATTCTGCTTTGCAATCCTTGTCTGCTGTTTAAAAGCAAATTCAAAAAATCCGATGATTATGTCATCGGATTTTTTTATTGTTTTTGCCCAAAACAACGTCTAAATTCTTGCCGACTTATGTAAAAAATGATAAACTGTTGTCATATAAAACTAAAGCAAAGAGAAGGGATTAAACTTATGGACATGTTTGCAACATTTTGGGCTTTGGTTCCGCCCATCGTAGCCATTATTTTGGCACTTATCACCAAAGAAGTTTACAGTTCTTTATTTGTCGGCATTGTAGTAGGCGGACTGTTTTACTCCGGTTTTTCTTTTGAAGGAACCTTAACACATATTTTTAATGACGGTTTCGTTGCCGTACTCTCCGATGCATACAATGTAGGCATATTAATTTTCTTAGTTATTCTGGGGGCTATGGTTTGTCTGATGAACCGCGCCGGCGGAAGTGCTGCCTTTGGACGCTTTGCCAAAGAGAAGATCAAATCCCGCACCGGTGCACAGTTAGCTACCATTGCACTGGGCGTCCTTATTTTTATTGACGACTATTTTAACTGTCTCACCGTAGGTAGCGTAATGCGTCCTGTGACAGACGAACACAAGGTATCCCGTGCAAAGCTTGCCTACTTAATTGACGCCACAGCTGCTCCCATTTGTATCATTGCCCCTATTTCTTCCTGGGCTGCAGCCGTTTCCGGTTTTGTGGAAGGTGAGGACGGTTTTTCACTTTTTATTAGTGCCATCCCCTATAACTTCTATGCACTTCTTACAATTTTCATGATGGTGGCTTTGGTAATCATGAAAATAGATTTCGGATCTATGAAAAAGTACGAAGACAATGCTTTAAACGGTGATATTTTCTCTGACAGCAAAACGGATGCTGGAGAATCCGTTTATGTAAATATGAAAGGCAAAGTGATTGATTTGGTTATTCCGATTATCACATTAATTATTTGCTGTGTAATCGGTATGATTTATAGCGGTGGGTTCTTTGAAGGTGCCGGCTTTATCGAAGCATTCTCCAACTGTGATGCATCCGTAGGACTTGCCCTTGGTAGTATTTGTGCATTAATTATTACCATTATCATCTACTTAATCAGAAAAGTGTTAAATTTCTCTGATTGTATGGAATGTATCCCTGCGGGATTTAAGGCTATGGTTCCTGCCATCCTTATTCTGACATTTGCTTGGACCTTAAAGGCTATGACAGACAGTCTTGGTGCCAAGGAATTTGTTGCTGCGGCTATGGAACAGAGTGCAGGTTCTCTTATGAACTTCCTGCCCGCTATTATTTTCCTGGTGGCTTGTTTCCTTGCTTTTTCAACAGGAACTTCTTGGGGAACATTCGGAATTTTGATTCCCATTGTTGTAGCCGTATTCTCCGGCTCCAACCATGAACTGATGATTATTTCCATCTCCGCTTGTATGGCCGGTGCTGTTTGTGGCGACCACTGCTCACCTATTTCGGACACCACCATTATGGCAAGTGCCGGTGCACAGTGCAAACATGTAAATCATGTTTCCACACAGCTTCCCTATGCACTTTTGGTAGCGGCGATTTCCTTTGTAACATACATCATTGCAGGCTTCACCCAAAATGCATGGATTTCACTGCCCATCGGTATTGTCATGACAATTGCAGTACTGTTGTTTATCAAAAAAATGACAGCTACAAAAGTTTCTGAATAAACAATTGCAAATCAAAAGCCTCTGCTTTTTCATAAAGCAGAGGCTTTTCTAATTTCACATAATTCGAAAAACTTATAAAGCTTCAATCTTTGCCATCAAATCATCCACGTTCATTCCGTGAACCATAGCAGCTTCCTCAAGACTTTCGCCCTGTGCGGAAGGGCATCCCAAACAGTGCATACCTGCTTCCAATAAAATGGGAGCAACAGCCGGGTTTGTCCTTAAAATTTCTCCGATTGTCATGTCCTTGGTAATCTGTGCCATCTGTAACAACCTCCTTCTCAAAGTCATCGCATTATTTAGTATAATACTTTCCCCACTGCATGGCAAGAATATTTCATCTTTTCATTTTTTAACTTTGTATAGAAAAAAGTACATTCCCTTGCTTGACCTTGAAAGTCTTGTAACATATAATGAAAGTACGGTATCAGCATAGTTTTTTATGCTTAAATAAATTTAAATTTTAAATTAGGAGGCTTACACAAAATGAGACCAGAATGGAACAATTTTGTAGCAGGCAAGTGGGAGAACGAAGTTAATGTACGTGACTTCATTCAGAAAAACTATCATCCTTATGATGGTGATGAATCCTTCTTAGCAGAAGCTACACAGGACACCAAAGACTTATGGCAGATGGTACTTGAATTACAGAAAAAGGAACGTGAAGCAGGCGGCGTACTTGATATGGATACTAAGGTTGTATCTACTATCGTTTCTCATGGCCCCGGCTACCTTGACAAATCCAAAGAAAAAATCGTTGGATTCCAG
>JAZNAE010000079.1:0-16878 GCA_045586385.1 Lachnospiraceae bacterium
GAGGAAGCAGTATGATATCTTTGCTTGCAAAATGGTTGATTAAAGATTATCAGAATACGGCAGATGTGACAGTACGTCAGAAGTATGGAATGCTGTGCGGCGGCGTGGGTATTTTTCTGAATGTTCTTCTTTTTGCAGGGAAAGCGGTAGCCGGCTTTTTGAGCGGCTCCATTGCAATTGTGGCGGATGCGTTTAATAATTTGTCAGATGCCGGTTCTTCACTGATAACGCTTGTCGGATTTAAAATGGCAGGTCAGAAGCCTGACAGTGATCATCCTTTTGGACACGGAAGAATAGAGTATATTTCCGGTTTGGCAGTAGCCATGATTATTTTGCTCATGGCATTTGAACTTTTAAAAACTTCGATTGATAAAATAATGCATCCGACCCGGATACAAACGGGACCTGTTATTATTGCGATTTTGGTGGTTTCCATTTTAGTAAAGTTTTATATGGCTTTTTATAATAAGAAAATCGGCAGGGATATAAACAGTGCAACGATGGATGCAGCAGCAAAAGACAGTATCAGTGATACGCTTTCTACCTTTGTAGTTTTGGGTACTACGATTTTGGCACAGATGACAGGGATTATCATCGACGGATATTGTGGTGTGTTGGTAGCGTTGTTTGTGTTCTGGGCAGGAATTGAAGCGGCAAAGGAAACCATAAGTCCTCTGCTTGGGCAACCGCCGGAGCCTGAGTTTGTAGACAAAGTGGAAGAGATTATCATGGAGTATGAGTCCTTAGGTGTAATCGGAATCCATGATTTGGTTGTACATAATTACGGACCGGGAAGAGTGATGCTCTCTGTTCATGTGGAGGTGCCTTCCAGCGGTGATATCTTAGTGCTTCATGATATGGTGGATACGATAGAACACAGGCTTGCAAAAGAGCTAAGCTGCAGTGCAGTGATTCATATGGATCCTATTTGTGTGGATGATGAGATGACCAATGCCATTAAGGAAAAGGTGGCACTTATCATTGAAGGGATGAAAGGAAATGTAAGTTTTCATGATTTCCGGATTGTACACGGACCCACACATACCAATCTGATTTTTGATGTTTTGGTACCTTATGATTATGAAATGTCAGACGGTGAGATAGAAGCATATATTGAGCGGAAAGTAAAAGAAATTGACGAAAGTTATTTTGTTGTTATAGAAATAGACAAAGCATACGCCAGAGGATGCAAATGAAACAAAAGAGAATGATTTTTGAAAAAATAAAAGAAACATGGCATAAAAGCAGAGCACTCCGTATCTTTGCATATGCTGTGTTTTTTCGCGTTTTGATATATCTTGTCTCTGTTTGTGTGATGGCAATGTTTGGAGAATATCAGGATGCGATCAGTTTTTCGGATTTTTTGGAAGCATGGAAAAGATGGGACTCTGCACCTTATCTTCGAATAGCCGAAAATGGTTATGCAGGTTATCAGGAAAACGGGCAGTTTTTAGATATTGTGTTCTATCCGTTATATCCTTGGCTGATTAAGGCATTTACACTGCTGACAGGCAATTACATGGTGTCGGGCGTGTTTGTTTCTGTGATTTGTTATGCAGTCGGGTGCATTTATTTTGATAAGCTCATATGCATGGAATATGACGAACAGACAGCGGAAAATGCACTGATATTGATATCTCTATTTCCCTTTGCGTTTTTCTTTGGGGCAATTATGACGGAATCTCTTTTCTTTGCCCTGTCTGCAGCCTTTCTTTATTATGTAAGAAAGCATAAGTGGCATTTGGTAGCCTTGGTAGGATTCTTGGCTTGTCTGACCAAAATACAGGGCATGCTTCTTACCCTTGCGGTAATAGCAGAACTTTTTTATTGTTATCACCCGGTCTTATTGTTAAAAGAAAAGAAATGGAAAGAGTTTTGGCAAAAGATCATCATGCAGGGACTTAAGTGTGTGCCTATGATATGCGGTGTGTTTGTTTATCTGCTGATGAATTATGTAGTGGAAGGCGATATGTTCCGGTTTATGTATTATCAGGAAAATCATTGGAATCATACGCTCGGACCCATATGGTATACACTGTCCTATATGTGGGATTATGTGCGGGAATCTTGGTATACATCCACCGGCATGAGTTTGTGGATGCCCCAGTTTGTCTTGTTCTTTGTTGGTATAGGGGCAATAATATATGGAACTGTAAAAAAGATGCGGCCCACATATTTGGTATATTTTATAGCTTTTTATCTGCTTACCTATTCCTCCACCTGGCTCATCAGTGGTGGAAGATACATGCTAAATGCACTTCCCATGTTCATGCTGGGCGGCCTATTTGTGACAGAGCATCCGAAAGCCAAAATACCCCTTGTTGCGACGTCATTTGCATTGATGATGGTGTATATGATTGGGTATTATCAGTGGAAACAAATTATGTAAAGGTATTGCACAGACTTTGTAAAACGTGTATAATCGTTTGGTGAGATTGTTACTGAAATAACAAATAGTTTATATAAAAGAAGAGGAGAAGATCATGAAGAAACCCACAGTATTAATGATTTTAGACGGTTACGGTTTAAATGAAAAGAGCGCACATAACGCAGTAGCAGAAGGAAAGACTCCCGTTATGGATAAGCTCATGGCAGAGTGTCCTTTCGTAAAAGGAAATGCAAGCGGAATGGCAGTAGGACTTCCCGACGGTCAGATGGGTAACTCCGAAGTAGGTCACCTTAACATGGGTGCAGGCCGTATCGTATATCAGGAACTTACCAGAATTACCAAAGAAATCCAGGACGGAACATTCTTTGAAAATCCTGCACTGTTAAAAGCAGTTCAGAATTGCAAGGATAATGATTCCGCACTTCATATGTTTGGTTTATTATCCGACGGTGGTGTGCACAGCCACAATACACATCTTTACGGACTTCTTGAACTTGCTAAGAAAAATAACCTTTCCAAGTTATATGTACATTGTTTCCTTGACGGACGTGATACACCTCCTGCAAGCGGCAAGGGTTATGCAGAAGAATTAGAAGCAGAAATGAAGAAAATCGGCGTAGGCGAAATTGCTTCCGTAACAGGACGTTACTACGCTATGGACAGAGATAACAACTACGACAGAGTAAAGCTTGCTTATGATGCACTTACCAAGGGCGAAGGCCTTACAGCTGAAGGTGGTCCTGCAGGTATCCAGGCTTCTTATGACAGAGAGGAAACAGATGAGTTTGTAAAGCCTACTGTTGTTGTAAAAGACGGTGCACCGGTTGCAACCATTAAGGATAAGGATTCCGTAGTATTCTTTAACTTCAGACCTGACAGAGCAAGAGAAATCACCAGAACCTTCTGTGATGATGACTTTAAGGGCTTTGAGCGAGGTGCAAGACTTGACCTTACCTTTGTTTGTTTCTCAGATTATGATCCTACAATCCCTAATAAGGATGTAGCATTCCATAAGATTTCCGTTACCAATACATTTGGTGAATGGCTTGCAGCAAACGGCTTAAAGCAGGCAAGAATTGCAGAAACAGAAAAATATGCACACGTAACATTCTTCTTTAACGGTGGTGTGGAAGAACCCAACGAAGGCGAAGACAGAATTCTTGTAAATTCTCCTAAGGATGTTGCTACTTATGACTTAAAGCCTCAGATGAGTGCTTACGAAGTTTGCGATAAGCTTGTGGAAGCAATTAAGTCTGATAAGTATGATGTAATTATTATCAACTTTGCAAATCCTGACATGGTTGGACATACAGGTGTGGAAGAAGCTGCGATTAAGGCAGTGGAAGCAGTTGATGAATGTGTAGGAAAAGCAGTAGATGCCATTAAGGAAGTTGGCGGTCAGATGTTTATCTGTGCAGATCACGGTAATGCAGAACAGTTAGTTGACTATGAGACAGGAGAACCATTCACTGCTCATACAACAAACCCCGTTCCTTTCATCTTAGTAAATGCAGATCCTGCGTATACATTAAAAGAAGGCGGATGTCTTGCAGATATCGTACCTACCATGATTGAAATGATGGGTATGGAGCAGCCTGCTGAAATGACAGGTAAGTCCTTATTAATCAAGAAATAATTATTTTACAAGGCAGAAATGATGAGCGCTCAATTTTTTGGGCGCTCTATTTGCAAGAGGAAATCGTATGAAAACATGGAAATGGAATGAAACGAGAAGTTATGAACTGATAGCATTATGTTCTGTATTTGCTTTTCTTTTTTTGATGTGGATATTTACAGGCAAATGGCCTTTGGATGCAAATACATATAATTCCTATGCACTTCAAGCTGATGCATGGCGTCAGGGAAGACTGGATTTGGGACAAAATTATACATGGCTTGAACTTGCAATTTATGAGGGAAAGTATTTTGTCAGTTTTCCGCCGTTTCCTTCTTATTTATTATTTCCGCTTACTTTTCTTTTCGGGAGCAACACTCCGGATAACTTGATTGTTTGCATCATTATTGCAGTTTTGGTTATTTACACATATCGTTTAGGAAAATTGTTAGGACTTGATGATTTGCAGGCATTGATAGGAACTTTGTTGGTAGTCATCGGAAGTAATCAGGTGTTTGTAATGCTAGATGCTTCCGTATGGTTTTTTGCCCAGACATTGTGTTTTCTGTTATCGGTAATGTCGTTATATTATGCACTGAAAGGTAAGGGTGGCTTATCGCTCGGTCTCTGGGCCTGTGCGGTGGGCTGCAGACCTATGCAGTTTGTGTTTCTTCCGGTGCTCTTGTTTATTCTATATAATCAGGAAAAAAACTGCACATTGGATGAAAACAGAAGCTTTTCATGGACACGCGTAGCAAGGAATCATTGGAAATGGATTATTCCGCCTGCCGTAATCGGTGGTTCTTATATGCTTTTGAATTTCTTGCGTTTTCATAATCCGTTTGAATTCGGACATAATTATTTGCCGGAGTTTACAGAAGCAGAGTTTGGACAATTTCATGTAAATTATATTGTGGGAAATGTAAGAATGCTGTTTCATTTGCCGGATTTTGCTGAAAACGGAATGTTTACGGTGGATCATTTCGGAAATCTGTCTATGTTATTGGTAAGTCCGGTGTTTGTATTGTTTATGGTCTATATGGTGATTGCACTTGTCAAAAAGGAATATGCCTCATTTAAGACAATGCTTTTGATTTTTGTGTTGGCGGCTGTGTATATGTTAATTGTTGTGATGCACAGAACCATGGGAGGTTGGCATTTCGGAAACCGATATTCGAATGATTTACTTCCATGGGTGTATTTTGGAATGTTGTTACTGCAAAGAAAGCATCCCGGACTTGCTAAAATTCAGATACCGCTGTGTGTCTTTGGCATGTGCCTGAATGCAATCGGAAGTGTAGTGGTATATAACGGCTGGGGAAGATAACCCCGGCTGTTTTTGTTTCTTAAGAACACCTTAAGATAGACTTAATATAGGGTAAGGGAAATTGACAGGGAAAATAGCCTTTGCTATCATGAGTGTATTAAGAGGATTAGTACACTAAAACAGAAAGGAAGCGCGTATGATACCCATTGACAATAACGATGCAAGACCTATTTACGAACAGGTAATAGAGCGGTTTAAAATGCTGATATTACGTGGCATTATTAAATCAAATGAAAAGATACCTTCCGTCCGTAATTTGGCAGTGGAATTATCCATTAATCCCAACACCATACAGCGTGCTTATGCAGAACTTGAAAAACAAGGTTACATATACACGGTAAAAGGGAAAGGAAACTTTGCGTCTGATGCGGCAAAATTGTTGCCGGCATACAAGGGAGAAATATTATCAAAACTTAAGGTGATATGCAGTGCGGCAGTAGAAGTAGGAATGACGGAAGATGAAATTGCAAATCATGTGAGGGATTGGAGGAACTTATGATTGAGATAAGAAATGTCAGCAAAACATTTGAAGATAATAAAGCAGTTGACAATGTCAGTGTTTCTATTAAAGAAAACACAGTGTTTGGTCTGATCGGAACAAACGGTGCGGGAAAAAGTACGGTGCTTCGTATGGTGGCAGGTATTTTAGAGCCGGACGAAGGAGAAATTGCCATAGACGGACTTCCTGTTTTTGACAATGTGGAGGCAAAGCGTAAATTTTATTTTATTGCGGATGAGCCGTATTTCTTTGCCAACAGCAATCCGGTGGATATGCAGAAGTATTTAAGTACTGTATATCCGGAGTTTGCGGTAGAGGATTATTATAATTATCTGGTGAATTTCGGACTGGATAAAAGAAGAAAAATTAATACATATTCCAAGGGAATGAAAAAGCAGCTTGCACTCATCTGTGGTATCTGCAGTAATACAAAATATCTGCTTTGTGATGAGACTTTTGACGGACTTGACCCAGTTATGAGACAGGGAGTTAAGAGCATCTTTGCAAGTGAAATGGAAAAGAGAGGACTGACACCAATCATTGCTTCTCACAATTTAAGAGAGCTGGAAGACATTTGTGACCATGTGGGACTTCTTCATAAGGGCGGCGTGCTTCTTTCCAAAGATTTGGAAGATATGAAGTGCAACATTCAGAAGGTGCAGTGTGTATTTTCCAGCAACGAAGATGAGGAAAAGGCGATTTCTTCACTCGACATTATGAAAAATGAAAAGCGCGGTTCCTTAAATACACTTACGGTACGGGGAAGCAAGGCAGAAATACTCGCCATCTTTGCAACGGTAAATACAGTATTTCTGGAAGCATTACCTCTTTCATTAGAGGAAATCTTTATCAGCGAAACGGAGGTAGTGGGTTATGACATTAAAAAACTCATTCTTGGCTAGTTTAAAAGAAAATAATAAAAGAAGAATCTGGCTATGGATAGTATCATTTTTTGCATTTGTCATTATTCTTCCGTCTAGTCTGGCTATGGTAATCAGTCAGAATAAGAGTAATTTGGAAAACTATATCGAAGCTTACGGGGAAGCTGCCGGAAGCAGAATGATCTATAATGAAGTGATTCATGCAATTACGTCCATGCTGTGTGAGCAGAGAGGCGCAGCATGGCTGGTGGTTGCAACGATAGCGGCTTTTTGTGGAATACAAGGTTTCTCTTATTTATATCACAAAAAGAAAATTGATTTTTATAATGCAATGCCTATCAGGCGTAAAAAGCGTTTTTTAGTTATCTGGTTAAACGGTGTAGCCATTTGTGTGGTGCCTTATTTAATCGGAGTGCTTGTTTCACTGTTAATCGTGGCATGTAACGGTTTTATGACCGCGGATATATTTGTCGGTGCATGGCAGATGTTTGCTTTGAATTTGTGCTTTTTCCTTGGCGTATATCATCTGACAATGCTTGCCGTGATGCTTACAGGACATGTGATTATTACTTATTGCGCTATGGGAGTATTGTTCTTATATGAATGTATCGTCCGGCTGATGATGATGGGATATATGGAGTTGTTCTTTAAAATGTATTCTCACCGCAGTATGAGCACAGAACCGGCATTGTCTCCGTTTACCATGCTGTTTTCCTATGATGCCATAAACGGAGGGTTGTTAAAAAGTGCATGCAGTTTACTCATTTTTGCAGCGTGCACGGGAACTGTTGCATATATTGCTTATTTAAAGAGACCGGCAGAGGCGGCAGGAAAAGCGATTGCCTTTTCATGGCCGAAGCCTTGGCTTAAGATTTTAATTACCATTCCGGCTACACTTATGGTAGGGCTTGCGGTGGCAAGTATGGTAAATTATAATCCCATATACGGTAAAACCAACTTTGGTGTAGTGTTGTTTGCAATGGTAGTGGCAACCATCTTTATGTGTTGTTTAATGCAGGTGATTTACGAATTCGACATTAAAGGGATGCTGCATAAGAAATCCCATATCGTCATTTCGGCAGTTGCCGTGGCACTTATTTTCTGTGTTTTCCGATATGACCTGTTCGGGTATGATACCTACATACCGAATCCTGAAAAAGTGGAGAGTGCATTTGTGGAAGCTCCTATTGATGATTATTCCTATTACGGAAACAGTTACTGGGACAAGGATATGCAGTATATGTCAAGAATGCAGTTTGTGGAAGAACATATGTATTTGACTGATATCGGCTCAGTAAATAAGCTTTTGCAGCTATCCATAGATGCGGTAGATGGATATGAAAATTTAGATAAGCTTTATGATGATACAGAGCGAAATTGGCATACCGTAAATGTGACCTTCCGCATGGCAAATAAGAGAGAGATAAGCAGAAGTATTTGGGTTGACGTGAATAATCCTGAAATGGCAGAGGTAATCGACCGCATTGAATCCTCCGAAGAATTTATCAGCGGAGCATATATGGGTACATCCGATGAACTTACGCTGGCGCTTAATGATGAAAACAGAAAAGCAACAGCATATTTTGGTAACGGTATTTATCGCGTTGACATGAAGAGGGAAGAAGCAAAAGAACTTTTGAAATTATATCAGGAAGATATCAGAAACAGTAGTTTCCTTAAGTTCCGTGAAAATGTTTGTGTGGGAAGCATGGTACTTAGTTTTGAAAAGAAAAATGAACACTATACTTCTTATGCGGAAACAGCACTGCAGATTTATCCTTTTTATGAAAAGTCGATTGCTTATTTGAAAGAGAAGGGATACTATATGGATGGATATCTTAATCCCGAAGATGTGGAGCGTATCCAGGTGACCAATTATCATAGTGAACTGGTTGAGGATGCAAATGAGCAGGAAGAAGTAGCAGAATTCACACAGGCAGGTTTTGAGGCAGCAACAATGGTTGTTCCTAAGGAATATGGTGAGTTGAATGATTTCACAACAAGGATTACATATGAATCCGAAGAAGATATAGAGAAATTATGCGATAGTCTTTATCCAAGAGATTACTTATATCAAAGCTGGCATAATGCAAATGCAGCAGATGATGACTATACGGTAATTGTGTATTTCAAACCCGAAAGCGAAGTGGGAATTGATAACGACGGAATGGCATATTATGGATTTGCGTTAGATGAAGTACCTGAATTTGTAGAGAAGGATACCGCTTACGATAAGTAAGCGGTATTCTTTTGTGAGTTGAAACTCTGTTTATTTCAAGATATAATAAATGAGATAAATAAAAAAGAAAGAGTATGTAACAGGATGAAAGAACGCGTAATAGATAAAACGATGAAGAAAGAAATAAAGATGAAAGGGATTACTTTTCAGGTAGTTGATTTTGCTTTTATTGTTTGTCTTTTCATTTTTGCATTCATAATCCGTATGAATCTTTTTCCTATTGAATCAGCGGATTACTATGGATTTTTGCAGAAATGGATGTTTGAGATAAGAGAAAACGGTGGTTTTAAGTCACTTGGAATGGAAATATCCAATTATACATCACCGTATATGTATATCATGACGATTCTTTCTTACATCAGCACCAATGATTTATATGCACTGAAATTGGTGTCAGTTTTATTTGAATACATAGCATCAATTGCAATTTTCCTGATTGTGTATGAAATCACAAAAAGCCAAAGAAAATCTATCTTAGGAATGGCGGCTTTATTACTTTCACCGACTGTGATTTTGGACGGAGCATATTGGTGTCAGTGTGATATGATTTACACTTGTTTTTTACTGTATTCTTTTTATTATTTCTTAAAAGAGGACAGTAATAAATCCATGATTTTTCTTGCAATATCTTTTGCTTTTAAGTTGCAGTCCCTGTTTTTGCTGCCGTTTTACATGATTATGTGGCTGAAAAAGAAAACCATTCTGTTAAGACATCTTTTATGGCTTCCGGTTATCTATGTGGCAAGTGCGGTTCCGGCATGGATGGCGGGAAGGGGTCTGAAGAAGGTATTGTCTGTTTATATAAGCCAGTCAGGATATTATCCATGGGGAACATTAGAGTATCCGAACATCTATGCACTGCTCGGTGAGGCAATGCCGGATATGAGGCATGCATCGGAGGTGAGCGGGGCAGGTACTTATATGGCAATCATATTACTTGGTTGCGTGGCGTATTATTTTTACACAAAAAATGTCATGCTGACGGAGGATGTGATGGTAACGCTGGCACTTTTTACCGTAGCGATTACCGTGTACAGTCTGCCGCACATGCATGACAGATATGGATTTTTCATTGATTTGCTTGCAATTGTTTATGGCATTTGTAGAGTGAAAAGACTACCGGTCACCTGTGGCTTTATGTTGGTTTCCGTACTGACTTTTATGCCGTATCTTATAGCAGTGACCATTGTGCCGATACAATATCTGGCAATCGGGCAACTTGCGCTGATTGTGTATGTAGGCTATGATTTGTATAAACAGGTAAGAGAAAATACACTTACAATACAATAATCCAATCTTTTAATAAACGTAGTTTCAGTCCCCATTCCTGAGAGATGGGATACCCGGAAACAACGGGATAAAAGATAAAAAAGACAATAAGGGCGATGCCAAGATATGCGGCAGTCGCCTTTTTTCCATATTTAAAGTGGGTGTTTAGGTAGTTGATAGTATAACCCATCATTAATATTACAAACAAAATGGCAGGGAAGTAATGATATATAAACGTAATTCGTCCGATGCTCATCCAGGGAATGTATTGGGCGGCGTACGCAATACAAAGAAATCCCGCTTGCTTGTCTTTCCCTAATATCCACTGATAGATAAGAAAGAGTACACAAGGGATACCAACCCACCAGATGGCAGGATTGCCCATGCAGCTTACGGCACTGACATGGGTAGCGTTGACCATATCATTTGCATATAAAAGGGGCATCCAGATAAAGGGCCATTCATAAAAAGGAGAACTGTAATAATGTTCGGCTACCAAATCGGAATGATAATCGTACATGGATATGGTCCCCTGTATGGTTTTATCAATTAAACCGTTGTACTCGGTGTATCCCACTACGGGAATAAAGCCGAGGGTATAAATAAGTAACGGAATTGCCACAAAGAAGATGCAACAATAGCCAAATAACTGAAAAGTTTGTTTGCCTTTAAAATGTGTGAAGCTATACCAAAAGAATAAGACGGCAAGCCCAAGACCTGCATAGACACCGGTCCATTTGGTTGCAACGCCAAAAGCCATCGAAATACCGCAAAGAGCTAACGGAAGAAGGGTTTCCTTTGTCATATATTCATACATAAAGTAAAACATAAGCAGAATAAAGAATGCCGCAAAAATATCAATGGTTGCAATTCTGGACAATGTCAGGTGCATACAGTCAAAGGTAAGAAGCCCTGCTGTGGCGGTTGCCGCATATGTGTTTTTAAACAATTTTTTGGCAAATAGGTACATAACACCAATAATGAGTATTCCAAACAGGGCAGACATAAAGCGCCATCCGAAGGGATTCATGCCAAACAGACGGATTCCCAGGGAAATCATGATTTTTCCCAGGTGAGGGTGGGTGGTTTCGTATGTGGTAAGTCCGTGGATAAATTCATAAGCAGTTCTGCCGTGGTAAACCTCATCAAACATGGTGCCGCTCATATAAGTAACTGCGTCGGGAAACATATCCTGTTCGTCAAAAAGTGCAGGATATGCGGTAGTATTTACGGGTGTTATCATTTCGCCAGAAGGACCGGTAAAAACCATTTCGTTTAACACACCGGAATCATCAAGGGAAACAATTCCAAGATATCGGGTATTATAATGAATTGGAATGGTATTCCAGGCAAAAACAGAGCCTACGGAAGCTTCGCCGTTAATCACTTCCCAAAGGCCCGTAACCTCATTAAAAACAGAAAGTGAAAATTTCCGTGTATCTAAATTTCCAAGGAAAATATGCATATCGGTTACATCAATATAATCACCGAAATCAATGACAATATCTCTGTTTGCAGATGTGGTGGTATAGGTAGACTTCGGTGCATAGGTATTTCCCAATCTAAAAAACACCAAAATAGTAAATATCAGCATTAACGCACTCATGCATAGGTAATCTTTTTTTGTCATATAAAATCCTCTTACAAATTTGTATTTCTGTTTTACAGTATAGCAAGGAAAAGGCTTGAAAACAAGAATGAAAGCACAGATAAAAGGCTATACTGAGTAATAAGAAATAATGACGGTAGGAGGTCGTACATGAAAACATATATGCAGATTACGAACATTCACGGAAGAGAGATTCTTGACTCAAGAGGCAATCCCACTGTTGAGGCAGAGATTACACTTACCGATACCATGACAGGAAAAAGATATGCAGGAAAGGCATCCGTTCCTTCCGGTGCCAGCACGGGCCGTTTTGAAGCAGTAGAGCTTCGCGATGCGGAAACAAGATATTTCGGTCTGGGTGTCAGAAAGGCAGTTTCGAATATCAACACAAAGATAAAAGAGGCAATTTACGGAAGAAACGGTTTAAATCAGATTGAGATTGACAGAATATTAATAGAAACAGACGGAACGGACAATAAAGGAAATCTTGGAGCAAATGCGACCCTTGCAGTGTCTATGGCAGTGGCAAGAGCGGCTGCAAAGGCACTGAATATTCCGTTATATCAGTATTTGGGCGGAGCTTATACAAGATTAATGCCGGTTCCCATGATGAATATTTTAAATGGTGGAAAGCATGCATCAAATACGGTGGATTTCCAGGAATTTATGATTATGCCCGTACAGGCGGAAAGCTTTGCGGACGGCCTTCGTATTTGTGCAGAAATATACCATTTTTTAAAGAAGATTCTGGAAGAAAAAGGATTGTCTACAGGAGTAGGGGACGAGGGTGGTTTTGCCCCAAATCTTCCCGATGCAAAAGCCGTACTTTCCTTGATTGTGGAAGCAATTGAAAAGAGTAAATATTTACCAGGCCAAGATATTAAGATTGCCCTTGACGTGGCAAGCAGTGAATTATACAATGAAAAGACAGGTATGTACCATTTCCCCGGGGAAAGTGCACTGACAGGTAAGGAAGTTGTCAGGGATACCGCCGAAATGATATCTTATTATGAGGAATTGATTAACGAATTTCCGATTCTTTCCATTGAAGACGGTCTTGCAGAGGATGACTGGGACGGATGGATGCATATGACAGAGCGTTTGGGCGACAAGATTCAGCTTGTGGGAGACGATCTGTTTGTGACAAACACCAAGCGTTTGGATGCAGGTATTAAACTTCATGTGGCAAATGCAATTCTTGTAAAAGTAAATCAAATCGGTACAGTTTCCGAAGCAATGGAAGCCATTGAAATGGCACAGAAAAACGGTTATAGGGCAGTGATATCCCATCGTTCCGGCGAGACGGAGGACACTTTTATTGCTGACCTTTCTGTTGCAGTAAACGCAGGCCAGATTAAGACAGGTGCACCTTGTAGAAGTGACCGTGTGGCGAAGTATAACCAACTTCTTAGAATTGAAGAAGAATTGGGAAGTGTAGCGTGCTATAAAGAACCGTTTAACAAAATATAACGGCACATGAAAAACAAGCGCAGCAAAGCTGCATTTGTTTTTCGTGCCGTTATAACGAGCATGCCGCTGCGGTAGCAGCAGTGAGTGCAAAGCACGGGCATGCGAGTTTATAGAATGAAAAACAAGCGAAGAAGAGAAGGTAGGAACAAAGGATGAAAAAATTAAGAAACACAGTCAGAAAAATTACTGCGACACTGCTTGCAACCATAATGGCAGTCTCTGTATTATGGACCATGCAGCCGGCGGAGGTTATGGCGAAGCAGGCAGTTTCAAAAGGGATTGATGTTTCCAAATATAACGGTCCCATTGATTGGAACCAGGTAAAAGCCGCAGGCTATGATTTTGTATTTATCAAAGTGGGAAGTACCAAGAGCGGTATCGATCCTAATTTTGCAGCAAATATCACCGGCGCCCAGGCGGCAGGATTAAAGACCGGTGTTTACATTTATTCTTACGCAACCACTCCGGAAGCAGCAGCCCAGGAGGCAAATCTGGTATTGGAATGGGTCAAAAATTATACCATTAATTTTCCCATCGTTTTTGATATTGAAGACAAAGTGCATAAGAATTTAAGCCAGGAACTTTTAATTTCCATTATTAATTCGTTTTGTTTTCCGATAGACGCAGCGGGATATTATCCCGTGGTATATTCCTACAAAAATTTGTTTGACGGCAAATTAAGTATTTGCGGATGGGACAGATGGGTAGCTCATTACAATGGAACTTGCGGAAGCACAAACAATGTATGCTTTTGGCAGCACACCAGTAGCGGAAGTGTTCCCGGTATTGGTGGACGTGTGGATTTAAATTATCAGTACAAAGATTACAGTTCATTAATTATTCCGGAAGGATTTGTGGAGCGTAATGGTGCTATAAGATTCTACCGTAATTGGCGTATGCAAAAAGGCTGGGTAGATTATAATAATACCAGATATTATCTGGACGCTGCCGGTAATATGGTGAGAGGCTGGTTTACAGATGCTTCGGGAACCTATTATTTATCGCCTGCAGACGGCAGCATTGCAAGAGGCCAGTGTGCGGTAGAAGGTGCAGATTATTATTTTACCGCAGAAGGCGTGAAATTAAGTGGTTGGGTAGTGCTTGGTGAGCAGAAGTTTTACTATGATCCGGCCAATAACGGTATTATGAAAAGAGAATGGATGAGCGATGCAGAAGGCAAGTTCTATTTCTTTGACAGAACTGACGGACATATGTATACAGGTGCCCAGAATATTGACGGAACAGAGTTCTTGTTTGATGCAAACGGTGTCAGACAGAGTGGATGGATTACACTGGAAAACGGAACATTCTACTATGATCCGGCAACAGGAGCAAAGGTAAAGGGATTTTTAGATGATGCGGCAGGACGCCATTACTTATCCCCCGATGACGGTCACTTGGTAACGGGTGCAGCAGTCATTGACAAAAAGAATTATCTCTTTACGCCGGAAGGTGTTATGATGACCGGAATGGTAGCGAGAGAAGACGGAAGTTATTATTACGATACAGCTACCGGCCAGATGCTTACAGGATGGATTACACTTGGAGAACAGACCTATTATGCTGATGAGGCAGGTCACATTGTCACAGGTGTATACACCATTGCAAAACAGCCCTATTATTTCGGTGCAGATGGAGTCTTAGTGAGAAATCAGGCAGTGGAAATTGACGGTGTTTCCTATATAACCACACCGGAAGGGGTTCTTACAGAAGTAGAAGCAGCTCTTGCAGGAGAAGGACAGTAAGGGAAAGCGACATAATCTACAAAATTGAGATAAAATGCTTGAAATCTATGGTTTTATATGGTAAACTATGGTTTGTTCGGCATTAGGAGGTGTAGAAATGGCAGTATTCAGAATTATCATTCAGATTATTTTTATATTAGTTAGTATTGCATTAGCTGTTTTAGTATTGATGCAGGAAGGTAAATCAGCAGGACTTGGAGTTGTAAGCGGAGCTGCTGAAACCTACTGGGGTAAGAATAAAGGACGTTCCATGGAAGGTAACTTAGTAAAGATTACAAAGTATCTTGCAGTTGCATTTATTTTACTTACAGTAGTTTTAAACCTTAACGTATTTTAAGAACTTAAGCACTCTTGCAAAAGAGTGCTTTTTTTCTTTATGGGAGATTTTGATGGGACAAGATATTCATGAAAGACGGAAAAATTTAATATGTGAACTGGTAGAGGATGAATTGTATATTCCCATGAAAGAAAAAGAACTTGCTATTTTTATGCAGGTAAAACCGGAGGAACGTGCTGACTTAAAGAAGGTTTTGGAAGAACTCCTTGCAGAAGGCAGACTGCAGATTACCAAGCGAGGCAAGTATTTAAAGGGCGACGGTAAAAAGCAGGACGGAGAATTAATCGGAACCTTTATCAGCAATTCCAGAGGCTTCGGTTTTGTGGAGATAGAAGGAAGAGAACAGGATTTATTTATTCCGGAGAGCGGTGTAAACGGTGCTTTTCATAAAGATAAAGTACAGGTTGAACTTTTAAAAGAACAGCGTGGTAAACGTCCCGAGGCAAAAGTAGTTGCCATTTTAGAGCATGCCCTGACACAGGTAGTAGGAACCTTTGAAAAATCCAAGACGTTCGGTTTTGTGATTCCTGACAATGATAAGATGTCTTCCGATATTTTTGTGCCGATAGAGCGTTCTAAAGGGGCGGTGAACGGGCATAAAGTAGTAGTAGAGCTTACAGATTACGGTGATGATAAGCATAAACCGGAAGGTAAAGTAGTAGAAATTATCGGACATATCAATGACCCCGGTGTGGATATTATGTCTATTGTAAAGGGCTTTGAACTGCCTACGGAGTTTGATACGAAGGTATTAAATCAGGCAGAGCGCATGAATAAAGAGGTATCCGAGTCAGATATGGCAGGGCGGAGAGACCTTCGTGACGTTACCATGGTAACCATTGATGGTGAAGATGCCAAAGATTTAGATGATGCTGTGAATGTATATAAAGATGAAAACGGTTATCATCTGGGTGTGCATATCGCAGATGTTACCAACTATGTACAGGAAAACTCTGCCCTTGACAGAGAAGCATTGAAGCGAGGCACCAGCGTTTACCTGGTTGACAGGGTGATTCCTATGCTTCCCCATGCATTATCAAACGGAATCTGTTCTTTAAACCAGGGGGTGGACAGACTTGCACTGAGCTGTCTTATGACCATTGACGATAAAGGAGAAGTGACGGATTATGAAATTGTAGAGTCTGTCATCAACGTAAACAGCCGTATGTCCTATACGGAAGTGAAGAAAATATTGGAAGATGACGATAAAGAGACCATAGATAAGTATGAAGAACTGGTGCCCATGTTCCGCATGATGCAGGAACTTTCGGGAATTCTCCGTGAAAAGAGAAGAAAACGTGGTTCTATTGACTTTGATTTCCCGGAAAGTAAAATGATTCTGGATGAGAATGGAGTACCTCTTGAGATTAAGCCCTATGACAGAAATACAGCCACCAAAATCATTGAGGATTTTATGCTTCTTGCCAATGAAACAGTGGCACAGCATTTTTACTGGATGGAGATGCCGTTTGTATACCGTACCCATGAAACACCGGAT
>JAZNAE010000080.1:0-2213 GCA_045586385.1 Lachnospiraceae bacterium
GGAATAATCGGGTATGCAGGGGGACATAAGGGGATGATGTACGGAAAGTTTGTAGTAATTATGGGAGTGGGAGTCCTCGTGTCAATGCTAATTGGAGCTGCAATCGGTGTTTGTAGCAAGACGCAGATGAAGGCCACATCCTTAACAGTGCCCATAATGATGATTTTCTCGTTTCTTCCGATGCTTGCAGCATTCAATGAAGGAATTGCAAATGTATCAAGATTCACATATTCCCAACAAATTCATAATTTGATAAGTCAGATAGAAGGCGGGGATATTTTGCCGGAGCATCTGCTGGTAATCGGAATCAATATGCTGTTGGCAGTAGTAATATTTTCTCTTTCGTATAAAAAATGCGGATTAGAATAGGAAAAAGATAAAAACGGGGATGTAAAAAAAGTCCCCTAAAGAACAGCCATGATGGCACCGGTTGGTGACTATCATGGCTGTTCTTATATTTTTGATTACTTTTAGTATTTTTGGGCGTCTCCTCCAAAGCCTGTCGTTAAACAGGCTTCCAAAAGGACTGTTATTGGATACATGCTATGCTACCAACAATTCACGTTTCTTTTTGTTATAGTATTTATAAAGATTATAACCGCAAGAAATTAGGGTTAATTCTAAAATAACGTTCTCTTTTCCTCTTCGAAAAAGCCTTTTATAGGAACGGTTCCATTTGATGATACCAAAAGTTCCTTCGGATTGAATGCTTCTGTTCATACATAGTAGTGCACCATGTATGGATTCCAGATTTGCAATAACTTCTTCATGAAAAGAGGTAAGTTCCCGGTTTATTCTTACAGTGCGATTACCTTTAGCAGATTTACAACATTCTGCTTTATGTGGGCAACCGTCACAGTTTTCACATTCATAGACTTCT
The DNA here is from genome assembly GCA_045586385.1 of Lachnospiraceae bacterium. GTDB lineage: Bacteria > Bacillota > Clostridia > Lachnospirales > Lachnospiraceae > Suilimivivens. The sequence continues at coordinate 881 of JAZNAE010000080.1, forward strand.
TCGGTTCTTCCGTATCGGTTCCCTCTTATATGTTTGTTGTATTTAAAAATAAATTTTTTGCCGTTCGGACATGTCATATTTCCTTCGCTATCACGTTTGAAATTTACGGCACGATAGGGATTGGTATGGTATTTCTCACTTTTGGTTTCCTTTTCAAACATGGTAAATTTCATATACTTTTCCATGCCATGTTCTTCGCAATAGAGATAGTTATTATAAGACCCATAACCGGCATCAGCAACCGGATATTTGGGATAATGCCCATATGTTTCCTTGAATTTTTCCATAAGTGGTACAAAGCAGTCCTGATCAGAAGCATATGGTTTTACATCAACCACAGCAATGTATTCGTCACAGATGGCTGCCTGTACATTATACGCCGGAAGAAGCTGGTCGTTGCCCATATAATCCCTTTTCAGACGCATAAAGGTTGCATCATGGTCTGTTTTAGCATAACTGTTTCGTGATTCCCCGCAGATTTCAATGTGTCGTGCATAGGTTTTAAGTCTTTCCAGATATTCTTCCATTTCCTGATACTGTCTCTGATGCAGTGTTTTCCTGTGACCTCTTCCGGTTACAAAACTACACGTATCTAAATTTGTTGCAAGGCAATATTTCTCTAATAATCCCTCAACATACTCAATGGCGTAATCATCTCGCTTTTCAAATTTTACTCCTAAATATCCAAGGACTTCTGTATTCATGGCATCAATAAGAGCAGAAATCTTTTCAAACACCTTCCCTCTGTTTTTGATACAGGATTTCTTCCACACCCAGGTATAACGGTTTGCATTTGCTTCCAACTTCGTTCCATCTATGTAAGTGTGTTGCAGATCAACCTGCTCTGTTTCAAAAATATATGTGTTGATGTCTTTGAAAATCTGTTCAATGGAAACAGTAAGTTCATCCCTTATAAAGTTTCCGAAAGTGGCAAAAGACGGTGCTTTCATACCATCAAGAAGGTACATAAAGCGGATATCATTGCGACACAGCTTTTCGATATCTCTTAACGAGCTGATTCCATGCTCCATGAATGCGAATAGTATCACTTTAAGTAACTTCTGTGCATCACATCTAGGGCGACCTGTTTTGTAGTCCTTATCATCTACAAAGTATGGTGTTAGGTCAATGTGATCCATGACTTCACAAAAAGTATATACCGGGTCAGCAATATCAATTAATTTTTCGATTTCCAATGGTAATTTCAGCTGACGGGTGGTAAAATTAACATTGGTAGAATTGGTTAGTCGCATAATTAATTATACCAAAAAATCGCTGAAGTCTCACGACCTCAGCGATTTTTCTTTTAGGGGAGTTTTTTTACAGCCCCTTT
>JAZNAE010000081.1:0-11272 GCA_045586385.1 Lachnospiraceae bacterium
GTCATCCAGTAATCTAATGTGTAAGCATCACCAAGTGTATAAGATAATGCAACCTGTGCATGTCCTCTACCTTCCTGGGCTTTCATTTTGTTTGTAGATGTAACTGCCTGCTGTAAGTTACGAAGATCGTTTAAGCAGTCGAAGATACGGATAACATCAATACCGTTAGAGATAGACTTCTGTACGTAGTACTCTACTACGTCATCAGCGTAAGGTCTGTAACCTAAAATGTTCTGGCCTCTGAAGAGCATCTGTAACTTTGTATTCTTAAATCCATCTCTTAATTTTCTAAGTCTTTCCCACGGATCTTCTTTTAAGAAACGAAGGGAAGCATCAAATGTTGCACCACCCCAGCATTCTACTGCGTGATATCCAACTTTATCCATTTTTTCAACGATTGGAAGCATCATATCGGTAGGCATTCTTGTTGCAATCAAAGACTGATGTGCGTCACGAAGAACGGTTTCCATAATTCCAACCGGTTTTTTAACCTGTTCTGACATAATAATTTCCTCCTAATTTTTAGAATACGCCGAATACAGCCATAAATGTACCGGCTGCAACCGCTGTACCAATAACACCTGCTACGTTAGGTCCCATAGCATGCATCAGCAGGAAGTTTGTAGGATCTGCTTCTGCACCAACCTTCTGGGATACTCTCGCTGCCATAGGAACTGCGGATACACCTGCAGAACCGATAAGCGGATTAACCTTACCCTTAGTAGCAATACACATCAATTTACCGAATAATACACCTGCAGCTGTACCGAATGCGAATGCAATAAGTCCAAGAATAACAATCTTAATTGTATCCCAGTTAAGGAATGCTTCTGCACTTGTAGTTGCACCTACGGATGTACCAAGTAAGATAACAACTATGTACATCAGTGCGTTGGACGCCGTATCTGTCAGCTGTCTTACTACACCGGATTCTCTGAACAGGTTACCTAACATCAACATACCAACAAGGGGTGCTGTGGTAGGAAGAATTAAACATACTACAATCGTAACAATAATAGGGAATAAAATCTTTTCCAATTTGGATACAGGACGAAGCTGTCCCATTTTGATTTTTCTTTCCTTTTCTGTTGTTAACAGTTTCATAATAGGCGGCTGGATAATCGGTACCAGTGACATATAAGAATATGCCGCTACCGCAATCGGTCCAAGCAAAGAAGTCTGACCCAATTTACCTGCAAGGAAAATGGATGTAGGACCGTCTGCACCACCAATGATGGAAATAGCTGCTGCAGCCTTATCATTAAATCCTAATGCAATCGCACCAAAGTACGCTGCAAATATACCAAACTGTGCTGCTGCACCAAGCAAGAAACTCTTAGGGTTGGCAATCAGGGGACCAAAGTCTGTCATAGCACCTACACCCATGAAAATCAGGGAGGGTAAGATTGCCCATTCATCTAAGAGATAAAAATAATACAGTAAACCGCCCACTCCATTCGGTGAATCATGAATACTCATCATGATGTCCGGATAAATATTAACCAGCAGCATACCAAATGCGATAGGTGTTAAAAGCAATGGTTCAAAGCCTTTAGCAATCGCAAGATAAAGAAATACACAAGCAACAATAATCATCGCATAATTTCCGACTGTTAAGTTGAAAAATGCTGTTTGATGGACCAAGTTGTCAAGTGTAGTTACAATATAATCCATTTCTTTTACCTCCTGTTGTTTTCTGGGGTACTCATGCGGCAGAAATGTTTCCGCATGTACCTACACTGTCTTAGTTCAGAGTTGCCAGTACAGCACCTGCTTCGACAGGATCACCAACAGCTACATCAATACTTGCAACAGTACCATCTTCGGGTGCAACAACAGGAATTTCCATCTTCATTGCTTCCAGAATGATAACTGCATCACCCTTCTTAACAGCCTGACCAACTTTTGCTTCAATCTTAAAAATCTTACCTGCTGCACCTGCTTCTACCTTAACGCTACCTGCACCTGCTGCAGCCTTAGGTGCTGCTGCGGGAGCTGCTTTAGGAGCAGCCTTGGGAGCTACGGGAGCTGCTGCTACGGGAGCGCCTGCTCCTGCGCCTTCTTCTACTACTACATCGTATACGTTTCCATTAACGGTAATTGTATAATTTTTCATTACTTAATTCCTCCTGTAAATACTATTTACTTTCAATTTTTATGCACGCACTCTTCTGCGCTTGATACTTCTTACTACAAATCCGTCCGTAGAAGCTGCGCCTTCGCTTGCGGCAATCGCTGCAGCAATAACAGCAACCAGTTCCAGATCATCTGATAATTCTTCTTTTTCAATGATTTGAGCAATTGTATTGTCAACTGCCTCTGCTTTGATATCTTCCTTTGCTTTCTTCTTAAACATCCCCTGAATTTTGGGAATAAGATTAAAGCAAGCAATAATTACACTGATTAAAACCAACACTGTAAATACAGTACCCATACCGAGCAACGTATTTAATGCAGCTTTCTCCATACTTTCCCAGAAAGTATAAATCACATTGGTGGTAATGCTGGTAGGCAAGCCTTCTTCGTAGATGATTTCCACGGAAGCTTCACGCACATCACCTTTGATTTTGGCTGTAACTACACCCTCGCCCGGATATTTCATACCCTGATATTCCATAACCGTCATGGTATTACCGGTAATTTCAATCACTTCTACATAATTACCCATATCTTCAGAAGCACTTTTCCAGCTTGCGAATGCATTCTCAAATATTGCACCATCAATGCCGCTTTGTTCCATCACCATAACATAATCAGCTTCAGCCTGTTGTGCCACTACATCATTTATAACACTGATAAGATCAGTGGCAAATGCCTGTGCTTCTTGTGCCGGCATATAAGAATCTGCTTCTTCAGCTTTCTGTCCACATGCTGTCAGACCTGCCATACAGGTAATCATACCTAATACTAATAACCATTTTTTCATATTAAGTATCATCCTTTCTAAACAGTACCGTGTTTTTTAGCAGGGCGGTCTTCCCTCTTGGTGTACAGCATTTCAAAAGCACCGATTACATATTTTCTGGTATCGGCGGGTTCTACAATCTGATCCACGTATCCTCTCTTAGCTGCACTTACCGCACTAAGCTGTAATGCTTCATATTCCTTCGCACATTCTGCAATAGCATCTGCGCCCTGTCCGTCACAGATAATCTTTGCTGCAAGTTTTGCATCCATTGTACCAATCTGTGCATCAGGCCAAGCAATTGTAATATCAGCGCCGATAGCCTTGGAGTTCATTGCAACGTATGCACTTCCGTATGCCTGTCCGATTACTACATTTACTTTGGGAACGGTTGCTTCTGCAAATGCGTATGTAAGACGCGCTGCTGCTTTTGCAATCTTCTTTTCATTGCACTTATCAGCCTTGAATCCCTTAACATTAGTAAGAGATAAAACAGGGATGTTAAATGCATCACAGAAATTAATGAAGTCTGCTGCTTTTTCACAACCTTTTGCTGTGAGAACTGCATCATACTTTTCTGCTACTGCTCCGTCTTCTCCATAAACTTCAGTGCGGTTTGCAACAGCACCAACTGTAACACCGTTTAATTTAATAAATGCTGCTACCATTTCTTTTGCATATTCACGTTTTACTTCAAAAACAACACCATTGTCTGAAAGCTGTGAAAGTGCAATAGATGTATCTCCCACACAGTTTGCGATTTCTGCACATGCTCTGTTTAAATCATCTGTACATTCTTCAAAAGACATATCATCTTCATTGTTTGCAGGAAGCATAGCCACAAGGCTTCTGATTTCTGCAAGAACGCTTGCCTCGTCTGCTACTACATCAACGATGCCTGCTTCTTCACTCTGGAATTTTGCAGCAGATGTATCACACTTGCTGATTTCATTTCCATCTAACGCATTAGGTGCGTTAACAAATAATTTAGCTTTGGAACCTTCCATAAATGTAAAGTCTGTCAGGGTAGGAATTAATGCAAGTCCACCGCCGCATGTTCCAAAAATAGCTGTAATCTGAGGGATTACACCTGAACTCTTAACCTGCTTTAAGTAGATTTCTCCAAACCCGTTCAAAGCGTCTGTCGCTTCTTGTAATCTAAGACCTGCAGAATCAATAAGACCGATAACAGGTGCACCTGTCTTAATTGCAAGATCATAGAGGTTAGCAATTTTCTTTGCATGCATTTCACCAACGGAACCGTTTAAAACGGATGCATCCTGGCTGTAAACATACACAAGATTGCCATCAATTACTCCGTAGCCGGTCACAACGCCGTCAGAAGGAGTTTCTGTCTGTTTCAAATTAAAATCAGTGCTTCTAGCTGTTACCATTGCACCAATTTCAACGAAACTGTTTTCATCGAGCAAAGCTGCTATTCTTTGACTCGCCTGTGAAGTAGTACTCATTTTTAGCCCTCCATTTTATATTAAAAAAATTATAACTTTTTTCGCATGGGCATACTTCTCCCATGATTACGTCTATAGCAGTATAACACAAAAGCAGAATTTCGCAAAGCACGAATTTAGAAAATTTTATAAATTTAACATATTTTTTGCGCCCACTGTTTCGAAATAAATATCTTTTTGTAATTTTTCCCCAATAACCTTATTTTTCTGGTGATAACCAAGCATTATTTTTGCATATGCAGCCTCAAAAGAAATATTGTAAAGTGGTGTCACCCCGGCCTTCAAAAGTGCATCTCCCGTCACATATCGGTTCCCTTCCGGACTTTTATGTGACGCTGTGTAAAAATCTATTCCGGATTCTTTACATTTCTCTGCAAAAGAAAGCATTTCATATCCCTGATTTTCGCTGTTTGCACATGCCGTTGCTGAATGATACAGATAATGAAGCACAGCTACAGGTTTTTTTCTCAAGTCAAACATGGAATAATCCAAGCCCGGATAAGGACGGATTGCCAGCACATTCCCAGAAAGTTCACAAGGAATCTCAAATTCTTTTCCGCGTCTTTCATTCACTTGGGACAACGTTGGCAAAAATTCACTCTCATTCATTTTTAAATGTCCGTTTTCCATTCTTCCAAATGGAACTTTAGCAAAATCTCCAAACTGGTCACATAGGGGATCTGCTTCGGTTATTCTTGTTGCCAAGTACACCTGATTAATCCCCCTATTGTCCTGATAAACCACAAACACCCCTCTTATCTTATGTTCCCTGATCAGACACACTGCGTTGGCAAAATTCACAAGACCGTTACTGCCTTTTTGTCCGAGAGGATAATTGCTTGCAACCATAACAACCGGAAACGGCATATCATGAAATAGCATTCCCATAAAAGCCGCAGTATACGACAAAGTATCCGAACCATGCGTCACTATAATACCGTCATAGTTATTTACATCTACTTTCTCAATTGCACGAAATAATTGCAGCCATAAGTCCGGTGTCATGTTTTCGCTGAGTACATTTATGGGCTGTATGACATCAAAATTCTCCACACCATATTCTTCTTCGTACATTGTAAGCAATTTATAAGGAGATTTGTTGCTTACATTAATGATATGGTCGTCTATTCTGCTTCCGATTGTACCGCCTGTTAAAATCACCAATATTTTTTTCATTTGAAACTCCTTTTTCACTTATATGTCTATCATCTATTATATCCTGTATATCGATATAAAATCTGCCTTATACACCATGACAAATCAATTTCATCTATATTCTCTGCCGCCACCAGATAATCCACACGATACACTTCATCTCCGAGCGTATATCTGATACTTCCGATTTCTTCTCCTTTTTCTACCGGTGCTTCAAGATACTCCTTTCGCTCACAATTCACTTCAAACTGTTCCTCTGCACGCATAAGAACACCTATCTCATCCTTTTGTTTTTCCTGATGCACCACCTCAACCGGTATGTAGGCAATCTCTCCCAAATGGTTCGTTTGCCCATTTTCAACTTTTATCGGCAGGAAGCTTTCCTCTTTTGCTGCAACCTCTGAAAGGAAACGAAGATCATAATGTTCAAGTCCATATGACATTAATTTTTTTGTATCACTCCACTTATAGCTTTTATTGTTTGGCCAGCCACAGGCTAGAAGTGCAACCACATAAGTTTTCCCATCTCTTTCAAGGGCTCCTACATAGCAGTAACCGGCATTTCCTGTAAATCCGGTTTTTCCGGACAGTGCCCCTTCCATCATTGATAAAAACGCATTGTGATTGTTGCAGGAAAAATACCGGCCCGTCGCCGTATAGTTACCCTCCTTCTCCTTGTAACTGTTAAGTTGATAGGCGGCTGTTCTTGTTATTTGAAGAAACTCTTCTTTTTTCGGTGAATCCATAATACAGTACGACATTATTTTTGCTAAATCTGCCGCTGTTGTGGAATGTATTTTCGTTTCACCGTTTTCTACGGTTGCTGATGCATCCAGTCCGTTAGGTGTAATGAAATAGGTATCGTAGCATCCGATGTCTCTCGCCTTTTGATTCATCATATCAGCAAACCCTTCCACGCTTCCACCGATATGCTCCGCAATGGCCACCGCCGCATCGTTATGGGATTCAAGCATTAACGAATATAGTAAATCTTTCATTTTAAAATATTCTCCCGTCTGCATACCGAGTTTTACTTTCGGCATACTTGCAGCATAGGAAGATACTTGCACATAGTCTTCCAAGTTTCCGTACTCAAGTGCAAGAATGCAGGTCATGATTTTCGTAGTACTGGCCATGGGTTTACAGTCATATCCGTTTTTCTCATATAAAATACGCCCTGAACCGGCATCCATAAGCACTGCCGATTGGGCGTATAACTGCAAGTTTGTACTATCTTTTTCTTCGGCGCAAACGTTCATTGCCGTTCCGATACCCAGTATCACTATCAGTATCATTGCTGTTAATCTACGTAAATAAGGCATTTTCTAACTTCCGGTTTCATTTCTTTATAAATTTATATGTATACCGATACCAAAATATCCATCTGCCTTTTATACATTTACGGAAACACTGATTTCCTGTTCTGCCTGTTCCTTAAATTCTTCTATCTGCATAGCAGAAAGTTCGGGTAATTCCTCAAGGGATTTCACCCCGAAGCTGCGCAAAAACTCTTCCGTAGTTCCAAACAAAAGCGGTCTTCCGGGTGCATCCAGTCTTCCCACTTCCGTAATCAGCCCAAACTCCACCAATCTGTTTACCGCATGATCACAACTCACGCCTCTTATCTTTTCGATTTCTACTCTCGTAATGGGTTGCTTATATGCAATAATCGATAACGTTTCCAATATCGTGTCTGTGAGAACATATTTGCGGGGGGTCTTTGCTATTTTAATCAGATACTCGTACATATCCCCTTTTGTACACATCTGAAACGCCCCGTCGAGTTCTATTAATGTTAATCCGCCGTCAGCGTTATCATATTCTTCCTTCATTTCAGCAAGAATCTCTGCGGTAACCTTCTTATCCTCTTCAATGACTGCGGCAAGCCTTTCCACTTCTACAGATTCACCCATGGTAAACAGGATGGCTTCCAATACCGCCTTTGCCCTTTTTCTGTCCAAAATCGTTTCCTCCTTGAGGTCATTTTTCTATTCAGTCTCATTTGATGTAATCATAATATCATCAAAAGTATTCTCCTGCACAATAGAAATTTTCCCCACCTTCATCATCTCCAAAACAATCAGAAATGTTACTATAATTTCCATTTTACTGCGTTGTTTTTCAAGTAACTGCCGGAAACTGAAGGTCTTATGAGTCCTTACATATCCTTCTACATATCCGGTCTTTGCCTCTATATCAATTTCGTCTCTCTCAATTTTACCGAATGTACTTCTGACAGGGTCAATCTTCTCCTCCTGTCTCTTCATTACACTTTTAAATAAATTCTGCAACTTATTTAAATCTGCATCGCCTAAAAGTTCCTCAAAATCAATCGGAGGTTTATACTCTTCAATTTCCTTCGGAAGCGTTTTATCCTTAAACAACGTCCGTCCTGCATCAACCTGCCTGTCCTTTAATTCATAAGACATATACTTATACATCTTATATTCAAGCAACTTCTGAACAAGTTCTGCCCTGGGATCTTCCTCTTCCCCTTCTTCATTGACTTCTTTCGGAAGAAGCATACGACATTTGATATCAAGGAGTGTCGCAGCCATAACGAGAAACTCACTCATGACATTCATATCTTCTGTTTCCATGTTTTGTATGTACTCAAGATACTGTGCCGTGATTTCCACAATGGGTATATCATAAATATCCACTTTATTCTTTTCTATCAGGTGCAGGAGCAAATCAAGAGGCCCCTCAAACACCTCCAGTTTTACCGGTATTGCCATACCACCTTATCCTCTCTACTCACAAATAGCTATGGTTGCACTGGTTCCCAGTCTGCTTGCGCCTGCTTTTATCATCGCTTCAGCAGTTTCTTTATTGCGGATTCCTCCTGAAGCCTTTACTCCCATTTCATCACCTACACATGCTCTCATAAGCGCCACATCTTCTGCTTTTGCTCCTCCGGTAGAAAAGCCGGTAGAAGTTTTCACAAAATCTGCCCCTGCTTCCTTTGAAAGTTCACATGCCTTTTTCTTTTCATCCTCTGTTAAAAGACATGTCTCAATAATCACTTTAAGCAGAGCCTGTCCGCAAGCATTCTTTACTGCCTTAATATCAGCATATACGGTTTCGTAATCTGCATCCTTTAATGCTCCCACATTGATTACCATATCAATTTCATCTGCACCGTCCATAACAGCCAGTTCTGTTTCTGCAACCTTTGCCGCAGTACTCATCTGCCCCAAAGGAAAGCCTACAACGGTACATGTCTTTACATCGCTTCCCTGAAGTTCTTTTGCTACAAGTTTTGTATAATAACTGTTCACGCAAACAGACATAAATTTATATTGCTTTGCTTCCTCACAAATTTTAATCACTTCTGCTTTGGTCGCATCTGCCTTTAATATGGTATGATCAAATAATTTTGTATTCATCATTTTTTCTCCTTCCGAGTCCCTTTTTTAAGACTTTTGAACTGTTGTATTTTACCATGCCGGCATTTTTCAGTCAACCTTCTTGCGTAGGTTTACTACCACCAATTCCCCCGGATTAAAGATTCTGATAGGTAGTGTATGTGTACCTAATCCTCTTCCGAGAATCATGGTGCTTTTTCCTTCCTTAAATTCTCCCCCATCATACTTGGGAAACAACCTTAATTTCGGTGAAATGACTCCTCCAAAAAACGGAAGCTTCATCAGCCCGCCATGCACATGTCCTGAGAGCACAAGATCTGCCCCCCACTTAGCATACGCTTTAAAATAATCAGGATTATGTGCTATTAGCATGACAAATTTATCTTCTGAAGAGCATCCGATTTCCTTACACAAATATTCCTTTTCCATGGGCGGTGTTACAAATTTACCGTAAAACTTTCTCTCCATTTCAAGCCCGTAAACATCCATATTATACGCCGGTAATGTCACCCTTTCATTTTCAAGCAGAATTACCCCGGCCTTTTTGATTGCTTCTGCATAGTCCCTATATGTGTTTCCGAAAATCTCCGGATACAGTTTTGACTTATGCTCGTGGTTGCCGTTCCCGTAATAAATCGGATATTCCTTCGCAAGAGTGCTTAAAAATCCGGAAACTAAAGCGGTATTTACATTTGCTTTTGCCGTATACATATCACCTGCAATTACAATAAAATCCGGTTTGATGTTTTTAATTGCCTCTATCAGTTTTCTATTATGCTCCCCAAAAGATTTTCCGTGTAAATCCGACAGAAGGACGAATCTGCCGTCCTTCTTAAGTTTATCGGAAATGCACGTATATTCCTTCACCACAAACCGATGACAATCTATAATCATGACAATGACAAAAAAAATAATTATTAACAATAACGCCGATACAATCACTTCAACCATGATATTCCCTTCATAAGAAATGCTCTATGTCAGCTTGAGCATTCATATCCGTGTACATTTATCTAATAGTTTACCACATCTTAGGAAAAACTACAAAAGAGTTTCATTACCTTTCCCACATAATCTAAATATTTTGCTTTTTCGATTGTCACATCTGATACGATGGAAACACTTCCTATTCTCTGACCGTTTAACTTATAAACGGCTTCTCCCACCGCATCACCCCTTTGAACCGGTGCTTCTATTTCTTCAGGAACAACGATACTTTTTTCGATTGTGCTTAGATTGTTCCCCTCCGTATCCAGATAATGAAACGGCTCCTTGTATATCAGCTGTGCCTTATCCTCCACACCGCCTTTTACCGGAATTGCCGGCAGTATATCTTCATTCTTATCCTCATACATGGCACTGATACTGTATCCGTAATTAAGCAGGGCCATGGCATCCTGAAAACGGACTTTATTGCTGGGCGATCCCATGACTACCGCTATTAAATCAATACTATCTTTGCTTGCACTAGCTGAAAGACAATATAAAGCTTTACTTGTGGAGCCGGTTTTTAAGCCGGTGGTCCACTCATACATCTTCAAAAGTTTATTGGTGCTGGATAAGGTAAAATTGGTGCTCCCCTGACCGGTCGTATGCGTGATATCTTCCATCCATATTTTCGTATAATCAAGAACCTGCGGATATTTCGTAATCAATTCACGTGACATAATGGCCACATCTTTCGCTGATGAATAATGATCATCCGAGTCACTAAGTCCACAGCAATCCACAAAATGGGTATCCTGCATTCCAAGCTCCTGTGCCTTGTCGTTCATCATCTTTACAAATTCCGCTTCACTTCCTGCGATAAACTCCGCAGCTGCCACACTGGCATCATTTCCTGACGCAACAGCAATACATTTAATAATGGTCTCCAGGGTTTGAATTTCACCCTCTTCCAAAAACACCTGCGAACCGCCCATGGACTTGGCATAAGCACTGGTCATCACTTCACTGTCAAGCCTCACCCGTCCTGTATTTAAATGCTCAAAAATCAAAAGTAATGTCATGATTTTTGTAATACTCGCAGGACTTCTTCTCTCTGCCTCATTTTCTGCGCAAATCACTTTTCCCGTAGATGCCTCAATTAATATGTAAGAAGGGGCTTCTACCTCCGGTGCTGCCTCTACACTAATAAAGGCTGACATAAACATTGTAATACTTATCACATAGCATAAGGTTATTTTTAAAATTCTGCTCACTGGCAAACACTCCCCATCACTTATCTACTACCATGAATATGTTGCAGTTTCCTTTATAATGTCTGTCCCACTTCTTTTTCAGACGCAAAAAGTCCTTGGCGGATCCGCCAAGGACTTTTTGCGTCTGAAAAAGAAGTGGGACAGACATTATAAAGGAAACTGCAACATATTCAT
>JAZNAE010000082.1:0-1716 GCA_045586385.1 Lachnospiraceae bacterium
CACCATATTTCTTACCATTCCTTTCTGACGACTTCTTCGATATCATCCTGCCGTCTCAAAATCCATATAATACTCACTTATATATTGTCGTTCGTTTATAATATTTTTCCATCCATCAGAACATCGTCTTTATGTCCCATACAATCACCTTCTTTCCGGTTCCCATATGGTTCATAAACCACAAAAATTAATATAAAAAAACCACACAGGAAATATATCTATTACCTCATGTGGTCTTATATTGCTATATTCCACATAGGCACAACACGGTAAGCGCTTGTACCTATGATAATTCACAGATACAAACGCTAGCGATCGTCGTCCCTATTCAGTTTCTTGAACTGAAACTGTCTCATATCACTCTGTCTGCCTTTTCATTGATTTATTAGTTCGTGATTCTAACACTGAGTTTGTTGCTTGTCAAGTATTATTTTTCAAACGGTACGTGCTCTGTTGCCGTTCAAAAATCCCGAATCCAATCATATCACGGCGGATAGTACAAAAATCATCATTGAAGTCTGCAATAATCAGATTCACTTCCTTCTCTGTATAGTCCCGTCCAAATTCGAAGCTCTTTGCTATCTCTTCCAGACAGATTTTCTCTTTCTTTCGCTGCGCCGGAATGTTCTTCAGCTTTCCGTACTCAAAGAAGCTGTCAATTACCTTCTTTCTGTACTGTTCCTCACGCTGACGGATTTTCTCTTCTTCCGACGCCTCCTCCTTCAGAAGTTCTATCATCGGACAGGTCAGTATCTCACGGTTAATCGAATACATCGTATAATACTGATCCTTCTTTTTGGTCACTACTTTTGCATCTTCTAATTTTTTCAAATGGAAGGATATCGTGGGCGGTGTCAGATTCAGACGTTCTGCCAACCGCTCCACATACATATCTTCTTCCATCAGGGAGCATAAAATCTGTATTCTGGACTTATCCGCCAGACATTTAAATAACTTAATTGCTGATTCCTGATTCATAATTCTTCCCCTTTCTCTCCGCTCAAAGACGCATAGAAACTTTAACGCCTCCATGCCTCTAAAATCTTATCTGCTGTTTCCAGCTTAATCAGTTCAATACATTCTTTTTCACTATCTAAGTGTTCCTTTGCTGCCGCAAGTGATTCCTTCCATGGTGCCATCACCGTAGTAAACTTATCAACAAACATCGTGGCATGCTCTGCTCCATGCTTCTTTGCCAGTTCCTCCGTCACCTGACACAGACTCTTTGCAATACCATAAACATTACTCTTAATCCGTTCCATATTTGCTTCATCTTTTCTGTTTTCCGCAATCAGCGCACGTTCTTTTTTTGCACAATCAACAATCTGTTCTTCAATATAAGCTAAAAAATCATTTACTTCCATTTTAATAACCATGCCTTTCCAGTGCCTGCACACTTTTAAGGATGTATTCCTTTGTGCAGGCACAAATTTGCTTCTATCACCAGTTGCATTTCATATTATAACTATCTAATCATTCCTTGTCAATATTTATTCTATGTTTATCTAATTAAAATATTAATCACCAATTTTACGCCAATGATTTTTTACACAATGCGCAAAAAAACGGACAACAGGTTCTCCCTGTCATCCGCTTTTCACGCTGCCTATTGTTGACTATTCCCCGAAGAATCTATCAGGTACTTCACTCGACTGCCCGTTTCACGCGTACAGTTAATTCCTCCGGCAGAAATGGCTTCTTCACATAATCAATAAC
>JAZNAE010000083.1:0-21520 GCA_045586385.1 Lachnospiraceae bacterium
ATCATGGATTCCGATTACACCTAAGGACTCATACTCCATGATAATCTCTTCCACTCTATCTACAAACTCCGGCTCAGGGGGATGCCCAAGCAGGGGGCTAATGGTTTCTTTTGCCGCCTCTATTCCTGCCCAAAATACAAAAAGTGCTACCAACACACCACAGTATCCGTCAATTACAATGCCTGTAATCTGTGCAAAAATTGTAGTTCCCAACACCACAAAAGTAGAAAGTGTATCGCTGATACTGTCTTTAGCGGCAGCATCCATGGTGGCGCTGTTTATCTTTAGTCCGATCTTTCTATTATAAAAAGCCATATAAAACTTTACTAAAATAGAAACCGTCAAAATGCCAATTACTAAAGCCCCTGTCTGTATCTGCGTGGGATGCATTATTTTATCAATTGAGGATTTCAAAAGTTCAAATGCCATGAGTAAAATAACCATAGCTACTGCTAATCCGGAAACATACTCAATTCTTCCGTGTCCGAAGGGATGATCACTGTCAGGCTTCTGACCTGCCATTTTAAATCCGGCCAGCGTAATCAGTGAAGAACCGGCATCTGACAAATTGTTAAACGCATCTGCCACAATGGCAATGGATCCGCTCAAAAAACCGGCTACCGCTTTCCCTGCAAAAAGAAGAACATTCAGAAAAATACCTACAGCACCGCATAACATTCCATACTTCTGACGCACCGTCACATTTGACGTATTCTGATAATCCTTAATCAACCATTTTGCAAGTAAAGATACCATGCTGCTTCCTCACTCAATTTAAAATTCTGTTGACCACTCATGTTCACCACCCCAGTCACCGATTAACTGTGTAGTGGTTCCTTCCTCTGTTTCCACTCTGGTTTCAAAGCGGTAATTCATCTGTGGTACATATTCATTTCCAATCTGCACATTGCTGTACAGATAAATAAACTCATAAGTAGTATGAGGATAATCGCCTTCTCCTGCAGGCTCATAAGAAATGCATAACCTCTGGACTCCTGCATCTTCCTGTTTCACTCCCCACACGTTAATAACGCCTGCAGTCTTATCATATTCTTCATAGTCTGCAAAAGCAAACATCCAGCCGCTCTCTTCTTTGATGAACTTCATCTTTTCACGGCTCACGGGAATGTAAGTCTTTCCATACCAGTATTCCATACTGCCATCAATAAACGCATCCCTGATGGCAATATATTCTTCTTTATTCATAAAGTCCCTGATAGGAGCATACTCACCGGATTCAAATATGGCAAACGCCTCTCCGAAGAGAGTCTGCATTTCCATGGCTTTCTGCGCACATGCAAGAAGCTGCATCACCGCTTCATCCTGTGTATATGCAGAAATTCTGCTAAGTAATTCTTCATATTCCGACAAATGCTCCACATCTAAACGGATATCTTCTGTTCCCGGTGCTGCAAACTGCACTACCTGGGAAAGTAATTCATCTGTAGCATTTGCTTCGTATACAAGAAGTAAACGGAGCATCAAATCCCGGTACACCTTAAATCCGCATGTACCATTCATCTGTGTATCACAAAGAAGTCCTTCCTGTTCCGGACTTGCTCCAAATAAACGTTCATAACATACATCTAATAAACGGAATGCATCTGCATTGTCAGGATCTTTTTCCAGTACGGAAATACATTTATCCAATGTATTTAAAGTACAAGCCTGATTATTAATATCTGCCACTGCTTCATTTAATATAACCGTACAATAATATTGAAGCAAACTTTCATCATGTGTGGTTTCCCAGCCCTGATAAAGCACCTGCTCTGCCGTAGCAATCTCCTCCTGTGTAAGATATGCACCGGCCATGGTTCTGTATGCCTGTACAGACGTAGAATCAATTTGCAATGCTTCCTCGCAGGATGCAATCGCATCATCATAATTTGCTGTTTCAAGAAGTGCACTTGCTTCTTTTAACTGCTTTGCCACCTTTGTCTGGGGAAGCATATTGTATGCCAAAATGCCGCCACCGCCCAAAAGGGCAAGGCACAATACTATCATCACAATTCTTTCAATCAGAACAACACGTTTTCTTCTCTTACTTCTTCTCTCTCTTGCTTCCTGCTGCTGTCTGCTTCTTCTGACTTCTTTGTCCATTTCCCTAACCTCTCAAAAAAACCAAAATATTACATACCAATCCTTATCGTATCATATTCTACAAGCATTGACAAATATTTTATATTCTCCCTAATGGTTTATTTTTCTGAACTTTTCGTTTCTTTTCGTATTTTCTATCACTATCTTTTCTGCCTCTGTCACGATTTCTGCTTGCATCCCGGTCATTGCCATGTCTTCCATCACGACGTCTCTCATCACCGCGTCTTGCGTCACGACGTCTGTCCGTACCACGGCCTCTGTCACGGCGTCTGTCCGTACCACGGCCTCCTTCACGGTGTTTGTCCATACCACGGCCCCGTTTTTCAAACAACGGTTTTTCTTCCTTAATTTCTTCCGGCTCATCACCAACTCTCATCTGCATAAAAGCTGCCGCCAAATCAAGCACGGAAAAGCCGTTTTCCATGGCCGCTTTTTCAATAGATTCCTTCAGTGCAGATAAATCCTTCTGCTCCATCACTTCCATCGCCTGGGCATATACCACACCGGCCTTTACTTTTACAATATCTTTAGGGGAAGGAAGCTTTCGTTCTTTAATCTTTGTATGACAAATACGTTCAATTTCCCTAATTTTATAAATTTCCCTGCCGGTTACCAACGTAAAGGAGCGTCCCGCTTTTCCGGCACGTCCGGTACGTCCGATACGATGCACATAGTATTCAATATCCTCCGGCACGTCATAATTAAATACAGCATCCACACCACTGACATCTATGCCTCTGGCTGCCACATCGGTAGCGATTAATATAGAACACCTTCCGCTTCTAAATGCACCCATTACCATATCTCTCTGGTGCTGGGACAAATCCCCGTGAAGCCCTTCTGCCTGATAATCTCTCTGCTTTAAGATTTCTGCCATCTCATCTACCATTTTCTTGGTATTACAGAAAATCAAACTACGGACCGGCTGATAATAATCCATCAACCTGCAAAGTGCTTCCATTTTATCTTTTTTATTCACACGGTAATATGCCTGTTTAATAGTATCCACCGTAATTTCCTTAGGCGTTACCCTAATGTACTGTGCATCTTTTTGGTAAGTATGTGTGATATCCAAAATAGGCTTAGGCATGGTGGCTGAAAACAACGCCATTTGTCTCTCTTCCGGCATGTCCTTTAAGATAGTCTCAATATCCTCACGAAAGCCCATATTCAGCATTTCATCCGCTTCATCCAGCACAATCATTTTCACATGTGCGGTTTTGATGGTATGGCGGCGCATATGGTCCATCACTCTGCCCGGTGTTCCTACAATAATCTGCACGCCCTGACTAAGTGCACGAATCTGCCTGGAGATATCCTGACCACCGTAAATAGGAAGCACCTTCACTCCATGCATGAACTTGGCAAGCTTTCTGATTTCCTCTGCCGCCTGAATAGCAAGCTCTCTGGTAGGACAAAGCACAATTGCCTGCAGCTTTTTCAGTTCTGCATCCACACTCTGAATCATGGGAATTCCAAAAGCCGCAGTCTTGCCGGTTCCGGTCTGGGCCTGTCCGATAATATCTCTTCCTGTTAAAAGAGCCGGAATCGCCTGCTCCTGAATGGGGGACATAATTTCAAAGCCCATATCTGCAACTGCACGTAGAATATTGGGATGGATATCTGCATCTATGTAACGCATACCTGTCTTTTCAGAAGCATCTGTACTTTCAGCATGATGCATATCCTCTGTTAACGGCACTTCTTCTGTGCTATTTATCTCTTCTGATGTGTAAAATTCCTGTGCATTTTTTCTTTTTAATGTTTTAATTTCTCTTTTCACGTCAACCTCTGATTTTTCATTTTTCTTAACCTACTATATCACAGAAAAAGACAGCACTTCGTTTCAAAAGTGCTGTCTTATCTAACGTCTTTTCACGAACTTCTCAAGTATATCGGTTAATTCCTGTGATGTCAAGCGTTATCCTTCGTCAATTGTTATTCTTCATTTAAAAACTGTTCTACAATAAATCTAGGTCTTGCCTTGGTCTCTAAGTAAATTTTTCCGATATATTCACCAACCACACCAAGCGATAAGAGAATCAATCCACCAATCGCCCATACGGAAACCATCAAGGTAGTCCAACCAACAATGGTTTCTCCCATAAAGTGACGGACAAAACTGTAAATCAACATGATAATACTGATAAAGAAAATGAAAAATCCCAAAAAGGTAATCATACGAATCGGTTTGATACTTAATGATGTCACACCTTCCACTGCAAAGGAAATCATCTTTCCAAGAGGATATTTACTCTCGCCTGCAAAGCGCTCGCCTCTCTCGTAATATACTACATCCCAAGAATATCCAATCATAGGCACCACGCCGCGCAGGAACAAATTCACTTCTCCAAACTCTGCCAGTCCATTAAGGGCACGCTTACTCATAAGACGATAGTCTGCATGGTTAAATACTGTGTTGGCTCCCATAGCATTCATCAATTTATAAAAGCCTTCCGCAGTGGCTTTTTTGAAAAAGGTATCTTTCGCGCGGCTGCTACGTACACCGTATACGATATCCTTTCCCTCTAAGTACTTGTCCACCATGGCATCTACCGCATCAATATCATCCTGTAAATCCGCATCCATGGAAATAACCATATCCGCATGGTCTTTGACGGTCATAAGACCTGCCAATAGAGCATTCTGATGTCCACGATTTCTGCTTAAATTAATACCACTGAATATCTTGTCCTGCTCATGAAGACTGCTTATGATTTCCCACGTCTTATCCTTTGAACCGTCATTGACAAATACAATACGGCTTGCTTTATCTATTTTTCCCTTTTCTATTAAAGAAGTGATTTTTTCTTTTAATCTTTTTGCTGTTTCCGGTAAAACTGCTTCTTCGTTATAGCAGGGAATTACCAGATATAATTTATTTTCCATCAAACATCTCCTAGGAATTTTTATATTTCTGTTTTTATCTTACTACACCAACAGATACTGTGTATCCGTTTTCACACTTTCCTATTTTGCCAAGGTAACAGGTTGCTGTGGGATTATCAAAAGTTACCCCCATGACATCCATCACTACACGATCCAATGCAGTCGTCACATCCTCGCCAAGAGGAATCGGAATCGTTCTGAATATCATGCCATCTATAAAATCATCTACTCTGTTATATCCAAGACGTACCAGTTCATCATTGATTGCTGCCCTTAACTGTGCTTCATAATCATCATTGGCCTGCGGTGCATAAATAGAACCGCTGTTAGGATCATTGTTATGGCAAACCTGATGCTGGAATTCTTCTTCTAATATGAAATATCCGCTTCCCGCAGGTTCCGGTGTTGGTTCCGGTGTTGGTTCCGGCGTAGGCTCAGGTGTCGGTTCCGGCGTAGGCTCAGGTGTAGGCTCAGGTGTAGGCTCTACTACTTCTACCACCTCCGGTTCAGGTACTTTTGTTGCATTGTAAACAATAGGTGTCGCAATTGCACCAAGCGCTGCAAGTGTTGCCAATGTTGTTACGAACTTTCCTTTTGCACTGAGTGCAAGAAATTTTCCAAATAATCCGGACATCTTTTGTACCTCACATTTAAAAAGATTTCATGCGTTATATTATATCATAAGCATCTATTTTATTCAATAAAAGAGGACTCACTTGTTGTTAGCAACAAATAAGTCCTCTTGGTTATATTTTTTTAGATTTTACAAAATTAATAGTTAACGATCTTACCAAAGTCAGCCTTAAGGGAAGCACCACCAACAAGACCACCGTCGATGTCGGGCTGTGCAAATAATTCAGCTGCGTTTGCTGCGTTTACAGAACCGCCGTACTGGATACGAACAGCTTCTGCTGTAGCTGCATCATACATTTCAGCGATGCAGTCACGGATTCCCTTACATACTTCCTGAGCCTGCTCTGTAGTAGCAGTTTTACCTGTACCGATAGCCCAAATAGGTTCGTAAGCGATAACCATTCCTTTAACCTGGTCAGCTGTTACACCAACTAAGTCAGACTTAATCTGAAGTCTGATCCAGTCCATAGTAACACCCATTTCTCTCTGTTCAAGAGATTCACCACAGCAAAGAATCGGGATAAGACCAGCTTCAAGAGCCTTCTTAACCTTCTTATTTAACATGCAATCGCACTCTTTGAAGTAGTCACGTCTTTCGGAATGTCCAATGATCACATACTTAACACCTGCATCTACTAACATTTCTGCAGAGATTTCACCTGTGTAAGCACCCTTATCTTCAAAGTACATATTTTCAGCACCAACTTCAACGTTTGTTCCCTTAACAGCTTCTACTACGGGAACGATGTCGATAGCAGGTACGCAGTAAACTACGTCTACTGTATCAGATTTTACTAAATCTTTTAATTCAGCACATAAAGCAACTGCCTGAGAAGGAGTCATGTTCATTTTCCAGTTGCCGGCTACGATTTTCTTTCTTGCCATTTTCATTATCTCCTTAAATTAGAAATTCTTAATTTATTTATTGTCTGCTGCGTCTACACCGGGAAGTACTTTTCCTTCAAGGAATTCAAGGGAAGCACCACCACCTGTAGAGATGTGGCTCATCTTGTCAGCAAATCCAAGCTGGTTAACAGCTGCTGCGGAGTCACCACCACCGATGATTGTTGTTGCATCTGTTTCAGCTAAAGCCTTAGCTACAGCGATTGTACCTTTTGCAAGTGTAGGGTTCTCGAATACACCCATAGGTCCGTTCCAAACAACAGTCTTAGCGGACTTAACAGCATCAGCATAAAGTTCTGCTGTCTTTGTACCGATATCAAGACCTTCCTTATCAGCAGGAATCTTGTCAGCATCTACAACAGATACTTCGATTTCAGCGTCGATAGGGTTAGGGAAACCTGCAGCGATTGTTGTATCGATAGGAAGTAATAACTGCTTGCCGAGGCTTTCAGCCTTAGCCATCATTTCTTTACAGTAATCAATCTTTTCTTCGTCAACTAAGGAGTTTCCGATTTCATAGCCTTTTGCTTTTAAGAATGTGAATGCCATACCACCACCGATGATAAGAGTATCACATTTTTCAAGTAAGTTGTTGATAACGTTAAGCTTGTCAGCAACTTTAGCGCCACCAAGGATTGCAACGAAAGGTCTTACAGGATTTTCTACTGCATTTCCAAGGAATTCGATTTCTTTCTGCATTAAGTAACCAACTGCACAGTCACCACCCTTAGCACGAACAACATCTGTTACACCTGCAACGGATGCATGTGCTCTGTGGGAAGAACCGAAAGCGTCACATACATATGCATCACAAAGATCAGCTAATTCTTTGGAGAATTCTTCGCCGTTCTTTGTTTCTTCTTTGCCACGGAAGCGTGTATTCTGAAGTAATACAACATCTCCTTCTTTCATAGCAGCTACTGCTGCAGTTGCAGCTTCGCCTGTTACGTTGTAATCGGATACGAAAACAACTTCTTTTCCTAATTTTTCGGAAAGTCTCTTAGCAACAGGTGCTAAAGATTCCTTCTCGTTAGGACCTTCTTTAACTTTTCCAAGGTGAGAGCAAAGGATAACCTTGCCGCCATCTGCTAATAACTTGTTGATTGTAGGAAGTGCTGCGTTGATACGAGTTTCATCTGTGATAGCACCATCTTTTAAAGGCACGTTAAAGTCACATCTAACAAGTACGCGTTTTCCTGCTACGTTGATATCATCAACTGATTTCTTGTTTAATCCCATGATTAAATCCTCCTAATATTTTTTAATATAAAAGGGTCCGGTCCATAAGACCGGACCCTTAAGGTCTACCAAACTAAACTCTCTTTACAATTATGCTAATTCAGAGAAGTATTTGATTGTTCTTACCATCTGGCTTGTGTAAGAATTTTCGTTGTCATACCAAGATACAACCTGTACCTGAGTATTTCCATCTTCCATAGGAGCTACCATTGTCTGTGTAGCATCGAAGATAGAACCGTATGTGCTTCCGATGATATCAGAAGATACGATTTCGTCTGTATTGTAAGCGAAGGATTCTGTAGAAGCAGCCTTCATAGCTTCGTTGATCTGATCCTTTGTAACTGCACCCTTAACAACTGCAACAAGGATTGTTGTAGAACCTGTAGGTGTAGGAACACGCTGTGCGGAACCGATTAACTTACCGTTTAATTCAGGAATTACAAGACCGATAGCCTTAGCAGCACCTGTAGAGTTGGGAACGATGTTCTGAGCGCCTGCACGGCTTCTTCTCTTATCGCCTTTTCTCTGAGGTCCGTCAAGAATCATCTGATCACCTGTGTAAGCATGTACTGTTGTCATGATACCGCTCATGATAGGAGCTAAATCATTAAGAGCCTTAGCCATAGGAGCTAAGCAGTTTGTTGTACAAGAAGCTGCAGAAATTACATTGTCTTCAGCCTTTAATGTCTTATGGTTTACATTGTAAACGATTGTAGGAAGGTCATTTCCTGCAGGTGCAGAGATAACTACTTTACGAGCACCAGCTGTGATATGAGCGCTTGCTTTGTCTTTGGATGTATAGAAACCTGTACATTCAAGAACAACGTCTACCTTTAATTCTCCCCAAGGAAGTTTGGAAGCATCTGCTTCTTTATAAATTGTGATTGTCTTACCGTTAACAGTGATGGAATCATCTCCGTAAGAAACGCTGTCAGCGTATTTGTATTTACCCTGAGCTGTGTCATACTTTAATAAATGAGCGAGCATTTCAGGACTTGTTAAGTCGTTGATTGCTACTACTTCATATCCTTCTGCATCGAACATCTGTCTGAATGCAAGACGACCGATACGGCCAAAACCATTAATTGCTACTCTTACTGCCATTTTAGTTTCCTCCTAAAATTGAAATAAATTATTTTATATTATTTTGCAACCACAAAGATTGACAAAATTTTATCAGCACGATTATTTTACCTAATTTGTTCCCAAAGTGCAAGATGTAATTCAAAAATATTTATATTTTGTAGGATTTTTAATAATTCTCTACTATTCCGTTGCGTTTTTTATTCAAATCGGCTAGACTATTTTTGAATTTAGACATTTATATAAGGAGAAAACACCATGTCTATCAAAGCAGACTTTCATTTACACTCTTATTTTTCGGGAGATTCCGATGCTCCCATGGAACAGATGATTTTAAGTGCAATCGAACTGGGTCTTACCCAAATGTGTTTTACGGAACATATGGATTTGGATTTTCCGGTAACAGAACTTGACTCCGAGGGTAAGTTTGAATGCAACATTGATTCCTATTTATATGAATTAATCGGTTTACGTGAAAAATACAAAGATAAAATTAAAGTTCTTTTTGGCTTAGAGCTTGGCATGCAGCCCCATCTTGCACGCCGCCATGCCATCATAACAAAAAGCTATGATTTTGATTTTATTATCGGCTCTTCCCATATCTGTAACGGCAAAGACCCCTACTATTCTGCTTTCTATGAAGGCCGCAGCGAGGAGGAAGCCTACAGCGAATACTTTGCATCCATTATAGACAATATCAAAAAATTTAAAAACTTTGATGTGTACGGACACCTTGATTATGTAGTCCGCTATGGTCCAAACCGGGATGCTGAATATACCTATGAAAAATATCGGGATTTATTGGATGAAATTCTAAGACTATTAATAGAGGAAGAAAAGGGAATTGAAATCAACACCGGCGGATTAGTAAGAGGCCTTCGTGATTTGCATCCCTGCAAGGAAGTTGTAAAACGCTACCGGGAACTTGGCGGTGAGATTATCACCATCGGCTCCGATGCCCATAAGCCTTTAGATCTCGCAAGAAGCTTTGACCGGGCGGCAAATGTATTGCAGGATTGTGGTTTTAAATATTACACCACCTTTGAAAACCGCCTACCGGAGTATCATAGGCTGTAGTGACGTAGAGGTTGTTTAGAACTGTCTTTTTCATATGCCTATTAGCTGTCCGTCACAAGAACTCAAAACCGCTTAATTGCAACTTGTGCTTAAACGCCTTTTAAAAGCTTTTGTAGGCGTTAGCACTGTTGCAACGACGATTTTTCAGACATTTGTTCCGGACAGCAGCATTTATGAAAAAGACATTTTTAAACAATCACGCCACCGCCTAAGACGTATTCCCCTTCGTAGAATACCACTGCCTGTCCGGGAGTCACTGCCCGTACGGGCTTTTCAAATTTACAATGAATTTCATCTTCACCGGTCTGTGTAATGATGCACCACTCGCCTGCATGGGCATAACGAATCTTTGCCCACACTCTTCTGGGCTCTTTTAAGTCTGCCATTCCCATAAAGTTAATTTGATTGCAAGTAAGTTCACTGCTAAAGACATCTTCTGCCTCACCGATTACCACCTCATTTGTTTCAGGGCGTATCTGTGTTACAAACACATGATGTCCCATGGCAAGTCCTAAGCCTTTTCTCTGACCGATGGTATAGTGTGTAATTCCTTTATGACGGCCTAATATAATGCCGTCCTTTGTGACGAAGTTTCCTTCTCCCGGCACTTTGTCCGGTGCTTCTCTTTCAATTAATCCTGCGTAATCCCCGTCAGGAACAAAACAAATATCCTGACTGTCTGCTTTGTGTGCCACGGGAAGTTTGTTATCAATAGCCATCTGTCTGATTTCTTCCTTGGTGTATGCTCCCACCGGCATTAATGTATGTGCAAGCTGTTCTTGAGTCAGATTGTATAACGCATAGGTTTGATCCTTTTTGGCTGTCACAGAGTTTCTGATCGCATAGCGGCCATTGGCAAGTTGCTCTACCCTTGCATAATGACCTGTTGCTATGTAATCTGCTCCGATTTCCATGCTTCGGCGCAGCAATGCTTCCCACTTTACATAGCGGTTGCACGCATTACAAGGATTCGGCGTTCTGCCTGCCAGATATTCTGCCACAAAATAATCCATGACATTCTTCTTAAATTCTTCTTTGAAATTCATGACATAGTAAGGAATATCCAAAACCTGGGCTACGCGCCTTGCATCATCTACCGCAGTAAGTCCACAACATCCGCCATTTTCTTCTGCAGTTTCCTTCTCTTCATCCTGCCAGATTTGCATGGTCACGCCGATGACATCATATCCCTGTTCTTTTAACAGATATGCCGCCACGGAAGAATCTACTCCGCCGGACATTCCTACAACAACTTTTTTCTTCATGAAATATTTGTTCCTTTACCTAATACTCTTCCTCAGCCTCATCCTCATGAATATCAGCCTTGGGCTTTTCCAATCCTTCAATCACAATTCCATTCTTCTCAGCATAATCCCACAGTGCTGCGTGAATGGCTTCCTCTGCAAGCAGGGAACAATGCACCTTCACAGGAGGAAGTCCGTCCAGCGCTTCCATCACTGCCTTATTAGTTACCTTTAAGGCTTCCTCAATGGTCTTTCCTTTGACAAGTTCTGTCGCCATACTGCTGGTCGCCACAGCGGCACCGCAGCCGAAGGTTTTAAACTTGCAATCGCGAATCACATTATTTTCATCAATATCAAGATACATTCTCATGATGTCGCCGCATTTGGCGTTACCAACCGTGCCTACACCGCTGGGATTTTCTATTTCACCCATATTTCTTGGATTTGAAAAATGGTCCATTACTTTTTCACTATACATGATTTATCTCTTCCTTTCCACAAATTTCTTCTATGAAAACTTTGCTTCTTTCTTACAAATTTCTTCTATACGAAACTTTACTGATTCTTTCTACAAAAATCTTCATATAAAGGAGACATGCTACGCAATTTCGCTACAATTTCCTTTACGCATCCCACCACATAGTCCATCTCTTCCTTGGTATTTTCTTCAGAAAGAGTAAGGCGAAGGGAGCCGTGGGCTTTTTCGTGGGGAAGGCCAATCGCCAAAAGCACATGGGAAGGGTCTAAGGAACCTGAGGTGCAAGCGGAGCCGCTGGACGCAAAAATTCCTTTCATATCAAGCATAATAAGGAGTGATTCTCCTTCTATAAACTCAAAACTGAAATTTACATTATTGGGAAGTCTGTTTTCCCTGTGTCCGTTTAACTTACAATGAGGAATCTCTGCTACAATTCTCTCTATTAAATAATTACGGAGCTCCTTTTCCTTTGCCATCCGCTCTTCCATATTTGCAAAAGCACGCCTTGCTGCAGCACCGAAACCTACGATACCCGGTACATTTTCCGTACCTGCCCTTCTCGCTCTCTCCTGGGCGCCGCCGTGAATAAAGGAGCGGATTTTAACTCCCTGCCTGATATAAAGAAAACCAATTCCCTTAGGACCGTTTATCTTATGACCGCTGCTACTTAACATGTCAATATGACATTCCTTTACGGAAAGCGGAATGTGTCCGTATGCCTGCACCGCATCCGTGTGGAACAAAATCTTGTGTTCTTTTGCAATCTCACCAATTTCCTTAATCGGCTGGATGGTTCCAATTTCGTTGTTTGCCGCCATCACAGAAATCAGGATGGTGTCCGGACGGATGGCACGCTTTAAATCATCCAACTTAATGACACCGTCTTCATCCACATCCACATACGTTACGGAAAAACCTCTTTTCTGTAAGTATTCACAAGTGTGAAGAATCGCATGATGCTCTATCTTGGATGTGATAATATGTTTTCCCTTATCTGCATAAGCTTCTGCGGTAGCAACAAGTGCCCAGTTGTCAGACTCTGATCCCCCTGCAGTAAAATAAATCTCCTGTGGTGTTGCATCAATACTCTTTGCAATGACTTCTCTTGCTTCCATAACAGCCTTTTTGCTCTTTGCACCAAGACTGTAAATACTGCTGGGGTTTCCGAAACATTCTTCAAAAAAAGGGAGCATCGCCTCCACTGCTTCCCTTGCTGTTTTTGTTGTTGCTGCGTTATCTAAATAAATTTTATGATCCATAAAATCTCTTACCTTTCTTTTCCTAGTTAATAACTAGGTTTTATATGCCACAATATATCATTTCTACTAAGTTCTGTCAACGACCACCCTTGCATATATTTTCATTAATTAACCGGCAAGGTGGCTTCATGTTCACATCATTACGCAAAAATCCTCTTATCATAGGTACTGTTATCCTTACCGCAACCGGCTTTATCAGCCGTTTCATCGGCTTTTTTTATCGTATCTTCCTATCACGCATATTCGGTGCCGAAGGCATGGGTATTTACCAGCTCACCTCTCCTGTTCTGGCACTATCCTTTTCCCTAACCGTGGCAGGTATCCAGACTGCCATTTCAAAATATGTGGCAGGGGAAAACGCCACTAAGGATTACCGGTATTCCTTCACACACTTGTTTACCGGTTTTGTAATTTCCATGACTCTTTCCTTTTTATGCACCTTTTGCATTTATATTTTTGCGGATGAAATCGCCCTGTTTCTCCTACTGGAAGAGAGAACTGCCCCTCTCCTTAGAATCATTTCCTTTTCCATTCCCATGGCAACGGTCCATTCCTGCATTAACGGCTACTTTTACGGCATCAGGAAAACCGCCGTACCTTCCGCCTGCCAGCTTACGGAGCAAATCATCCGTGTGGGAAGTGTATATGCCATTTATTATTTCTGTTTAGAAAAAGGATATACACCTACCATTGCATTTGCCGTACTGGGGCTTGTAATCGGGGAAGCCGCTTCCATGCTTGTCTCCCTGATTGCGGTAAAAGCACACTACTCTCACGTCGTGCCGAAAAATTATGGTTCTCTTCTTGATTTTACCGCCGTGCCCTTTGGAAAGGCTGCCAATCATCTGATAAAGGTGGCTGTTCCTCTTTCACTCAACCGTGTAATTATCAACTTTTTGCAAAGTGTGGAAGCCATCTTTATCCCAAACAGACTTCTTGCTTACGGCTACGACCAGACTACTGCCCTTAGCGTTTACGGCATTTTGACAGGAATGTCCCTACCTTTGCTCTTTTTCCCCGGTGCCATCACCAACTCCATCTGCGTCCTACTACTTCCTGTGGTATCGGAAGCCGAGGCCGGCGGGAAGAGGCAAACCATCAAAAAAGCCGTGAACAAATCGGTTCGTTACGGCTTTTTACTGGGACTGCTGTTTACAACTCTATTTCTGATTGGCGGTAAATTCTTGGGCCGGATGCTGTATCAAAACGAACTGGCAGGAAACTTTATCATGATTTTGAGTTTCCTATGTCCGCTCATGTATATCGCAAGTACTTTAAACAGTATTTTAAACGGTCTGGGCAAGACCGGCCTTACATTTACCTACAGTATGGTAAGTCTGCTGGTACGGCTCGGTTTCGTATTCTTTGCCATTCCCTTATGGGGCATTCACGGCTACCTTTGGGGCTTACTTGCAAGCCAGCTGGTGCAAACCCTGTTATGCATGTACGCTGTCCGGGAATACTATTAACAGTTTTCCCGCCTTTACGGATACGCAAGCCTCTTTACCGATAAATTCATTGCTGACACCAAGAGGATAGCCATTTCTCAGTGTTGCATCCTTTAGCGGATACTTAAGCCCTGTCAAGTCTACCCCTTTTGCCTCCTCTCCATAGGCAAATACTGATACATAGCCGGCGGCGTCTGCCGGAAACGACATACTTCCGTTACTAATCACAGTCATCACACTTTCATCGCCGTATAAGTAGCCCCTTGCGCCACGCTCCGCCAAATAAGCAAGATGCTGGATATTGGCAATGGTATGATCCATTCTTCCGCCAAGTCCACCATAAATATGAAAGGTTTCATACCCTGCTTTCAATCCCTCTTTGATAGCCACCAACATATCGGTGTCATCCTTTTCCGGCAAAAGTTTTATCACATTCGGGTGATTTGGTATATAACCTAAGGAATCAAAATCCCCTACTACCAAATCCATTCTATATTCCTTGGAATACTCATAGCCGCCATCCACGGCTATCACATAATCTTCATCCTTTAACTGTAACAGAAGCCGGCTACACTCGCCGGCTCCTATAATATAACATCTTCCTTGCTTCAACATTTATCCCTTTCTAAGCTGGAATTGTCCAACTAATTGTTTCATATTAATCGCCTGTGCGGATAATTCCTGACTGGTTGCAGAAGTTTCCTCGGCTGCTGCGGAATTGCTTTCCACCACTCCGCTAATCTGTTCAACACTTGTTTCAATGTCTTTTACAGACTGAGCCTGCTTATCGGTAGCGGTTCTGATATTTGCGACAGCGCTTACCAAAGCATCCATTTCTTCAATCACCTGATTCATCGCTTCTGCAGTATCATCTGTGATTTCATTACCTCTCTGCACTTCGTTAATGGACTTGCTGATTAATTCCTTGGTACTTACCGCACTTGCTGCACTGCTTTCTGCCAGTGAACGGATCTGGTCCGCTACTACCGCAAATCCCTTACCTGCTTCTCCGGCTCTTGCTGCCTCAATCGCTGCATTTAAGGAAAGTAAATTGGTCTGACTTGCAATGCCTTCGATATCTGCGATAATCTTTTCGATTTCTGCAGAAGTCTCTTTGATATTTTCCATGGCTTCTGTAAGTTCTGCCATCTTCTCTTTGCTAATCTGTGCCTGCTCACCAATCTTCTGCGCATTATCGTGTGCCTGATCAGTCATCTTGGTATTTTCAACCACCTGATTGGTTACTTCCGTAACAGTTGCAAGCAATTCTTCCACAACAGCAGCCTGGTCAGCAACGCCCTGCGCCAAATCCTGGGAACTGGATGCAAGCTCTCCGGCACCAACCGATACATGTTCAGCCACATCATCAATATTCATCATGGTCCAACTAAATCCGGAAACCAATGTCAGCAGCCCTTCCATCAGTGCTCTGTAGTTTCCTACATATTCATCTGCATGCTCACTTTCAATGGCAAAATTCCCATTAGAAAATTCAGCCAAACCAAAAGATAAATCTTCAATGATTAATTTCAAACGGTTAATCGTCGCACGAAGACTGTCTGCCAATGATCCAAGTTCATTTTTACCTTCGTATGTAATCTCAACGTCTAAATTTCCCTCTGCTACCTGTGCAACTACCGTTTCCATTTCTTTTAAAGGAAGCAACATCTCCTTTACAAGGGATTTATACAGTTTTCTGATAATCACAATAAATAAAATAATGAATACAACACCTGCGATAATGTTAACTACATTATTACCGATTCCAACAGCACCAACTACAGCTAACATTTCGGCTATAATGAACATCAAAAGAATATTGGTAAAAGTCTTCTTTAATTTCTGTTCAAAAGTCACTTCTTTCTTTTCCTGATTTTGGCTCATTGTTATGCCCTCCTATGTATGAAAATATATAAAAATATTCAATTGTCATTTAATATAGATTATACTCAATTCTTGCTACTTTAGCAACTAAATCTTGCTATTTTCTGAATTTTCTGACTATTTTGTTTGTTTAGTTTTTTTTCGATTGTTTTCTCCTATATTTGATTCTATTTCTTCTATTTTTGCCGGCATAATCCTATTACAATAAATAGTAGCAACTTTTGGGTTACAAACTATGGAGGTATTTCACATGAAAATTTTATTTATCGGCGGAACCGGAACCATCAGTATGGCGATTTCCAAACTTCTTCTCTCACAGGGACATACCCTTTATCTTGTAAACAGAGGAAACAGAAACCTTGATTTATCCGGTGACTTAATTGAATTAAAAGCAGATATTAACGACGAGGCAGCAGTTGCTTCTTTGATTGCCGATTTGTCCTTTGACGTAGTGGCAGACTTTATCGCCTTTACCCCGGACCAATTAGAGCGTGACTATCGTTTATTTCAAAATAAAACCAAACAATTTATTTTCATCAGCTCCGCTTCCGCTTATCAGAAGCCGCTGTCAGACTATCGCATCACGGAGGGAACTCCTCTTGCCAATCCTTACTGGGAATACTCCCGCAATAAGATTGCCTGCGAAGATTATCTTATGAAAATGTACCGTGAAGAAGGCTTCCCGGTGACCATCGTCCGTCCCAGCCACACCTATGACGAGCGAAGTGTACCTCTCGGTGTACACGGCGACAACGGAAGCTACAGCGTTATTAAGCGTATTATGGAAGGCAAGCCTGTGATCATCCACGGCGATGGCACTTCTCTTTGGACCATCACCCATAACAACGATTTCGCCAAGGCTTTCGTAGGATTACTTGGCAATGTACATGCCATCGGTGAAGCGGTTCAGATTACATCCGATGAATCCGTAACATGGAATCAGCTCTATCAGATTATCGCAGATACACTTGGCGTAACATTAAATGCCATTCACGTATCTTCTGAATTTTTAACTGCTTGCAGTGATTATGATTTTAAAGGCAGCCTTACAGGGGACAAGTCAAACACTGTGGTCTTTGACAACAGCAAATTAAAGAGACTGGTGCCCGGCTTTACCGCCACCATCCGTGCTGACCAGGGTATCCGCAGTACCATAGAATATGTACTCTCCCACCCTGAATGTCAGGTAGAAGATCCGAAGTTTGATGCATGGTGCGATAAAGTGGCTGATGTACTTGCAAAGGCAGCCGCAGAAATCAAAGGTTAATTAGGGAATAAGGGGAATTCCAACATAAAAAGAGTGTTGCATAAGCAGCCATCCGTTTTAGGAACTGCTTTGTAATGCTCTTTTTGTGTATCTGTTTTTAAAATTACGCAAAAAATCAAATATCTTCAAAAAATGTATGTTATGATGTATTTACGGTACCGTAACAAAGGAGTGAATCTATGAGCATGAACAATTTGGAATTACTTACAACTGCACTGGCCTATCTGGAGGATAACCTGACAGAAAAAATCACCACTGATGACGTGGCGAAAGCCTGCTATTGCTCCAAATCCACTCTGGAAAAACTGTTTCGATGCGTCAGCCACATGTCTGTCCATGATTATGTCATCCGCAGACGGATTACCAAGGCTGCCAAGCGTCTTTTCTTTGACCGCGAGGCCTGCATTCTCGATGTAGCTGTAGAATACGGCTATAACAGCAATGAAGCCTTTACCCGCGCATTTAAACAGATTTGGAACTGTACACCATCTGAATTCCGCACTAAAACACGGTATTCGGATCTTTTCCCAAGGCTTACTTTTGACCTTGATGAAGGAGATGCAATCATGAAAAAAGTAGATATTTCTGAATTATACGATTTTTTACGTGGCAGAGTGGGCTGCCACTATATTCTCTGTGATATTGTGGGCTTAATCCCCATCAACAATGTAGCCCGGGCAGCCGGGGATCTTGCCATTATCGAAGCAATCAAGCGTATGAACGATGTAGCCGGACCTGAAGACGTAGTCTTCCGTATCGGCTCAGATGAATTTGTTCTTCTGACTGACTCTAAAGATGAAAACTACGTAAAAAAATTGGCTTCCGAAATCGAAAGCCAAAACGGCAACCCTATTTGCTACGAGGGTCATGAAATTCCTCTCTCCCTTTATATTCTGACCCGCACTGCCATTGACGGCAAAAATGCAAATCACCACGAAATCCTTTCCCAGTTCAACAACGTGATGGAGGATTTCAAGAGTACTTTAAAAGAAAGACATTCCTAATTTTGTTGTTAATTTTTTCTTATTTTTGAGCCATATAGGGAGCATGGGGTATGTGTTTATTTTTTCTTGTTCAGCACATACTCCAGAAAAGCTTCCAGCCCCTGCGTCACATCCCGATATGTGGCATCAAAATCTCCCGTATACCAAGGGTCAGCCACATCACGTCCTATCCCTGCAAAGGTCAGTAATTTATAAATCTTCTCATCCGGGTCGCCGCCGGCAATACGGTTCATGTTCCGGATATTCCACTCGTCCATCCCAATCAGGTAATCATAGTAATCGTAGTCCGCTTTCGTCATCTGTACTGCCCGGTGGGGCACCACGGGTATACCTTCACGACGCAGCTTGTTTACTGTGCCGTGGTGAGGCGGATTGCCGATTTCTTCGCGGCTGGTGGCCGCGGATGCAATTTCGAATAGGTAGGATAGGTTGCGGCTGTTCACCATGTGGGTGAAGACGGATTCTGCCATGGTGGAGCGGCAGATGTTGCCGTGGCAAACCATTAGCACTTTTATCTTGTTTTTCATATTTTTTACATTTCCTTTCAAATCGTCTCAAACCATTGATTTTACTGGGCTTGCGTGATTTTTCATAAATTTCGCCGTTTCTCATATTTTGGCATAAATTCTCATGTTTTTTCAGGCACTTGGCATAAAATTGGCATAAAATAAAAATTTTTATGCCAGCATTTTCTAACCAGACATCTTAACAGTCTCACATGGCAAAGCACGGTCATTTTTTCCCATAAATCCGAGCCTTTCAAGCTCTGACCGTGCATCTTCTTCGCCGATATGGGTATAGGTGTCAAGTGTCACTCCAATCTCAGAATGGCCCATTAAATATTGCAAAGTTTTGGGGTTCATTCCTGACTTTGCCATATTACTACAGTATGTATGCCTACATACATGCGGGGTAATTTTAGGAAGTTGTACGCGATAAATACTATTGTATTTAGCTAATGCAAGCTGAAAATACTTCTCCCAATGCTGGGCTACCAACGGCATTCCATTCTTGTCCAAATAGAGAAATCCTGTATATCCGTCTACAATTGGTTCAACCTTTGGTCTCGGCCGGAATTTAATAATTTGGCGAAATGCATATGCCACTTCTTCACTCATCGGAATATTTCTTATGCCGCTCTCTGTCTTTGGTGTTTCCATCACATATTCCATTTCCCTTGTTCTCTGTAACTGATGCTTAACCCGGATAACATTTTTCATGAAATCAATATCCTTTATAGTTAACCCGCAAAACTCACTGATACGAAGTCCTGTTTTAAAAAGAATAAAGATAGCTTCATAATACCTGCTGTAATGAGGGTCTTCCTGGATAAACTTTAAGAATTTTCTTTCATCTTCTCTGGAAATAGCCTCTCTCTTTACACTGTCATTTACAACTACCGTATGAAGTTGAAACTCAAAAGGATTACGCAAAAGCATTTCATCATCCACTGCCATCTGAAAAGCCGGGCGAAGTACGCCTCGTATACTGTGGATACTACTATATCCTCTGCCGTCATTCTGCAACTTTATAAGAAACAGTTTTGCATCAGACAACTTTACTTTCCGAATCAGCCTGTGTCCAAATTCTTCCTTAGCCAAAACATTTTGAACAAACTTATAATTTGCTTTTGTGTTATGCTTTACACCGGTTTTTAAACTCAGGTATTTCTCTACCAATTCATAAACCGTCGTATCATCACAATAAACCCCTTTTCTGCGATCCAGTTCAATATCCCTTATTTTTTCCCGCAAAGACTTATCCTTACGCTTTCCTGCCGGAGTAGGATCTGCTGCAGTTAAACGCCAACTGTATACCGCCCTTCTTTGCCCTAAAGCATTCTGATATCGATAACAATACCTCCCTGTAGAATCCTGCGACTCGCCATTCTGCAAGACTCTGCCTTTTTTGTCACGTCTCTTTGTATCACTCATAATAAAGCTCCTTTCATTATCAAAGAGCTGTGACATGGTTTAGTGTTAATATATCACAGCTCTTAGCATTTTTCTATATACTTATTGGCATAAAAAAATCCCCCGAAGAATCTCTTCTTCGGAGGAAAACACTATAATATATTCTACTTTCCTATATCAGTAAAAGTACTGGTTTAGCACCCCATCTTGACTAAATACACCTTTCTTGATAGACTTATTTTAGAAAGAGTAATCCGTAGGAGTTCAAACTCTGACCGGAGGCGTTTACGCAGCTCTTTCTTTTTTTGCCCGTTTTCCTAATCCAATTTTTCATAAAATCAATGATTATCATTTCACTGAAAATATTCTAATTGATATTCTTTTAAATACTCTACAAATTTTTCAAGTGTTCTTCTATCTTCTGCGGTTCTCCCTCTCCAACTCATTCCTTCCATAAGTGAATAATAGTCCATTAACTCTAATACTTTAGGTTTAAATACTTTTTGTAATCTAATATTCTCAATTAATCCTATATAAACACGTTCTATAGCGTAACGTCCAAAACGGTTAAGTCCCAATACTGTTATCATGCCAGGATGGAAATCAAATGTGAAATCATTAATATAAACCTTTGTATTTCCCGAAAAAGCCTGAGTACCATACAAAACATTTCCGCTTTCATCCAAATGCTGTTTAACAATATTTCCTACAACACAAAATTTCCAAGTATCATTCATGCATATACCCCCTATTATTTATTATTTAAAAAAGGACAATATCTATCTTAACAATACCAAACTAACAAAAACAGAGTCCATTTTATAGGACTCTGTACAATACAATGAATAATTATTATTCTTTCTTCACTTCATTCACATCATAATGTTTTAAAGATTTAAACTTAATTCTCCAACTTATAACCGAAACCGCGCATATTATCAACCCAATAATACCAGCAACAATACCTTCTCCAACAGAACGTTTTGGTATTCGGTTTGTATCCACATCCACCTCTACGTAATAAGAATCCCCAACCTCATATCCTAAATCATTTGGCATTCCGTAAGTAACTTTCTCACCGTCTTTATCATACCAA
>JAZNAE010000084.1:0-9597 GCA_045586385.1 Lachnospiraceae bacterium
CCTGAGAATAATACAGGGACAGATGATGCATATGTGAGGAAACTACAGGAAACGATTCGTAGCGTGAAAGAAAACAGAGAATTGGAGAGTAGCTTTATGACATGGGAAGATATTCGTCAGGAAAGTAAGGCAGAAGGAATAAAGGAGAGCATTTTCTTGCTTTTAGAAGAATTAGGACAAATTTCTGAAAGTATGGAAGAGACTATTCTATTTGAAAATCGGATGAGTATTTTAAAGGGAATATTAAAGGAGGCCAACAAAGCCAAATCCATAGAAGAGTTTGAGGAACAAATTTCAAATCTATAGTACTGTCTTTTAACAAATGATAATCATACATAAGTCAAACAGACTTAATTCTATGAGCTTAATTCAAGTAGCTAATCAATCATTATTAGAAGAAGACAGAGGAATTCTTAAATAAGAAAATAATCTCCCGCTTAACAGAATAATGTTAACAGAAAAAGGAGTGAAATTCGTTTATAAAACGGGAAACTACGGAAACACAAAAAGGGTGATGACTTAAGCGAGTTGTCACCTTTTTACGGCAGAATACTGATGAGCGATTTATTTTATGTCGGAAAATCGTAGCCGGGAAATCGCATCGTTGACGAACTTTCCAAAAAAATATATAATAAATCTAATATGCTGTTAAATCATATGGAACGGCCAAAGGTGAATGTATGACAGAAGAAACAAGAGTAGCGGAAAAGAAAGAAGTCGTTATTGATGACGGCAGAATCAAACCAATTCAGGAGTTTCAAAGTCCCGAGCAGTTATACAGGGACCTTATTTTGCGTGTGAAAAAGTATCATCCTTCAGATGATATTACACTCATAGAAAAGGCATATCATGTGGCATCCCTTGCACATAAAGAGCAGGTGAGAAAGTCAGGAGAACCTTATATTATTCATCCGTTATGTGTTAGTATTATTCTTGCAGACTTGGAAATGGATAAAGAAACCATAGCGGCAGGTCTTCTTCATGATGTAGTGGAAGATACGATTATGACGGACGAAGAAGTCCGTGTGCAGTTCGGTGAGGAAGTAGCACTTCTCGTTGATGGTGTTACCAAATTGCAGCAGCTACAGTTTACAAGTAACGGTGATAAGCCGGACAGACTTGAAATGCAGGCAGAAAATCTTCGTAAGATGTTTCTTGCCATGGCGAAAGATATCAGGGTTATTTTGATTAAACTGGCTGACAGACTCCACAACATGCGTACACTGAAATATCAAAAGCCGGAAAGCCAGCAGAGAATTGCAAGGGAAACCATGGAAATTTATTCCCCTATAGCGCAGAGACTGGGTATTTCCAAAATTAAAGTTGAGTTAGATGATTTATCACTTAAATATTTAGAGCCGGATGCTTATTATGATTTGGTAGATAAAATTGCTATCCGTAAGAGTGTCCGTGAATCCTACATTCAGGGAATTGTAGATGAAGTTGGCGAACACATAAAATCAGCAGGAATCAAAGCAAAAATCGATGGCCGTGTAAAACATTTCTTCAGTATCTATAAGAAAATGAAGAATCAGAACAAGACCATTGACCAGATTTATGATTTGTTTGCGGTCCGTATTATTGTAGACAGCGTAAAAGACTGTTACGCAGCACTGGGTGTGATCCATGAAATGTATAAACCCATTCCGGGACGTTTCAAGGATTATATTGCCATGCCTAAGCAAAATATGTACCAATCCCTTCATACCACGCTCATTGGAAACAGTGGACAACCTTTTGAAATCCAAATCAGAACCTATGAGATGCATAAGGCAGCTGAGTACGGTATTGCTGCCCACTGGAAATACAAGGAAGCTTCCGACGGTAAAAAGGTTGAAAAATCCGAAGAGGAGAAGCTTACGTGGCTCCGCCAGATTCTGGAGTGGCAGCGGGATATGTCTGATAACAGGGAATTTATGAACCTGCTAAAAAGCGACCTGGATTTGTTCTCAGACAGTGTTTACTGCTTTACGCCTACGGGAGAAGTAAAAAACCTGCCTGCCGGTTCTACGCCCATTGATTTTGCCTACAGTATTCACAGTGCCGTAGGTAACAAGATGATTGGGGCAAGAGTAAACGGAAAACTGGTAACTATTGACTATGTGATTAAAAACGGTGACCGGATTGAAATTCTGACATCACAGAACTCTAAAGGTCCCAGCCGTGATTGGCTAAATGTTGTAAAGAGCACACAGGCCAAGAATAAAATTAACCAGTGGTTTAAAAATGAATTTAAAGAAGAAAATATCATAAAAGGAAAAGAACTTTTAAACGCATATTGCCGTGCAAAAGCAATTAATCTTCCCGATTTGATGAAGCCGGAATATATGGGACCGATTATGGCAAAGTATGGCTTTAGGGACTGGGAGTCTGTGCTGGCTGCATTAGGCCACGGCGGTCTTAAGGAAGGCCAGATTGTCAATAAGATGGTAGAGCTTTATGACAGGGATCATAAGGTACAGCTTACCAATGAACAGGTACTTGCAGCGGTAGCTGAAAATGCCCAGAATGCAAGTAACAGACCTGTGAGAATGAAACCTAAGAGTGGTATTGTAGTAAAAGGAATCCATGACCTTGCAGTCCGCTTTTCCAAATGCTGTTCCCCCGTACCGGGAGATGAAATATTAGGCTTTGTAACCAGAGGGCGCGGTGTGTCTATTCATCGTACAGACTGTATTAACATTATCAACCTTCCGGAAATAGAGAGGGAGAGACTGATAGATGCAGAGTGGGAAGGAGACCTTAGCGGAACAGGCAGCGAAAAATATCTTGCGGAAATCAGGATTTTTGCAAACAACAGAAATGGTTTACTGGCAGATATTTCAAAAGCACTTACGGAAAAGGACATTGATATTCTTTCCATGAATACCAGAATCAACAAGCAGGGATATGCAACCTTATCCACTTCCTTTGAAATCAGAAACAGGGAAGAACTTACCCGTATCATTGATAAACTTCGGACAATCGAAAGCATCATAGATATTGAGAGAACAACGGGTTAAGAATATAAAAGAAAGGTAACAGGAAATGGGGAATCTAAAAATCGGAAAAATAACACTGGGTTCGTGCCAGACAAATTGTTATTTTGTGTATGAAGAGGGAAGGAAAGACGTGCTTTTCTTTGATCCGGCAGACAGAGGGGATTATTTATACGAAGCCCTGAAGGATAAAGGATTTTCAGTAAAAGCAATTCTTCTTACCCATGGTCATTTTGACCATATTTGGGGCGTGGAACGCCTGAAAGAACTTTCCGGTGCAAAGGTATATGCCATGGAAGCGGAGAAAGAATTGTGTGAAGAACCGTCTTTTAACATTTCTGCTATGGCAGGAAGAGCTTGTAGTGTTACGCCGGATGAATTGCTTTCTGATGGACAGGAGCTTACTTTGGATGGATATCACTTGAAAGTGATTGCTACGCCGGGACATACGGCGGGAGGTGCCTGCTATTATTTTGAAGAGGATAAGATACTCATAAGCGGAGATACTTTATTTGAAGAGTCCGTAGGACGCACAGATTTTCCTACCGGTAGCATGAGCACGCTGGTGCGCTCCATCAAGGAAAAATTATTGGTACTTCCCGATGATGTGAAGGTATATCCGGGACACGGGGATGCCACGTCCATCGGACACGAAAGAGAATATAATCCTTTTTTATAAGAGGGTTAAATATAAGACTTTATTAAAACTGAGAAGAGAGGACTACAGATGAAAAGAAAATTGTGGATGGGATTAGTAGCTTCCATGACAGTGACAATGTTATTGGCCGGCTGCGGAAAGAAAGAAGAACAACCGGAACAAATTGTGGAGGAAGTGGTAGTACCTACACCGCAACCAATTCCCACACAGGCACCGACACCCACACCGGAGCCTGAATTTGCTGTAATTAAAGAGCGTGAGACAGTAAACGGACAGATACAGAGTTATCTGACAGGTGAGTGGATAGATGAAGCAAAAGCAACCAGAAGACCCATTGCTGTTATGATTCCCAATAACAGTCCTGCAATGCCACAACATGGTCTCTCCAAGGCAGCCATTATTTATGAAGCACCGGTGGAAGGACGTATCACCAGACTTATGGCAGTGATAGAAGACTTTGACGATTTGGAAAGAGTGGGTCCTGTGCGTAGCAGCCGTGATTATTTTATTTATCAGGCTATGGGATATCAGGCAATCTACTGCAACTGGGGTCTTGCAAGACCTTATGTAGAGGAACTGATTAACAGGGATACGGTACAGAATATCAGTGCGGCGGTAGAAGGTATTTATAAGCCTGCCCATGAAGCCTTTGGCAGATACAGCCGTCCCGGATATGCCACAGAATTTACAGGATATTTATTTATTGACGGTATGTTTGAAGCGGCAGAGCGTCTTGGATATGAGTGGGAGTATGACGATGCATTTGTTCCCCCTTATACCTTTGCGGCAGATGAAGTGCTTGCCCAGGAAAATTACCCGGATGCACCTGCAGCTACCATGATTTACCCCGGGGGAAAAGAAGGTAATCAGGGCGGCTATGGAGCATACAATCCTTACTTTGAATATCATGAGGATGACAATTTGTATTACCGTTATCAGGATGGTGACAAGCAGATTGATGAATTTGATGGCAGTCAGCTTGCTGTTTCTAACGTAGTATTCCAGTATTGCCATGGTGAAGTAAGAGATGATCATGATTATCTTGCGTTTGGTGTTCACGGCGAAGGAGATGCCATTGTCTTTACCGGCGGCAAGGTGATTAAAGGAACATGGAAGAGATATGACGGTGATGCAACACCTGCCAAGTTCTATGATGAAAATGATGAAGAAATTATCTTTAATCAGGGTAAAACATGGGTATGTAATATCTGGCAGGAATACGGCGAACACGTATTATACGAATAAAATAGTGGACCGGACGGAAGGATTTTCCGTTCGGTCTTTTTCTTTACAAGGATATAGGGGTTGTGTATAATATTTTTTGTGAACCTTGATAATTTGATATCGGCAGATTTATTACTGTTATTGTTTTCCTCATTTAGCGCCATGAGCCTTTGCAGTTTTGCATATACTAATATAAATGCATAACCGTTGAAAGGACGACGAGGTGGAGGGTGATCGAAAATTCGGCGGATGCCCTTCCGTAGTTTTTCCGCTGCGTGATATATCGGCAAATATGCAGGTGACTGCAAAACAAATACGATATAACGGAAATGTGAATGATAAGATTATAAGATTGAAATTTCAGATAGAAAGATGAGGAAAATAATATATGTGCGGAATTATAGGATATGTAGGTAAGAAAGAAGCAAGCAAAATACTGTTAGATGCTTTGGAACTTTTGGAATATCGGGGATATGACAGTGCAGGGATTGCCCTGTCAGCAGAAGATAAAAGTTCTTGTAAGCTTATTAAGTGCGCCGGAAGGGTAAGCGATCTTCGTAAACGCTGTAAAGAAGCAGATGTGACAGGTGATTGCGGTATCGGACATACCCGATGGGCGACCCATGGCGGCGTGTGTGATGAAAATGCCCATCCCCACCGCTTTGGCAAAGTAACGATTATTCATAACGGTATCATTGAAAACTATGGTGAGCTGATTGAAAAATATGGCTTAGAGCAAGCACTTTGTTCCCAGACAGACAGCGAAGTGGTGGCAGCGGTATTGTCACACTTTTACGAAGGTGATCCATACGCGGCGATCCGCAAGACAGTCCTAAAATTAAAAGGAACTTTTGCTCTTGCGATTTTATTTGATGATATTCCGGGCAAAATCTTTGCAGTGCGCAACGTAAGTCCCATAGTGGCAGCAAGTACCCGGGACGGAGCCATTCTTTCTTCCGATGTGGCAGCAATCGTGCCTTTTACCAGTCAGTATTTCGTGGTGCCGGAATTTCATGTGATATGCTTATCAAAGGAAGGCATAGAGATGTTTGATTTGTCCGGAGATAAAGCAAACATTGACTGGCTTACCGTAGATTGGGATGTAAGCCGCAGTGACAAGGGCGGCTATCCGTTTTACATGGAAAAAGAAATTATGGAACAGCCACAAGTTGTTGGTGATACCATTTTGCCCAGAATTAAGGACGGAA
Organism: Lachnospiraceae bacterium; assembly: GCA_045586385.1. Taxonomy (GTDB): domain Bacteria; phylum Bacillota; class Clostridia; order Lachnospirales; family Lachnospiraceae; genus Suilimivivens. The sequence goes on from JAZNAE010000084.1 coordinate 6,069, forward strand.
AGCCTGATTTTACAGCAGAAGGCATCAAGGACAGTACTCTTTCAGATTGTAAAAGAATCTGCGTCATTGCCTGCGGAACCGCTATGCATGCGGGACTTGTAGGTAAGAGCCTGATACAGGCTATGATAGGAATTCATGTGGATGTGGTGATGGCATCGGAGTTTATGTACAATGACCCGGTGGTAGATAAGGATACCTTGGTGATTGCCATTTCCCAGTCAGGAGAAACCATTGATACGTTAGAGGCCTTAAAGTTTGCAAGGAAGTGTGGTTCTCCCAGTATTTCTATTGTAAATGTAAAAGGAGCATCCATTGCGAGAGCCAGCGAGCATGTGATTTATACCTGTGCAGGACCGGAAATTGCTGTGGCAAGTACTAAGGCGTACACCACACAGCTTGCGGTGTTATATTTGCTCACGGCAAGGATGGCTATGGCGAGAGGTCTTTGGAATGATGAAAAACTAAATGCTTATATGAAGGAACTGATGCGTGTACCGGATGTGATGAGAGAAGTAATAGCACGGAAAGATGAAATTCATCATATTGCTGACACCATGTTAAACGCAAAAGATGTGTTCATGATAGGCAGAGGACTTGATTATTCCATTTTGCTGGAAGGCTCACTCAAGTTAAAAGAAGTGTCCTATATTCACTCAGAAGCATATGCTTCCGGAGAATTAAAGCATGGTACCATTGCTTTGATAACAGAGGAAACACCGGTTATTGCAGTGGTGACCCAGGATAAATTAAAGAGCAAAGAGCTTTCCAATATTAAAGAAGTGCAGTCGAGAGGTGCAAAGGTAATTCTGCTGATAAAAGGCGAAGAGATACCGGAGCAGGAGAAGATATGGAACAGTATTTTCAGATTGCCCGTGATGGCAGATGAGTTTATGGTAATGCCTGCATCTGTTGTTCTTCAGCTAATTGCATATTATGTATCTGCTGATAAAGGATTGGATGTGGATAAGCCGAGAAACCTTGCAAAGGTAGTAACGGTGGAATAAAATTAAAATAAGGAAAACAATGATAGTAAGAGTTATAAGGTTTACATGATAAAAACAAAAGAAAACATCGGTTGTACGAAAAGGCAACCGATGTTTTTAAAAGGAAGCGGACATGGAAGAAAAGATAATTGCAGTAATGTGCAGTAAGGCAGGATTTGAATATGACATTCATTCTTTGGTAAAAGCCTTTTACCCCGAATGTGATGTGAAAGTGTTTGTGGAAGGAGAAAAGCAGTACAGTTCTACAGAGGGACTACCGGATATTTCACTTCACTTTGAAGAGGATTGCATAATGCTGGGCATCATGCAGGTGGGAGAAGAGAAAAACACATCGGCTTTTCAGGGTATGAAAATTGAGATTTCGGAGCAAATGGAAAGACCGGAAGTGAAGAACTCCCTAAAGCAACTTTTGTATACCGGTTTGTCCGGACATACAGAAAAAACGCTTCCATGGGGGACCCTGACCGGAATCCGCCCTACCAAAATTCCCATGATGCTTTTGGAAGAAGGAAAAGACAAAGAAGAAATTCTTGATTATATGAAAGAAACTTACCTGGTAAGTGACGAGAAGGGCGTACTGTCCATTGAGATAGCACAGCGGGAAAAAGAACTGTTATCCACGCTCCACTATAAGGACGGATACAGCCTGTATATCGGCATTCCCTTTTGCCCGACCACATGTCTTTATTGCTCCTTTACTTCCTATCCCATTGTTTCCTGGAAGAAGAGAATGGAGGAATATCTTTCTGCATTAGAAAAAGAAATTGATTTTACGGCAGAAATCTATAAAGACAAAATATTGGATACGGTTTATATCGGAGGTGGTACGCCCACCACTCTGGAAGCAGAGGAACTTGACCGGCTTCTTGGTTATTTGAAAGAGAAACTTGATTTTAGTCATGTGAAAGAATTTACCGTGGAGGCGGGAAGAGCTGACAGTATCACAAAAGAAAAACTGGAAGTTCTGAAAAAGTGGGGCGTTACAAGGATTTCTGTAAATCCCCAGACCATGCACGATGAAACTTTAAAGCTAATCGGAAGACAGCACACGGTAGAGCAGGCAAAGGAAGCCTACAGACTTGCGCGGGAAGTGGGATTTGATAATATAAACATGGACTTAATTTTGGGACTTCCCGGTGAAGGCGAAGAAGAAGTGGCTTCTACCTTAGAACAGGTGAAGGAACTTTCTCCCGATTCACTGACCGTACATTCCCTTGCCATAAAGAGAGGGTCAAAACTCTATCAGTGGATAGACGAGCACGGAATCACAGCATTAAATAATACCGATAAAACCATGGAAATTGCCGCAAAGGGCGCGGCTGACTTAGATATGGTACCGTATTACTTGTACCGTCAGAAAAATATGTCCGGCAACTTTGAGAACGTGGGATATGCAAAAGAAGGGAAGTTTGGCATCTATAATATTTTAATCATGGAAGAACTGCAGACAATTGTGGCTCTTGGCGCAGGAAGTATCAGCAAAAGAGTTTACGGAGACGGTAGGATTGAGAGATGCGACAATGTCAAAGATGTGGCTCTCTATATAGAAAAAATCGACGAAATGATTGAGAGAAAACGGAAGCTATATGAGGAATAAACATGGATTTTGTTTTCTGCATCATGATGTATTTGAAAACCTAATAACTACGCCTTAAAGGACGAATTCATTTTAACAGATGAGTTTGTCCTTTTTTGTTATTTGTGAAATTCATTGCATGTTTAGCTGAGATATGTTAGCCTATATCTAGGCCGTAGGGAGGCATGGGTAATGCCTTAATCCAAATATCCCATTAGCGGGTAGACAGTCGCATAGGTGGCTGTCTATTTCTAATTTGTTTTTTTTACAAATTGAATCTTATATATATCTGGAAAGAAAATGTAAAAGATTTTGCATGAGGGTATACTGACTTTACAGTCAGTTAAGGGATACTTCCCTATGGAAATTTGCTCAGAGCAGTCGCGGGCTGTGAATGTAGAATTTCGCCTGTGTCATGACACAGGCAGTGCTTGCTATTCATGAAAAAATGTGCAAACAATAACAAATTTAGTGAATTATATTCCAAAATGGAAAAAGATATGATAAAATCCTTATGTATGTGAAAAGGGTAATTCTGGGAAAGGAAAAGTGTCCGGATAAGAGGGTACAGTGTTAGCAGTTGACGGTCAGATTTATTGAAACTAAAATTTTGACAGACAGACAGACAGACAGACTAACTAAGTCTGTTTATTTGTGGTATAGAATAATAGACATATAAGGCACATTTTGCCTGCGTTATTTTGACGCAGACAAGATGTGCCTTTTTGGGTTGCAAAAAGAAATTAGGGAAAACGGAATTGCTAAGGTAATGGAGGTAGTAATGAAGAACGTAAGAAGAAAATGGAAAAAATTCAGCGCATTGGCGTTGGCAGTTGTCCTTATGGGGACAAGCACAAATTTAACTGCGTTTGCAGCAGAAAATTGTGAACATCACACGCATAATGATGTATGTGGTTATGTGGAAGCGGTAGAAGGTGCAGACTGTACT
>JAZNAE010000085.1:0-2164 GCA_045586385.1 Lachnospiraceae bacterium
TTGGATGAAAATGCAAAGCATGCATTTTATGAATTGCTGGAGGAAAGAAAAAGGGAAGGGTTAACAACACTTCTGACATCGCACAATATGGAAGAAATTTCACGTGTATGTGACAGGATTGCCTTGCTGGAGAAGGGAAAACTTCTTTACTACGGCACAGAGTGGAGGCTTAAAAAGGCATACGCACCTGTGAACACTATTTCACTTGAAATAGAAGGAAGACTTCCTGATGTAGAAGATTTACCCTTAAAAAAATACGTCATAGAGGGAAATAAGATGCAACTGGTGTATGATTCCAATCATGTGACGGCAGCGGAGATATTGAAGCATGTTTTTTCCTGGTCCGAGGTTGGGGACGTGGCGATTCACACACCCGATCTTGCGGATGTAATAATGCAGATTAGCAGGGGAGAATAAAATGAGCAGTTTTATTGAAGTCAAAGATGTAAGTAAGAGTTTTCGGATTAACAAACGTTCTGCAGGAGTAATGGGAATGTTAAGTAATCTCGTGGCACCAAAATATGAGAAAAAGCAAGCGGTAGATAATATCAGTTTTTCCATAGAAGAGGGAGAAATGGTAGGATTTATAGGCCCAAACGGGGCAGGCAAATCCACTACAATCAAAATGCTTTCCGGCATTTTGTTTCCTGATGAAGGAGATATTAGGGTAAACGGTTACATACCATACAAGCAGAGAAAAGATTATGTGGGAAGTATCGGTGTGGTATTCGGTCAGAAGTCCCAGTTGCAATGGGATTTGCCGGTAATTGACAGTTTTGAACTGTTAAAGGCGATTTATAGAATACCGAATGAGGTTTATAAGAAAAATTTGGGACGATTTACAGATATGCTGGATATGGGAGGTTTTATAAATCAGCCGGTAAGACAATTATCTTTGGGACAGCGCATGCGTGCAGATATTGTAGCGGCACTTTTACACTCCCCGCAAATTGTCTTTTTTGATGAACCGACGATTGGGGTGGATGTTGTCGGAAAGGAAACTATCCGTACATTTATCCGTGAACTCAACCGGGAGGACGGGGTTACCATGCTTTTTACAACGCATGATATGCAGGATATCGAGAAGACCTGTAACCGATTGATTATTATTGATAAAGGCGCAAAAGTGTATGACGGTTCCTTGCAGGGAATCCGTAATACCTACGGAACGACCAGACAGTTAGATGTGGAATTTGGAAGCAGTCAGGATATCCAACCGATTCTCGGAGTAGAGATTAAGGATTTGGAGCAGGAAGACAGTAGGAAAAAGCGCTTTATATTTGATAACAAAGAAATACAGATTAATCAGCTGATGAATCATCTTTTAACCAAATACGATGTCCGGGATATTAATGTTTCCGAACCGGAAATCGAGCGAATCATCAGAAAAATATATGACGGGGAGGCATCGTAATATGTTTACTCCTTATCTTGCATTTGCAAAGAAAAGTTTTCTTGCAAGGAGCGCGTACCGTTTCAATCATTTCATGGGTATTTTGAATACCTGTTTACAGATATTTATTTTCTGGGAAATATATAGGGCGCTTTATGCGGGAAGAAATGAAGTGGAAGGCATTACTCTTTCCATGGTGGCAACGAATTTTATCCTGTCCATGGGACTTAAGGCGGTGTTCTATGTGGATGATTATTTTTTACCGTATAAAGTAATGGACGGAAGTATTGCAAATGAATTTCTGCGCCCTGTAAGTTTTCGGGGCAGAATATTGTTTGAAAATATGGGAAATGCAGCGTTTAATGTAATATTTCATTTCACGCCGGCATTGATTTTGTCCATCGTGCTTATCGGAATAGAACCACCCAAAGATATGATTAGTTTTTTACTTTTTATATTGAGTGCAGCATTGGGGTATGGTGTGCTCTGGACCATCAGTTTTGTGGTACAGACGGTATCCTTCTGGGCAATTAATATTTGGAGTGTGTCCACGATAAAGGATGTTTTTGTAAATGTATTGTCAGGAACCATGATACCTCTATGGTTTATGCCGGAATGGGTGTATGGGATTTTGCAGTTTACACCATTCCCATGCATCTATTTTACGCCGATACAGATTTATCTGGGACAGCTTTCCTATCAGGAAATTGCAAGACAGTGTGGGATACAGTTGATATGGATATTATTGATTCATCTTCTGGGGACTTTTCT
>JAZNAE010000086.1:0-73345 GCA_045586385.1 Lachnospiraceae bacterium
TTAAGGAAATTACGATATCAAGGTCAGCCTGCGCGGATGCCAATAACGACCATGTATGTGATTATGGATGCGGTAGAACCATTGGCAGTGCCGATGATGGTAATGATAATAATACATCGGAAGAAACAGAAGAATTAAAAGAAACAGAAGAATTAAAAGAAACAGAAGAACAGATTTTTACAAGAGAACTCTTAACCAAGGTAGCAGGTGCAAAAGCGGGAGATAATGTTGTAATCGATGCAACTATCTGGCATTCATTTAGTGCAAAGGTATTGGAACAGCTTTTTGCAAAAAAAGGTGTAAGTTATACCATCTATTATTACTTTAAAGGTGAATACTTCTACATTACGATTCCTGCAAACGCAGCATTAGAAGAAGGCTGTGATTGGTACGGCCCTCTTAAATTAAATGCCATGTTTGGTAGAACCATGATAAGTAAAGCAGAATATGAAGAGGCTATTGCAAAAATAAAAAAACAAACAAATAATACCGCAGTAAAATAGAAATTATTAGAAAAAGTATTTGTTGGATTTTATTCCGGCAGATACTTTTTTTATTGTAAATAGAAATATTTTGAAAGTATTTTTCTGCTTTATCTATGATTTTCTATCAATTCTCGTATTAGTTAAGCGAAAGGGATATTTATCATAGTTGGAAAAAATGCGTGTAAAGAGAAAGGATAGGATATAAGCATGGAAAAAATAGGAAAGAAACGTTTTGTGAGATACAAAACAGGAGCAGAATTTTATGATGTGTGTCAGTCTACTTTTGAGAAATGGGCAAAGGAAGCCGGAGCGGTTTGCAAAGTGGGAAAAGCAGTGATTGTAGATTGTGAGGTCCTTGACAGATATTTAGAAGCATTTAGGCTTCCGGCAGAATAAATTGGAGAAGAGTACTATTACCTTAACCACTTATCGTATTACGAAAAATAATTGACATATCGTATTACAAAAAGTATAATGGTTTCAGATGAGAGAAAGGAGAAGTCCTATGAGAAAAATGGGTAGACCAAAATCAGATGTAATTATGGACAAAATTGTGACAATAAGGATGTCTGACGAGGAACACATTAAACTGAAGGATTATTCTGAAAAACATCAACAGACTATAACAGAAACCATTAAAAAAGGAGTTGAATTATTGTATAAGACTCAAAAATAAGGTGTAGTTCTCTTCTTTCCAAAAGAAAGGAGCAGACACATGGCAAAATCACGAAAGGATAGCAAGGGTAGAGTATTACGAAAGGGAGAAACGGTTCGTAGCTCAAATGGGATGTATCAGTATAATGCGTATGTTAGACCAACCATAGGCAAACGAAAGATTAAGGACATAAAATATTCGGATATTTTGTGCTTCTATAAGGTTCTAATAGAAGAACATAACCTGAGTTATGGTACTATCGAGCATTTACAGAGGGAAATACACCCTGCGTTTGAAATGGCAGTAAGAGATTGCATTATCAGAACCAATCCAACCCATAAAGTCTTAGGGCAGTTAAAGAAGCAGACCGGAGCCAGGAGGGGCGTAAGAAATGCCCTGACACCGGAACAGGTGTCAGAGTTGGTGAGTTAAGTGGATTGAGGTGCGGAAAGCACTGGAAGAAATTAAACAGTATCAATCTGATAATGGTATTTTCTGTAAATCTGTAATTGATGGTTATAATGAAACGGAACTGCACAATGCGGCTTTAAAGAAAATCAGTCGGTAATGGGGCATGTTGATATAGGTACAACAATGAACATCTACGCAGAGGTTTCAGAAGCTAAAATGAAGCAGTCAATGGAAGCGTTGTCAGAGAAATATGTAAGAATAATACCCGATAATACGTTGTTTTGGGAAAGGCAATAAAGGTCAAAAAGCCAATAATACAGCATAATACGGGATAATAAGTAAAGTCTGGTTGATTTTGGAAGAGAAACAGACCATAGTAGCTTGCAGCGCCGGAACAATCAGTAAAAGAGTTTATCCGGACGGACGCATTGAGAGATGCGACAATGTCAAAGATGTGGCTCTCTATATAGAAAAAATCGACGAAATGATTGAGAGAAAACGAAAACTATATGAGGAATAAACTTTAGTTTTACAAAGACTTAACGACACAGAAAATGTGAAGCAATCAAAAAGTGTGTTGTTAACCATGTAAAAATAAGATATACTGATCATAGAAAGAGGTGAAAATAATGGAACTGTTTCATAGAGAACAATATCTTTCGAAGATTAGAGGTTTTTACCATGATACCGATTTGATTAAAGTTATCACCGGTGTCAGAAGGTGTGGTAAATCAAGTCTTATGGAGATGATAAAAACTGAACTGATTGCGTCAGGTATTAGTGAAGAGTGTATCATTTATATTGATTTGGATTCAAGGAAATATAGAAAAATTAAAACAGATGACGAATTTGAAAAGGTAGTAGATGAGTTGTCTGCTACAAAAGAAACGAAATATTTGTTTGTTGATGAAATACAAAATGTAGAAAATTTTGAGGAAATTATCAATGCTTTTAGGAATGACGGTGATTATTCCATTTTTATTACCGGTTCAAATTCATATTTGCTAAGCGGAGAGTTGACTACAAAGCTTACGGGAAGATATGTTGAGTTTGAACTTTTTACTCTCAATTTCAATGAATACCTTTTAATGAAAGACTTCTATCATAAACCTATAGATAAAAATCTAAATATTGAATTGGATAAATATCTTAGAGAAGGCGGTTTTCCACGTACTGTCAGATTTGATACAACAGAAGAAAAGCAAACATATGTTAAATCAGTAATAGAAGAAATTTTTCAAAAAGATATAAAGAAAAGAGTCAAGATTCGTAATGTGGAGGTCTTTGAAGCAGTTCGTGGTTTTGTTATGAATAATTACGGTGCGACTATGAGCATACAAAGTCTTCAACAGTCATTAGAGAAGGTTGGGTTGTCAGTACAGCGTGCTACTTTGAAACGCTATATAGATGCGTTGGTTGGGGCCAAAATTCTTTATAAATGCGATCGGTTTGATATGAAATCTAAGAGAGCCCTGAGTGGCGAGAAGAAGTATTATCTGGCAGATACCTCTTTCTACTTTGCTTTTAATACGGATAATCGTATAAATTACGGACCAGCATTAGAGAATATGGTATATTTGTATTCCAAGGGAATGAATTATTCTGTAAGTGTTGGAAGAATCGGTAAATTGGAGTGTGATTTTATTCTTAGAGATACGGAACAGAATTATTCTTATGTGCAGGTTGCGTATACAATAAATGAGAGTAAACAGACTGAGGATAGAGAATATAAACCATTAGAAATGATAAGAGATAATTATGCAAAATATGTTGTGACAATAGATTACTTGTTGCAGAAGAGAAATGGGATAAATCACATCAATATTTTAGAATTCATTAGAGAGGGCAAAAAATTCTGATGTAATTTTGTCCTGATACGGTGGATTTAAGTCAATTCACAGGCAGCAATGGCTAATGTAAAGTAAAGTCTGGTTGATTTGGGAAGAGAAACAGACCATCGTGGCTCTTGGTGCGGGGAGTATTACAAAGCGGGTATATGGAGACGGACGAATTGAACGTTGCGATAATGTGAAGGATGTAGGCCTTTATATCGAAAAGATTCATGAGATGATTGAGAGAAAGAAAAATCTTCTTTTGTAGGAAGGTGTTTAGAAATGGCAAATAAGTTAAAAGGAAATGAACTGAAAGCATTTTGTATCTTTACAATGTTGTTATTGTTTGTAAGCAGCTTTATACTGAACTCTCCGGCAGAAATTGCGGAGGGGATGATAACCATTGTTTTATCAAGAGATACGCTGATTACGGATTATTTTGAACTGACATCCTACGGGGCAGCATTTTTTAATGCAGCACTTGTTATGGGCATGGCCATCTGGATGTTACACCGCTTGAAAATGCCTTTTACAGGACTTTCTATGGCGGTAATCTTTATTAACGTAGGCTTTGCCCTTTTTGGCAAAAACCCTGTGAATGTTCTGCCGATTGTGATAGGAACCTGGCTCTATGCCAAAGTGCATAAGGCACCCATGAGCCGTTACATTTACACGGCACTGTTTGGGTCCTGCTTATCACCGTTAGTAACAGAGATGGGATATTTGCTCCCTTATTCTGCGGGACTGAATTTTCTGCTGGCAGTTGTAATCGGTATTTTTGTGGGATTTATTTTGCCGCCCCTGGCACAGCACACCGCGTCCATGCACATGGGTTATAATTTGCTCAATATGGGATTCGCAGCAGGACTTCTAGCCTTCGTGATTGTATGTGTACTTTCTTCCATAGGACTTGCGTGCAACAGTGTGCATATTTGGAAAGAGGGAAGACCCATTGAGTTCGTGGTAGGATTATATGCATATTTTCTATTGACATTACTATTGGGAGTTTGGTTTAATAAAAAAAGTTTTCATGGATTGAAACATTTGCTGAAGCATCCGGGCCGTGCGGTAGCCGATTTTGTGATGATGGACGGCGAAGGTGTAACGCTGATTAATATGGGACTTGTGGGTATTTTTTCTGTCACCTATATTCTCCTGATAAAGGGAGATTTGTCAGGACCGGTTATTGGTGCGATTTTGACAGCCTATGGGTTTGCTGCATTTGGTGTGCACATTAAAAACTATCCGCCGGTTCTGTTAGGTGTTTTTTTGTCAACCTTTATTAATAACTATACGCCGGATACACCGGGGATTCAGCTTGCGGCAATTTTTGCATCAGGGCTTGCACCTATTGCAGGACAGTTTGGCCTTATCCCGGGTATTATTGCAGGTATGCTACATGCAGCAGTTGTTATGTGTTCCGGAGCTTTATACGGAGGCTTGAACTTATATAATAACGGATTTAGTACAGGCCTTGTGGCGATTGTCATGGTTCCCATGATTGAAAGTTTTATGAAAAATTTTGAGCTGAGAAAACAAAAAAAGATGAGGGGAAAAGAGGAAAATAAATTATGATGCACGAGGAAAAGAAAGTAGCTAAAATTGTAGAAGAATTGAATATGTTTTTCTTCTCATTGGAAGCTACCAAAATAAAATCAGAAATTGAGAGGGCAGAAAAACAGGTAATTATAAACTTTGAGGCTGATTACAGTCCGGAGTTTTCTGATAAAGTACAGTATCTGAACCAGTATTTAAATGAGGAAAAGAATGAGGGCATGGAAGACTTTTACTGGGAACTTGCAGGAAGCGGTGATCCGGGAGAGACAAGCCAGCTCTTACTCATCGGCATGATGATTGAAAAAGCAGAAATTGATATTAAAGAGACATCTGTGAAACTGCGTTTATACAAAGATATTTTATAAAAGGATAAAGTTATGAAGGAATTATTTGCGTTATATTGGGCTTTTTTCCGTATAGGGGGATTGACCTTCGGAGGCGGACTCACTATGCTTCCCATGTTAAAATATGAATTGGTAGAAAAGAGAGATTGGATATCGGAAGAGCAATTACTTGATTGCTATGCAATCGGACAGTGCACACCGGGAATCATTGCAGTAAATACAGCGACCTACGTGGGATATTTGCGAAAAGGCGTTGCAGGAGGCATAATGGCTACATTAGGTATGGTGAGTCCCTCTGTGATTATCATTACAATTATCGCCATGTGCCTGGAAAGTTTTATGGATAATGTATGGCTACAACATGCATTGATGGGTGTCCGTGGTGTTGTCTGTGCACTGATGCTTAATACGGTAATTACACTGGCGAAGAAAAGCCTGGTATCGCCTGTTACATATATTATTTGCGGTGTGGCATTTATTGCGGCAATGTTTACCAATATTCCCCTTATTGTGATTGTACTTTGCGCGGGATTTGCCGGTATTATGATAGAAAAGGGGAAAAAGGAGAAAGTAAATGGATAGAGTTCTTGACCTTTTTATCAGCTTCTTTAAAATTGGATTATTTGCAGTAGGGGGAGGACCTGCCACCATCCCCTATTTGATGGATTTGACGGTGACAAAGGATTGGTTTACCATGGAAGAGTTAACCAATATGATTGCCATAAGCGAATCTACGCCGGGACCGGTTGGTCTTAATATGGCAACTTATGCGGGGGTTTCCACAGTGGGAATGTTTGGCGGATTAATTGCCAGCCTTGGACTAGTGATTCCCAGTATTGTAGTGATTATTATTATTGCAAAATTCATGAAGAACTTTAGTGATAATAAGTATGTAAAAGCTGCTTTTTTTGGAATCAGACCGGCAGTGACGGCACTGATTGCCATGGCGGTATATAATCTTTGTAAGGTTTCCCTGTTTGTTGAAATGAACGGAAAATACGAACCGGCGATTAAGACGATTGTTTTGGCGTTGATTGTATTTTTCTTAATGAGGATTAAGAAACTAAGTAAAATGCATCCTGCCATGTGGCTTTTGGGGGCAGCAGTTGTAGGGATATTGTTTAGGTTTTAAATAATGAGACAACAAAATAAAATCCATGGAGTATGGTTGTTTCTTTTGTGGAGTGCGTTTTTGCTGCTTACAGGTGCAATTGTTTATCTGTCATTACAAGACGGCATTACTGCAAAGGAGCAAATGTATAAAATAGTTGAATATTTACAGAGATATACGGAAGTTGACTTGAAAGACAAACTGGGGATAGAAATGGCTGACAAGGACCAACTAGCTTATTTGTTAAGACAAGGCGGGAGAGCAGCTGCATTCTTTCTTTTGGGAATACTGGGCACACTTTCCGTGCATATGACTTTCCGGAAAATGAACTGGCTTACCAAAACATGCATTACCTCTGTATGCCTGGTGGCAATTGCCTATTTTACGGAAAAAGTAAAGGAATACCTTCCCACCAGACATTTTAGCAGAGAGGAAATGCTTCTTAGCATTGCAGCAGTTATTTTGGGCTTTTTCTTTGTAAGTTTTATCACTTTTTTAGGATCTGTTTTAAGAGCCATCAAGTGTATGATGGCAAGGAGTTAACTGACCATGCCGCCCAGCATGCCGCTGGCACAGCATACTGCCAGTGTGGAGAAGAAATCTGACCCGAATCCGCCAAAACTTTTATGAATAATAACAGAAATGACGGTGAGCACAATAAAATACAGAAATCCCATCAGCAGTCCCCACAAAAAACGGCGGGACTGTTCTTTTTTTCCTGCAAGAAAACCGGCGAGGAATGTGGTGATTACATAAATAAGGGTAATTCCCATGGAAACTGTTTTTTCAGATAAACTGAAACGATAAAGAAACAAGGATAGCAAAAGAAGAAGAATTGTTGTGAGTAAATAGGACAGGAAAAGGTTTTTTAATAAAAAGGATAGTTTGGTATTAACAGCCAATTTTTGAGTCATGTGAAGCCTCCGGAAATTTATAAAATGTTTACGTTTTCTTTATTTATATTTCTATGACTGAACTTGACAGAGAATACCACAGTATTGTAATATTTGCTTATTATATTTTAAACACATAAAAGGAGTGATATGATTTTGGATACCGAAGGTGTCATACAATTAGTAGTTATTTTAGTTTTGGTGCTTTTGTCTGCTTTTTTCTCATCAGCAGAGACAGCACTTTCCACTGTCAACAGGGTGAGAATTAAAACTTTGGCTGACGAAGGAAACAAGAGGGCAAAGACAGCACTTAATGTACTTGACAAATATGGTAAGATGCTTAGTGCTATTTTGATTGGTAACAATATCGTAAATTTATATGCGTCTTCTCTGGCAACAACTTTAGCGTTAAAAATTAATCTGGCAACAGGAATAGCGACTGGTGTACTAACAGTTGTTATTTTAATTATGGGTGAGATTATTCCCAAAAATATGGCCATGGTTTATTCGGAGAAATTGGCATTATTTTATGCAGGAATTATCGGTGGACTTATGAAACTGATGACACCGGTGATTTTCCTTGTGGATAAACTTGCAAGCGGTATTATGTTACTGTTGCATGTGGATGCAAGCAAGCGTACAGCGATGACGGAAAATGAACTCCGTACCTATGTGGAAGTCAGTCATGAGGATGGTGTAATCGAGTCCGAAGAGAGAGAAATTATATACAATGTGTTTGATTTCTCAGATGCGGTGGCAAAGGATATCATGATTCCCAGAATTGATATGGCTACGATTAACGAAGATGCTACTTACCAGGAAGTGATGGAACTTTTCAGGGATTGTATGTATACCAGAATTCCGGTTTACCGTGAGGATAAAGATAATGTAATCGGTCTTATCAATATCAAAGATTTTATTTTGGTTACGGATAAGAGAAGTTTTAAAATCAGCAAGATTATGCGTGAGGCATATTATACATACGAGTTTAAAAAGACAGCGGATTTGCTCTATGAAATGAGGCAGAACAGAATTAATGTTGCCTTTGTCTTAAATGAATATGGTGCTACAGTGGGTATGATTACGCTGGAAGATTTGCTGGAAGAAATAGTTGGTGAAATCCGTGATGAGTACGACGAGGATGAAGAAGAACTGATTCAGGAAGTAGATGAAAGGACATATCTTGTTGAGGGAAGCATGAAACTTGCGGATATCAACGATGAACTGGGAACCACTCTTGATTCAGAGGATTATGACTCCATCGGCGGACTTATGATAGAGAATCTGGACAGACTTCCGGAAGACGAAGAAGAAATTACTACAGAGGCAGGTATTGTCTTGAAAGTGCAGGGCATTAACCAGAACAGAATCGTAAAAGTGCTCATGACTTTGCCGGAAGAGGCGCAGGCAGACTGCCATGAGGAAGAGGAAACAGCAGAAGAAAAGATGCAGGAAGAATAAAAAATCCTTTTCCAATTGAAAGATGTATGATATACTGTATGAGGAAAAACAGTAATAAAATATTTGTATCATAAGATATAGATGAAAATAAAGGAGATTTGATTATGAAACGTATCAAAACATTAACAACCAGAGACTTAAAAGAATCCATGAAAAAAGGCGGATGCGGTGAATGCCAGACTTCTTGCCAGTCAGCTTGTAAGACTTCCTGTACAGTAGGAAACCAGAGCTGTGAAAAGGTAAAATAAGTTGATTGTAAATAATCACATCAGTGATTGTAAGCAGCGACAAACAGTCGCTGCTTATTATGCGTTTAAATGGAAATAAGAAAGAGGGATAAGTAAGTGGTTCATCAATATAAAAACAATGGCTACAATATTGTGCTTGACGTAAACAGCGGTTCTGTACATGTAGTCGATGACCTTGTGTATGATGTCATACCGGTAGTGGAAGAGGGATTGTCGGAAGGCCTTTTGGAAAATGAGATAAAGACAAAGGTATCCGATAAATTAGACGCTTCTTATACGAAAGAAGATATTGCGGAAGCAGTAGAAGAGGTTATGGAATTAAAAGAAGCCGGTATGCTTTTTACAGAGGATGTATACGAAAATTATATTATAGATTTTAAGAAGAGACAGACAGTGGTGAAGGCCCTGTGTCTTCACATAGCCCATGACTGTAACCTGGCCTGCAAATATTGCTTTGCTGAAGAAGGAGAATACCATGGCAGAAGAGCCATCATGAGCTACGAAGTGGGTAAAAAGGCACTGGATTTTCTGGTTGCCAATTCCGGAAACAGGGTGAATTTGGAAGTGGATTTCTTTGGCGGTGAGCCGCTGATGAACTGGCAGGTGGTAAAAGACCTGGTGGCTTACGGAAGAAGTCTTGAAGAGCCTCACAATAAAAAGTTCCGTTTTACCTTAACCACAAACGGGGTGCTTCTTGATGACGAAGTACTTGAGTTTGCAAATAAGGAAATGTCCAATGTGGTCCTAAGTATTGACGGACGTAAAGAAATTCATGACCTGATGCGTCCAAACCGTGGTGGCTTTGGAAGTTATGATACCATTGTACCGAAGTTCCAGAAGGTTGCTGAGAGCAGAAATCAGATGGATTATTATGTCCGGGGGACTTTTACCCACAATAATCTTGATTTCGCAGAGGATGTAAAGCATTTGGCAGATCTTGGATTTAAACAGATTTCCGTAGAGCCTGTTGTGGCAAAGCCGGAGGAGAGTTATGCCATTACCGAAGAAGATATTCCCCGTATTTTGGAGGAATATGATAATTTGGCACTAGAACTCTTAAAGCGCCGCAGGGAAGGAAAGGGCGTGAACTTCTTTCACTTTATGATTGACTTGCAGGGCGGACCCTGCGTGGCAAAGCGTCTTTCCGGATGCGGAAGCGGTACAGAATATTTGGCAGTGACTCCTTGGGGTGATTTATATCCTTGTCATCAGTTTGTAGGACAGGAAGAATTTCTGATGGGAAATGTGGATGAAGGAATTACCAGGACTGATATTAGGGATGAATTTAAAACCTGTAATGTTTATGCCAAAGAAAAGTGCAGAAACTGTTTCGCAAAGTTCTATTGCAGTGGTGGCTGTGCTGCCAATTCTTATAATTTCCACGGAAGTATTAACGATGCTTATGACGTGGGATGCGAATTGCAAAGAAAACGCATTGAATGTGCGATTATGATAAAGGCGGCATTGGCCGACGAAGAATAAACAAAAGGAAGAGGGATTAAACGATGAAAAAGAGTAAAGCAATTGTAGTGATGCTGGTGCTCGTAGTATTACTTGGATTTTTTGGATATACCGCAGCAGTGGGCGTAGGAAGCAGTTCTGCAGGTTCCGCTTCGGACATCAAGCTTGGCCTTGATCTTGCCGGTGGTGTAAGTATTACTTATCAGGTAGTAGGCGAGGAAGAGCCGGATGCGGCAGATATGGCAGATACCATCCGTAAACTTCAAAAGCGTGTGGAAGTATATAGTACAGAGTCAGTAGTATATCAGGAAGGGAATGACAGAATTAATATTGAAATTCCCGGTGTTTCCGATGCAAATGCTATCTTGGAAGAACTTGGAAAACCCGGTTCTTTATACTTTGTTTCAGAAACAGACGCAGAAGGAAATTTAAATTATCAGACTACCTTTGATGCAACCGGTGAACCGGTTCACATTTTGACAAAGGATATTGAGACAATTGTGGCAGAGGGAAGTGCCCGTCTTTCCGGAACAGATGTAAAGGATGCACAGGCTGTTTCTTTTAAGGATCAGATGGGAAACAGTGAAATCGGTGTTGATCTTGTGATGACAAGTGAAGGTGCTGAAAAGTTTAAGGCGGCAACCCAGAATGCATACCAAAAGGGAGAAACTCTTGGTATTTATTATGACGGCGAAATCATCAGTGCACCTACCGTAAGAGCGGTAATTGCAGATGGTAATGCCCAGATTACGGGTAATTTTGATTTTGAAAAAGCAGAGCAACTTGCATCTACCATTCGTATCGGTGGACTGAAATTGGAACTGGAAGAACTTCATTCAAAAGTAGTGGGTGCACAGCTTGGTGAGGAAGCAATTGCTACCAGTATCAAAGCAGCAGCTGTTGGCTTTGTAATCATTGTTATTTTTATGATAGCTGTTTACTATGTATCAGGCTTTGCGGCATCATTGGCACTGGCATTGTATGTGGAATTAATTGTTATTTTACTTGCTGCATTTGAAATTACATTAACCCTGCCGGGTATTGCAGGTATTATTCTTTCTATAGGTATGGCAGTAGATGCCAATGTAATTATCTTTGCCAGAATCAGGGAAGAACTTGCAACAGGTAAGACAGTGAAGTCTGCAATAGATGCAGGATATAAGAAAGCGCAGTCGGCTATTTGGGATGGAAACATTACCACATTAATCGCAGCAGCAGTGCTTGGCATTATGGGTTCCGGTACCATTAAGGGATTTGCGGCAACACTTGCCCTTGGTATTGTATTATCCATGTTTACAGCACTGGTTATTACCAGACTGATTATGAATGCGTTGTTTGGTCTTGGACTTAAGGATGCAAAATTTTATGGCATTGCAAAGGAAAAGAAGGCACTCTCTTTTGTTTCAAAGAAAGCAGTATTCTTTGGAATTTCTATTGCACTTGTGGTAGCAGGATTTGTATTTATGGGTGTCAACAAAGCACAGACCGGCAATATCTTAAATTATGGTCTTGAATTTGTTGGTGGAACTTCTACCAATGTAACCTTTAATGAAGATATGAGCCTTGCAGATATTGACTCCAAGGTAGTACCCCTTATTGAAGGCATTACAGGGGACGGTAATGTGCAGACACAGAAGATTGACGGAACCAATGAAGTCATCTTTAAGACCCGCTCTTTATCTGTGGAAGAGAGGGAAACATTCAGCAGTGTTATGGCTGATAATTTCGCGGTAGATACAGAGAAGATTACAGCGGAAACCATTAGTTCTACTATCAGTGGAGAGATGAAAAAGGAATCTGTTATTGCGGTGGCAGTGGCAACCTTATGTATGCTGATTTATATTTGGTTTAGATTTAAGGATATCCGTTTTGGCGCAAGTTCTGTAGTGGCATTAATCCATGACGTTTTGGTAGTACTTGCATTTTATGCAATTGTGAAGGTTTCCGTGGGAACAACCTTTATTGCTTGTATGCTGACCATAGTAGGTTACTCCATTAATGCGACCATAGTAATTTTTGACCGTGTTCGTGAGAACCTGGCTGAGATGAAGCGGAAGGATACTCTTGATGATGTAGTAAATAAGAGTATTACTCAGACTTTATCAAGAAGTATCTTTACTTCCCTGACAACCTTTGTTATGGTAGCAGCACTGTATATCTTCGGAGTATCCTCTGTAAAAGAATTTGCCCTTCCTTTGATGGTTGGTATTCTTTGCGGTACGTATTCTTCTGTATGCATTACAGGAGCACTGTGGCTGGTACTTAGAAAGGTTTTTCCCCAGAAAGTGGAAGAGTAATCAATGGCAAAATGGATGGTGGCCGCCAAAAAGGCTGATTTTAATAAAATAGCAAATGATTACGGCATTACGCCGGTCCTTGCCAGAATTATCCGGAACAGGGGTTTGACAGAGGATGAGGATATCAGAAAATTCTTGAAGGGAAACCTTCAGGATTTACATAGTCCCTTTTTATTAAAAGATATGGACAAAGCAACAGACCTCATTCTTGATAAGATAAATAATCAGTCTGCAATCAGAGTCATTGGAGATTATGATGTGGACGGCATTTGTTCTACCTATATTTTGGTTCATGGGCTTTCTCTTTTGGGAGCAAAGGTGGACCGGGTGATTCCTCATCGCATGAAGGATGGGTATGGTCTTAATGACAATCTGATAGAAGAGGCAGCAAGTGAAGGAATCGATACCATTGTTACCTGCGATAACGGGATTGCAGCGGCAAGTCAGATTGCCTTGGCAAGCAAGCTTGGTATGACGGTTGTTGTTACAGACCATCATGAAGTGCCTTATGAAGATACAGAGGATGGCAGAAGATATATTGTACCCCAGGCAGCAGCAGTGATTGACCCCAAGCAGGAGGACTGCAAATATCCATTTTCTTCTATTTGCGGTGCGGTAGTGGCCATGAAACTGATTTTGGCACTCTGTGAAAAGAGCGGGAAAAGCAGCAAAGAAACAGATGCCATACGTGACGGATTATTACCCTTTGCGGCCCTTGCAACAGTCTGCGATGTAATGGAACTGCGTGATGAAAACCGTATCATTGTAAAATACGGATTGCAGATGATGGGGCATACCGCAAATAAAGGCTTAAAGGCCCTGATGCAGGCAAACGGAATTGAAGAAAAAGAGATTACGCCCTATCATGCAGGGTTTATTATAGGCCCCTGTTTAAATGCTACAGGAAGGCTGGATACAGCAACAAGAGCCCTAAGTTTATTTGAGGCAGAAGAATGGAATGAAGCGGTAGTGATTGCCGCCGATTTAAAAAATTTAAATGACAGCCGTAAAAAAATGACGGAAGACGGTGTAAAACTGGCAATCCAAAAGGTGGAAGAAAGCGAGCTGAAGGATGACAGAGTATTGGTTGTATTTTTGCCGGACTGTCATGAAAGCCTTGCCGGAATTATTGCCGGAAAAGTGCGTGAAAAATTCGGAAAGCCTGCTTTTGTCCTAACCAAAGGAGAAGAAGGAATTAAAGGCAGCGGACGCTCCATAGAAGCTTATTCCATGTATGAAGAAATGACAGGTTGCAAGGAGTTTTTCACCAAGTACGGCGGACATCCCATGGCCGCAGGTCTTTCTATTGCTGACGAAGAACAGTTAAAGCAGTTTAGGATAGCAATCAATCAAAAATGTACCTTGACGGAAGCAGATTTTGAAGAAGTGGTCCATATTGATGTTCCTATGCCCCTTAGCTATGTAAAGAAAGATTTTATCAAAGAATTGTCTTTGCTTGAGCCCTTTGGCGTTGGAAATAAAAAACCCTTGTTTGCACAGAAGGATGTGAAGCTTCTTAGTGGCAAAGTGATGGGAAAAAATAAAAATGTAGGAAAGTATGTTATCGCAGATGAAACAGGATATACTTATGAAATGATTTATTTTGGCGATATGGAAAAGTGGCATGATTTTCTTACAGAGAAGTTTGGAAAAGAAAAAGTAACATCGCTTTATAGCGGAGTGAAAGAAAATAAGCCGATGTCTTTTAACATGGCTTATTATCCGGATATTAATTATTTTGCCGGAAGAGAGAGCGTGCAGATGGTCATGCAATATTATTGCTAAAAAATGTGAGGGCTTATGATTACAACCATTACATTAAACCCTGCCGTTGATAAGACGTGCACTTTAAAAGAGCTGATACCGGGGGCTGTAAACCGCATGGAAGATGTGAAAAACATTGCAGGCGGAAAAGGTATTAATGTGACGAAGATTTTGCGTCAGTATGATTATCCGGTGAGGGCACTTGGCTTTTTTGGCGGATATAACGGACGGTTTATTGAAGATTATCTAAAAAGTATTGGGGCAGAATGCTGTTTTACCTATGTAAGCGGTGAAACCAGATGTAATACCAATGTGCTTTCAGACGCTGGTTGTGTGACGGAACTCTTAGAGCCGGGACCAATTGTTTCGAAAGAAGAATTGGATGATTTTTTAGGTAAGTATGAAGCAGCACTTACAGACAGTGAAGTAGTCATAATATCAGGAAGTATACCGGAGGGTATACCGGCGGGCATTTATGCTGATTTGATTAAAATGGCAAAAGAGAAAGGCAGCAAGGTATGCTTAGATACCAGTGGAGAGCCTTTAAAGGAAGGGGTTGCCGCACGCCCTTTTATGATAAAGCCTAATAAAAGAGAATTGGAAGTACTGTTTAATGAAAAAATAGAAACGCTGGCGGAGCTTAAATGCAAGATAGCAAAACTTGTGGAATCAGGAATCAGTCACGTGCTCGTATCTATGGGGAGTGATGGTCTTATCTATGCAAATAAAAAGCAAGTATTGTTTGCAAAAGCACCAAGTGTGCAGGCAGTAAATACGGTAGCCTGCGGTGACAGCGTGGTTTCCTCTTTCGTGATGTCGCTTATCAAGGGGGATGATGATGAAGAATGCTTGAAAAAAGCGGTGGCAATTTCAGCGGCAAATGCGACAACTTTTGAAAGTGCTGTGATTCCAAAAGAAACAGCCGGGCAGTTATATGAAATGGTAGATGTACAATATGTTTAAGGCAGATAACGCAAAAGCCTCCGGGGGATACCGGAGGCTTTGCTTCTTATGAGGGGGGAGATAGTGAGTTGTTCAACTATCTTACTACTTATCATAAAGGAAAAATGTGTACAAAATGTGTCCACTTCATTAGAAAAATCTAAAATCCTATTAAGAAAAAATAAATCATATCGAAAAATATGGCAATCATATAATAGTAATGGTAGATTTCGCCTGCGGAAAGTTGAAAAAAGTGCGTAATCGTGCTATCTTATTGTAAGGAAAAGAGGATGACTGCATGCATTTATGTAAAGACCTGTTAAGAGAATTAAAATATGAATGTGTTAAGGGAAGTACAGACAGACTTGTAAGTGAAGTGGTATATGATTCCAAAAAGGTTACCAAGGGCTGTCTGTTCATTTGTATTTGCGGATATGTAGCAGATGGTCATGATTTTGCTAAAGAAGCCATAGAAAAAGGTGCTGCTGTTTTAGTGGTGCAAAAGGACATAGAAGTACCGGATAGCAGTGATGTGACGGTCATTAAGGTGGAAGATACAAGATATGCCATGGCATTTATCGCTGCTGCTTATTTCGGGCATCCGGCAGATAAACTGAAAGTAATCGGTATCACCGGAACTAAGGGAAAGACTACAACCACCTATCTTGTAAAATCGATTTTGGAAAGTGCAGGATATAAGGTGGGGTTAATCGGAACCATCGAAACCATTATCGGTGATGAACATATTCCGGCAAACAATACGACACCGGAATCTTTCCTGCTTCAGCAGTATTTCAGAAAAATGGTAGATACCGGATGTGATATCGTTGTGATGGAGGTGGCATCCCAGGGTCTTAAACTTCACAGAACCCAAGGATTTATTTTTGAAATAGGTATCTTTACCAATTTAAAGCCGGACCATATCGGGACCAATGAACATGCAGATTTTGAAGAATATCAGATGTGTAAGGGACTGTTGTTTAAACAATGCCGTTTGGGTATCGTCAATAAAGATGATGACCATATGGAGGAAGTGCTAAAGGGACATACCTGCAGAATAGAAACTTATGGGTTTGATAAAACAGCAGATCTTTATGCAGAGGATTTGCAATTGGTGAATAAACCCGGAGAACTGGGCATTGATTTTAGCGTAAAAGGAAAAATGGATTTCAGGGTAGAAGTGCCGACCCCGGGGAGATTTAGTGTGTATAATGCACTTACCGCGATAGCGGTATGTCGCCATTTTCATGTAGAGGTTTCCAAGATACAAAAAGCCCTTCTCTCAGCCCATGTAAAGGGGAGAATTGAAATGGTGCCGGTATCTGATGATTTTACACTTTTAATTGATTATGCCCACAACGCTATGAGTCTTGAAAGTCTTCTTTCTACGCTTAAGGAGTATAAACCAAACCGGTTGGTGTGTGTGTTTGGCTGTGGAGGGAACCGTTCCAAACTCAGGCGTTTTGAAATGGGAGAGGTAAGCGGCAGATTAGCGGACCTTACCATTATTACATCCGACAATCCAAGATTTGAGGAACCTCTTTCTATTATGGCAGATATCAAAACAGGTATTTCTAAGACTGATGGTGCCTATGTGGAGATTTGTGACCGTAAAGAGGCTATCGCATATGCGATTCGTAACGGACAGTCCGGAGACATTATTGTACTTGCCGGAAAAGGACATGAGGATTACCAGGAAATTAAGGGAGTGAAATACCCAATGGACGAAAGAGTCCTGATTGCAGAGATTTTAAGTACGGAGGAATAACATGGAAAAGGCAACTTTGCCGGGCAGATATGCCAATATCATTATTGATATTTCCCATGAAAAAGTGGATAAAACCTTTCAATACAAGATACCTGACGTTATGCATACTTTGCTGGAAGTTGGAATGTGCGTGCAGGTGCCTTTTGGAGCCGGAAATCATTTGCGAAAGGGGTATGTAATAGAAGTTACCGATGTGGCAGAATTTCCGCCTGAAAAAATGAAGGAAATTGCAGGTATTGTAAAAGATGGTGTTTCTGTGGAGGCAGATGCGATTAAGTTGGCAGCCTGGATGAAGGAAACGTATGGTTCGACTATGATAGCTGCATTAAAAACAGTGTTGCCCGTAAAACAAACTATGAAGTTGAAAGAAAAGAAAAAAATAGTTTGTGTTGCAAAAAGAGAAGAATTGACTTCGGTTTATGGAGAATGCTTAAGAAAACATCAGCATGCAAAGGTAAGAATTCTTGCTGAATTATTAAAAGAACCGGTACTTCCTTACGAGCTGGTAACAGGTAAACTGCATGTGGCGGCTGCTACCGTCAAAAGTTTGGAAAGTCATGGGATTATAAAGGTGGAAGCCGAAAACTACTACCGCAATCCGGTACAGATGGAAGCAGCATGGGAAACAAAAAAGGAATTAAGCCATGAGCAACAATACATCAGAGACAGTATTCTTTCTGATTATGAAAAAGGAATCCGGAAAACATACCTGATTCACGGTATTACCGGAAGTGGTAAAACCGAAGTGTATTTATCATTGATAGAAGAAGTAATAAAGCAAGGCAAACAATGTATCGTTTTAATACCGGAGATTGCGCTGACGTATCAGACACTTCTTCGTTTCTATAAAAGATTCGGGGACAGGGTATCGGTAATGAACTCTACCCTGTCGGCAGGAGAAAAATATGACCAGTGTATAAGAGCACAAAAAGGGGAAATAGATGTAATCATAGGTCCAAGGTCAGCATTGTTTGTCCCTTTTGCAAATTTAGGTTTGATTGTGATGGATGAGGAGCATGAAGGAAGTTATAAAAGCGAATCCATGCCCAGATATCATGCGAGAGAAACGGCAGAGTATTTGGCAAAGCTAAAGGGAGCAAGTCTGGTACTCGGCTCGGCAACCCCATCCTTGGAAGCTTATGAGCGGGCCATGAAAGGGGAATATACTTTATTTAAACTTACCAAACGTCTTACGGGAGGAACTCTCGCACAGACGCAGATTGTGGACTTGAGACAGGAACTTAGGGACGGAAACCGTTCCATTTTCAGTAATAAGTTACAGAACCTCATAGAAGACCGATTAAATAAGAAAGAACAAATCATATTGTTTCTTAACAGAAGAGGGTATGCAGGGTTTATTTCTTGTCGTTCCTGCGGACATGTGATGAAATGTCCACACTGTGATGTTTCCCTATCACAGCATGTAGGAGGAAAACTGGTATGCCATTATTGCGGATATGAAACTGTATCGGTAACAAAGTGTCCGTCTTGTTCGTCCCCGTATATATTGGGATTTAAGGCAGGCACTCAGCAGATAGAAGAACAAATCCATATGCGGTTTCCGTCGGCAAGGGTACTTCGTATGGATGGAGATACCACTAAGAAAAAAAACAGTTATGAAGAAATTCTTTCTGCGTTTGCGGAGGAAAAGGCAGATATTTTAGTGGGAACCCAGATGATAGTAAAAGGGCATGATTTTCCCAAAGTGACATTGGTAGGCATACTGGCAGCAGACCTTTCCCTTAACGATAGTGATTACCGCTGCTCTGAAAGAACCTTTCAGCTTCTGACACAGGCAGCAGGAAGAGCCGGAAGAGGGGAAAGGGAAGGCGATGTCATTATCCAAACTTACAGACCGGATCATTACAGTATAATCCGGGCAGCCGAGCAGGATTATGAAGCTTTTTATGAGGAAGAAATTCTTTACAGGGAATTGGGCGGTTATCCTCCGGCAGGGCATATGCTTTGTATCATGATTACGGCTAAAAGTGAAGAAGCAGGAAGTGCACTTACAAATGAAATTGCGGAGTATGTAAAGAAACTGCAAGAAAATGAAGTGATATGTGATAAGGTGAAAATCATCGGTCCGGCAAAAGCCAGAATCGGAAAGATAAATGATATTTACCGGTTTGTAATTTATTTAAAACATAAGGACGATACTAATCTTCAGAATATCAGGGGAGAAATAGAAGTCTTTTTGGATAAAAAAGAATGCAGAAATGAGGCGGTCCAATTTGACCTTGACCCCATTGACAGCTTTTAAGGAGAAAGGAAGAGTAAAATGGCAATCAGAAACATAAGAGAAATGGGAGATTCCGTATTAAATAAGCGTTGCAAAGAAGTTACGGAAATAACAGAGCGGACAAGAGCATTAATTGATGATATGTTTGAAACCATGTATGAGGCTAACGGAGTAGGACTGGCAGCACCGCAGGTAGGTATTTTGAAAAGAATCGTTGTGGTGGATGTGACAGGAGAAGATCCTATATTATTAATTAATCCGGTAATTATGGAAACAAGCGGTGAGCAAACCGGTCAGGAGGGGTGTCTTAGTGTGCCCGGCAAATCAGGTGTGGTGACGCGTCCCAATTACGTGAAAGTAAAAGCTTATGATGAGAATATGGAACCTTTTATTATAGAAGGAACAGAACTTTTAGCAAGAGCATTTTGTCATGAGATTGATCATCTGGACGGACACCTTTATGTGGAAAAGGTAGAAGGAGACTTAATGGATGTAGTAATGGGTGAAGATGAGGAGTAGATAAATGAAAGTAGTTTATATGGGGACACCGGATTTTGCGGTGGCGCCTCTTGAAGCAATCATAAAAGCCGGACATGAAGTGTGTGCAGTAGTGACGCAGCCGGATAAGCAGAAAGGAAGGGGGAAGGAAGTGCAGATGACGCCTGTCAAGGAATGTGCGCTTTCCCATGGAATTCCTGTTTTGCAACCGGTGAAAATTAAAGAAAAGGAAGCCGTAGAGGAACTGAGAAAATATCCTGCGGATATTTTTGTGGTGGCAGCTTTCGGACAACTTCTTTCAGAGGAAATCCTGCAGATGCCAAAGTACGGATGCGTGAATATCCATGCATCCCTGCTTCCAAAATATCGTGGGGCAGCGCCTATTCAGTGGGCGGTAATTAACGGCGAAGAAAAAACCGGTGTTACGATTCAGCAGATGGAAAAAGGACTTGATACCGGAGATATGCTTTTTAAAAGTGAAGTTGTCTTAGATAAAAAAGAAACCGGGGAAAGTCTCTATGATAAATTGACACATGTTGGGGCAGACTTAATTGTAGAGGCACTTGTGGCAATCGAAAAGGGCGATGTCAAGCCCGAAAAGCAGGATGAGTCTTTGACGTGTTATGCGTCCCGGCTTACCAAGGATATGGGAAAGATTGATTTTTCCAAGGATGCGGTAGTGATAGAAAGATTAATTCGAGGTCTTAATTCCTGGCCCAGTGCGTACACCTTTTATCGTGGAAAAACCTTAAAAATATGGGAAGCAGATGTGACGGATGCAGAAACAGATAAAAAGCCCGGAACAGTTATCTGTGTAACAAAGGATGCCATTGAAGTGGCGACTGGAAAAGGGACGCTTCTGTTAAAGGAGATACAGTTAGAGGGAAAAAAGAAAGTGGCAGTAAAAGATTTTCTTCTTGGATATGAGGTGAAAGAAGGAATGATGTTTGAAGAGGCAAAAGCAGGAGGAATTGCGTAATGTACGGATTTTATTTTGACCCCACATATATATTTGTGATTATTGGTGCAGTTATCTGCATGTGGGCAAGCTCCAATGTAAAGAGCACCTATGCGAAATATGAAAAAGTAAGAAGCAGAGGCGGTATGACCGGTGCGCAGGCGGCAGAGAGAATACTGCGTATGTCAGGTATTCATGATGTGCAGATACAGCACGTAAGAGGTGATTTGACAGACCATTACGATCCCAAAGCGAAAGTACTGCGCCTTTCGGATACGGTATATGATTCCCGTTCTGTTGCAGCAATCGGGGTGGCAGCACATGAGTGTGGTCATGCAATCCAACATAAAGAAGGCTATTTGCCGTTAAAGGTACGTTCTTTGCTGGTGCCTGTGGCTAATATCGGATCCAGACTGGGACTTCCCCTTGTTATTTTGGGACTGGTACTTGGGCTTTCTTTTGAGTTGCCGAACGGCGGTTATTTTTCACTGGCACAGCTTGGTGTGTGGATTTTTTCCTTTGCCGTGTTATTTCAACTGGTAACTTTACCGGTGGAGTTTAATGCATCGGGAAGAGCTTTGAAATTAATGGGAGAATATGGTATCGTAGGCGGTGATGAAACAGATGACTGTAAGAGAGTACTCGGAGCGGCAGCGCTTACTTATGTGGCAGCGGCAGCTTCATCCGTTTTACAGTTGCTTCGTTTGATTCTTTTGAGCAATCGCAGACGCAGGGATTAGAAAGGTGACAATGGTTTGAATACAAGAGAACTGATAGTAGAGATACTGCTTGAAATTCTGGAAAAAGATAAATACAGTCATTTGGTCATCAGAGATGTTTTGCAAAAGTATGACTATCTGGAAGGCAGGGATAAAGCATTTATTAAGCGTGTTGCAGATGGATGTGTGGAATGGAAAATAAAGATTGATTATATCATAAATCAATTTTCAAAAGTACCGGTGGAGCGGCAAAAGCCGCTGATCAGAACCATTCTTCGCATGAGTGTATATCAACTCATGTTTATGGACAATATACCGGATAGTGCAGTATGCAACGAAGCTGTAAAGTTATGCAAAAAAAGAGGATTTCAAAACCTGCAGGGATTTGTGAACGGAGTGCTTCGCAATATTGCCAGAAGCAAAGAAAAAATTGTATATCCGGACCGAAGAAAAAATAAAGTAGAGTTTCTTTCCGTGGAATATTCTATGCCAATATGGCTTGTAGAGAAATTTATAGAAGAGCAGGGAGAAGAAATTACGGAGAAGATGTTAGCAGGATTTATGAAAATAGAACCTGTTACGGTCCGAATGAATGAGGATACGGATGAAGAGATAGTGGAAAGCCTTGTTAATGAATGGAAGAGGTGCGGAGTAGACGTAGGTAAACATCCGTATCTTTCCTATGCCTATTGTCTGAAGGGAATTGACGGAGTACGTAACTTGCCCGGATTTGAGGATGGTCTATATACGGTACAGGACGTGAGCAGTATGCTTGTGTGCGAAGCCGCCGGACTGAAAAAAGGTGATAAGGTGATTGATGTATGTGCAGCTCCCGGAGGAAAAGCGATACACGCTGCACAGAAAGTTGGAAAAGAAGGTATTGTATCCGCAAGAGATTTAACAGAATATAAAACTTCCTATATTGAAGAAAATATAGAAAGAATGAAAATAGAAAACTGCGAAGTGCTTGTATGGGATGCAAGAAAAGTAAGGGAAGAAGATATAGAAACGGCAGATGTAGTGATTGCGGATTTACCCTGCTCCGGTCTTGGCGTTATGGGAAAGAAAAAGGACATTAAGTATCGTGTATCCAAGGAGGGCCTTGATAGCCTTGTGGCACTGCAAAGGGAAATTTTGGATACGGTCCATAAATATGTAAAGCCGGGGGGTACATTACTATACAGTACATGTACCATTAATAGGCAGGAAAATGAGAATAATGTAAAATGGTTTAAAGAGAATTATCCTTTTGAGACAGAAAGCCTTAGAGAGTATCTGACGGATAAAATCAGGGTTGGTGAAGATGGCATGGTTCAGCTATTGCCGGGAGTACATGAAACAGATGGATTTTTCATCGCAAGACTTAGAAAGAAAGCGTAATAATAGGGATAGTTTATGATTGATATCAAGTCAATGACACTGCAGGAATTAAAAGAGGATATGGAGAACTTAAATGAAAAAGCTTTCCGGGCCACTCAGATTTATGGTTGGATGCATCAAAAGTTGGTAAGAAGCTTTGACGATATGGGTAATATTTCTTCTGCGCTGAAAGAAAAGTGTAAAGAACGATATAATTATACGGCTTTGAAGATGGTAAGAATGCAGGAGTCGAAGGTAGACGGAACCAGAAAATATTTATTTGAGCTTCATGACGGAAATGTAGTGGAGAGTGTGTGGATGAAATACAAGCATGGTAATTCCGTGTGTATTTCCTCGCAGGTGGGCTGCAGAATGGGATGCGCTTTTTGTGCATCGACCTTGGACGGACTGGAGAGAAATCTGACTGCGTCAGAGATGCTTGATCAGATATACAGTATTAGCCTGCATACAGGGGAAAGAGTCTCTAACGTAGTAGTAATGGGAACCGGTGAGCCCATGGATAATTATGAGAATTTGCTAAGGTTCTTAAGACTTCTTACTGCAGAGGAAGGCTTACATATCAGTCAAAGAAACATTACCGTATCTACCTGTGGGATTGTTCCTAAGATGAGAGAATTGGCAGAGGAAAAACTGCAGATTACATTGGCACTTTCCCTTCATGCAACTACGGATGAAAAGAGAAAAAAACTAATGCCTATAGCGAATAAGTATTCTGTTAAGGAACTTATGGAGGCGTGCCGGTATTATTTTGAAAAGACAGGCAGAAGAATTACGTTTGAATACAGTCTCGTAGGAGGCGTGAACGATACAGACGAAGATGCGGCAGAGCTTGTAGCACTTGTAAAACCGTTAAATTGCCATGTGAATTTAATTCCGGTTAATCCGATTAAAGAGCGTGATTTTGTACAGTCAGGGAATGATGCGATAAAGGCATTTAAAAATAAACTTGAAAAAAACAGAATAAATGTTACTATAAGAAGGGAAATGGGAAGAGATATTGATGGTGCCTGCGGACAACTGAGGCGTAGACATAAAGAGCAGTCGCTGCAATAGGAGGTATAAAAAGGTGATAGCATCTTTTTCGATAACGGATATCGGCAAAAAGAGAAAACTAAATCAGGATTTTGTGTATGCATCGGATGAGCCGATTGGGAATCTTCCCAATATTTACATTGTAGCGGATGGGATGGGAGGACATAACGCAGGTGATTATGCGTCAAAATGTACCGTAGAGACAATTGTAAGGGAAGTACAGGGCAGCTTTGAAAAAAGCCCCATCCGGATATTAAGTAAAGCGATTCGTGAGGCAAACGAAAAAGTCAGGAGGAAAGCCCGCGGTGATGTAAATTTGGCAGGAATGGGAACTACCGTGGTGGCAGCTACCTGCATGGGGAAATATTTGCAGGTTGCCAATGTGGGAGATAGCAGACTTTATATTATTAACGATGAAATCAGACAGATTACCAGAGATCATTCTCTTGTGGAGGAAATGATCCGTATGGGTGGGCTTGACAGGGAGGCAGCCCGCAATCATCCGGATAAAAATATTATCACAAGAGCAATCGGAGCGAAGGATACAATAGAAATTGACTTTTTTAATGAAGAGTTAAAAAGTGGGGATATTGTACTGATGTGTTCCGATGGATTGACAAACATGTTGCAGGACGAGGAAATCAGCGCGATTCTTAAAGGGGCAGGAACACTAAAGGAGAGAGCTGAGAAGTTAGTTGAGGCAGCCAATAACAATGGGGGAAGAGACAATATTGCGGTCATTATTATTGACATGTTTGCAAGAGAGGTTTAGGAATGGTTAAGATAGGAATGTTAATCGGAGACAGATACGAAATACTGGAAAAAATCGGTACAGGCGGTATGTCTGACGTATATAAAGCAAAGGATCATAAGTTGAATCGTTTTGTGGCAGTTAAGGTTTTGAAACAGGAATTCAGCGAAAACGCGAATTTTGTTTCTAAGTTCAGAATCGAGGCACAGGCGGCAGCAGGTCTTATGCATCCGAATATTGTAAACGTATATGATGTAGGCGAGGAAGACGGTATCTACTATTTTGTAATGGAATTAGTGGAAGGTATCACGCTGAAAAAATATATTGAAAAGAAAGCAAGGCTTTCCGTCAAAGAGGCTATCAGTATCGCTATCCAGGTGAGTATGGGCATTGAAGCGGCACACAATAACCATATTATCCACAGGGATATTAAGCCACAGAATATTATTATATCCAAAGAAGGAAAAGTAAAAGTAACGGATTTCGGTATTGCAAAGGCAGCTACCAGCAATACCATTACTTCCAATGTAATGGGATCTGTGCATTATACATCACCGGAACAGGCAAGAGGTGGTTATTCGGATGAGAAGAGTGATATTTATTCACTTGGTGTTACCATGTTTGAAATGCTTACCGGCAGGGTTCCGTTTAATGGTGAAACAACTGTTGCAATTGCAATTAAGCATATTCAGGAAGAAATGCCCTCCCCCAGAGATTATGTATCCGAAGTTCCTGTCAGCGTAGAGCAGATTGTAGCCAAATGCTGTCAGAAGAGCCCGGACAGAAGATACCAGTCTATGGATGAACTCATTATTGATTTGAAAAGATCATTGATGAATCCGGACGAGGAATTTGTAAAAGTAATCGGTTCCGATGAGGATGCATCCACACGGACTATTACCGACAGGGAGATTGCACAGATTAAAAAGCAGTCCGGAAGAAGAGATTCAATGGAAGATGCCATGCATATGCGTACGGAGAGAGAAGTAAAACGCAGTGTCAGAAGGCAGTATGTAGAGAAACCGGAAGAATATGATGATTATGAATATGAAAATAATTCATATAATCCCAAGATGGAACGATTAACAACAGCAATTGCAATTATTGTAGCTGTGATTATCGGATGTATTGTTCTGTTTTTGGTAGGAAAAGCGTTTGGTTTGTTCCAATTTGGTTCCGGAAAAGAGGATAAAGAGATTACGCAGGAAAGTACAGATAAAGAGTTAGTGGAAATGATTTCCGTAATCGGCAAGAATATTGATGATGTAAAAGTGGAACTTTTGCAAGCAGGCCTCACACCGGAAATTGAGTATGAAGAAAGCACACAGTACGCAGAAGGTATCGTTATGAATGCCAGTGTCAGTGCGGGAACTATGGTGGAAGAAGGGACTAATATTATTTTGACAGTTAGTGCGGGATCTGTGGGAATAGAAGTACCTGATGTAGTAGGACTTACGGAAGCGGAAGCTGTTTCCGGATTAGAGCAAAAAGGATTCAAGGTTAGTAAGACAGAAGCATTTGACCAATATATAAAAGCAGGTAATATATTAAGCCAGTCTCCCGAAGCAGGAGAAAAGGTACCGGCAGGAACGACGGTTACAATTTGTATCAGTAAAGGCAGTGAAAATGCAAAGGTACAGGTCCCGGATTTGCTCGGTAAGGATGAGATGGAGGCTATGAGTCTTTTGGTTGAGGCCGGATTACAGTTGGGTACGGTATCGAATGTAAATCATCATGATGCTGCGTTGACAGGACTGGTTTGTTACCAAAGTTATTCGGTAGGTGCGTATGTGGATGCAGGAACGATTGTTGATGTAAGTGTCAGTGTGGGGCCTGAATCAGCGACCTACAGCTTTACGGAGGCCATTCATGCACCGACACCGGATGAAGATCCCAATTATCGTTCGGGAACTACGGTTACGGTTATTGTAATGGCTGATGACGGAACGCAGCTTTTAAGCACGCAGACGGCATCTTTCCCGATTCCGGCACAGAATATTACAGGGATACCGGTTAACACGGGATATGTATTGTTCCAGTATGTCAACACAACAGAGACAACCACAGTTACCAATGAGGACGGTAGCGTTACTACCATTGAAGGAACTACAGAAAACAAAGAACTTCATCGTCCCATAACATTCGTGCAGGAATAGGAGAAGTATGCAAGGGAAAATTATTAAAGGAATTGCAGGTTTTTATTACGTGCACACGTCGTTGGGACTGATTGAATGTAAGGCAAAGGGAATATTCAGAAACAAACAGATAAAGCCGCTTGTGGGCGATCTGGTAGAAATAGAACTTACAGATAAAGAAAAATTTCTGGGGAATATTATAGATATATTCCCCAGAAAAAATGTGTTAATCAGACCGGCATCAGCAAATATCGATCAGGCACTTGTGATTTTCGCTATTGTAAAACCCAGTCCCAATTATAATTTGTTGGACCGGTTTTTGATTATGATGGAAAAGCAGAATCTGCCTTGCATTATTTGCTTTAATAAGAAGGATATTGCGACAGAGGAAGAAAAAGAAGAACTGATACAAGCATATGGAAATTGCGGCTATGAGGTGATGTTCGTCAGTGGCAAGCAAGACCAGGGAATTGATGAAATCCGTATGCGTTTAAAAGGAAAAACAACAGTAGTGGCAGGCCCCAGCGGCGTTGGAAAGTCTACCATTATCAATGCACTTTGTCCTCAGGCCAATATGGAAACAGGGGAAATTAGCCGTAAGATTGAAAGGGGCAAACATACCACAAGACATGCAGAGTTGTTTGCACTTACAGAAGAGAATACTTACATATGTGATACACCCGGATTTACATCCCTTAGTCTGGGAGAGATGGAAAAGGAAGAGTTGCAGTCCTACTACCCGGAATTTGCGGAGTATGAAGCAGAGTGCAAGTTTGGTGGTTGTTCCCATATCAGTGAGCCGGTATGTGGGGTGAAGTCGGCTTT
The DNA here is from genome assembly GCA_045586385.1 of Lachnospiraceae bacterium. Classification (GTDB taxonomy): domain Bacteria; phylum Bacillota; class Clostridia; order Lachnospirales; family Lachnospiraceae; genus Suilimivivens. The sequence goes on from JAZNAE010000086.1 coordinate 27,770, forward strand.
GCAGGATGGGAAAATCAGCAAAGTACGCTATGATAATTATGTAGTGTTATATAATGAATTGAAAGATAGAAAAAAGTATTAAAATATAAAGACGAAGGATGCAATAGAGAAAATGAACAAAAGATTTTTAACAATAATGTTTGCGAGCTTGCTCGCAATTGCAACGATTGCCGGCTGTGGTAAGGCGGAAACGATAAGCGCAGATAACACGACTACGGAAACGGAAACTGCAACAGAAACTGCAACAGAGACGGTATCTGACGAGACCACTCCCGATGTGGTGGAAGAAGTTCACGAGCATATCTATACAGAAACAATAATAGCTCCAGCTACTTGTCTTGAAAAGGGTGAAAAGTCTTTCGCATGTGATTGTGGGGACACTTACACTGAGACAATACCTGCAATAGGTCATGATTTTTCCAACTATGTATCAAATGAAGATGCAACTTATGAAGCGGACGGAACAGAGACAGCAACTTGTTCTGCATGCGAAGAGACCGATACCAGAGTTGTAGAAGGGTCTATGCTTACTTACTCATTCGAAGATATGGATGCAACAAAGTATGCGAAGTCAACAGTAAATGTACGTTCTCTTCCTACAGCTGACGGCGAGAAGCTTGGTGGCTTATCAACAAATGATGAGGTTAAGGTAACCGGTAAGTGTAATGAAACAGGCTGGTATCGCATTGCGTACGCTGATGGCATTGCTTATGTAAGCGATGACTATTTAGTTGATGAAAAGGTTGAGGCTATACAGGCATCAGAGCAAGCACAGGCAAATGCCCAGGCATCTTCCGGTGGACTCGATATTATTTCAAAAAGCGGATATTCATATGTTAATACCACTGTTTCCTCTTATGATGAAGCAGTTGCAGCTTTCAAAGCAGTAGGTATCGAACCTTGGGTAACGCATGAGGAAAATGGTACCCGCTGGTGTTATGCAATTATTTGTCATGTCTTTGGCCCTACTAACAAGGGAAATCATGAAGCAGATTTTGATAAGTATGTTTTTTATAACTTTGATGGATATCACTGGGGAAATCGTTTAGGCACGAAAGATGGCCGTGTTTATGTTGATGACGTTAATGGTGGTAGTTGGAGTATACAAGAATGTATATCCGGCAATTGAGATTTTTAAGGCACAAAAAGGTACAGTTGAGGTGTAAAGAAGTAAGATCTGAAATAGCGAAAAAATTTTTGAAAACGATTGTAATTTTTTAAATCGTAGAATATAATATAGTTAGATAAGAGATCTTATCTGGGTGCGCTGACACCTTAAAAATCTGACAGATAAGCCAGATACGTAGGCTGGCAAGTTGGGGAGCAACAGAAAAACTCCACATATAAGCCACATTTGATGGGTGGCAAGTTGGCAGACAACAGAAAAATCAGCATATTATTGTTTATAAAGAGGTTGTCCGTGAGGACAGCCTCTTTGTGTATTAGGGGTACATATGAAGAATTATACAAAACAAGAAATTTTAAAAATCATTCTTTCCGTAGCGAAAGAATATGATGAGAAACTAAATAATAAGCATTTTAAAATTACTTATCAAAAGGGCAAAGAGAAAGAGGAAGCCATTGTTGGCTTTCGTGATATGAACTTTTTACATTTGACAGGAGTTAAGACGAAACTATCAGCACAACAGTTTTATCATGCCTGTGTAAATGGCAAATTGTCAGAACGAGATTTCGAGATTGATAATAAGGGAAAAGTTCAACAAAAGATTGCAGTGTTGCCATATCTTCCGAACCTGTTATATGGGAACTGTATGATTGGTGATTTCATAAATAGTGGAATTATGATTCGTGCAGATTATTTTGTGGGTGATACAAGGGCGATAGTAAGTGTTGGATTTAAAGTGGGTAAGACTGCAGATATACCGGTGACGCTGTATCATGAAGATGTGCGAAAGTTAAGTCATCCGACGTGTAAGGTGTTAGAGATTTGGTGTAAGTGTTTTGATGAGGCAGAGTATGGTCTGTGTACATATAGTGCAAAAAGTTAAAAGTAATAGGTTTTTGTTATAATTGAGAGAATGCAAGAATGGAGAAATAAGCTAGAAGAACTGCTTAAGATTCCGAATGGCTCGTTTGAATTGTATGCAGGGAAGAACAAACTCATAAAAAGGAATTCGAAAAGTTGTTAGCAGAAAACATTGAAATATCAGGATTTTGTAAATTTACATTTGCGTCTCTTCGTGGTATAGTAAATACTGATTGTTGAGGCTCTTTTTTGAAAGTACATACAACCGAAGATGAAAAAATAAAGAAATTGATAAAGTTGCGGCGGCATTGAAAGTGGTTTGATTGGTGCATAAATTGGTACATAGCCAACCTTGCAAACTACACAAACCCCGTAAAATCAAGCTTTTTAAGCAAAGGAGATAGAAAAAATGAAACTAGGAATTGTAGGACTTCCCAACGTAGGGAAAAGTACATTATTTAATTCCCTGACAAAGGCAGGTGCAGAATCAGCAAACTATCCGTTCTGTACGATTGATCCCAATGTGGGAATTGTAGCAGTACCGGATGAGAGACTAAAGCTTTTGGGAGATATGTATCACTCCAAGAAAGTGACACCGGCGGTAATTGAATTTGTAGATATTGCAGGGCTTGTAAAAGGTGCTAGCAAGGGGGAAGGTTTAGGAAACCAGTTCCTTAGCAATATTAGAGAGGTAGATGCGATTGTACATGTAGTGCGTTGCTTTGAAGATGCCAACGTAGTTCATGTTGACGGCAATATCAATCCTTTACGTGATATCGAAACCATTAACTTAGAATTAATCTTTTCCGATATTGAAATCTTAGAAAGAAGGATTGCGAAAACAGGAAAGGCTGCCAGAATGGACAAGTCTCTTGCCAAAGAAGCAGCTTTGCTGGAAGCATTAAAAGCACATTTAGAGGATGGCAAGCTGGCAAGAAGTTATGATACAGATGACGAAGACGAACTTGCACTTTTAAATTCCTATAATCTGCTTACCTACAAACCGGTTATTTTTGCAGCAAACGTGGCAGAAGATGATTTGGCAGATGATGGTGTTAACAATACCGGTGTACAGGCTGTCAGAACATTTGCAAAAGAAACAGACAGTGAAGTGTTTGTAATCTGTGCACAGATTGAACAGGAAATTGCCGAACTGGATGATGATGAAAAAGCAATGTTTTTAGAGGACCTAGGTCTTGAGCAGTCCGGTCTTGAGAAACTGATCAAGGCAAGCTATCATTTGCTTGGACTTCACAGCTTCCTTACGGCAGGTGAAGATGAGACAAGGGCTTGGACCATTAAGCTTGGAACCAAAGCACCTCAGGCGGCAGGTAAAATTCATACGGACTTTGAAAGAGGATTTATCAAAGCAGAGGTAGTAAACTATAAAGACTTGTTGGAACATGGTTCTCTTGCGGCGGCCAGAGAAAAAGGCCTGGTGGGTATGGAAGGCAAGGAATATGTTGTTAAAGACGGAGATGTGATTTTGTTTAGATTTAATGTGTAAGTGTTTTACTGTTGCTTGCAAAATATATACAGTTTCAATTCTGCTTACGGACATAAGTGTTTCTAAATGTTCTGCTCAAATAAGTGAATAATGGACACAACCGGCGGCAATAAGTCATTCATGACTCGTTGCCGCCTTTGTCTGCCGTCCGGGCAGACAATTGTTGATTGTTTACAGAACTTTAAGAAACACTAATTTCCTTCATCAAGAATTGCAACAGTATATATTATTTGCAAACTACAGCAAAGACACTACATTTAGTGAAGGAAACGTTCCGACCACTAGATATTGATAATAAGGAGAGGTGTTGATTTTATGCGCTTTGCAAGGCTTTGCAAGGCGTATTTTTTTTACGAAAATCGCACGATTTTGCTTGAAATGTATTGGGAAATGGGTTAAAATAACTTTAAAAGTGGTAGAAAGTGGAGGAAAGTGGCAACATAGTGGTGCAAAGTGGTAGATTATCAGGTGCGCAAGATGATGATAATCGACACTGATGTTGTAGATAATCGACGTAAAGAATGTAGAAAGTCGACACTTCCGAGTTTTCTGTGGCAGACCGCTTGTAACTGGTGAAGGCAGGGCGAGTGCATATGTTTATGGGTGAATACAACCATACAATAGATGCTAAAGGCAGACTGATTATTCCCGCCAAATTTCGTGAAGTACTCGGTGATGAATTTGTGGTGACAAAGGGAATGGATGGCTGTCTGTTCGTGTTTGATCATACTGAGTGGCAAGCCTTCGAAGAAAAGTTACATACATTACCTATGATGGATAAAGAAGCAAGACAATTCACACGTTTCTTTTTAGCCGGTGCAGCTGGCGTGGAAGTAGACAAGCAGGGAAGAATTTTGATTCCGGGTGTGCTTCGTGAATTTGCAGATATAACAAAAGATGCCGTGTTAATCGGTGTTGGAAGACGAATTGAAATCTGGAGCAAGGACAGATGGGAAGGTACCGTTACCTATCAGGATATGGAAGAGATTGCAAAGCATATGATAGAACTTGGTATCGGAATATAAAAAAGGTGGAGATTTTACCATGGAATTTAAACATACCTCTGTACTTCTGAAAGAAACGGTAGATGGATTAAAGATAAAGCCGGATGGCATTTATGTAGACGGAACACTTGGTGGTGGCGGACATTCTTATGAAATTGCCGGCAGGTTAAATGATAAGGGAAGACTCATCGGGATTGATCAGGACGATGCAGCCATTTGCGCAGCAGGTGAAAGGCTTTCCGGGTTTGAAGACAGAGTTACGATAGTAAGAAGTAATTATAGAAATACAAAGCAGGTGCTTACAGAGTTAGGAATTTGTCAGATTGACGGAATGATGTTAGATCTTGGTGTTTCATCGTATCAACTTGATAATGAGGAAAGAGGTTTTTCTTACCGGTATGATACACCACTCGATATGAGAATGGACAAGCGCCAAAGTTTAACTGCGAGAGATATCGTAAACGAATACAGCGAGATGGAATTGTTTCGGGTAATCCGTGATTACGGAGAAGATAAGTTTGCAAAAAATATTGCAAAGCACATTGTAAGGGCAAGAGTGGAAAAACCCATTGAGACAACAGGGGAACTGAATGAAATCATCAAGGCAGCCATTCCGGCAAAGATGAGAGCGGAAGGCGGACATCCTTCTAAAAGAACTTATCAGGCCATCAGAATCGAATGCAACAGAGAATTGGAAGTTCTTAGAGAATCCTTGGAAGAATTAATTGATTTACTCGCGCCGGGAGGACGGCTCTGTATTATCACATTCCATTCCTTGGAAGATAGGATTGTAAAGACAGCGTTTAAACAGGCTGCGAATCCCTGTACATGCCCACCGAGTTTTCCGGTTTGTGTATGCGGTAAGGTAAGCAAGGGTAAAGTGATTACAGGGAAACCTATTTTGCCAAGTGAAGAAGAATTGGAAGTCAATTCCCGTTCCAAAAGTGCAAAACTGAGAATATTTGAAAGATTATAAATATTAAGGAGCTATATAGTAATGGCAACAGCAGGAAACAGAAGGACAACTGCATATCAATACGCCTCTACGGCGCGCCGGTTGCAGACTGTTCCCGGCAGGGAGCAAAGTCCTGTAAGAAAAATAAGCCATGCTACCCGTAAAAACAGGGAGCGTGCACTACATATGAATATCGGATACGTACTGTTTCTTGTAACTGCCATGGTGAGTGCGGGAATGATCCTCACAGGATATTTAAAACTGCAGGCAGACATCACAAGCAGTATGAAGAACATTGCTTCATTGGAAAGTCAGTTAAACACTTTGAAAATGGACAATGATGAAAACTATAGCCGTATTTCAAGTAACGTAAACTTAGAGGAGGTAAGACGTATCGCAATTCAGGAACTTGGCATGCAATATGCTGAGGAAGGACAGATTATTGTCTTTAACGGTGAAGATAGCGATTATGTAAGACAAACGGGAGAAATACCCGATTAAGCAGGTGCCTTATGGAAAAAGGAAAAGCATACAACAAGTTCACAATTAAAATGCAAAAGAAGCTGGTAGTACTGTTTATATTTGTACTGCTGGCTTTTGTAGGGTTATTTTGTCGTCTCTATACGATTACAAGAGATAACGGTGAAAGATATAAAAAGCAGGTATTGTCACAGCAAAAATATGACAGTACAACAATTCCGTACAAGAGAGGTTCTATTTTGGATGCAAACGGAAGTGTGCTTGCAGCCAGTGAAAAAGTATATAATGTGATTCTTGATTCAGTAGCTGTTACGGACAAGGAAGAGTATCTGGAGCCTACGCTGAGTGCATTAAGCAGTCAGTTTGGCATTGATACCGCAAGCGTACGTACCTACATAGCAGCAAACAGCGAAACATCAAGATACCATGTACTGGCAAAAAGATTGACATATGAAGAAATTTCCGGCTTTTTGGAACTGCAGGAGGCTAAAGATTCCCAAATAAAAGGAATCTGGTTTGAAGAGGAATATACAAGAGTATATCCGGGTAATACACTTGCCTGTGATATTGTTGGATTTACAACAAATGATAATATGGGACAGTATGGACTGGAAGAATTTTATAATGATGAATTATCGGGAATTCCCGGTCGCGAATATGGTTATTTGAACGATGATTCCAATCTGGAACGTACTACCATATCCCCGCAGGACGGAAATTCAATAGTTTCAACAATTGATGCAAATATCCAAAGTATTGTTGAAAAATATTTGCTGAAATTTAATGAAGAATACAAAGATAATTATCATCCGGGCAATGGTGCAAATAATTTGGGATGTATCATTATGGATGTGGATAGCGGAGAAATTCTTGCCATGGCAAGTTATCCGAATTTTGACTTAAATAACCCAAGAAATACGGATGCACTGATAGGAATGCCTATTTTAGACGAAAAGGGGCAGAAAACAGGAGAATATCTTACACAGGAAAGTCTGGAAGCAATTGAATCGGAACAACTGATGTATTTGCAATTGGATGCACTTTGGAAGAATTTCTGTATTGCAGATACCTATGAACCGGGATCTGTTACAAAGCCCTTTACGGTTGCGGCCGGAATAGAAAGCGGAAGCATTATCGGAACCGAAAGTTATAATTGCGAAGGTTTTTTGCATGTAGGTGATCATGATATTAAGTGTCATAATGAATATGGTGACGGTGTTCTTACCGTACAGCAGGGAATTGAACGGTCCTGTAATGTGGTAATGATGCGCATCGGACAGGAGATAGGAATTAGCAACTTTACACGTTTCCAACATACGTTTAATTTTGGATTAAAGACAAATATAGATTTGCAGGGAGAAGCAAGAACTGCCAGTCTCATCTACACAGAAGAAACTATGGGACCTACAGACCTTGCAACCAATTCTTTCGGACAGACTTTCAATACGACTATGATACAGACGATTACAGGATTTTGTTCGCTCATAAATGGTGGATATTATTACGAACCCCATATGGTCAGTAAAATTGTTAGTCCCAGCGGAGCTACGGTAGAAAATATAGAACCCCGTATTTTAAAGCAGACAGTGTCGGAAACCACATCAGATACAATTATTGAATATTGTAATACGGTAGTGTCGGGAGAGTACGGTACCGGTAAAACTGCCAGACCGGCCGGTTATATGATTGGCGGAAAAACGGGAACGGCAGAAACATTGCCTCGTGGAAATAATGAGTTTGTAGTTTCTTTTATGGGATATGCACCGGCAGATGACCCTGAAATAGCTATTTATGTAGTAGTTGACAGGCCTAATGTAAGATACCAGGATGATGTAAAACATGCTACCAAAATTGTTAGAAATATTTTAACAGAGGTTCTTCCTTATATGGGAATCTTTATGACCGAAGAACTTACGGATGCAGAAAGGGAAGAACTGGAAGCTTTGCAAATAGAAATCATGATGCCGCCGATAACAAATGATGAAACAGATGAGGCGACAGATAACGCAGAGACAAGCACAGGCGAGTCGCAGGAAGGAAAGGAACAATCAGAAGACCAAAGTCCGGATGAGATGCCGGCCGGAGAAGACGAAAGTGCTGAGACGGAAGAATACAAGGAAGTTTGGAAAGAATTTCCGATTGATCCGGTTACCGGATATGCGGTAGATCCAAATAACGGAAATTATGTGGATCCTATAACAGGAGCTGTAATCGGAGGCAGCTACGTAGGAGACAAAACAGAAGATTAATGAATAACCTCATAGAAATGGTAATAAATTATAATAATACCTTTTCTATGAGGTTTTTATGTTAAAAAATAAAACAAGTAATCGCAAAAAAATTGTGACAGTCTTTTTTCTCTGTCTGATTATTTTTATGTTGCTGGTGGGAAGATTGGTTTATCTGATGGTGTTTCATTCAGAATATTACACGGAAAAAGCGCAGCAGTTGCATGAAAGGGAAAGGAGTATAAAGGCTGCCAGAGGGAGGATTATAGACGCCAATGGAACTGTAATTGCAGATAACAGGACAGTGTGTACTATTTCGGTTATCCATAGTCAGATAAAGGATCCCGATAAAATTGTAGAGGTTCTAAGCAAAGAACTTGATTTGACAGAGGAATATGTGAGAAAAAGAGTGGAAAAGTATTCCTCCATAGAACGGATTAAAAGTAATGTGGATAAAGAAATTGGGGATATTATCCGAAGCTATAATCTTGAGGGAGTAAAGGTGGATGAGGATTATAAACGCTATTATCCATATGGCTCTCTTGCATCTAAAGTACTTGGTTTTACGGGAGGAGATAATCAAGGGATTATCGGACTTGAAGTAAAATATGAGGATTATTTGAAGGGGACAGAAGGAACCATACTTACGGTTACCGATGCAAGAGGCGTAGAAATTGATGAGGAAGGGGAAGAGAGAATTGAGCCTGTAGCCGGAAATGACCTATATATCAGCCTTGATATGAATATTCAAAGTTACGCCACACAGTTGGCGAAACAAGTGATGGAAACAAAAGAAGCAGAGAGAGTATCAATTATTGTTATGAATCCGCAAAACGGTGAGATAATGGCGATGGTAGATGTGCCGGAATTTGATTTGAATCATCCCTATGAACTGCCGGAGTCAGTGGATTCGGAAATGATTTCGGCAGAAGAAAAACAGGAACTGCTAAACAGTATTTGGAGAAACGGATGTATCAGTGATACGTATGAGCCGGGTTCCACCTTTAAGGTAATTACTGCTGCGGCAGGACTGGAGGAAGGGGTTGTAACTGTCAATGATAATTTCAGCTGTCCGGGCTATATTATGGTGGAGGATCGGAGAATCAGATGCCATAAAACCACGGGACACGGAGCAGAAAATTTTGTACAGGCGACTATGAACAGCTGTAAGCAGGAAGTAGTGAAAAGTGTCCCGAAAGAAAAGATTGAGAAGGATAAGGGAGATGCTTATATTTCTTTTTTTATTGCAATAACAAGAATAACCGGAATATAACAAACACACCTAAAGTGTTGAACAAAACCACATAAAGTAATATAATAAAACAGTACAGAAAAAATTAAAAAAAATTGAAACTTTCTGCAACCTTTTTAAAACAACTTATCTCTATATAAGTGTAAAGGGCAAAACAAGATAAAAAGGAGAAGCCCTAAAGAAAAAATAGTACGAAGAGAGATGGAGGATTTCAACATGAAGAAAAGAATTATCACAACATTATTAGTAACAGTATTAGGTTTATCATCAAGCATTACAGCATTTGCCGCACCTAAGACAATGCCGGATGGAAATGTATTTGATGCAGAGTATTATGCAAATACGTATGCAGACGTAAAAGAAGCATTAGGAACAGATGAAGCAGTACTTTACAAACATTACTTAGACTACGGAAAGAAAGAGGGAAGAAAACCGGTAGCAGACATGACAGCTTCTGTAGCCGGGACTAATGCATCAGGACTTACGTTTGAAGAAAGTGACAGAAACTATTTAATTGCAGCTACAATTGCAAATGGCGGTGAGCATGTAGAGGGAGAATGGTGGTCTGCTACATATAATTTTGTAAGAAAAGATTATACTGCAGATCCAAGATATCAGGAATTAAAAGCATGGATTATTAATAATTCAAACGGCTCAGATTTAATGATTGCAGCACCTTATAGTTATTGCGTTGAGACGACAGATGAATCAAAGGAATTAGTAAATATGACAAAAAATTTAGCAGTAGACCTTATGAAAGAAGGATACTGTAAGAACATAGAAATTGATAATCTTCCAGTGGATGGTCAGATCAGAGGATATGTTACAGGACGTTCATGGTATCAAAAATGTTCTATCAATATGACTAGAGCAATTGATAGTGTAGTAGCAAATCATCCTGAAATTAAAGGCTATTTCAAAGAATAGTTTACTATGGCACTTAAAAAAGCAGAGAGCGTTGATAAAGAACATAATATGTAATAAAATGTAAACGGATAACAAGAAAAAGTATGAGGAAAAAACACATGAGAAAGAGAATTTTAGGAATTTTATTAGTAACAACAATGGTATTTAGTTTAGTAGGCTGCGGAAACAATGGGACAGGAGCAGAAGTGATTGAACAGACAAGTGAAGTTGAAAGCAGCACAGAAGTGGAAGTGCAGGCAAGTGAAACTGAAAGTAGCGTAGAAGTGGAAGCACAGGCAAGCGAAGTCGAGACAGAGCTGGCTCAGGAACAGTCTGTTGCAGGAGATGTTAAAGTTGCCCTTCAAGAAGGAAAGTATGATGAGGCGATTGGGATGCTTGATGAAGCAAAAGCTGATATGGAAGCTGAAGAATATGCATTATTAATGTCAAATGCATATCTTTACAAAGAAGATTATGTAGCTGCAGCAGATATTCTGGTAGAAAAAATTGCAGAAACAGATTCACAAGTATTAAAAGACAGACTGGAATATATCAGAACTAATACTATAAAACTAGAAACATTAGAATATGATCAGCAAGGTAATATGGTGTATTCAACTACTTATGAATATGATGATGCAGGAAGACTTCTTAAAAGCATTGGTTTAGATGCTAGTGGAGATCAAACCGGAAATTCAGAATATGAATATGAATATGATGACAAAGGTAATAAAATTAAAGAAGTATATAGTTTAGGTAATGAGGAGGCTTGGAATTCTGCATTTGACTACACATATAAGGAGGATGGCAGTTTAGAAAGTTTAATCACTTATGACGAAGAGGGAATCATATTGCATATTGATGACTATGATGATTTTGGAAATGTAATAATGAGGACGATGTATAATGAAGGTGAAGTGTTTTCATATTATAAGTATGAATATGACGAAAGTGGAAGAGAAACAAGCCTAGAGTTTGGTTACGCAACAGGAGAAGTTCAGTATAAAAATACATACGAATACAAAGACGTTAATGGCTTAATTGAAAAGACATGTTATGATGAAGAAGGCAATGCAACTGCGTTTTTAAAGATGGATAAAGAAGGGAACGTTGTTTATGATGATACAACAGGTCTTTTTATACTTGAGTATAAATTTAATTCGCTGAATGACCGGGTATACTATAGTGCAACGGGAAGTGGATTGGATAGCGTTAATGATATAGAGCATACTTATAAATTCATTGGGAATATTGAAGAGTAAGTTTAGGTTTATAATACAAGAAGATTGAGATTTAAGTTTAAGGGGTCAGGGTAAGGAGTAGATTACATATGAAGACATCACCTGAATTACAAAAGGCAGTAGCGGAATATCAGAAAGGCAGTGTGGAAGCATTCAACACTATTTATGAGCAGTCATATAAATATTTACATACATGTGTCATTCATGTAGTGAAAAATGAAGATATGGCAATGGATATGTTACAAGAAACCTATTTGGAAATCAGCAAGAGCATTTCGCAGTTAAAGAGTACAGAAGATTTCCTTAGTTGGGCAGCTATGATTGCCAACAGAAAATGTTTTGCACATTTGAAGAAGCAGAAGGATGTGTTGCTTGACGGAAGTAATTTGGGTGGTGAAGGTGACTTGTCAGATAGTGTAGGGGACTACTTTGAGAACATAGCTGACAGTGAAGAATTTATTCCTGAGACAGTGTTGCAAGATAGAGAGAAACAACGTCTGATTAAGGAAATCATTGACGGTTTAAATGACATGCAGAGACTGTGTGTAATCGGCTTTTATTACAATGAGCAAAAGCAGGAAGAGATAGCAGAGGAACTTGGAATTCCGGTGAATACGGTAAAGAGCCATTTAAACAGAGCAAAGGCTAAAATCAAAGAGGCAGTAGTGGAACTGGATGTAAAGAAGGGAACAAGACTTTACAGCGTTGCACCATTTATGTTATTATTCTTGGATTTGGAAGCGCAAGCCTGCGAGAAAATTCCCGTTGAAGTGTTACTGGGAGAAAGATTCGCACAAGCCAGTGCAACTGCAGGGACCGGAGCTGTCGGCAGTATAGAAGCAGCAACTAAAACTACTAAGCTGATGACTTCTCTGATTAAGAAGAGATTAATGATCGCAGCCATTGTAACAGGAAGTGTTGCCATAGTAGGAAGTGCGGTTCTCTTATTATCACCCAAGGGAAAAAATGGATATTTGGAAGTACAACAAACAGAATATACAGATACAGAAGAATCTTTGCAAGAGATGCCTCTAACCAAGGAACCTACAATTTCACAGGAAGCAGAACCTGTAGAAACTCCAAATGCGGAAGCAAAAGAAGTAGAAGAACCAATAGTAAAGCAGGCTGATATTTCTCCTATAGAGATATCCAATGAATATCGGATTATTGGATATGGAAATCAGGGACTTATTCCTGCAATTAATAAAGATGAGAAGTATGGATTGATCACATACGATAACCGGATAGTTGTTCCCTTTGAATATGATAATGCCTGTGAAATGGTTAATGAGGAAGGGTATTCGTGGTTTGCTGACGAACAGGGTAGTTATGTATTTGATAGAGAAGGAAATGAGATATTCAGCACACAATACAGCATTGCGTCAATCAACGAAGGCGTTATTCTGGTAGTGGAAGAATTATGGGAAGGAACAGTGTTTTCGTATTATGACATGCAGGGAAATTTAATATATACGAATGGAACAGAACCAGATATAGATGCCGGTGCTGTGGGATTTAATGAAGGCTATGCCTTTTTTATGGATGGTGAGACCACACGCTTATTTATGGATGGTAGTATAGAATGCTTAGCTGACATTTTGTATCCGCCGCAACCGGTTAAGGAGAGTAATTCCAGAGTTGTTGTTAATAGTACGGGCGATAGTTTTCTTTTGGAAATTCCCATAGGAGCCGTGAAAAATGGATATTATCTGGAACGTGGAATACCTGCATCATCGGAAAGCACAGGAATTTATACATTAAGAAATGCAAGCGATTATTCAGCGGTTATTTTTGATATCAGTTGCGTGTTTAATGAAGAAGGAATGAGTTTTTCACAGGAAAACGGATATGGAGGAATCGTCAGTTATTTGGACGACGGTAATTATTATATGAATAACGGAACTGTTCTTTGCGTTAAACTGTGGAAGAATGGAGATGAGATATATTATTTAATTGATGCTTCTAAACTGGAAGAGAGAACCTTTGAAGATTTTCGGGCATCTGTTACCGGCAGCTTTTCAGATGAACAATATTGGGACTTTGATCGTACGATACTTACAGAGGAAGCATTGCTTGCAAAAGCAGATGATATTCGTATAAGTGATGAAGAGCATTGGTTGATAAAGCAGGGAGCACAGTTCCATTTTATTGATCATGCCGGAAATATTGTTGCGACGTATGATGCTGCCACTGAATTTTTTGACGGAAAAGCACTTGTACAGCAGGATGGTATGGCATATATAATTGACAGCAATTTCCAAATAGTAAATGAACTTGGTAAGACCAGAGGCATTTCGGGCTATGGAGAATTGGTGAAAGTATCAACAAAAGAAAATATCGTTGGAAACGTATATTTACTGAATAATTAAGTAAGAGGTTTCATACATATAAAATAAAGCTATCCTCAAAGAGATAGCTTTATTTTTGTTTCATAACATTAATCAAAGATTGCAGAGCATGTAACTCATTTGAGTTTAAGCCATCAACATCTAAAACAACAGAAGGTTTATCAGAAACCTTTCCTAAAAGATAGTCAGTACTGCATTTATACAAATAGGATAAAGCCAAGAGATTTTCGGTACTGGGCGTACGTTCGCCGGTCTCATAACCACTAACGACAGAGGGTGAAATACCTAGTTTAGTGGCAACTTCCTTCTGGGAAAGATGATTCATCATCCTCAATTCTTTTAATTTATCCGGTAAGTCTTTAATCATATTGTGTTATCCTCCTACACTCATTGTAAATTACATAAAAACGCATGTGGTGTATCGCAAAGACACTCAAAGAATAGTTATATGCAATAAATAAAATATAATTGGTATTTCTTTGCAACTTTTTTGAAATTTACATTCTCTATATAAATGTAAGTGAGAAAAAAATAATAAGGGCAGGTAATAATAAAAATGAGCAAAGAAAGAATTAAGATTAATGGCATTGTAACGGAAGAAGTAATTCAGAATGAGAATCAGAGTCATTACAAAGTAAACTCCGGTGGAAAAGAATATGAAATTACTTCAACAGGCAGACAAGCAATTAAAGATAACCTGTTTATCAGAAAAGGTCAACACATGGTAATTGAGGGAAAAGAAACATCAGTAAAAAGAAATGTGTTATCAGAGAAGGCGAAGATTCTTTTAAAAGTAGGAGGTGACTTGGATGGATGAGAAACTACAAGATATAATCAGCATAATTAGTTTATTAGAAACAGATATGGAACAGGAGAAAGCAGCAGAAGTACATATTAGAACAGTAAAAGTAATACATAAAATGATTTTAGAAGTTTTGAATAAAGAACACTAAAAGCGTTGATTAAAACACTGAATAGTCATAAAATAAGGAGAGAAAACGATGAAAAAGAGATTATTAGTAGTAATGAGTTTAGTTTTAGCAATGGGATTGGTTGCATGTGGAAGTAAAGAGACTTCAGTGGATTCAGATGCAGAACGTATAGCAGAATTAGAAAAAGAATTAGAGGAGTTAAAAGCACAGCAGGCAGAAGAAGTTGAGGAACAAGAAGAAGTGGTTGAAGAGACAGAAGTGGATGGAGAAACATGGACAGATGATACAATCATTGCTTTTACAGATCGAGATATGCTTGAAAAAGTAAGGGAAATAACAGGGGTAACAGAAAGAGATATTACATATGGAGATGTAAAGTATATAACAGAATTTAATTCAGGTACCATTGGATATAGTAATATTGAACCAATTAAATATTTTACATCATTAAAGGTATTAACAATTGGCTCTGAGAGTGGAATTGAACCAATTGGAAATCTGATTAATCTTGAAAAGATAAATATTACATGTATAGGAGAGACTGATAATATAGATGCAATAGCCAATTTGAAAAGTGTCAAGGAATTATGGATTAATGGAAACAAATTAAAGGACATAAGTGCAGTAGGGCATTTGCCAAATATTGAAAAACTTACACTTAATTGTTGTTATCTAATAGAAGATATTAATTGGATTAATAAATGTAGTAAATTGGAAACAATTGATTTTTCCAGTTGTAACAGTTTGACAGATATAGAAATTATTAGTGAACTCCCAAATGTGAAAAATGTAATAATTAGCGGATGCGATAACATTGCTTCAGCTGATTTTGTTAATAAAATGGCATTGGAATATGTAAATATATATGGCTGTGAGAAAATAGAAGATATTAAAATAGGGAGACATCCTGGTGAAGCAGCAGCTGATATGTAGAACAGAACAATTAGTTTAAAGTTAAAAATATGAATAAAGCAAGAGGAACATAAAAATATAGTTTAAAGGTAACTACCAAGAAGGTGGTTGCCTTTTATCTTTGAGAATATAAAAATTTATTTGTTTATAAGTCTATCCACATTAAGAAAAACATGACATATTCAAAAATGAACAAGCATACACATAGATAACTAAGTTTATGAGGTATATGTTCATTGCAAAAAATATGTAACAGTACAGGTATGGATAGGGTAAAAAAGCAACTACTTATGAATATATCCGAGATACTTAATGAAAAGGGGTTAATCAGTAACGAAGAAAAAAAACATATGAAAGTTATTGTAAGCAATAACAAAAAAGAACCAATGACATGAGTTCCTAGTGCAAAAGCATTAGGAACTCATTTGGTATCTGGAGGAATAATAAGTGAGAGCAGTTATTTATAATAGATGTTCCACAGAAGAGGAAGCTCAGATTAATGCCTTAGATATTCAAGCGGCAGAAAGTAGAGAAATCGTAAATACAAAAGGGTGGACTCTTGTTGACCAATATATTGAATCAGAGTCGGGAACATCAACACAGAAGAGAACAGAATATCAACGCTTACTAGAAGATATGGAGCTTGATAAATTTGATGTAATTGTAATCAAATCAATAGATAGACTGATGCGTTCTACTATGGATTGGTATTTATTCATTTATAAACTTACACAGTACAATAAAAAACTATATATGTATATTGATAGTAAGTTTTATACACCAGATGAAAGTTTAATTAATGGACTTAAGGCTATATTGGCAGAGGAATTTAGTAGAGAACTTTCTAAGAAAATTAAGAATGCACATAGAAGAAGACAGACTAAAAAATCCGGAATCAACATTACCAGACCAATGTTTGGTTGGAACAAAGTTTCAAAAAATGTTTTTGAAATTAATGAAGATGAAGCATACTATTACAGATTAGCATATGCACTAGTAAAGGATGGTATGGGATTCTATAGACTAGCTAAGTTTATGTATGACGAGGGTGTACGCGGTAAGGATGGAAAAAGAATATCGGAAACACAGTGGAGAAAGATGCTTTTTTCAACAAGAGCCTATGGAACAGTAATATTTCATACTAAAGAATATGATTTTGAAGCAAAAAGATTTATTAATATACCTGAAGAAAACTGGATATATTTTGATAATGCTTTACCTCCAATAATTAGTAAAGAATATTACGAAGAAGTAATGAAGTCACTTAAAGAAAGAACAATAGAAAATAAGTTTGTAAATTATTCAAGAGATATGTCAATGGTAGGTTTACATGAACTATCAGGAAAATTAATTTGCAGTGAGTGTGGAGCAGTATTTTATCGTTCTAAATTAGGTCATGATACTAATACTATGGATATTTGGAAATGTTCTACTGCATTCAAACATGGTAAAAAAACAGAAGAGAACATAGATGGATGTAATAATATACATTTAGTAGAAGAAACAATACTAAAACAGATTGAAGAAGCATGTAAGCAGCATTATGATACACTATTTGGTTATGAAGAAAACATTATTGATGAAACACTAAACGCATTAAAACAAGTGTTTAGAAGTAGTAACCATGAAAAAGAATTGGAGAAACACACGAGAGAATTAGAAAAGCTAGAGAAAAAGAAAACATTACTTTTTGAGAAATTAATGGATGAAGTTATTAGTGATAGTGACTTTATAAAATTTAATAATGACATATCAGAGAAAATCGAATCAACTCAATCTATTATTGAAGACATAAAAAATAAGATGGTTGAATATAATGATTATGAGGAACGCCTGGTGAAAATCAAAGAGTCATTAGCTAAAGAGATTGTAACAAAGGCAAAAACAAAAGAACTAATTGCACGTATTAAAAGGATTGTAGTATATCCGGATAAAACATTGGAAATTGAGTTTGATAAACTGAAAATTCTGAGCCTCATAAGTGTTTATACAGACTCATTATTAGAGGAAGAAGTAACAGATAAACTAACTAAGATAACAATTACATATGAGCACAAGTTCAAGATGGAAAGAGATAGAGAAAGTATGAATAAAATGACACTGGATTTCTTTCGTGAGAATCCGGAAGCTAAACTAAGAGAACTTGTTAAAAAAAGTAGTAAATCCGAATCCTATGTAAATAAGACTATTCGTATGTTAAAAGATGCAGGCTTGCTGCGATATGAAAGATATGGTAATCATACAGGGAAGTGGATTGTAACCGAACAATAAAAACGACAAAATAATATAGTAATAGGATTCTGTAGAATCCTATTATTTTTATTTGATTTAGAGTTGTTCAGAGGGTGATTTTTCAGTAATCTTTGTAACCCGGTGTTTATTACAGTGGGGATGCGACTGGGAGTGGATAACTATTATAAATATTTTCAAAAATTCGGACTGATGAAAAAAACAGGAGTAGATTTGCCGGGAGAAGCAGGAACCATTATGCATAAAAAAGAAAATATGAAAGCAGTCGAGCTTGCCACAGTATCTTTCGGGCAATCCTTTCAAATCAGTCCACTGCAGCTTGCAACAACGGTATCATCCATTGTAAATGGCGGAAACAGGGTGACACCTCATCTGGCAGTGATGACCTCGGACAGAGATGGAAATAACAGTAAAAAGTTTTCTTATCAGGTACAAAAAGGGATTGTTTCAAAGGAAACTTCGGAAACCATGCAAATGATATTGGAGAAGGTGGTTGCAGAAGGAAGCGGTAGTAACGGTTACGTGGAAAATGCAAGAGTGGGTGGCAAAACAGCAACAAGCCAAACCCTTCCCAGAGGAACAGGAAGATATATTGCTTCCTTTGTGGGATTTGCACCCGCAGATGACCCACAGGTACTTGCCCTTACCATTATTCATAATCCCAAAGGGGTTTACTATGGCGGACAGGTGGCAGCACCGGTGGTGAGACAGCTTTTTGAAAATATTCTTCCTTATTTGGGAGAAATGGATTATAATTGAGAGGTGCAGACATGGAAAGCAGTGCAATTTGGATGCCGTTGTTACTATCGTTTGTGATTAGTGTAATAGCAGGACCGCTGATCATTCCCTTTTTAAGGAGACTTAAAGTGGGGCAGCCGATAAGGCAGGACGGACCGAAAGAACATTTAAAGAAAACAGGAACACCGACTATGGGCGGTTTTCTGATTTTGATTAGTGTAACCGTAACATCAGTATTGTATGTGAAGGAATATCCGAGAATAGCCCCCGTACTATTTGTAACATTAGGGTTCGGGCTGATTGGTTTTTTGGATGATTATCTGAAAATAGTGTTTCGAAGTTCGGAAGGTCTTCGGGCATGGCAAAAGTTAGTGCTGCAACTTACGGTAACAGGCTTGTTTGCTTATTATATGGTCAATATGTCAGGGATTTCGCTGGCAATGAAAATACCTTTTAAAGAAGGGTATTTTATAGATTTCGGAGTCCTCAATATACCGCTGATTTTCATTGTAGTGGCTGGATGTGCCAACGGGACTAATTTTACGGACGGACTGGATGGACTTGTAAGCAGTGTGACGGTTTTGACAGCCACCTTTTTTTCGGTGTCAGCCATAGGACTTAATGCAGGGATTCATCCCATTGCATGTGCCGTTGCCGGTGCACTTCTCGGTTTTTTGTTATTTAACGTACATCCGGCAAGCGTTTTTATGGGGGACACCGGTTCTCTTGCACTGGGCGGTTTTTTGGCAGCATCTGCCTATATGATGCAAATGCCGCTCTTTTTGCCGATTGTTGGCTTTGTCTACGTAGCAGAAGTGTTATCGGTAGTAATACAGGTTTTGTATTATAAAATAACAGGCGGAAAAAGAATATTTAAGATGGCACCGCTTCATCATCATTTTGAACTTTGCGGATATTCGGAAAATAGAATTGTCACGGCATTTACGGTTGTGACGGCGGGATTATGTTTAGTGGCTTTTGCGGGTATCTTTTAGTGTAAGGACAGATTATAGATGCGTAAAACAGGAAAGGACAACAGTAGAAAAATGGATTTACAAAATAAGAAGGTTCTTGTTGTTGGAACCGGAATCAGTGGAATCGGAGCAACAAAACTTTTACTGAAGCAGGGCGCACAGCCTATTTTGTTTGACAGTAATGAGGCATTAAATATAGAGGAACTAAGGGATAAACTGGCAGAAGTGGGAGAGGTTGAAATTATTCTCGGGGAAGTATCCGATGAAATGAAAGAAAAGCTTGCTCTTGTGGTAGTAAGTCCCGGTGTTCCTACGGACACACCGTTTATTGAGGGATTCAGAGAGAAAAATATTCCTATTTGGGGAGAAATAGAATTGGCTTATACTTTCTCAAAAGGAAAAGTGATAGCGATTACCGGTACAAACGGAAAAACCACCACTACCACCTTGGTAGGGGATATTATGAAGGCTTATTATGATTCTGTGTTTGTGGTAGGCAATATTGGGAATCCCTATACCTTAGAGGCGTTAAAGACCACAGAAGAATCCGTAACGGTTGCGGAAATCAGCAGTTTCCAGCTGGAGACAGTTCATGATTTTAGACCTTGTGTGTCTGCAATATTAAATGTGACACCGGACCATCTAAACCGCCATCATACCATGGAGTGCTATGCATCCACGAAGGAGAAAATTGCGGGAAGGCAGACAAAAGAAGAGACCTGTGTGCTGAACTATGAAGATGCATATACACGCAAGTTCGGTGATAAATGTCTGGCGGAAGTGGTGTATTTTTCTTCCAAAAGAGTTCTTTCAGAAGGCTTTTATTTAGACGGGGAAGACATTGTTTTTGCAAAAGACGGCAAAGTACAGAAATTGCTTAATATTCATGAAATGCATCTTGTGGGTATTTGTAACGTGGAAAATGTGATGGCGGCAATCGCTATCAGCATGGCAATGAATGTCCCAATGGACATTATATTAAAAACGGTAAAGGATTTCAGGGCAGTAGAACACAGAATTGAATTTGTGGCAACCAAAAACGGAGTGGATTATTACAATGATTCAAAAGGAACCAATCCGGATGCTGCTATCCAGGGAATCCGTGCGATGTGTAAGCCTACCGTTTTAATTGGTGGCGGATACGATAAGCAGAATGAATATGATGAATGGATAGAAGCTTTTGACGGTAAGGTAAAAGCCTTTGTGTTAATCGGTCAGACAAGAGAAAAAATTGCGGAATGTGCAAAGAAACACGGCATTTCCAACATTATTTTTGCAGATACATTTAGGGAGGCATTTGATATCTGCGTAGAGCAGGCTAAGCCGGGAGATGCAGTGCTTCTTTCCCCTGCATGTGCAAGTTGGGGAATGTTTCCCAATTATGAGGTGAGAGGAAATATGTTTAAAGAGTTTGTAAATGAGATAGGAGTTAATGAATAAGTGGCAGATAGAGGGATGAAAAAGAAAGAAAAACAGCAGGAAGTATTCTTTGACTATACGTTACTGTTCATAGTGCTGTTTTTGCTGGGTTTCGGACTTGTAATGTTGTTTTCAACCAGTTCCTATGAAGCATATCTTCAGTTCGGTGATTCTGCTTATTATTTAAAGAAGCAGGTGTTTTCAACTGTTTTGGGACTAGTCATTATGGTGTTTGTTGCCTGTATTCCGTATCATTTTTGGGAGCGGTTTGCAACCTTGGGATATGTAGCATCCATTGTGCTTATCTTATTGATTATCCCATTTGGTATCGAAGCAAACGGTGCAAAGAGATGGCTTAATGTGTTCGGTATTTCTTTGCAACCTGCAGAAGTTGCAAAGCTGGGAATGATTTTGTTTCTTGCAAGCCTGGTTTGCCGTATGGGAAGAAAGGTTAGGACCGGAAAAGGATTTCTTACGATGGTTCTGGTACCGATGCCGATTTGTGCACTGGTATATATTGTTACCAATAATTTAAGCTCAGCCATTATTATTTTAGGAATTGCGGTACTGATGCTTTTTGTGGCAAGCCCTGATTATAAGCGGTTTATTTTGATTGCTTTGGCGGGAGTGGCGCTTTGTGCACTTGTCATTTTTATGATTGTCAATTCCGCAGGCTCAGACGGAATGGGCTTTCGCGGTACGCGTATTCTTGCGTGGCTTGACCCGGAAGCTTATGCCAGTGATAAAGGGTTTCAGACGCTGCAGGCACTTTATGCCATTGGTTCCGGTGGTATTTGGGGAAAAGGGCTGGGGCAGAGTATGCAAAAACTCGGATTTTTGCCTGAAGCGCAGAACGATATGATTTTTTCTATTATTTGTGAAGAATTGGGGCTTTTTGGAGCCGCAGCAGTCATTTTACTGTTTGTACTTTTGGTTTGGAGATTCATGGTAATTGCAAATAACTCTGCAGATTTATTTGGTGCCATGCTTGTGGTTGGTGTTATGGGTCATATTGCCATTCAGGTAATTTTGAACATAGCGGTAGTAACCAATACCATTCCCAATACAGGTATTTCACTTCCGTTTATCAGTTATGGCGGTTCTTCGGTGTTGTTTTTGCTGATAGAAATCGGCATTGTTTTAAGTGTCGGAAGAGGAATCCGGTTTAAGGACTTGTAAAATACGGAAACATTATCACCACTTTTACATATAGTAAAGCATTAAGAAGGAAAGTGGTGAGTGATAAAGTGGATTCGATTCATATACGTGGAGGAAATGCACTTTTTGGAGAAACGCAGATACAAGGTTCAAAGAATGCGGTTTTGCCGGTAATGGCAGCCGCACTGTTGACGGAAGATGTTTGCGTAATAGAGAATTGTCCCCGAATTTCAGATGTACTTCATATGCAAAATTTATTAACCCAAATCGGTTGTAAAGTTAGTCGTAAGGGTAGAAATCTGATGATTGATACAAGAGAAGTATCAGAGGATTACATGCAAGGAGAATCCGTAACAGGGATGCGTTCTTCTTCCATGCTCCTTGGAGCTATGCTTGGAAGGCTTGGTCATGTGACTATGGCATATCCGGGCGGATGTGTAATCGGAAAACGTCCCATAGATATGCATTTAAGCGCACTTGCAAAAATGGGTGTTATCGTTGAAGAAAAGGAAGACTGTTTTACAGCATGGTCTAAGCAGCTTATAGGAAATGTGATTAAGCTTCCCTTTGCAAGCGTGGGAGCTACTGAGAATATTATTTTGGCAGCTGTAAAAGCAAATGGAATTACAATAATAGACAATGCGGCAAGGGAACCGGAAATTGTGACCTTATGTAATTTTTTGCAAAAAGCGGGAGCAGTTATTGAAGGTGTCGGTGAAAGTCTCCTTATGATTAAAGGAGTAAACAAACTGCATGGCACGGAATTCCGGATACCGGGAGATAGGATAGTGGCAGGCACCTATCTTTTTTCCGTACTTGGCACAGGCGGACATATTTTTTTGAAAGATGCACCTACAAGGCAGATGTTGTCAGTTATGAGAGTGGCTGCGATGATGGGTGCGAATATGGAGATTTCACGGGAAGGACTCAGTGTGTTGGCTGAAGCATCCAGAATTCCGCTTCCTTACATTAAAACAGAAGTATATCCGGGATTTCCCACTGATTTGCAGTCGCCGCTTATGGCGGTATTGTCTGTGGCGGAAGGAACGTGCATTATAGAAGAAACCATTTTTGAAGACCGGTTTAAGATAGCAGAAGAACTGACAAAGATGGGAGCACAGGTTAAGATAGACGGAAAACAGGCATTTATTACGGGCGTACCGAAACTGGTAGGGTGTGAGGTGTCTGCGGGAGAACTGAGAGGCGGCGCCGGTCTTGTCATTGCCGGTTGTATGGCAGAGGGAGAGACAATCGTAAAAAATCGTCACTTTATAGAGAGAGGGTACGAAGATATTTGCCGTGATTATCAGAATTTAGGAGTAAATATTTACACCGGGTAGAGACGGAATATGAGGAAAAGAAAAGTAAGAAAGAAAAAACAAGTAAATAAAACAAGACCTAAGGTACCAAAGAATCCTCTTTGGATAGCGACAATAGTGCTTTTAGTCCTTTTGATATTAGGGCTTGCCGGCGGATATAGTTATGTAATAAAAAATTACACGGTCACCACAGTATATGTGGAAGGAAATGTTCATTATGACAATGAAGAAATTATGGCTATGGTTATGGATGGTTATTACGGCAATAATTCCATTTTTCTATCCCTAAAATACAAAAATAAAAGTATTGAAGGTGTTCCGTTTATCGAAAAAATGGATGTGTCTGTGTTAGATCCCCATACGATTAAGATTGAGGTGTATGAAAAGGCGCTTGCCGGATATGTGGAATATTTGGAACGATATATGTATTTTGATAAGGATGGCATTGTGGTAGAAACATCAATGGAAAAGACAAAGGGGATACCTTTGGTGACAGGATTATCTTTTGATCATGTGATATTACATCAGCCCCTTCCGGTAGAAAGCCCGGAAATTTTCGGCGATATTTTGAGTATTACACAGCTTGTGAATAAATATGAGTTGTCAATTGACAGGATTTTTTTTGGTAGCGATAATACCCTTACACTTTACTTCGGAGATATAAAAGCATCCTTAGGTGAGAGAGTGAATTTGGAGCAGAAAGTAATGGAGCTTCGCTACATGCTTCCTGAACTTACGGGAAAAAGCGGAACGCTACGTATGGAAAACTATACGGAGGAAACAAAGACCATAACATTTGAACCCAATTAAGAAATAATATCAGCATAAAAAAGTTTCCAAAATCTGAAATTAATAGTTGATTAATCGGGCAAAAAATTATATGATAAACTATATGAGTTTATTTGGGAAGATAAGGAGGAACTACCTTGTTAGAGATTATAACGAATGACGCTGAGGCTGCAGCCAAGATAATCGTAGTAGGTGTTGGTGGTGCAGGCAATAATGCTGTAAATAGAATGATTGATGAAGATATTACAGGAGTAGAGTTTATCGGTATTAATACGGACAAGCAGGCATTACAGCTTTGTAAAGCACCGAAACTCCTTCAGATTGGGGAGAAGCTTACAAAAGGTCTGGGTGCAGGTGCAAAGCCTGAAATCGGACAGAAAGCAGCAGAAGAAAGTACGGAAGAAATATCTGCTGTATTAAAAGGTGCTGATATGGTATTTGTTACCTGTGGTATGGGTGGTGGAACCGGAACCGGTGCAGCACCTGTGGTAGCAAAGCTTGCTAAGGACATGGGTATTCTAACCGTTGGTGTTGTAACCAAGCCTTTCCGTTTCGAAGCTAAGGCACGTATGGTAAATGCCATCAGCGGTATTGAGAGAATTAAGGATAATGTAGATACCTTAATTGTTATCCCCAATGATAAATTACTTGAAATCGTGGACAGACGTACCACAATGCCCGATGCACTTAAGAAGGCTGATGAAGTACTTCAGCAGGCAGTGCAGGGAATCACTGATTTGATTAATGTTCCTGCAGTCATTAACCTTGACTTTGCTGATGTTCAGACTGTTATGAAGGACAAGGGTATTGCACATATCGGTATCGGTGAAGGTAAGGGTGATGATAAGGCAAGCGAAGCAGTTAAGATGGCTGTGGAAAGTCCCTTGCTCGAAACCACTATTTCCGGCGCTACACATGTTATTATCAATGTATCCGGTGATATTACTCTTGCAGATGCATCCGATGCAGCAAGTTATGTTCAGGAACTTGCAGGAGATGATGTTAATATTATCTTTGGTGCTATGTATGATGAAAGTAAATCAGATACATGTACGATTACGGTAATTGCGACCGGACTTGAGGATGATACACTTCCTACCAATAAGCCTGTTTCTCCTTATGGTACTTTTGCAAATAAGTATGTGAAACCGGTTACTCCCAATATTTCTTTAAAGCCTGCGAATATGAATCAGAGCGGAGAAGTGAAGTTGATGGGACATTTCGGACAGCCGCAGGCACAGCCTCAAGCACCGAAGAAACCTGTTGTAGGAATTACGAATCCCGGTGATATCAGAAGCAATGTAACAAACAAGCCGCTTAATATCCCGGACTTCTTACAGAAGAAATAGAAACGAATCAGAATAATAAGAATGAAAAGGCTGTATATCAGGTATTATATTTGATGTGCAGCCTTTATTGTTGAAAGAATGTGAAAGGAAAAGTCAGTTATGGGAAACGGATATCCACAGGCAGAGGAATGCCTTGCATTTATTGACAAATGTACCAGTTGTTATCATGTTGTAAAGAATATAGAGGATTTTTTGAAAGAACAGGAATTTTCTGAGTTAAAGGAAACAGAAAATTATGTGATTTCAAAGGGCGGAAAATATTATGTAAAAAGAAATGATTCGTCCTTGATTGCTTTCCGTGTGCCGAGAGATGAAATGAAAGGCTTTCATATAATGGCGTCTCACAGTGATTCACCTTCATTCAAAGTAAAAGCGGAATCTGAGCAGAAAGTAGAAGAGGCTTATGTAAAATTGAACGTAGAGCCTTACGGCGGTGCAATTTATGCTACTTGGCTTGACAGAGCGTTGTCCGTAGCAGGAAGAGTTGTTTGCCGGGAGGAAGATGTGCTGGTTTCCAAGACGGTAGATGTGGATGAAGACTTATTGGTAATTCCAAACCTTGCCATTCATATGAACCGCGAAATGAACAAACAGCTTAGCTATAATCCGCAGATTGATTTACAACCCCTTATGTATGCAGGCAGTGGTGATAACATTTTGATGAAAAAGATTGCAGGATATGCCGGAGTAAAGGAAGAAGATATATTTGGTAAGGATTTATTCCTTTATGTAAGAGAAAAAGGGAAGCTTGCGGGGGCAGAAAAGGAAATGATGATTTCACCCAGGTTAGATGATCAGGAATGCGTTTTTGCTTCCGTAAAAGGGTTACTTGCAAGTGCTCCGGAGCAATATGTTTCTGTATGCGCGGTGTTTGACAATGAAGAGGTGGGCAGTCTTACCAGACAGGGTGCTTCATCTACCTTCTTAAAGGATACATTAGAAAGAGTGAGAGAGGCATTAGGAATATCCCAGACAGATTATCTTAGAATGTTGGCAAACAGTTTCATGATATCTGCTGACAATGCCCATGCGCTTCATCCAAATCATCCGGAGAAAGCAGACCCCACCAACCGGCCATGCTTAAACAAGGGGATTGTGATTAAATACCATGGCGGTCAGAAATATACTACGGATGCTTATACAGAAGCTGTGATGAAGAAGTTGTGTGAAGAAGCTGATGTATCATATCAGACTTACTGTAACCGTTCGGATGTGCCGGGAGGATCAACCCTCGGAAATATTTCAGAATCCCAGGTTTCCATCCCTTGCGTCGATATCGGATTGCCGCAGCTTGCCATGCATTCAGCGGTAGAATGTGCCGGAAGTAAAGATCTTTCGGACCTGATTAAGATTGCACAGTTATTTTTTGCACAATAATGATAGGTCAAAAAACCAATTAAGCAAAGAAATATTCGGTTTAGTTGGGATAAAAAAGCGGAGAATATCCAACTAATATCGGGAAATGTTGAATTAGTTGGTACTTTGATTTGCAAATTCACCAACCAAACATTTAAAATCATAGATTCGTTGGTGTTTTAGTTTGAAATTCTACCAACGAAACACTTGAAAGTATAGAACAGTTGGTATTTGGATTTGAAATGCTACCAACAAAATTCCGAAAGAATGAAATTAATTGGTATGAACAACTGAAAACATACCAACTAAATTACAAAATTATAATAATAGTTGGTAAAATTTTCCCATATAGACTTATATTTACTTGCAATGGTAAGAAAGCACGTGAAATTCTCGTATCCATCTTCTACTCATACACTCATTAACACTCTATATGGGTAGAATTATCTCAATAACCTTCAGTGAGCAGGTGCATTTACCATGCCGATATATCGCATGCATAAACTCCCATTTAGGAATACATTTCCTAAATGGGAGTTTTTTTGAATTTAGACTTGTCATATTTGTGCGATAAATAACGTGCTTTGTGAAGATGTTTTGACAAATTATGAAGTTGAGAATGGTTATAATGGGGTAGTACCAAAGAAAAGGAGGTGACAATTGCAAAACGTACTATATATTGACAGTATCTTTTTGATAAATTTCGTAATGGATTTATATCTCCTCACGCTTACTGCAAAAACATTAAAGAAGTCTGCCACATTCTTAAGACTTTTGTCAGCAAGTTTCATAGGGGCACTGGGATATTGTCTGGTGATTGTGTGTTTGCAGGTTTCGTATACATATAGAATTATTTTCGGAATGTTTCCCATAACCGTAGTGATGCTGAAGGTCAGTTGCAGTGTAAAAGGGGTAAAGGAACTGATTTACGGAGCAGGCTATCTGTTTACTTATGCATTTTGCCTTGGAGGGTTCATGTTGTTTTTAAGAAGCAGATGTTCCCTTATGGCAAAGCATGAGAATTCTGTCTGGCTTATTTTGCTGGTCGGTTATGCAGGCTTCCGATTATGTATGTTCGGAATCGGTAAAGTGAAAGAAAAAAAGCAAAATCATTTTTGCACCGTAAAGATAAAAGGCGATGAAGAAATGCTCACGGTTTATGGATTGATTGATACGGGAAATGGTCTTACGGACCCTCTCAGTGGAAAACCGGTTGCCATTTTGGAAGAAGAAATATGGCAAAAAATGCAATGGGCACAAAAAGCTGATAAATATAAAGTGATTCCTTTTCACAGTATCGGAAAGGAACATGGTATTCTTGAAGGTTATGAAATAGAAGGCCTTCAAATTGAATATGAAGAGGAAAAAAAGGAATTAAGTCGGGTACTTGTAGCGGTGTATAAAGGAAAACTTTCGGTAAAAGGGGAATATCGGATTATTTTACCGCCACAGTGGCTTGCTTCCTAAAAGCAGTTTGTGATTGCATTGCATCAGAAACTGCATGAAATATAAGCAATGCAGAAAAGAGGAAAGAATATGGTTTTTAAAGTAGCAATACCGGGAAAGGTACAGTTTAAATTATATAGAAGAGAACCCGGATTATTATTATCAAAGCAGGGGGATATTCACTACATAGGAGGTACGGAAGTATTGCCGCCGCCTTTGGAATCAGAAAAAGAAAATGCAGTCATCAGTGATCTTGGAACGGAATACAGTGATGAAGCAAAAGCCATATTAATAGAACACAATTTGCGTCTGGTGGTATATATTGCAAAGAAGTTTGATAATACCGGAGTGGGAGTAGAGGATTTAATATCGATCGGAACAATCGGACTCATTAAGTCTATTAATACGTTTAACCCGGATAAGAACATCAAACTTGCCACTTATGCTTCCAGATGTATTGAAAATGAAATATTAATGTATTTGAGAAGAAATAACAAAACAAAAATGGAAGTATCCATTGATGAACCGCTGAATGTGGACTGGGACGGAAATGAACTTTTGCTTTCCGATATTTTGGGAACGGATGAGGATGTCATATACAAAGATATTGAAAGTGAAGTGGAAAGAAAACTGCTGATGAAGGCAATCGGAAAACTTTCTGAGAGAGAGCAGACTATTGTGAATCTGCGGTTTGGGTTCGGAACACCGGACGGTAGGGAACTGACCCAAAAAGAAGTGGCGGAGCTTCTTGGAATTTCACAGTCCTACATATCAAGATTGGAAAAGAAAATTATGAAACGTCTGAAAAAGGAATTGGATAAGGACAGCTATTAGGCTGTCCTTTGTTTATGCACTCAAATAATTTTTCATAACCTTTAGGGCATTTTTTTCCAGCCTGCTGACCTGTGCCTGTGAAATGCCTATCATATCGGCCACTTCCATTTGCGTTTTTCCTTCAAAAAAGCGTAAGGATATGATTTCCGATTCTCTTTCATTTAAACGTTTCATTGCCTCACTTAAAGAGAGATGTTCTACCCAATTTTCTTCTTTATTTTTTTTGTCGCTGATTTGATCCATAACATAAAGAGTATCTCCGCCGTCCGTAAACACCGGTTCATAAAGACTCATGGGATTTTGAATAGCGTCCAGTGCATAGACAATATCTTCTTTCGGTATGCCGATTTCATCGGCAATTTCCGTGATGGTGGGTTCTTTCATATTGCGTTTAATCAGGTTTTCTTTGGCATAGATTGCTTTATATGCAGTGTCTTTTAAGGAGCGGCTTACGCGTATGGAATTATTATCCCGAAGAAATCGTCTGATTTCACCAATAATCATAGGAATGAACATAACTTGTCATAAAAATAAATAGTAATATCCTACAAAATTTAGTATATCACCAATGGATTAATTTTACAAAAAATTTTGCATTTAAAGTCAAAAAGTAGGTCTATATACAGACATGAATAAAATATTTATATAGATTTTAACAACAGTTTAGGTGGAATTTCATTACACGAAAATCCTACAATCGAAGGGGTGGTACAAGAAGGTTTGTACTATATGGGTGCTGATTCAGTATTAAAAAAATTGGGTAACAATGGCACTTTTTGTATTACAAATTTAGTTCTTTATGACTCTATTTCTGGTAGTGCTCCTGAAGCAAATGATAAGGGAAATTTATCTATTTCAGGTTCTGGGAGAAGTAATTTTGAAATAGATACTAAAAATTTTAAAACCTTACATGTAGGAACGATTACGGGTAATAATTCAACTATTAGTGTAAATAATGTAACAACAAACAGCAATGCTATAATTGACCTTACAGATGTAAATACCGTTACAATATCTTTTTCTTTTTCAATTTCTGCTTCTAAAGATGTTACTTATGGTAATGGTAGCGCAAGTAATTCAGGTACTACTACTATATCTTCATTAATATTTGAATAATGGTTTTACAATTACGTTTAACCAAACGCAACGCACAATAAAGATATATTTGACGAATAAGTAACCATAATTCCATTGTCTGTAATCTCTTTTATATTAAATCCTGCAGTATTTGCAATACCAAAATCATAAGCGGTATCGGCGTAATAATGTTTTTGTGGATTGTAGTCCTCGGAATACCAAATTGCGTTCCAACCACTTAATACAAATAAAACAAATTTTGGTCTAAATCCAAATTGAATATGGTTATCAGAGGAACTAATACTTATATTTTTGCTAAAAAAGTTAAGCGAACTAAAAGGGGTAACTGTATCTGCACCTGCCTTAATGTAACCATAGTTACCATTTTCATCTACACCAAATTGTAAACCGCCTAAACTGTTGATTTCAATAGTTTAAATTCCATAAATTTTATATGGTATACAATATGACGCATTTGCATTTGCATTCATTACTAGATATCCCGCATGGAAAGTGATTGTATCACCCAAAATTTGCATTAAACGCATACTATAATAAGTATCTGTATAATATGCTGACAATGTATTATCTACATTATTTTTGTATATTTGTACGCTAGGTGTTATGCCATTACTGTGCATACTTGAACCACCATAAGTTTCAATCATGATATATTCATAATCGGACAACCCTTCAATATTTAATGTTTGATGTTGAAATGAATTGTCGGGGTTTGGGTTAGTCCATAAAAGTGTTGGGCTATCAAGTCCACCGCCAAAGGTTTTCCATTCAGACCATGCCATAATTACACCCCCTCTGTATAAACGGAGTATTGTAATTTACCGTCTGCAGTTACTTGGAATTTTACTTTACCGTTTGCTAAACTGCTGTTAAATATAACGAAATCGTAAAAAAATAGGGTTACATATTTCTATAACCCTATTATATTTTTTCTTTATGAGCATTTTGTTACCATATAATGAATATCATTATCACATATAGATAAGTAAAATTGCTCAGTAGTACGAATGGTTTTGTGACCTAATAATTTAGCAATATCCGTTATATCCATTCCCATACGCTTCATTCTAGTTGCCATTGTCTTCCTAAACAAATGTACACTACAATGTCTATTTATTTCCGCTTGATAGCAATATTTTTGTATCAATTTTTCAATAGAACAATTTTTCATCTTACATATCTTACCATTACTTTTCTTTTTATTAACAAATACATATGGATTATTATCTTTTCTTGTAGATAAATAATTAAGCAGATGTTCTTTTGCATTAGAGTCTAAATAAACTTTTCTCCAACTATTTGTTTTAGTAGCATATATGTTTATTTCATCCTTACTAAAATCAATATTATCTATCTTCAAATTTGAACACTCTGAAACACGCAAACCAGTGGATAACAATGTATCAATCAAAGCTAATGCTCTAGTGTCATTTTTACAACAATCTCTAATTACTACAATTTCGTGATTAGTTAGAAAATCTTTTTTCTTTTCAATTCTTTTTATAGGTTTGATTTTTATAAAAATGTCCTTTGGTATAAATTCATTTTCATATAACCATTTAAAGAAAGGTTTTAAAAATTTTCTTGAATTATCTACAGAAGTAGCAGTCATAGTTCCGCAATCCATCAAATTGTATAAATAATATTGAATATCTTCTGGTATAATATCAGAATAATGTTTATTAATAAATCCAAAAAATCTATTTGTTTCACGCACATATTGTTCTAACGTATTCCTTGAAATACCTTCAAGACCTCTTTCAAACACGAATCTTCTTAATAGCTTTTCGTTTGGTATATTTTCTACAGGAACAATTTCAGTAGAATCTGTTGTAATTGTGTAACCATATAAATTCCTATCCAAACATCTTTTAAGCACCTTAATTTCTTCATAGCCAATAACATCTGTCATTTCCATCAAAATTCTGTTTTTAATTTCTTCGTTCATCACAATTCTCCTCCAATAAATATTTTTATAAATTTATATTCTCTATTTATCGGGGAGAATGTTAATTAAACAACAGTTTAGGTGGCGTGTCGCAATTCATTGTTGACGAAACCACAGGTAAAATAACTGGTTATAAAACCGAGATTGGTGGTGCAGATACAGTATTCCCTTTTAGAGGTTTTCACGAAATAGATATTGTATCTTCAAGGCTTACTTATACTGTAAATCTAGGTTTTAAACCTAAATTATTCAGAGGTTGTAGAGTTACTTGTGATGGAACTCATGGGATAATAAGTAGTGATTTATTTAAAATTACCACTGGTTCAAGCGAAGGTAACATTTCAATTTCAGCCAATCCAACACAAACATATACTATATTAGATATTACTATATTGAATAATGGTTTTACAATTACGTTTCCTTCTAGTCCAACATCATATGTTGGCAAGTGGGTAATTTATGCAGAATAACTATAATGGTTTTTATAATGGTTTTAACTTAATTCTATTTCATAAACACCGTAGAACGTGCCACCAGTACCAGTTCCAATAGTGAAAGAACCACTACTAGGTAAATTTGTGAGAATGTATTCTTCTCCAACATTAATATTTCCATGATATATAGGAGAACCCCAAGACGGAGTAACAATTAAATAAGACTGATTATATGTTCCTGCTCTTACACCACCCACAAGTTTTATTCTCACTTGCGAATATCCGTCTATTGCGAATGATTCAGATGCTTGTTCTGTATAGCAATAAGCATATGTGGGTTTGCTGCTAAAAGGGAGAACTGAATCTGCACCTTCACTATCTACGAAGTGAAGTTTACCGTCTTCACCTACGTAAGTTTTTACTTTCGCTAAACTGTTGTTTAACTGATTTACAACTTTAATAGAAGCGGCAATATCCTCCGCTTCACCACTAACATCTGATGTAATTCCTTTAATTGAACCAAGTGAGGTTTCTACATCCGTTCCGTCTGTAAATTTAACATCACTTGCGTCCTCTATAAAACTTAATTCATCATAAACATCATTATCTGCGTCAACACAGACCCTATATGATTTTCCACTAACATGATTAATCTGAGCCATATTTTTCCTCCTTATATCTAAAAAATCCAATGTAAACCCATTTTTGCTATAGGCTCATCATTGGAATATACTTGTAAATTAGGTTTATTTTTTTGTAATAAAAAAGAGCCAATAGCCTCTAATCTATTTTCTAATAGATTTAATAGCCAAGCTCCATAAAAGTCGATTTCTGAGCCGTTAAGCAACTCTGAGGCATCTGTATAAGACCCCGATGAAATCAGTGTTTTATGTTGTTCCCAAACATCTAAATCGTCAAGAGAAATATCTTGAAAGAAAATCCTTGAGTCAATTTCTGTTGGGAATTTAGTACTTGTATCTTTCATAAGTACCTCCTATATTCAATTTTATGCTATCCATACATCACCTTTTGAAATATGTGAGGATGGATTTTCTGTTTGATAAAATATCTGCTGTTGCACATTCTTTGCATATCTCTCCAAATTGACAATTTCCTCATCAATCTTGTTAATGTCTTTTGCACCAAAGATATATTTTTTTAACTGTGGATTTGTAGACAATAACTCTTGAATTGCAGTAAAATCTTTTTCAGACTGTAATGTTTTAATCTGACTAATTAATTCTGCAATTTCATCAGTTGCATCAATAAATCCAGTAGGAGAGTAAACAGCATCAGGAAATTGTGAACCAGCTTCACGTAAATAACTTGCCATAATTATTCCTCTTTATATAAACTGTAAAATTTCATAAGTTGCCATGAAGTAGTGCCACCTTTAAAGTCATGTGAAACTGACTTTATGATATACTGATACTCATCATGAATATCCAAACTATATGGCTTATAACCGACTTTTATATTTACATCTAAAAACGGACATAGAAGAGTAGTTATATTGATTGAGTCTGTCAATCGTGAAAGTTTGTACAGTTCGTAACCTGCTCTTGCTAAAGCCAAAGAATCCGAAGTTATATTATCAAACTCACCACCACTATAAGGTTGTAAAATTTCTCCCAGTTTTTGAACCGTAAATGGACTATCTGGAATTATTTCTAATTCAACAGTTTTACAGTTATAAATCTCTTGAAAATATTCTTTAGAATATCTTTTTACGGTTTTACCAGAAGTCGTTGTATATTCATCACCAACTGTTCCATCAGTCAATACACTAATTGCGTGTGGTTGCCATTGCCCCAATAGATAAAGACGTATAATGTCAGAACCATTAACATGTTTCTTTTTTACTTTAAACGCATAAGTTTGGTTTGCCTCTAAAATATTTTCTTTAATAGGTTCTTCAGTGTTTTCATCATAAATAGCAATAGCACCAAACCCATTAATGTTAACCTGTGTATTTTCTGGATTAGTGGTAGGTATATGTATTGCAATAATATCACCGTTATAATATTTTTCTTCGTATCCTTCGATAGTGGCAGAATAGATATTGTCAGTTAATATAACACCTTCACTTGCATAGAAATCTGCTTCAATAACATCTCCCCATACCTCGACAATGTTTCGGATAGTAGTTAGGTCTACTGATGAGTTTTCTGATATTAATATTTTCTTGATAAAGTCATTCTTAATAACAACATCGTCTTCATACAAAGAGGGGATGAGTTTACAAATAAACACACCGTTCTCATCAAAATAGGTTTGATAGTTAGGATATAAGTCACGTAATTCTGTGATGATAGAAAGAACACTACAACCTGACGAAAATTCCAAATTATAAGGAACAGCATTCCAAACTTCTTGCATTCCAGAAAGTGTTTCGACTTTAGATTCTTCCCTGTAAGTCAAATAATCATCGTTATTTTCTGGCAATCCATAAAACTCTCCAATGTGGTCAATTTCATATTCTTTAACACGACCCAACTGTGTTACAGTTTTAATCATAGCATCACGAATAGTGTTATATTTAATTACTTCGCCAGTTTCTTCATCTTCCTCGTATGCAGGAACTTCAATTAATAACTGACCTAATAGACCATTCTTTGTACCGTCCAAAGTAGCCATCATATCAGAGCAATTAACATTTAAAGTATTAGTTGTTGCATCGTAAGTAGCGGAAGCGTCAGTAAATATATACTTACCATGTTTCCACCAACGATAATCTTTTTTTCTTTGGTCGTAGAGTCCAATATATATTCTTACAATTTTGTCTACCCATATAAGACCATTTTCACCTAAAAATAATCGAGATTTTTCACAAGGAATCACGGAAATAGAAAAAGTCCGTCTAATATCTGATTCAGATATAGACGAACTTCCTTCTATAACATTCCCTTGTATGGTTGTTATATAATCTTCATCTTTACCAAAGATATCTAACTTTATTTCGGGTTTTAAAACTTGATGACGTACTAATCGCAAGTCATCCGTTGTTAAATCAAGCATAATACGTCATACTCCTTTCTACCACCATTCTTCGCTTGCACTTTGGTCAATCAGACCAGCTTCATATAACTTTTCAACATCAGTTGCGCTTCCTGTTTCTGTTAAACCAAAACTAATCTTTCGATAATTATATAAATTATCATTTGCCGTATCGGACGGTGGAGTAGTAACAAATCCTAAGAAAAGACCGCCATCTATATTTTTCAAAAGTTTGATTTTATCATTAGTCAAGAAATCTTTGACTTTATTATTCATAGCAGTCATCATACCAACATTAGTTGTATCGTTTAAATCAATCATAGCACAACCAGATTCATCCTCTGTCGGTATCCATGTACCAGAAACAGTAATAGTATCATAATTTGCTCTAGTGTTTCTGATAATATGGGGATAACGGTCATAAAGTGTTTCAACAGCACTAGATGGTGCAACTCTTGTTCTATCACAGAATCCATCTGTAATAGAAGTAGACCACAACTCATCTTCATCGACAACAACGAGTCTATCTGATTCACATTTAGTTTTAGAAATTGCATAAATACCCTCAATACCATTTAATACTGGAACAATAGCATGTTCATATTCATAAGTAAAAGCACATGCCTTATTACTGAATTTAATATTAAAATCTTCAATAGTATTAATAGGATAGTATGCCAATGGAATCCAATTGAAATCATCTGCTTTTTTATATTTAATAAGAACACCAGATACGGATTCTAATGTGAAATCAGTATTACCTGCAATTAAATTTCCATCAAATTTAGCATGTAAAATAGTATCAAAATCCCATGTTGTAGGAATATTCATGCCAACACTATATTCAACGTTTTTAGTTGCAAATAAATCATCATACTGAGCATTTTTAATTTCAATATTAGTAATATTATCTACATCTGTAGGAGTAGAAGGAATACTCATAACGTCTGTACATAATATACTACAATCAAAAAACATCATAAGTATTCACCTCCTATTTAATCCATACGTTATATTGTTTTATATCTGTTGGTTGTTCTTCTTGGTAATACACAACAACATCATCTTTTGATACTTTAACTGTATCTTGGTCTAAATCTATCCACACATCATAGTTTGAAACATTGGTGGGCAAATCCATACCAAAATGCATAGCAACCCTTGAATCTATTGCTTCAACAAAAACTTTTAATGAATATATATTGTTTATTCTCCGTATATGAATACAGATGACATCAGACGAGTTTATTACCAATGGCTCTGAATAAAGAATATAATCAGTTAAAATATTAGGTACGACCAATTTAAATCTTATACCATCGTCAAACCTATAATTTGACAATGTAAAGCCCGTAGAAGAATTACTTGCTTTTAAAATATCAACATTCGATTTTAAACCCTTTAACCGAATACTTATTGTAAAATCTCCAGACACTAAAAAATCTTGGTCATAAACCAAAGTGTTATCTTGAAGATTTATATAACCGCCATCAAATTCATAATCATCTGGTTCTGCGGTAGGTTCAATCATAGTAATATTTGTATAACCATGAATTGTACCATTTTCATCACATTCTGTATAAATCCTTGCATATGTGTTTGGATTAGCAAAATCGGTAAACACTTGGATAAATCCAGTGTCCAATTCTATTCCGTCATTTGTAATGCCTGTGGCACGTACATAGTAGACAGTACGATTTCCCAATCCTTTAAATTCATATGTAAGATTTGATGTATCATAAGACATATCACTTTGATTTAAAACTGCTTTATAAGAATCATATAAGAAAAACTTAAATGAATATAATTTTTCATAACTAGATTGCCAATATTTTAAAGTCAAAGAGATAGTTGAGTTTTCAATTGTATCTTCGTTATTTAATCCTTCAAATTCAAAAGTAGGAGTTTCATAACACCAAAAATAAACCTTGTCTGATAAAACAGAAGCAGTACCTTTAGAGTCAAACATCTGACATTCAATAGCATATTTAGTACCATTAGTAAGAGTATTTGCAGGAATAGTATGTTTTAATAAATGTGTTGATACTGTGTCTGTAAACACTACACTTAAACTTTCTGCATTATATATAGTAATTTTATTACTATATGGTAAGTTCCCAGAATAACTCATAGATACTTCATAATCACATTTTGCATCAAAGGGTTTTATTTTCAGTAAAATTGGCTTTGCCATATTTATCCTCCTTTCTTAATTATTTCATGTTTAGTTATACAACACCGCAAATGTGCATTCTTTTTAAGTTGCCAGATGGCATCTTCACATATACCGCTTGACCGTTAGATAATGTGATATTGGGTATTGAACATTTGACAATGCGATTTGTACCTGATTGGTCATTAATTATATATGTACCATCTGGATTTACTTGTTTTATAACAGAAACGAACGTTCTGTCTGCTTTATAGGTTTCTAATTTTTTGTCTATTAGCAACCCAATAGATTGTAGAATTTCTTCTTTAATACTCATATTTATAAATCCTCTACATAATTAACAAAGAGCAAGAGAATTAAATCCCTTGCTCTTATTATAATTATCTTGTTGTATATGCCATTTGAGTAGCAGATTGATACATTCCACCAAGTTCTCTTTTTAATGCAGAACCAATTTCACCAGCAACTTCTTGAGCAGTAACTCCTTTACAAACGACATCACCCATATTAATTTCAATAGAACGTTGATTATTATTAGTATTCACATTACTAATATTTCTAGCCATCATTTCAGTGTTCTTCTGAATAGCATTTACAGGCGGCATAATTTGACTCTGTATCAACTCATTATGAGCGTCAAACTTCTTAATCAAATCATACATTTTGTCCCCTTCTTGTAAAGGTCTGAGATATGATGGAAGATTAGTAGGAGTTTGAATAACTGGGGTTGTACCGTTAGTATATGCGTTCCCTAAAACAGTACCCTTGTTGTTCATTATTCTACGAGTCTGTTCTTCATTGAAGATAACTGTATCCTTGGGTAATTCAGACATAGTTGGCTCAGTAGTTAACCGCACATCGCCATTGGGATAAACTGTTAATTCTGGTTGTCCATATTCAGAAACTAATGCGTGTTTTTCATTATGAGGCAAACCTTTATAGTTTCCCGTACCTTTGGCAAACGCCTTACCAACCGTACCTTCTGCGTGAGGAACAATAGAAGAAAGTCCAATAACAGAGGTTGATAAACCAATTTCTGATATACCTTCTAATGCTAAAGCAAGTGAATTTAACTCAGATACACAAGCACTAATAGAAGACAACAACTCATCAAACAAAGTTTTTTCTTGAGGTAAAACTTCTTCAGCAACTTTATATTGAGCATTTATAGCACCCTTTAAATTTGTTGCATCTGGTTCATCACCTTCTTGTTCTTCTCCGTCTCCAACAACTTTTGTTATAACTTGTTGTACAGCAGATGTCAAACTTTCCTCTTCGCCAGAAAACTTCTGTATTTGTTCGTCAAGTTTTTCTATGGCATCATTGGTTTGTTCTTCAACAGCAGATTTAAGACTAGTAGAACCGCCTTCTGAAGATGCTCCATCTTGATTAGATGACGCATTTGTAGTAGTTCCACCACCACCTACTCCACTAATTGCATTTGCAGCATCACAAGCAGAATTTGCCACTTCTCCAAATTTACCACTAACTCCATCAATTGATTCACCTAATGGAGTGAAATCAATGCCAGTTAATTCAGAAAGAGAAGCAAGCATACCATCGTTGTCTTGGTTGATTTCAGCCAATAATTGAGCATAACTTTCTTTAAATGTCTGGAATGCAGAGTCGGACATATTAAGAACATCCGTAGTTGTAATGCCAAGTTCTTTAAGTTTTGCTTCAAATTTTGCTTGGTCTTCTAAGTCACCTAACTCTTCCCAACGAGATTTATAATCTTCAAGATTTTTAATAAGATTATCATAATATTGTTCTGTGCTTGCAATTAGAGAGTCATAGTATTTATTTGAAGCCTCTATTTGGTCATCAATAGAATCAATTAGGTCATCCAATTTATCTATTTCGGATTCTAAAGCATCAATTTCACGCTCAATAGACGCAATTTTCATATCTTCTTTAATTGATTCTATCTCTTCTCTAGAACTCCGTACTTCGCTTGTGTCAGTTTCGTAATGAAAACCTTTATCGTCACTATATATTAATTTAGTTCTTTGATTGAGCATTTTTTGCAATTGATACTCGGCACGTTGTAAATCCATTTCTAGTTGCCGTTGTTTTCGAGCTTCCTCAATTGCATCAATTTCCTTTTCTTTGGCATCAATCTTGTCTTGTAAAATTTCTTTTTGTTCTTCTAATAATTTCTTTTCGGCTTCGAGAGCATCTTCAGCTGCTTGTTTTTGTGCTTCTAATGCATCTACAGCAGATTCTTTATTTTCTTGCCAAACATCAATTTGGTCGCCAATAATATTAGTGATTCCGCTAAGAACATCATCGAGGTCTGAAAGTTCTTGTTCTAATGCTTTTTTATATTCTTCGCCAGCATCCTTACCTGCTTTTTTTGCAGATTTAGTTGCAGGAGAGAAGTCAAAGTCAAATTCAAAACTTCCACCCTTACCATTTGCCAATTCTGCAATTTTTGCACGAGCGTTTTCAATTTCTCCTTGTAGTTGTGAACCTATACCGCCATGCTCTGATGCAGAAAGTAAATTTTTTAAGTGAACTATAGTTTCCATTAATTCACCAGTAGTACCCAAGGCATTACATAACAATTCTAATGCTTTAATATCACCAGAAATATTCATAGGTTGTTCTGCAAGATATTTTCTAACCATATACATCTGCAAATATTCCGCAGCAATAGCAGAAGCTTCTCCTTCTTCAATAAAGGCTTTAGCTTGTTCAAGAGTAATATTTGCTAAATCATAACCTTGTGCAAGTATTTCTTCTTGAGCATTTTTAATATTGGTCAATACCTCATCTGCATTAACAAGTCCCATCTCTGTTAATGATTTTGATAATACCGTGAAGTTTTCAGATGACAATTCTGCACTGTCAGTTGCATATACCAAGGACGAAGCTAAATTATCAAACTGTGCATGAACTTGTTCTGATGTGGAAGATGTGTCACTTAACACTTGTGCGAATTTTTCAAAAGCAGAGTAATCTATTCCAAGATTAAGTCCTTTTTCGTCATTTAACTCATCAATAGTGGATTTGATAGAATCCAACATATCAACGCCAACATTATCAAGAGTAAAGCCATCTTCAGTAAAGATATCTTGATATGCGCTCGCCAAAGAGTCCATTGCAGGTTTTAATTTGGTATTTAATGCATCAACAGTTTCCGAAATTCCGAGACTTAAAATC
Organism: Lachnospiraceae bacterium; assembly: GCA_045586385.1. GTDB lineage: Bacteria > Bacillota > Clostridia > Lachnospirales > Lachnospiraceae > Suilimivivens. The sequence continues at coordinate 68,969 of JAZNAE010000086.1, forward strand.
GGGGGAGTATCGGGATTTTGACCTTGAACTTCTTCTTGTGCATCAGCAATAGCATACAATTCATCACACAAATCTTGTGCAGATAAAGTTGTTTCACCTAAAGCATTGTTAAGATTGGTATATCCATTAATAGTTTCTGGTGTTAATTCACCAGATTGTGCCATCGCAACTAATTCATCTTTGGTTTTTTCAATCCCTTCAGTAGAAAAGATATTGTCTACTTGCATAGAATTCCATGTGTTAGGGTCTAACTGCTGATAAATTAATGCTATAGCATTTGAAATCGCATTATATGTGTCTACAATTTCCTTTTGTTCTGTTGTTAAGTCTTCATAAGGAGTATTTTTGATAGATTCATAATATGCAGAAATATTATCTTGCTGAGTTTGAAGTTCTTGTGCAGTTGTAAAAATACTGTCTTCTAAATCTTCCGTTAAAGATTTAAAATGGTCAATATCATCTTGCGTGCCAGAACCATAAGCTTCATCAAGTAGTTCGTTAAACTGTTTATAACCTGCAATCATTGCAGAAATATCATTTTCATCAGAAATAAGTATTGCATTATTATCTTCGTTTTGATATTTATTAATAGCATATTCAGAAATTTCATAATCACCAAACTGCTTATTAAATAAATCTGTAGCATCTTTTGCAAGTTGTTTTTCAGTTCTATCTTCTTCCTTTTCAGCTAAATCCTTCTGAATACGAAGTTCTCTAGTTATAGCTTGTAGTTCCTCTAATTGTCCCTTTTCAGCATAAGTTAGTTTTTCTTTTGCAAGTAATTCGTTCATTGCTTGCTCTTGATTTTCTAACTCAGTTGTAATACCTGACAACTCAGATTTAGCATCTTCATAAGCAGAAAGAGATTCTTCCATTTTTTCTTTTTGTTCTTCTACAGAAGTTGTAAAGGCATCATATGCCTTGACTGCAAGAAAAATTACGCCAACAGCAGCAGTAATCCAACCAGCAGGAGTAGTTAACAACCATGTTTTCATTGCAGAAATATTAGCTTTAATAGCAGTAGTAAAAGTACCAGTTGCTAATGTAGCACCGCCTTCACTAGATGCAAGAGCAATGTTAGATGCAGTGACTTCTCCATTTGCTACAGCTTGTGCATTTTGAGCAATTATTTTATCTAATACATTCTTGGCTTGTTTATCGCTTACTGCTAATTCAGCTAACTCAGCAATAGTTAATGAGTCTGTGGAGTCGACTAATCCCCAATTTGCTAAAGTTTCTGCCGATACACCAGCCACTCTTGTAAGTTGTTCTGCTGTATACTTTGAATTAACGGAAGATAGCGTCACCATTGTTGCATACTGAGATTTTTGTTCTTCTGTTAATAGTTTAGATGACAGTAATACTTTCTGTTGAGCAACGTCCAACGCATTAAATGATGTTAACAATTGAGTGGTATTGCCAGTATTGTTCAAAACTGTTGATATGTTTGTTAATTGTTGTTTGAATATCATACTATTTTATTTAAGCAAGGTATTGTGGAGATACCATTCAAGTGTTTGTGGAAGCCACTTGTGCTTTTAATTTAAGCATTGTGGAGATGCTTAATAGGATATTGTGGAGATACCCATAATTCTGCAATGTAGAGTTGCCTAAAATAAAGTATTGTGGTATACTTTTAATATTCAACAATTTTAATACAAAGGTAGTCAATACATGAATAAATATCTTTTCACTTTTATTGTTATATCATTTTTATTAACTGGATGTTCTTCTAAAACAGAAGTACAAGAAACAACTATCAATAATCCTTATGAAATATATATAGACAATGAAATACTGTCTTATTATGGGAATAAGGATGATATTCCAAAGTCCTTTGACATCTTAGAGTTTTCGTTGAATGCAATTCAAGACAAAAATGATAATGATGTTGTAATAATCAATCAAGATAACAAAATTCGTTATATATCTGTAACGAATAAAGATGTTATTACCTACAACCAAATATCTGTTGGAGATAAAATAAGTTTAATAGAAGATACATTTATCTATGAATATAAAATAGACAATAAATATATGGTAATATTTAATGGTACTATAGAAGAAGACCCAACAAATCAAAATAAACAAGATAGTTGGCTTTGGATAAATTATATTACCGATGGTTCTCAAATCACTAAAATTCAAATTTATGATGTTAAATTTGGTAGTGAGATGAGATAATAATAGAGTCCGTATAAACTGTAAGTATAAGTGGCAATAAAAAAGATAGAGTAGAAGAGTAATGATGAATGTCATTGCTCTTTTTTTATTTTGTCATATTTTCAATAAATCATTAGCAATTATATAAGATAAGAACGGAAGACATATTAACATGCCAAAACAAATACAGATAGCATAACTAAAAGTTTTCAATGGTTGTTTAATTTTGTTATATATCTTGCATAATATCAACATAAGATAATAACCAAAGATTTGCTCTACAATAAAATTAATAATTTGTTTAATTGTTTCCATATAATAACTCCTTTCTATAAATTTTTACATAGAAAAAGACACCTGCTAAAAACAGGTGTCCAATACGAACCAAATAATGCTCGCTCTGCAAAACTTAAAAAGTCCAATGCTGAAATATCTTATCAGCTCAATAATTAATACAATGTTATTATATGTTAAATAAAATCATATGTCAACCAATATCTAATATTTTTTTTAGTTTTTTAATAATTAATTCATATGTCTTATTATTTAATTTCCCAACCCTAACACCAATTCTTGATTTATCTATTGTAACAATATCTGCAATTTTAACTTTTGATGGGTCTTTATCCAATCCTTTTCTGTCTACAAATTCAAAATAACTGTTTAATATTTTATGATGAACATTGGTGTCATATTTTTCATCGCTTTTAAAATCTGTTATTGGCAATACAATAACTGTATCACTATACAGATTACCCTTATCATTTTGTACCACCAATCCTAAATGTAAATCTTTAAATTCCATTCCAACAGTAGAACCATAATCTACAACATAAACATGCTGATTTAAAATAGTAATTGGGTGTTCACCTTTATTATTTCTTCTTTTTGAATTTGTATCTGAAATTTTATCATACTTTCGTTGTCTATGAATCCATTCACTAACTTCTTTTGTTTTTGACTTGTTACCACTATCCATATCATAATAATATAAATCTAATTTTCTCTTTATTTCATCCATACTTATTATACCACCAATCATTAGTATTATAACTTCCATTATATACCAATAATCGACAGAATACTACACAGAACGTTTGTTTACAAATCTGAATAAACTTACCAAAACAGTTAATACTATGATATAATAAACCTATATACTAAAAGGAGTATTAATTATGAATCACACAACGCTAACTAACTTCATCAATAACACAGAAGCCATTATTACCAATACAATAAGCAACAATGAAGTTACTGCAATTAAATCAGAAGAGGGAAGTGTTGTGATTATGTCTGGTAAACAGTATAATTATCTCGTCAGTAAATTAAAAGAAATTAGAAAATTAACAGACCAATAGAAAAGAGAGTCTTACGACTCCCTATTTTCTAATAATTCTCTAACTTGTTCAAAACTTAAACCACTTTCAGAAATTAATTCGTCTAGCTTTTCAAGTTTATTCTGACGAATCTGTTCCTCTAATTCCTTCTTCGCTTTCTTCATCTCTTTTAGAGATTCTTCCATATTTCCTATTTCTTCTGTAATCTTTTCAAGTTGTTCATCCAATGTTAACTTTCTTACGCCTCTAGCCATAATAATATCTCCTTCTATTTTTGCTTTCATATAGAAGAGTATCATTGTTTTTAGACGGATGTAAACTGTAAGTCACCAACAATATTTTCAACTATACTATATATAGTATGTCAATGCTAAATCAAGCTAAATATTATACAAATATACCATCCTCTTTTTGTATATATTTTACCTCATTGATTCGATTGACATTATTCTACACATTAATTACAATATAGTAGAAGTGCTACTAAGTACGGTCTGGCGGTTAGTCCTCGACTCAGGGAACATAAGCCCTGTTCTACATAGAAACCTTTCTAGGAATCTTGAAGAAAGGAGGACTCTTTTGTATGGTGACATTTTCTGATTTATTTAGTTACACGCTAGTTTTGATTGCCATAATCACACTTTGTTGTAATCGTGATAGAAAAGAAAAATAACCGCCCAAGCCTCGCAAACTTAGCGGTTATGATTCTATCATAATCTATTAAATTTCAGGGCTAACCGTCTTGTTACACGGTAGCACTTCTTTTAATTTAAGTATAAATACTTTTCTAGTATATATCATTTTATTATTTATTGCAATAGAATTTTATCTATGTAATTATGATATTTTTTTGATAAGTCAATTATATCATACT
>JAZNAE010000087.1:0-56288 GCA_045586385.1 Lachnospiraceae bacterium
AGCCTTTTTAAAACTTTTGTAAAAAATCAATAAGAACACTTTAAAAAATGTACAAGCCATTCCAACTGTTCGAAGCGAAGCAAGTTATGGAATGGCTTGTTTATTACATCTTTAAAGTGTTCTTATTAGATTTTTCTTAAAAGTTTTATAGGCTTTAGCACTGTTGTAACGTCGGCTATTCAGACAGTTGCTCAAAACAACAACTTTTTGAAAAAGGCAGTTCTAAAAAATTTGTCGAAAACTTCTAAAAAACTTCCTACAGAAAAATATGTTGCTCTGAATGATAATCAAAAATTATCTTTTCGCTCATTAGGCTAGATTTTAATTTGGGTCCACTTACCGGCCTTAAAGCGTATAGAAGCAAAAATAAATCTTGAAATCTGATCAGCCAGAACGCCAAGCCAAATCCCCACTATTCCGAATCCGAGCATATATCCGAAAATATAAGATCCTCCGGTACGGATTATAGTTACGCTTATAGCTGATGCCATCGCTGTATAGAAAGTATCTCCTGCCCCTCTGAGACATCCCATATAAATAACCTGACTAATCTGGAATACTACCACAAATATGATTACATACATAATTCCTACGCCAATTTCTACAATATGTTCTTCCTCAAAGAACAAGCGGAGCAGTGTTCTTGCTCCTGTAAAATAAACGATTGCAAGAAATACTGAAATGATTCCTCCAATCCATCTGCAGATACGTCCGTATTCCTTGGCAAGTTCTTTATCTCCCTGACCTAAGCTCCTACCAATCAATGCAACCGCCGCAGACTGCAAGCCGTCTCCGAATGAAAAGGAAAGTCCCATAATATTCATTCCCACCTGGTGTGCTGCCATAGCATCAGTCCCTTGTTTCGCAGCCATTACTGCGGTCATCATAAATCCGACTCTCATCAGAAGCTGCTCAAAGAAAACACTGTAACCGACTTTCACCAAATTTATAAAGGTACTAAATGCAGGCTTAATCTTATTCTTGAAAATAAAAGGTATACTGATAAATCCTTCCGGCTTTGTAATAGATACTATACTCATAACACAAGCTACTACTGTACCGAACACAGTCGCAATTGCAGCCCCATGGATGCCCAATGCAGGAAAACCGAAATGCCCGTCAATTAATAGGTAGTTGCCGATAATATTTACTGTGTTGGACGTAATGTTTGTCTTCATGGTAATCTTAGTATTTCCGGCACCACGCTGTGCTGAATTAATACACATCTGCACACAGTTGAAAATCATACCTCCCATAATAATTTGAAAGTATATTACTGCCGTATCGTGTGTCTCCGGTGTTGAACCGCACAAGGTGATAATCGGACTTGCCATTAGTACAAATAATATACTTAAAATTACCGCAGCAGTAACAACAAATGTAAGTGCTGTATACATAATGCGATTTGCTTCTTCCTGCCTTCCTTCTCCTCTTCTTCTGGCTACCAATGCTGATACCGCCACATTTACCGCAAAGAACAAGGATAAGCCAAGAAATTTAGGCTGTGTGGTAAGACCTACCGCTGCTACCGCATAAGCCCCCAAGGAACTTACCATAAGTGAATCCACCAAACCGGCAAATGCCACAAAAAATGATTCCAAAATGGCCGGCCATGCCATATCTATTGTAATTTTTATGTTTTCTTTGCTATGTTGGCTCTTCTTTTCCGTCATATCTGCTACCTACCATCTGTCACATGTTTTACAACAATATACTATAACACACTCTTTTCAATATTTCTACGAATTACTTCTTTTATTTATATTACAAGCATATCTTTTTCAATCCACGAAAAAGAAGCATCGCCCCACGCTATAATTTCATTAAAATCATAACGTCTTGCGATGCTCCCTAAAAATTTTCACTTCTTATAACACATTATAAGAAAATATATTTGCAAACAAATAATACTGCAAGCACATACATAAGAGGTGTAATTTTCTTCGCCTTACCGCATGCAAGGTTAATAATTACATAGGAAACAACTCCGATTGCAATACCTTCGGAAATGCTGTACATAAGAGGCATGGACAGGAAACAAAGGTATGCAGGAATTGCTTCTGTTAAATCTTCGAAATCTACCTTTAAAATAGCAGATACCATAAGGAATCCTACGAAGATAAGCGCCGGTGCTGTTGCAAATCCGGGAATCGCTGTAAAAATAGGAGCAAAGAAAATAGCAATCAGGAATAAGAAGCCTGTTACTACAGATGCAAGACCTGTTCTTGCGCCTGCTCCAACACCTGCAGAACTTTCTACAAATGTTGTGGTTGTGGATGTACCGAGAACTGCACCTGCACTTGTCGCAATAGCGTCTGCAAGAAGTGCCTGTTTGATTCTGGGAAGTTTTTCATCCTTATCAAGCATATTTGCTTTGGTAGATACACCGATTAATGTTCCCAGTGTATCAAAAATATCTACAAACAGGAAAGATAATAAAACAACAATAAAGTTGAATACACCCACACCACTGAAATCAGCTGTAAAGCACTGTCCAAATGTCTGACCCAGTGCAGTAAAATCTGTCAGTGCAAATGTAGGGTATAAGGAATAAAATCCCGCTTCAACATCTACTACATAAATACCACATACCTGAGCAATCATACCAAGCACCCATGTTGCAATAATACCGATTAAGATGGATGCCTTAATACCTTTTGCATATAAAACAGCGGTAATCATAAGACCGATTAATGCAAGAACAGCGCAAATACCTTTTGTATGCCACTCGCCTGTAAAATCTACATAAGTAACAAGTGTTGAGGAATTGGCAACTACCAATTTAGCCCCTTGCAGACCGATAAATGCAATGAATAAACCAATACCTGCGCCCACACCTTTTTTCAGTGTGCTGGGAATTGCATTAAAGATTGCTTCACGGACATTTGTAAGTGATAAAGCAATGAAAATAAGACCTTCTATAAACACTGCCATTAACGCTACCTGCCAGGAATATCCCATAACACCGCATACAGTGTATGCAAAATAAGCATTAAGTCCCATACCGGGAGCAAGTGCAAAAGGATAATTTGCAAGAAATGCCATAGCCAATGTTCCGATAAAGGAAGCTAAGCAAGTTGCAATAAGCACAGCAGTTCTGTCCATACCGGCATCACCAAGCATGGTAGGGTTAACTGCAAGGATATACGCCATTGTCATAAATGTAGTAATACCTGCTACTACTTCCACTTTTACAGTTGTGTTGTTTTCTTTCAATTTAAAAAACTTTTCTAACATTTTTTCTCCTCCCTATTTACCTTCATAAGTAATGACTGATGCAACATCATATTTCTGAAGCTTGTCCCTGCCTTTTAATCCGGCAAGCTCCATTAGAAAAATAAGTTTTACCACTTCTCCTCCAAGTGCTTCTACCAATCTCGCACAAGCTTCTATGGTTCCCCCTGTTGCAATGAGGTCATCCACAAGCACAATTTTTTGGCCCGGAAGTATTGCATCTTTATGCATTTCAATTTCTGCACTTCCGTACTCCAAATCGTACTGCATGGATATGGTTTCACATGGAAGTTTGCCTTTCTTTCTTGCCGGTATAAATGGTTTGCCGAGTGCATAAGCAATGGGTACACCAAAGATAAATCCTCTGGACTCCGTTCCCACAATCGCATCAAACTCTACACCTTCCAGCAACGCAATCATGGAATCAATGGCAAGTTTCAAGCCGTCAGCATCCTGTAAAACACTGGTAACATCCCTGAAAATAATGCCTTCTTCAGGAAAATCCGGAATACTTCTGACGTATTCCTCAATCGGTTTCATTCATATACCCCCCTTCCGAATATAGTACCTACTTATTTGTCTTGTGAAAACACATCACTTAACGGAAATAATTATATCACGTTTTTTATTACTTTAACAATCCAAATACAATTATTATTATCTGGTCCAAATAATATTTTGGCTAATCATCTGGTCGATATCCATACCGATAATTTGTGATGCTCTTGCTTTTGCAGCGGCTTCATTTTCTGTGCCAAGATTTTTGTAGATTGTGTATGCAGGCTTTTTATTCCCTTCCAAATCTACAAGGCCTAAAGCCAGATTACTTGTCATTTCATGCGCATTATCTGTATGGCGGAACAACATAAAAGCATCAACATCAGGAAGAGATGCTGCTTTTAAATATCCATAAGCAACAGATGCTTCCTGCTCTGCCGTACCGAAACTGGATGTAAATCCTATTTCAGCAAGGGAAATACTTCTCACTTCTCCTGCCGGGTTTAAATATTCGGGACGATGCATATAATTAATCAGTATATCAATATTTTGCATCGTAATATATGGTGTCGTAAGCCCTTCATGTACCCATTCAGCCAGACCGTGCCATGCATAAGGGTCATATAACGGTGAGTTGTAGGGATGATAGGAAAGTCCCCAGTCAATATTCCCTTCACGGATCATAAAATAGTTGAACTTATCTAAATATTCTTTTGCAAGAAAGCTGCCGGCATTTGACTTCCGGTTCCATTCCTGATCAATGGAATTGTATATTTGAACATTCGCGTTCATACTTTTCATTTCATTATAAATAATACGAAATGCTTTTACATACGTATTTACATTTAATTCCAGAGAATCTGAGTTGATATACCACCAAGATGTTCTTGCGTTTACTTCATTTCCCAAAATCCAATTATCAACCTGTCCGTATCCCAATGTGCCGGAATATCTCTGTCCCAAGAAAGCACCAATCGCCTTCAAGTGATTGGTACCGCCTGCTTCCGCTACATTCAGTGCATATCCCGGACATTCGGTCCCGTCTTTTGCAAGTGGATGTACCAAATCCTGAGAAAATACTCCTTTGCCGCTATTTAAAAGCACCAAGGTAACCTGAATGCCATTGTTGTTCATATGCTTAATCAGGGCATCATAACTTCCTACTGTCGATCCGTCAAAATAGTAAGTCTGTCCATTATATGCAAAGGGAATTGCCCCCGGCACGGAAACATCCGAACATATATCATCCACGCACATATTATAGACAGCCTGCTGGATACCCAAATCCTGAATTTCTTTGGTTGATAAACGTGTGACATCAGGCAAAAGGCCTTTGATTCCTGTGGTCATCCGCGCAGATGTATGGGCTGCCATTGCTTCCGGATTGGTAATATAATGCTCATCGCTGACCTGCATCATCTGTCCGTCTCTTTTGATTGCAACCAAAAATTTCCGGCTCAAATTTGATTCCGGCGTATTGTGATTTAAAGGAAAAACTGCCGTAGCAGACTTTCCTGCTTTAACCGTTGCCACAATCTGTCCCGTAGGACCGTCCTGATAAACTTCATCTGCATAAATATAATATTTCCCATCATCACTTGACGGCACAGAACCTGCACTCAAATTACAAACGACATCTGTTCCCGAAATCAGACAAGAATCAATGGAAACAGGTCTGCCAGACGCCTGTACGCTCATTTCACCAACCGATGATAACCCTGTCACTGTGACACCTAATACCACTGCAAGTGTCACTGCCAATGCCCTCTTTAAACTTCTTTTAGTAATTTTCATATTCCCTCTCTCCTATTGTTCTTTTAAAAAATTTCCATCACGAAATCCACGTCGTCAAGTCCGTAAATCTCTTCAATTACGCCATCATGGTTTATCTTTTTCCCTAAATCAATGTCCATCCCAAGTAATATCTTGTCATCATTTCTTCTTTTATCAATTTCTGTAATCCGATAACCATGCTTATGCAGATATTCCACTATATTTTTGATTCCACTATCGCCGCTTACTTCTATCTTCACCTGCAATATACGGTTATGCAGCATCTGTCTGCGGCTGAAACCTGCCATAAGTTTGATTGCCATCATAATCAGCGCAAATGTGATAACGGAAGAATAAATGTACCCGGAACCTATGGAAATACCGAGCACTGCTGTAGTCCATAAGGTTGCAGCAGTCGTCAGCCCTTTAATGTGGCTACTTCCCGTAATAACAATGGTTCCCACACCCAGAAATCCGATTCCGTTGATAACACCTTGCGCCAGTCTGACAGGATCTCCGGTTCCATAGGTAAGTACAAGGTGAATATTAACAATCTGTGCAAGTGCTGCTCCCACGCAAACCAATATAAAGGTTCTGAGTCCGGCCGCATGCCGTGTAGCACCACGCTCCATACCGATAATCCCACCCATGATTGTTGCAAGAATCAATCGTATGGACACCGATACTTCATTAAATTCTTCCAAATAATAAAGCACGTCCATTATATTTTTCATAATCCGCACCTTTCTTTTGTAAACTGCGTATTTTATTATTTAAAATACTTATTTATAGTTCGTAAGGCGTTATCTGATACACGTAATAATTGAGCCAATTTGAATACAAATTATTGCTGTGGGAACGCCACTGCAAATCGGGCTTCTTCGTATCATCATCATCAGGATAATAATTTTTCGGCATATCAATGGGAAGTCCTTTTCCTTTATCTCTAAGATACTCATTATGTAAGGTGTACCTGTCATATTCAGGATGACCCATAACGAAAATCTGCTTTCCTTCTTCTGCCATGCAAAGAAGAACACCTGCTTCTTCGGATTCTGCAAGTACCATAAGCTCTTCGCAGTTATGTATCGCCTCTGCCGGCACAGTGGTATGACGGCTGTGCGGTATCATAAAATAATCATCAAATCCTCTTACCAGAGGAATTTTTCTGTTCATTACTTTATGTTTGTACACACCAAACAGTTTTTTATCAAGCTGTACCTTTTTTAGTCCGTAATGATAATAAAGTCCTGCTTGTGCTCCCCAACATATATGCAGCGTGGAAGTTACATGCGTTTTCGTCCATTCCATAATCTCACATAACTCCGGCCAATAATCCACTTCATCAAAGGAAATCTGTTCTACCGGTGCTCCGGTAATAATCAGTCCGTCAAACTTTTTATCTTTCAGTTCATCATAGGTATTATAAAAACGATTCAGATGTTGAATTGGTGTATTTAGTGAAACATGACTGTTCATTTTCATAAAAGTTACATCTATATGAAGCGGCGTGTTGGACAACGCCCTAAGTAACTGTAATTCTGTATCCTGCTTAACGGGCATCAAATTTAATATACATATTTTCAAAGGTCTGATGTCCTGATGCATTGCACGGTATTCGTCCATTACAAATATATTTTCATTTTCCAATATCCCCTTTGCCGGTAAATCGCTCTGTACTTTAATAGGCATGTCCATATTGTTCCTTTCTGTTTTTACTTCTATTTTACAAATCTATCCACAAACTCATCCTCGGAAATAATGGGAATTCCAAGTTCTTTCGCTTTGCGGTTCTTTGATGATGCAGAATTCACATCATTATTTACAAGATAATCTGTCTTTGATGTGACACTTCCCGTAACCTTTCCGCCGGCAGTTTCCACATATGCTTTAAATGCGTCTCTGTTCTTATAATAATGTACGTCTCCCGTAATAACGAAGGTAAGCCCTTCACATTTACCGCCCTCTTTTACCGTCATATCTACCTGCTCAATGGACACCTCTGTAAGTAAGTTATGAAGAGACGCTCTATTCTTTGGATTTTCATACCATTCCAAAACCGAGTTAGACTTCTCCGGACCAATCCCTTCAATATCTTCAAACCCGTGACCATTTTCCAGTCTTTCCAAAAAGCCGTCAAACCCGATTGATGAAACAATCTTCTTTCCGGCATCCGTTCCAATCATGGGAATACATAATGCATAGAGGAAATTTACAGGATGTACGTTTCTGCTTTTTTCAATAGCCTTGTGCATGTTTTCGTAAGACTTATCTCCAAAGCCTTCCATATTTATGATTTTTTCCCCATGTTCCGACAAATGATAAATATCGGCAAACTCAGAAATAAACCCTTCATTCATAAATTTTAACATAGTTTGAATGGACAGTCCATCAATATCCATTCCTGATTTGCTGACAAAACGTGTAAATTTTTTTCCGTGCTTGGCACTACAATCGGGATTTGTGCAATGTAGCGTCTTTGTTTTACTTTTTTCACTGACATGAATCTTTGTATCCGCACCGCAAACAGGGCAATTCTTCGGAACATCAAATTCGCCCTCTGCATTTAATACGGCAATACATTTCGGAATAATCTTATTAGCTTTAATTACTTCTATTGTAGATTTCTTACCGATCCCGAGACGCTCCATCTCACTGATATTACAAAGAGATGCTCTGGATACGGTAGTTCCTTCCAACTGTACCGGCTCAAACACTGCCACAGGTGATATGGTGGATGCAGCACAGGACCATTCCACATATAAAAGTTCCGTCTTTGCTGACACATCCTGCCATTTAAATGCATATCCCGCTCTTGTCGCGTGATGTCCAGTCACACTTCCTGTAGACGCATACGCTGTATCATCATAGCAAATCACAAGTCCGTCTACCGGAATATCCATCTCTCCCGTTTCCACTTTCCTTGTCCATCTTCCAATCACTTCTTCAAGCTGTTCACCTTTCAGCATTTCCCTGTCAATAACGGTAAAACCTTCTTTTTCAAGGAACTCCATTCTATCTCCCAATGAAATGATTGGTTCATCAATATAAACAAGAGTAAACGCATTAAAATGCACACGACGTTCCTTCACTTTTTCCGGGTCATCTAAATTCAACGTACCGGAAGCCAGATTTCTTGGATTTGCATATTTCTCATCATCATCTTCTATTAAAGCGTTAATCAATTCAAAATCCGTATAGGAAATGGTTGCCTCCCCGCGCACTACCAAATGTCCCGTATAATTTATTTTTAACGGAAATCCTTTAATTGCATTTTTTAAATAGGTAATGTTCGTTCCTACTTCTCCGTTTCCTCTAGTAAGAATCTTAGAAAGTTTTCCGTTATCGTAAGTAAGCACAAGTGACAAACCATCCAATTTCCATGATAACCAAATATCTTTATCCTCTGCCCATTTTTTTAATTCCGAAATCTGTTTTGTCTTTGCAAGGGATAGTGCCGGAAACTCATGTACCTCCCGTTCTGTGCCTTCTTCCTCATATCCTGTCTTCTGGGTAGGACTATCCGGCAAAATATATCCCGTTTCTTCTTCCAGTTTTGCAAGCTCATCAAACATGGCATCCCATTCGAAATTTGACATAATTTCTTCTTTGCCGCCGTAATATCTTTCAGACGCCTCATTTAATTTCTGTATCAGTTCTTCCATCTTATTCATTTTAGTTTCCATTATTAACACACTCCTAATACCATACAGTACTTTTGATACATTTTTATAGAGAAATACCGTTATTTAATCTAATAAATAACGCCCATTTTTGCAAGATATCTTTCATGGCATTCGTTTTTGCTTGCATTTTGCATTTTCAAACAAGGTGTTATCCTTATTTTTGATAGTCTGAAAGTACTATTTTTCTTTCCATTTACTTCAATCAACTTGCAAACACTTTGTTTTTCATTGCATTTTGTCTGCTTTACATAATATCGCTTTCAAAATTATGGTAAACCACAAGATGTTGTGGTCACTCTCATTTATTTCTAACTTCTTTATGATGTTGCAAGTTGCACGAATTATATAACACCTGTAATTCTTCCCCGAGAATTTGCCTGAATTGACCCGGTTTTAAATCTGCAAGTCCAACATTCACTACCCTTATACGTTTTAAAGCAATTACTTTCGCCCCAAGTTCTAGTACCATTCTCCTAATTTGCCTGTTGACTCCTTGGGTCAGCACTATTTTGAATGTAAATTTACCTACTTTTTCAATCTCACAAGGCTTTGTTTTTATCTTTAATTCGCGTAGATAAACCCCTTCTGCCATTGCTCTAAGGAACTCATCCGTAATTTCTTTGTTAATCTTTACAATATACTCTTTTTCATGCCCGGCACTCCCCTGCATCATTGCATGAATCAAATCTCCATCATTACTAAGAAGCAGCAATCCTTCAGAATCTTTATCCAATCTGCCCGCATAAGTTACCCTTACAGGAAATTTTACCATCTCTGTAACTTTTTTATCTGCAAACTTATCTCTTTCTGTACATGTCACACCGATGGGTTTATAATACGCAAGTACAACTTTCTCATTTTTCCCATGTACAGGCTTTCCGTTTAACAGAATTTGTTCGCATCCGTCCACTTGCATTCCCATATCAGCAACCTTACCGTTAACAGTTACCCGTCCCTCAGCAATAAGGCGGTCTGCATCTCTTCTGGAACAAATGCCGCAAGATGCCAAATATTTATTTAAACGCTCTCTTTTTGTAAAACTCATACGTTTTCCTCTGTTTATACAAACAACTATTTCTTATATAAATACTCTGCATACTTGTTTTTATCAGCTTTATGACACTTAACAGTTAACTTAGTACCATTTTCCTCGTATTCCTGACTTATCAAATGTGCATTTTCTCTAAAATATGATACTAAATTCCCTTTTGCATACGGAATAAGGAAGGTTTCTTCCACATAATCGGCATAAATCTTATTCAAAATAAACTCTACCAAAGCATCAAGGGATGTTTCATCCTTTGCCGAAAGATATATTTTATCTTCTCCGACTACTTTGGGATAAGAAATTTCTCCGCTTGTCTTATCCACTTTATTGTAAACTGTAAGAAGCGGAATATTTCCCGCATCAAGCTCTGTTAATGTTTCTTTCGTCGTTTTCATTTGTTCCCGATAAAAAGGATCGGAATAATCTACTACCTGTAAAAGCAAATCCGCATTTTGAACCTCTTCTAATGTAGAACGAAAGGCCTTTACCAGACTATGCGGCAATTTGTGAATGAAGCCAACCGTGTCTGAAAGCAAAAAATCCTTATTATTTCCGGTATTTATCCGCCTCACGGTAGTGTCAAGTGTAGCAAACAGCATATCCTTTTCAAGAACTTTCTTATCATCATCTTTTACATATTTATCTACCATTGCATTCATAATAGTAGATTTACCGGCATTGGTATAACCTACCAACGCAACAAGCGGAATTCTTGCACTTTGACGCTTTTTCCTTTGAATCATCCGTTCGTCAGAGACTTCATCAAGTTCTTTTCTAAGTTCTGAAAGGCGATGTTCAATTCTTCTTCTGTCAAGTTCCAGTTTCTTTTCACCGACGCCACGGCTACTCATACTGCCACTGGTACCCCCCTGTCTGGTTAATGCCTCATGCATTCCCACCAGTCTGGGCAACAAATATTGAAGTCTTGCCGTTTCAACCTGCAGTTTTGCTTCTCTCGTTTTTGCACGGCTTTCAAAAATATCCAAGATAAGATTAGTTCTGTCCATAACCGGTTTCCCCAGTTCGGATTGTAAATTCCTAAGCTGCGATGGTGTCAATGAATTGTCAAAGATAATCAAATCTGCCTCCAGTTTCTCTGCCAACTCTTTCACTTCAGCCACCTTCCCGGTACCGATATAAAGCCCCTTGTTTATGAACTCCACCTTTTGCGTAACAACTGCTATCGTTTTCATGAAGCACGCCTTGGCAAGATTCTCCAACTCTTCCATTGACCTTTCAAAGTCTGTCTCACTTTCATGGTTGTCGGAAGTTTCTACCCCTACCAATATGACTCTTTCTAATTTTTCTTCATTTACCAATTCTTTTTCCATAAATCCTCTTAGTTAAAACAAAATTGCTACAAACCCTTAAAAATCAAGGTTTTGCGCGTATATTTGTTATATCTAAATTTAACTTTTATCATATCTCGCTTTTAATTATAACGATATTTCATTTAATCACACGCGTTGTTTTCGTTTGTGATTTTGTCTATAATTTCGAAGTAATTCTCAAATGTTTTCCTACAACATGACGGGTTTTTAATGGTAACCATACCGGTCTTCAAACCTATGAGTGTAAACGCCATAGCCATACGATGATCCTCATAAGTCTCTGTCTCTGTCTTCTTTACCGCTCCTGTTTGTACCGGTTTGATACAGATACCATCTACTCCCGGCACTTCCTCACACCCTATTCCCATTCGCTCAAGTTCCGTTACAATCGCATGAATCCGATTCGATTCCTGAAAGCGGATATGTCCTATATTCCTGATTACGGTTTCACTGCTTGCAAAGGGTGCGATTGCTGCCATGGTCATGGTCTGATCCGAAAAGTCCTTCATGGAAACATCCAGTCCCGGATAATCATCAAGCATCTTGCCACTCACCCACAGGCCTTCCTCTCTATCATCAATCTCACATCCCATGTCTTCCATAAGACTTATAAACTTAATATCTCCCTGTAGTGAACTTCTATGTACATTCTTTACGATAACGTCTGTTTTTAATAATGGGGCCATCGCATAAAAATAGCATGCACCGGATACATCCGGTTCTATTTGATATTCTTCCAGCCCGAATATTTTATTTTTCGGTACCTTCACGCTGTTTCCTTCTCTCTCCACAGATATTCCGAACTGTTCCATCATTGCAAGTGTCATTTTGATGTAAGAGCCTTCTGTCCTATCTCCTGCCATATGCACGATAAGCCCCTCTTCCATAAGCACGCCGGACATAAGCAGGGCACTGGCAAACTGACTGCTGATTTTAGTGTCAATCGTCACTTCTTTCATGTCCGGCTTTTCTGATTTCATAACAAAGGGGAAATGTCCTGCCTCACCTTTATATGTAATTTCCACTCCTGCATTTTGTAAAATGCTAAGCAGTGGTTCCATGGGGCGTTTACACATCTGCGGTGATGCATTCATTTCATATTCACCGCCTGCCAAAGCCAACATCACAGTCAGAAATCTTGCTGCTGTACCGGCGCTTCTGACATTAACATGAGCCTTACGGTTGGGAATGTCCCCTCCCATTCCCTGTATAGTCACTTCTTTCTCATTTTCTCTTATTATCACTTCAAATCCCAGACTTTGCAGACTGTCCAAAAAAGCCCTGGAGTCATCGCTAAACAAAACACCTTTTAAAAGACATCTTTGACCGGATAATGCAGCAAGCAATAGTGCTCTGTTAGTAATGCTTTTAGAGCCCGGTACTTCTACTGCAAGTTCATTTATATTTTCAACTTTTTTTACGTAATATTTCTCCACTTTTTCTAATTCTCCATTCGGTTTACACTTATTCCAAAACCACTTTGTATAAGAATCACCAATTTATACTATATCAATTTTTTTGATACCTGCCAACCTCTAAAAAGTTATATAACAAGGTAACTATATCTTCTATCTGCTTCTTATATTCCCAGTTTCCTCATCAACTGTTTTCTCATAACAAAGAAACAGATTAAATGAACAGCTGCTGTTAAAAACCAAGACACCGGATAAGATATATATAAAGTTTCAAGACTTCTGTCCCACTGAAAAATCGTATATATCCAAATGATACGAAACGCACAGGCACCGAGCAGGGATACGATCATCGGCGTGATTGCATAACCAAGTCCCCTAATACTGCCCACAACAACATCCATAATACCGCACAAGAAATAAGGCATACATATATATAATAGCCTGCATACCCCATATGTTATTACTTCCGGTTCTGATGAATACAGTGAAAGCAAAGGCTCTCCAAAAATCACTACAACATTCCCCAGCACAAGACCGATAATTGTTACCAATCCTAAACATTCAACCAGTATTTTACTGATTCTGTCAAACCTCTTCGCTCCTAAATTTTGTCCCGTAAAGCTTATTGCTGCCTGATGAACCGCATTCATAGCTACATATACAAATCCTTCTATGTTCATCGCCGCGGTATTCCCTGCCATGGCAACCGAACCAAAAGAATTTACTGACGATTGAATAAGCACATTCGAAATAGAAAACAAGGAACCTTGTAAACCTGCAGGCAGACCGATTCTGGCAATCCTGCCAAGCTTATCCCAGTTGATACGAAGCTTATTTAATTCCACTTTGAAACAACCTTCACTGTTCATTAAGCATTTGACCGTTAACACTGCTGATATAACTTGTGAAATAATGGTGGCAAGCGCAACACCTGCAACTCCCATATGAAAACCTATCACAAACCATAAATTTAAAATCACATTAATCACGCCTGCAACCATCAGGTAGATAAGCGGTCTTCTTGTATCGCCAATAGCCCGAAGCACTGCACTACCGAAATTATACAAAAGTACAACCGGCATGCCTACAA
This sequence comes from Lachnospiraceae bacterium, assembly GCA_045586385.1. Lineage (GTDB taxonomy): Bacteria > Bacillota > Clostridia > Lachnospirales > Lachnospiraceae > Suilimivivens. The sequence continues at coordinate 14,076 of JAZNAE010000087.1, forward strand.
AATAGATTCTCATATATAACACGGAATGATTGATTACATCGGATGGTGTATCCATTAACTCCAACAGCGGTTTTGCCAAAAAAACCCCCATTAGCGTTAACAGAATTCCGCCGATTACACTGATAACAACTGCAGTGTGTACCGTTTCGCTAACTTCTTTATCCTGTTTTCCGCCGTAATATCTTGCTGTAAGTACATTTACACCTACGGACATCCCCATAAATACATTCACCAGCAAATTTGTTAATGATGATGTAGAGCCTACTGCCGCCAACGCTTCACTGCCTGCAAATCTACCCACTACAATTACATCTGCTGCATTGAACATCAATTGCAAAATACCTGACATTACAAGAGGTAATGTAAACAAAAGTAATTTCTTAAAAAGCGGACCGTTACACATATCAATTTCATAAGTTTTTCTGTTCTTTGTAAGACCACTCATTATACTCTCCTCAATTTTCTATCAAAATGTAACACTATATCTTTTACTACATATTTTATTATAAGTCAATTATTAAGAGGTTCCTATGCCAACAGTTGTAATAGATGCCGGCCATGGTGGTTCCGATTTCGGAGCCACATACTTAGGACGCCGGGAAAAAGATGACACCTTAAATCTTGCACTTGCCGTCGGAAACATTCTTGAAAACAATGGCGTCAACGTCATTTATACCCGAACAGATGATGTATATGAAACGCCCACACAAAAAGCACAGGAAGCAAATGCTGCAGGTGCCGATTACTTCATTTCCATCCACAGAAACTCCAGTCCATATGATAACCAATATACCGGGATTGAATCCCTTGTTTATAATAGGAACAGCACTGCCGGAAATATAGCTCAAAATATCAACCGGAACTTGGAGGCATTGGGTTTTGCCAACCAAGGGGTTAATGAGCGCACCAATCTCGCTGTTTTGCGCCGCACAAATATGCCTGCCGTATTGGTAGAAGTCGGTTTTCTCAATACAGACCGGGATAACATCCGGTTTGATAACCGTTTTTACGAAATTGCACAGGCAATTGCCGACGGTATTCTTTCTTCCATATAATTTCATCAAAAAGCAGAGAATGAATTTCTACAATTCATTCTCCTTTTTTTATAGCTTATTTTCTAATTCATCAAGTGAGCCGTATCCATATAGCAATGCCGTATTTCTCATAATCATCTCTGCGAGGTTCTTCTCATCTCTGCATAGCCCTGCAATAAATCTTCCATACAAATCTAATGTTTCATCTGAGTAAGTTCCCAGTTCTCCTCTTAAATATGTCTCATAGGATGTGTTAAAAGGGGTATCTTCAAAGGAATGGATACTTCTGGCATTACCGGCCGCTTTTGGATATTTTTCAGCGAATTCTTCCATCCACATCACCTGAATATTCACTATTTCTTCTATGATTTCCCTCTTTTTCCCATGAATCTTCGGAAGAGCGTCTTTTAACTGTTCATATTTTTGAGGCGTAGTGCTTTCCATCATACGGGCATATTTTTCTGCAATCAGATTATGTCCATTTTCATTTGCTATACGGAAATCATGAATATAACTCCTTAGCATTTCTTCCGTCCAAGTGTAATACTGGCTGGTGCGCATAATGGAAAATGTATTAAAGTCATCCTGGCAATCTGCCCTACCACCTTCGTTATCTACTTTGTCAAATGCTTCCCATTCCAAAGAAACCAATTCATCAATCAATGCTGTTTTAAAGGATTCCTCTGTTTTTTCCTTCTGCGGAATGCTTTTCAAAATATTATCCGTGTGATGATCGAGATAGTTATCTTCTCCGTTTGTAAGCCCCTGTTTTTTCATTTCGGCAATTATCATGGCCACAATAAGCTCAATTGTCTGCGGAATCCTGTCATCTCCCACCGGCATCTGTGCCAGCACTGTCAAAATGTCACGGACCTCTTTTAAAACTGCCAGTTTTTCCATACCCTTATGCATCCATTTATAAAAAGGAGCATATTTGCGGTTTAAGAGATATACCATCATCATGGTATGCTTCATAAATTCAGCCAGCGCAATCTGTGCCGTAACCGTATCACCACGGTCATACATCCGGGCATAATTATACTGACCGGACTGTGCCATAAGCGCAGCTTCCCTTGCTATCTTCTTGATTCTAACCTCTTCCGGATAGTAGCCGAGAATTCCTTCCCTGATTCTGGTAAATTCCCCCAAATCATCCCTGAATACTTTCCCGTTAGATGCAGTTGCCAATCTGTAATCATCCAAAAAAAGCCATTGGTTCTGCGTGGTTGGAACATCACTAAGGCCAATGAGATTTTCATAAAATTCACTGATTTTAAAGACCCCTACACGTTTTTTAGCTTTTGCAGTGGTCACTCTGGTAATTCCCATATAAGTTAACGGAAGTTCTTCATATGCCCGCTGTAACTCTTCCCCTATTTCATCATAAACCTGATCTGTAAGCCACATGCAAAATCCCGGTCCAAAATCGTGATCTCTTGACACTTCATCATCAAAGCCGAAGCAATCGGAGCCTTCCCCTACAAGTCCTACGGCAATCTGGGATTCATACATGGGAAACCCTGTCCGGATCATCGGAACACCAAATTCCAGATAAAAAGCCTCGCAAAGTTCTAACCCATTTCTGAAAGAACGCCCCATAGGCGTCTGCTTCATCTGTTCCGTCACTGCATTTAAATTCTGCAACGCGATTTCATACGCTTTATTCTTTCCCACATTTTTCTCTATCTCCGAAAGTGCCAGTTTATAATACTTTGCAGACTCTTCCAGATTTCCTGCAAGATACTGTGCTTCTCCCATGGCGGAAAGTGCACCGCTGTAATGATAATCCTTTTCTTCATCCATCTCAAATAAAGAAAAAGCACGTTTTAAATTAATAATTGCCTCTTCATATCTGTTTAGCTTCAGTTGTGATACTGCCAGATTCGTATAAGTTACCGCTGTTTCGATTCTTGCACCACTATATTGTGTCACAATACCAAGTGCACGCTCCAAGCAATCACATGCACTTTCAAAATCTCCCATCTCCTGAAACAAAAGACTCATATTGTTATAAAGACTTGCATACCTAAAATCATGATAAGAAATACTTCCTTCGTAAATTCCTTTTACAATCTGATATGCTGACATAGACTCTCTTAAAAGGCCGGCCGCGCGATAAGCATTTGCCACGTTTAGTAAAGTGGTTGCATATGCTACGGTTCCTTCAAGCCCCATCTTCTGCATTAATTTGAGCACCTGCTTACAATATTCAACAGACTTTTCAAACTCACCGGTTTCCCGAAAATGTCCGATAATTTCATTCATTAATGTAATCACCGCATTCCGGTCTCCCTCGTTTGCCGCCTCATCTATTTTAGTGAGCAGAAATTCTTCTACTTTATTTATCTTATGCTCCGCAAAAAGTTGATCCAATTGTGTAAGTACCTGCTCTATGTTCATGTATACGCCTCCTTATTATTCTTCATACAGAAACTTGCGTATCTCCCCTTCTCTTTCCTTTGCAATTTCATAACCATGTTCATAGTATTTCATCAACGTTTCTATATCGGATTCCTGATTTCTAATTGCCATCTTTGTGGGTCTTATCACAAAAGCCTTGCCCTCTTCTTCTAACTGCTTCAATTTATCAAGACTTTCGTTATACTTATCCGATCTTTTTTCTACAATTTTAATCAATGCCGGATATTTACGGTATACAAGTTTTAACATCATCATATAAAAGCGTCTGTATTTCTTACGGTATTCGCTCTTTCTTGTAAGAACCACTATCATCTTTTCAAAGTTTTCTTCTAATGCCTTATCAACCGGAATGGCATCCGAAACACCGCCATCTAACCACACTCTTCCATCCAAATGTGTTATTTTTGAAATAAAAGGCATGGAATTGGCTGCTTTGCAAAGATTCCAAAAATGCTCCTGTGACTTGAAATCTTCGTGGTAAACACATTCCCCTGTTACACAGTCCGTGGTACTCATCATAAACCGTATCGGTGAATTACGAAAGGTATCAAAGTCAAAAGGTGCCTGCTCTTTCGGCACAATATCAAACAAATAATCCATGTCAAAAAAGGAACCAGTTCTAAAGAAAGTACCAAATCCCATATATTTTACTTTTTCAAGCGGCTTAACCACTGCATCTATCAGTCTTCCTTTTTGGCGGGATACATAATTCATCCCTGCATAAGCTCCTGCCGATACTGCTATCACATTTGGAATTATAATCTCTTTTTCCAAAAAATAATCCAATATTCCTGCCTCAAAGACACTGCGCATGGCGCCGCCTTCCAAAACAATTCCGATTTTTTTCATCTGTGTTTTCCCTCAGGTTTCTCTTATTTTGCTCTATAGAATATTATACTTGTTTTATTCATATTTTCAAGACAAAAGGACCATAACAAATTGTTACGGTCCCCTTTGTTTTATTCCATATTATCAAGAAGTTCCTGGTAAAATCTTGCGTAATCGCATCTGGCATCTCCCATAAATCTGATTGCGGAAGACGGATGGGAATTCATAATTCCTGTAAGCAAGTACGGAATATCATATCCCCAAATATTTCCTTTTTCTTTTTCTGCCCGAATGTACTTCTGCACAAAATCCATAACAGGCACCAGATTATATCTTGGATTTCTAAGGAAAGCCAGCAAAGATTCCATATAACAATTTCCTGCACCACGTCCCATTCCACTTACAGTTGCATCAAGAAGACTTGCCCCGTTACTGAGTGCTTCAATGGTATTGGCAAAAGCAAGCTGCTGATTATTATGTGCATGAATACCGATTTTCTTATTATGCTTTTCCGCAATGTTCATATACTTATCGGTTAATCTACGCATCTGTTCCGGGTAAAAAGCACCAAAACTGTCTACCAGATAAATCACATCCACATCACATTCTGCAAGAATCTCAAGTCCGTTATCCAGCTCTTCTTCGCGGACCTTGGAAATTGCCATGATATTTACAGTGGTCTCATACCCCTTATCATGTGCATCCTGAATCATTTCAATGGCTGCAGGAATCTGATGAATGTATGTAGCTGTACGGATCATATCAATGACACTGTCCTGTTTCTTTAAGATGTCATTTTTAAAATCGGTTCTGCCCACATCTGTCATAACAGAAATCTTTAAATCGAAGTCATTATTCCCTACAACTGCACGGATATCTTCTTCCTCACAAAATTTCCACTTGCCGTAATCTTCTTTATTAAAAATCTCTTTGGATGCTTTATATCCGAATTCCATATAATCAACACCGGCTCTAATATTGGTGCGATACAAATCCTTTACAAATTCGTCCGTAAATTCAAAGTTATTAACGAGTCCACCATCACGAAGCGTACAATCTACCACTTTAATGTCTGGTCTGAATGCAATTAAATTACCGTTATCTCTTTTCATGTCATCCTCCGAAGTTATGTTTGTCACTTTAAACCGTTACGCTTTAAAGCCCTAAAGTATATTTATGATAATACTACTCCGGATATAAATTGTCAATAACTTTTTTTCTAAAGTGCTGTTAACCAGAAACAAACTGCCGCAACAATGGACAATGGTGTTATGATATATTTCTCTTTCTTACTACCTGAAATGAAATTCATAACCGTGTTTACGGTTAAGTACGCAGCAAACACTCTACATATTATCTTTGTCATCTTAGCACTGAACCAAAGCGGCAGAAAACCGCCTGCCTGCAAGACAATCAGAATTGCAAATACCTGTAATACGAGTGAAAAACTTGCCATGATCCTAAGATTTTTGGGCAAAACTTTATATTGTCCTCCCATAGTAAATTCACCTAACGGTGCTCCAAAGATTAATAAAAGATTTATGATACTGATTATGGTAAATATAACTGCTGCTATGATTGCAAACATAATTTCCTCCTAAAATGTAATTGTAGCTTGCGGAATTTGTTCTAATGGAACACCTTCCTGCATCAAAAAAGTATCTGCTGCCCGGTTAATCATAGTCATCATTTCCTTTTCTGAAGCTTTTATCATGCCGGTAGCTACCAAAGTCGCTATTCCATGAGAATAAATAATCGTATTCTGTAAAAATCTTCCGGCATCTTCCTCTTTCATTTTTAAATTTTCAGCCATGTTATTAATCAGCTCTACATTAGAATTTCTAGTCATGATTTCATCAAAATGATTCATTTTACTACTATTATTTTCATCTAAATAAAGAAACTTGAACAGATTAGGCTCCCTGACAGCCATTTCTACATACGCTTGCCCTATTTGCTCAAAGGCTTCAAAGGCACTACTCTTTTTTTGTTTGATTTTGGTTGTTGCATAATTTCTTGCATATTCTGCCAAAGCGCTTCTAAGTCCCTCCATACTATTAAAATGCCATACTAAGGGCTGTGTGGAACATCCGATTTCTTTTGCAAGTGTCTTGATATTAATTGACGAATAACCATCACGAATCAGCATATCTAATGCTGTTTGCAATATAATCTCTTTTGTAATCTGTACTTTTCTTGCCAATATGTACCTCCAATATAATATAAATGCATTTATATAATTGCATTTATATTATATGGTTCATAGTTCTGTTTGTCAATATATTACATTTTTTACATCTGCTTTTTAAAAGATCACTCCTGTGCTCTCTTCTTAAGTTCATAAAATCTTGCATCCACTTCCCTCTGAATGCGTTCTACTACCTCGCTATATTCTTCTTTTTGCAAGTGCCTTGTTCTTCCCATCATGGACAGGAAATCAATCACCGGAATCTTCTTTCCAGTCTTTTCCGGATCATAGGAAAGCTTTGTCACACCCTGCTCGATTTCATACAAAGGGAAATAGCAACTGTCAACCGCTGCACCGATGACCTTGCGTTCTGTAGCCGGCTTGTCATTCCAATTTAAGGGACATGCGGAAATTGCTTTCACATAAGCAGTTCCGGTAGTCTTGGCATAATAGGCCGCTTTCCCTGCCTTTCTTAAGAAATCTGTAGGATTGGATTCTGCTACGGTAGCCACATAAGGGATTCCTGTTGCTGCCATAATTTTAGGCATATCTTTATGGAAAAAGGTCTTTCCGTACTGCTCCTTTCCCACATGGGATGTGGAACTTCTAGCACCCATAGGTGTGGAATAAGAAAGCTGATACCCCGTATTCATATAACCGCCGTTGTCATACTCGAAAATAAGCAATCTGTGTCCTCGCAGTGCAGTTCCCAGTGCTGATCCCATACCGATATCCATACCGCCATCGCCACTGACCATTACAAAGATAATATCTCCGGGAGGAATTTCTCCTTTTTGTTGCTTACGGTAACAAATTTCTGCCACACCACTCAGTGTTGCTGCACCGTTTTGGAACAGATTATGCAAATACGGCACTTTGAAACTTGTTTTCGGATAGGCTGTGGTGACAATCATCCCACAACCGGTCTGGAATAAAAATACCACCGGATCTTCAATACCGCTCAACAGCAGATTTAAATTTACCGGAATGCCGCAGCCAGGACAGGCACCATGACCAGGAGCAATTCTTCGCGGCATAGCGGTCACTGCATTCAAATTATTCCCGGCACCGATTTGCGTCATATCTCTTGTAATTGGTGCAAACAATGGAGCATCTGTTTTTTCCTCATCTTCTCCGGGCTCCACACCGTAATAAGCAAAATCAGGCTTTGCCGGGTCCTCTGCCCATATTAACATGGTCTTTGCATCTTCTTTAAAAAAGTCCTTACCGCCTAGCCCATAAATCAAACTTTTAATCTTGGCACGACTGCCAAACTTCTGCATGGCTGCCCGTACCTCGAGAGAAAGGTTTCCGCCTCCTGCACCATAACTGTCCTGTCTGTCTGCCACCATAATATTATCTGCATGACGAAGCAGACCATATAATTCTTTTCCGGGAAAAGGACGAAGCACATGCAGTGTTGCTGCACCTACTTTTTTTCCTTTTTTACGCATTTCCTCTACTGCATCTATTGTGGTATCGTAAGAGGAACCTAATAACACCAACAAATTTTCTGCATCTTCACAGCCTATTCCCTCTATCATTCCATACTCTCTTCCGGAAAGCTCTTTATAAGAAGCAAACAACTCAGGAAGCACATGACTTACTTTTTCCATTGCCAAATGAAGCTGATATCTGTTGTTTATTAAATCCGGCTCATTCATATAAGAACCTACCGTAATCGGATGCTCTAAATCCAAAAAAGGATACTCTTCTTTCTTTTCACCGATATACGCCCTGACAGTTTCATCTTCTTCAAACCGCAGACATCTTCCCTTTTGATGACTGGTAAAAAAGCCGTCATATGCCACTATCACGGGAAGCCTTACTTGTTCTGCCAATTTAAGTGCAATAATATTAAAATCATATACCTGCTGTACTGTACTCGCAAACAAAATAGGCCAACCGGCATTTAGCAGATACATAATGTCACTGTGATCCCCTTTAATAGACAAAGGTCCGGAAACCGTTCTACAAACTACGTTCATTACCATAGGATAGCGTGTACCGGACTGCACCGGAAACTGCTCTATGGCATATAAAAGTCCATTGGCACTGGTAGCATTTACCACACGGCCACCGGCTACTGAAGCACCATAACAAATACCTGCGGCACTGTGTTCTCCCTCTGCCGCCACCATTACTAAATCCGTTTCTCCGTTAGCACGCATAACATCTAAATTTTCTGCAATCTGCGTAGAAGGAGTAATTGGATAATATCCCATTAAGTCATATCCGATTTGCTTAATGGCAATGGCTGCCATTTCATTTCCGGATGCATATTCCATAACCTGCTTTTTCATTATACTTCTCCTCCTTCCATTCTCTTTTCGGTTAAATAAGACTCTGATGTAATGTAACCGTCAGCTCCGGCTTCTTCATAATAATCGGGTTTACGCAGAAGCTCCTGGTTTGGAATAAAGTAATCTTTATCCGGATGCTCTGCCTCTAATCCCCTTACCAGTGCATTTACAGGACAAACATCCACACATCTGAGGCATCCCTTACAGTGGTAATAGTCAAGTCCCTGATTTACCATCATTTCCCTGCCTTTGTACTCTCCCTTTGCAAACTGAAAGACCATATCAGGACAGGTGGAATGGCAAAGACCACAATTGATGCATCTTTCTTTGATAAAAATGGGAATATAACCTTGCCTTGAGGGGGATAAATCTGACACCACGGTGTTTCCAAAATTAGGATTAATTCCACCAATAGGTGCATTTGCATATCCCCATCTTGTTTGTCCCGTCTGCTGTGCACGTTCTTCCACGTCTTTCTCTTCAGAAAATGAGAATTCTATTTTTTTTACTTCCTCAAACCCTCTTTTCACACCCTCCAGATTTGCCTTTAAGGCATCCGGGTATTTCTTTCCCAATGTTTCCTTACATATCTGTTCTCCTGCCGAAATATCCTCTAAACCCATGAGTCTTAAGGACGCTCCAAGCATCACTACGTTAATTCTGGAATGTGTTTCCATGGCAATTTTTTGTGCTTCCAGCCCGAAAAACAAACATTTTTTTGCCTCCATTGGCATATTCGGAAGTTTCTGTCCTGCTTCCAGCCCAATAATAACTGCCGTATCCGCCGTGCAGCCTTTCCATACAGATTCATCCCTTAAAAGCGCCTGATGGAATACCACCAATAAATCCGGCTCTGTTACGGGAGAATGAACCCTAATTTCCTTTTCCTTCTTACAATACCGGACAAATCCCTTTACCGGTGTACCCGTCTTTTCCGAACCATAACTGGAAAAATTGCTGCTGTTGATATCCAGATATTTTACACCTAACTCTCCAAGCATCTTACCGCACAAATTTGCTCCCAGACCACCAATACTCTCTAATCTGATTTCATAATATTCTTTTCCCGATGCAAGTTTTTCTTTCAATCCGTTTCCGCTATTTAGTTGCTCCACTATTCATTCACCTCACTAAAAAACTCTTTCCCCACATAGCAAAGTGGACAACCGAAATCTTCCGGAAGATCTTCAAACTTTGTTCCGGGAGCAATATCCATATCTGCATAACCGGATTCCTCATCATAAATCCAACCACACACATCACATACATACTTCATTACATATACCTCCTACTATTTTTCATGTTTTTTCCGTCTCTACATATTTCCTCAACCAGTGCATCAATTTGTAATTTGCTTTCCTCATTTAATGCAGACATAATTTTCACAGAGTTCTCCATAAAAACAATTCCTTTGCTGTTTGCAAACATCTCCCGCATTCCTTTTGTTGCCACCGGTGCCCAGCTTCCGTTTTCTATAAACCCTATTTCCCTGTTACAGAAATTCCGCTCCGTAAGATGCATAATAAACTCCCTCATAAACGGAAAAGGCATTGTATTATAAGTTGTGGTAGCCAAAATTAGTTTACTGTAGCAAAAAGCATCTGCCACAGCTTTTGTCATATCGCATCTTGCTAAATCTGTTATTTTCACTTCCGGGTATCCATTCTCTTTTAATTTTTCAGATAGATACATAACTGCATTCCTTGTATTTCCGTAAACCGAAGTATAGGCAATCAATACCCCTTCCTTTTCCGGTCTGTAACTTGACCATGTATCATATAAACTGATATAGCGATTTATCTCTTCATCTAATACGGGACCATGAAGAGGACATATTCTTTGTATGTCCCATGAAGCTATTTTTCCAAGCAACTTTTGCACAGAAAGCCCATATTTCCCTACTATTCCGAAATAATAACGCCGCGCTTCGCAAGTCCAATCATCTTCCTTATCAAGGGCTCCGAATTTTCCAAATGCATCTGCCGAAAACAGTACCTTATCCGTGCTGTCATAGGTCACAATCACCTCCGGCCAATGCACCATAAGTGCCGTTTCAAATACCAATTTATGTTTCCCCAATGACAACATGTCACCATCAGATACCACGATTTTCTTATCACTAAAATTTGTCCCAAAGAAGTGTTGCATCATTGTAAATGCTTTGGCCGATGCAACAATTATAATTTCCGGATATTTCTTTACCAAATTAACGATATTTGCAGAATGATCCGGTTCCATATGATGTACAATCAAATAATCCGGTTTTCGCCCTTCTAACGCATTTTCCAAATTTTCAAGCCACTGCTTTGTAAAGTTCTCATCCACAGTATCCATCACAGCAATTTTTTCATCCATAATGATATAAGAATTGTATGACATTCCGTTTGGAACCTGATACATACTTTCAAACAGCTCAATTTGATAATCGTTTACACCAATATATTTAATGTCCTGTGTGATTTTCATGAATCATCCCCCTTCTTTCATATTTATGACAGCAACATGAATCAAATGAACTGCATTTTCATCTATAGTTTCTTCATATTTGGAAAGATTATGCAGGCATAAAAAAAGCAGTAATCTGATTTACTCAAATCACTGCTTTTTATGTCTTATTCTGCTACACTCAACACATCTGTTGAAGCTTCTACAGATGCTATTGTATCAGCCACATCTACCACATCAGGTGCATTTGCCGGTGCTTCGGTGTTATCCGCAACCTCTGCCGGATCTGCATACTCTTTTTCCTCTTCCTCTTCCCAAAGCGAATCATATTCTTCTTTTTCCCTTGCCATGGCACCAATATTCTTAGCCGCCTGGTACATTTCCATGCTGTATTCCATCAATTTTTTCTCATCAGATGGCGGTACAATGCCGCCTTTCATAATACGCCTTGCCACTTCCATGATTTTAGCCATGTCAGTTGCATACTCCTCCATGGCATCCCCCTGCTGTTTGGCAACTTCTAAATTGGCTGCAGCCGTCCACTGTTCTATCAGTTTATTCATATACTCCTGATATTCATTTTGTTTTTCATCCACTGCCGCCATGGTAAGTTCCAGAGTTGCTGCCTCACTTGCAAAAATGTTTTTTCCATCCGGGGTGGTATTTATTTTTTGCTCCAGTTCCTGTTTTTGCTTATAAAGCAGTGTCTGCTGTTCACGGTAAGATTTTATCTGGGTGTTATAAATCTGTCTTGCTTCTTCAATTTTCATAGTATCACATCCTTATGATTTGCCGGATACATCCTTGTATCTGTGTGCCTTGTGCACTATTGCACTTTATATTTATATCGGCATATGTTGCAAAAAATAAAGCATATGTTAATTGTTCTCAAGCAGTGGCTTAATCTTTTCCCCTACCATTTCCACTGTGGGTCCCAGTAGAAATGCCATAATTAATGTTATCACTGCAAAGGGTGCTCCAAATGCATAACCAATTACAATAAAGATTAAATCATAGATAATACGCACGAACCGGAATGAAAGTTTTTTTGTTCTCTTATGAATGATAAAGGGCAATGCATCATATGGCGATGTGCCCAGCCCCATATCCATATATATGGCCGCTGCAATCACAAAAATAATCAGTGCCGGCACAGCTACCACAACCCGTAGCCATATATTTGCAAAAAATGCGGACGGTAAAACCCGGTTCCAAATCATACTGAAAAAATCACAGGAATATCCAACCACCAGCATATTTGCTATTGTTCCAAGTCCTATGTTCCTTCGATCACATATAATTACAATGACAAACAACACGCAATTAAACGCCGCCTGCCACGTGCCAAAGCTAAGGCCTATTTTATCGGAAACGGCATAGTTAAACGCAGTATATCCATCTGTTCCAAATCCGCATGGAATCAGCCATGAAATGCCAAATCCCATGAATATGACACCTATCATTACCCATATAAAACGGCGTGCAAGGTTCTTTTTATCAATATTTTTAAACATCTGTATTTCTCCTGTTCTATATTATAAACGGTTTTCCATCTTATGATAGCACACGGTCAATCTATGATTATATGTGGATATTCCGATTACATTTTTTGTATAAGATACCTTGGGAGGTATAAACAAAATATCTTCCACAATCAATTTATCACATCTGTTTGGAATGTCAATTTTATTAAGATTTGTAATCCCCAAATCTCTTCCACCATCCCCCATATATCCCATAATCTTTGCTAACCTTTCCGTCAACTTATGTTGAAAGCATCCGTGACTCTGTAATAAAACTGCGTCTATCAATGATGGGCATAAACGCTCCATAAATAAAAGAATAAAATATTTCTTATGTTTATTTTTCAGTTTCCGGTAAATAGTTTTATGAATCCTATCTGCATTTGCTTCCAATGTCTTTTGGAACTTATATTGACACTTTATAGCAATACCGGAGGTTTGATTCGACATCCCTACATCTTCTCTTATGCTGACCGGAATGCCTACCACTTCACATTCCGGACATTCTCTCAATAGTTCTGTAATCATAAAACTGTTCATGGTAATACTCTTTGGACATCTTACCCTTAATTCTTTCATATGATAAGTTTTCCACTCAATTTCCGAAACATATTTTCTCCAATATTTCTCATGAATTGCATCATAGTCATCCCAATTAAAACACTTTTTATTTTTCTTCCACTTCTGATTGATGCGGTTAATAAACAGTTTTGCTACAATCGGCAGCCCGGCCCTTTTTTCTAAAAAATTTCTATCAATGGAGAGCATGGGTTTATATGTAATGGGTTCACTATTTAAACGGCTAACTATATCTTTTAATAAAATCAAAACAGACTGTCCATCACCAACCAAATGATGGGCATGAATCAATAAAACCAACTGATTACTTTCTTTTGTAAGAAATATCCTTACCAGTTCCCCTTCCTTCAAAGCAAAAGGACTTTTCTCACTCTGGCAAAGAAGTTCCTTCCATGGGTGAACGTCAGCATAGAATTTACAGCCACTTCTTTCCATTTTTTCGTAATAAGCGCATCCATTATCTTCTAATACAACTTTACACATTGTCGCTTCGTTTGCCTGATACGCTGCATACACAGCCTGCTCAATCTCTTTACTTTCTATGTCTCCTGACAATTTTACAATCAAACCAATATATACATTTGGTTCAAACAAATTTGCCCTCTCTGACCGGATATATTTTTTCACATCACTACTCCTTTAGATATTTTCTTATCCCTGCCATCCATATTTTCATCACCAGACGCTGCGGCAATAATTTCACATTCACATGTTGGCATTTCACATACAAAGAACAAACGGACATATCTCTCCCTTTCTTTGCATCTTTTACTGCCTGTTTTGCAACCTTTTCTGCTGTAACAAGACCCGGAAATCTTACTTTTTTTCCATTTATTTCTTTTTGCAAAAGTTCTGTATCTATCCATCCGGGACAGACAGCTGTACTTGTAATTTTACATTCTGCAAGTTCTGCGTGTAGTGCTCTTGAATAACTTCTCTCAAACGCCTTTGATGCGGCATATAAATTAATATAGGGATTGGGCTGAAATGCGGAAGCCGATGAAATGTTCAGTATCTTACTTCCCTTTCCCATATAGGGAATACAGATTTGGGAAAGTATGACAGGTGCTTTGCAGTTCACATTGATTGTCCTGTCTATTTCCTCTATGGAAAAATCCGTATATTTTCCCATTTTGGCCAGCCCTGCATTATTAATTAACCAAACCACTCTCGGATGATTTTCTTTCAGCATAGAATGAAGCTGCTCCACGCTGTGCATTTCAGATAGGTCCATGGAAATAGGAATCACTTTTTCCCCATATTTTTCCTGAAGTTCTGAAAGCTTCTGCTTATTTCTGGCAACTGCCCAAATTTCATCAATATCTTCATTTAACAGTTGTTTTAAAAATTCTCTTCCCAGTCCTCCTGTGGCACCGGTTAAAATCGCTATGTTTTTCATGCTTTTCTGATCCTTTTCTTGTCTTTATCCTTTTAAAAGAATTCTTTCCAAATCCTCTACTGAAATCATTTCATATTCTGATGTAAAGAGCCGCTTTAGGGAATACAAATAAACGACGCCCCAATAATAATCTGCCAGCTTCATACTTGAGCCATCTGCCATGCTTTTTTCCCTTTGTCCCTGCTCAATCAACTTCGCTGTATAATTGTAAAGTTTCGTTTGATAAGTTGTCTCTTCTGAGGAATATGCCTCATTCTTTTCCAGTAACATTTGTGTATTCAGTGCAATCATCGCCGCAAAGGATTCTTCTTCTGCAAGACGCTTCAGCACCGTTTCAGACAACATTCGAAGCTTCTTCTCTGCAGAGATGGGCATCGCCACCAATAATTTCATTTTTTTTATCATTTCGCTACTGTCCGCAACCCTTAGGATTTCACGAAACAATTCCTCTTTCGATTCAAAATAAATATAAATGGTTCCCTGGGCAATTCCTATATTCCTCGATAAATCACTGATTTTCGTTCCGGCAAATCCATTTCGTGCAAAATACAATAATGATTTTTGCAAAATGGTGTTTCGCATTTCTTCTCTGATTTGCTGACAGCGTTCTTTAGACTTTGGCATAATTCACCTCTTTTTATGAATGAATATTTGTTCATTCATAAATTAGCATATTTTTTTCAGGTTGTAAAGAGAGCGTTTTGGGGGAAATCCGGTGTTTTATTTGTTTGTAATGAAAAAATGCTCCGTAAATTTCTTTACGAAGCACTTTCCTTCATTACATATAATTGTATTGTTACTAATTTGTACCTATTTTAGAAAGGACTTGGTTTTTATACCAAGTCCTGCTTTTTCTTTCATACTATATAGCCTTTTTATTGTCTAAAAATACTTTCACGTATTCTAAAAACTGCTCCGCTTTACTTATCTGTTCTTCCGCATCCTTTTTCGATGCCACAAAGAAATCTTCATAATCTGCATGTTCACGCATTTCCATCGCATTTTGAATAATCTTTGAAGCATCTTTTTGGAAATCACCCGTCTTAACATGATACTGATTAAAATGAGCAATTACTCCACTATGCTTGCTGCTATCAAATTCATCCAAAACATTCACAGCTCGCATTGCATGAAAAATTGCATAATAGGAACGATTCAAAGCCAATTTGTAACTCCCTGCATCGAACACATCCTTGGCATTCTTTAATTCCTCAATCGCACGCTCATATCTATATTTTGATAACTCCGTTATGCTGCCTGCCATAAAATAACTCCATCCTTTTTCATATTCTTATAAAAAGGCATTGTGTCTTCCCATACTTTAAATTTTTCATAATCAATGCGTAACACTGACAAAACTTTATTATATTCCAATTCTAAATCGACTATAATATCAGTCATACGTTCTTTCATATCAACATTTTCTTCACTTCTTAACATCACTGCTATATCTATATCCGATTCATCTGTCTGTGTACCTCTGGCAACAGATCCATACAATATGACACTGACAAGCAAATCTCCGTAAATTTCTACTATTTCTGGAATAAGTTGTTGAAAAATTCTGCTGTCTTCCATGATACACACCTCACTTTCTCTTACATTATCATTTTACACAATTTCGTGAAATTATACAACTACTTTCAACTCACCAAACTAAGCCATCTATCTTTATCTGCATCAAATTTCGCTGCTTCTTGAAGTATTAAGAGATTATGCAGAATTGTGATCCATCTGATATTATCATTTACAAAATGAATCAATAAACTTACACATAAAAACTCTCGGAAACTTAGTTCCCGGGAGTTCACTATTTCTATATATGCTTTGCTTACACAATTCCCTGCGCTGTCATAGCCGCTTCTAAGGTAACCGCATAATTTCTGGGGTTTTGAGGCCGTTTGTATATCACGTGTATATAGTTATTGTCGGACAATTTCAAATAACACCTATTTTAGAAAGGACTGTAAATTATGAATACTATTATTACTGAAAATGAAATCCACTATGTTTTAAGCTCTGATGGAATGTATTATCCTGCTCTTAAATACGATACCGATGAACCTCATTACGGGAAATATGGTCTACTCCGGAAACGTTTTCTTCAGGAGCATCATAAGGGTTATTATACTGCGCTTTTGCTTCGTGGGAAGCTTACTGAGCATCTGAACCAAATCGGCGATGCTACCAATGTCCGCATGGATTTTCTTGTTTCCCAAATGCAAAAACGACAGCATATTGATGAATCCCTTAAATCTCGTGACCAGATTGCATGGGTTCGCGAGATGAATAATATTTATAAAACTTCGGAAGAGATTGTTTTGCATGAAATAGTTTATTCATTTTCCCTGTATAAATAATCTCATTCCATACAGATGTTAATAAACAGCCAGCAATAACGCTGGCTGTTTATTAACATCTAACTTTCTACCGACACAAAACAAACATTTTGTGCATATCTCTTCCCATCTTCCTCTACTCCTACAAAAGTAACGTCCCTTCCAAGTATTTCGTCTGACAAGTGAACATACTCTTTAAATGCGTTTAAGAACGTTAAATATGTAAGTCCTGGACTACTTGCACTTTCTACAATAATATATTTCTTCTCTGCATTATATCTAATTATTTTTCCATTTTTACGATTTGTCTCCTTAGCAAGTTTTTCGCATATTCGTTTATACCTATCTGCTATAACGCCCTTGCTGATTCTCTTAATATTACGTTCTTCTTTTGCTAAATATTGTCTAGCCTCATCATATTTATCCATAGCACAATATATGTTTATTATCAATAAAACCCCTCGATTATGATATTCTATTTCACGATATCTACTAAAAGGAAGTTCTACTAATTCCTTAAGAATACCCAATGCGTTTTCATAGTCCTTCTGTTTATCATATACTGTACCATATGTATACAAGATGTCCATATGCAATTCCTTGGCTTTATTGTCATGCCTATCTATCTTTAAAACTTTTTGAATTGCAACTAATGCCTCCTGTATTCTATGAGTTGCTTGCATATAATCCCGATCTTCAACTAATACTTCTGCCCACTTTTTTAAATTTTCAGCAATAGAAGTATAATTAATTATCAAATGTTTATTATGCGGAATCCCTTCAACCAATTCAAGTGCTTCCCTATACAGTTCGTCAGCTCTCTGAAAATCACCCAATCTACTAATAGCTTGAGCATATGAATTCAAAACTACATTATCCTTGGGAGATAATTTATATGCCTTTTCATAATAATTGTATGCTTCTTTTATCTTATCACTTTTACGTTTTATATTGCCCCAAACCAACCAAATTTGAGTATCATCTTTGTTCAATTTGGACGCTTTTTCCATTAAAGCATCAGCCTCTGCCCAATGAGATTCCATAGATTCAATAATCGCCCAATTTCTATATATTGATGCAAAACGTGGTGCAATATCAACTGCTTTTTTAAAAGTATCCACCGCATCGAGATAGTTTCCTGCTTGATACTTTTGATATGCAGTTTGCGCTAACATCGATGCAATCTTTTCTTCTTCTGTCGTCGCTCCAAAATTGGAAAGACTAAATCTATACTGCACTTTAGCTCGTTCAGCTTCTTCTAGCGTTGTTTCTACTGTTACCATTCTGTCTTGTAATTGAGCTTTAATATCTCTATTTTTATCCAGTTCAACCTTAACATACCCTCTCGTCAATGGTAATAAAGAATAATAACTGTTAATTTCACCATTATGCTTATTTACTTTCTGTTCTGGCAATATCAAAGATACAATGAGCAAGTCATGAATACAATCCTCAAAAGAAATATCATCCAAATTGGATATATACTTAAGAACTCCTTTGGGAACCGCCTCATTGTCTAAACATAAGGCATATAATATACTTTTAGCCTCTAATGACAACTCAGAAAAAACTTGTTCAAAACAGAATCTTGATATATCGCTCGATTGTTCATTTATGCCATCAACTACAGACATAATATCTTTTCCAAGTGCTGCTTGTCCTAAAACCCATTTGATAGCTAATGGGTAGCAATATACCTTCTTAACATAACTACGAATCAATGCTTCTTCTGCACTCTGTAAATCTTTTAATCCTTTTTCCTTGCATATAATTCTAAATAAATGAATAGCATCTTTCTCTCTTAGTTCTTTTAAATCATATCGCCGCTCTACTTGTCCTAATCCTCTTCTGCTTGTAATAATAAAATTTACATGAGGATGGGAATCCAAAATAAAGTTGATAATTCTTTCATCTGTAATAGTTTCCAAATTATCTATTATCAAAAGTACCCTATTACATGCATCAAACAAATCATTAATATCGCTTTCTTTCTTATCATTATCTTCACCATAACTGTCTGAATCAAAACCAACAACATTTAATATAGTATCTAATAATTCATCATAATTTTTTAATGTCGGTTCTAAATCTTCAATTCCCAAGTATGAAAGTTTATTTTCCTTTGCACTTACCCATACAATAAAATCATATTCAATAATATTATCTCGGATTATATCACTGACAATTTTCAAAGTAAGAGCAGATTTACCCACACCACCTGCACCTGCAATAGTAATAACTCTATGTGTATTAGATTTTAACATTTTAATGATTTTTTCTTCATCATCCGTTCTTCCAACAAAACCACCTTCATATTCATAATCCGCAATAGGTAAATTATTGATTATATTTGTAGCATATTCATCTTCATAAAATTCAATCGGCACTTTTGTTACCAATTCCTGCGGTGCCTCCAATAAGTTCTCTATAAATTCATCTAATGCCTCATCAGGCACAATCATTCCATGATTTATTTTTTTTGACTCATCAATAAGGTTAGTCAAATCTGTATTAGTAAAATAACTTCTTATATGTGCAATTTTAATTCTTAAATCATATAGACTTTGCATTAATTCTTCAAAAACGCTTTTGGACAGCTTGGATATATCCATCACATATGAGTAATTATCCCTATACATTAAAATTTCTTTTATATGTATAAAGTCAATGTTTTCCATCAATGTTTCTAAATTTACTATCTCATTTTCACGCTTTTGAGCTGCAATCAAGACTCCTTTAGGAACAATTACTTCTAATTCATCTGCAATTATTCCTAATTTTTCAATACATTTTTCTCTCAATATCTTTTCTAGTCTTGCAATAACTGTATATCCATAATCCCGTGCCTCAAATTTAAATTTCATTTTCTTCCGTACCTTCTCTCTTATATACTTACTCAATAAACACGTTTGTAATATCCTGATAACGATTCACCACTCGGTAAATCTCCACATACTCGTCCCCAATCTTATACAACACCACATAATTCCCGGAAATCGCATATTTATAATCCGTTCGGAAGCTGACTCTTTTCGAAAGATCAGCTCCCATATGCGGAAATTGTTGTATATTTTCAATTCGTGTATAAATCTCTTCAATAGTTTTTACTGCCATTTCTTCATTGTCTTCGGCAATATACTCTTTAATGCTTTTTAAGTCCTCTGCCACCAAAGGGTTGATCCGTAGTTTCATCATAGGCTATACCCCAACAGATGCTTTCAATTGTTCAAGGCTCATCCAAGCATCTTCATCTTTAACCGCAATTTCTGCCTCCTGCAACTTCATAAGCAACTTCTTCTCTGCCTTCTCACGCTCATAATCTTCAATATCCATAACCACAAACTTACCTCTTCCGTTCTTGGTTAGAAATACCGGTTCTCCAATTACACAATTTTTCAATACTTCATTATAATTTCTTAAATCTGATACAGGTAATATATTTGGCATAAAATCAACTTCCTTTCTTAGATATAGTTTCTTCATCTTACATATATATTATACGAAAACAAGCTGTAAAATTCAACGTAAAATTTTACAGCTTGTATGCAGATACTCTCTGTATTTGACACATAATGTGAATATATTTAAGTCGTTTTATTTTTTAGTCATCTACGACTGATTTGCTGGAACGATTCAAGCCCCATAATTACTCTTCAAATTTCCAGATAAATCCACCTGCATGCTTTTGCTTATCACTTCTACAAACTTGAGATATCTTCTTGTAACTAACTCCCGTTTCTCTATCGGCTTCTCTTGCTGACCCAAATATCCTTATCAACTTTCCTTCCTTCGTATATTGTCCAACCCGCTTACATCTATTTTTTCTTCCTTGCTCAATACCACAATTATTGCATCGTCTCGTTTTTTTCCATACTGGTGGTGATGCCTTAAAACTTTTTCCACAAATTGGACAATTCCACCAATATTTCACATGTGTGTTCGGCATAATATTTGTGGGAAGAATTCCTTCATTTAACTCAACATTCCACTCTTCAACTATTTCTGGACTTTCTGTAGCTAAATTATATAAACTTGATAAAGATGTTTTGGCACATTGTGGACAACCTTTTGACTTTAATTCATTCGGAATAGTTCTAATCCATTTGTGACCGCAATCTGGACATTTCCAATTAATATCTACTTGGGATCCCTTACTAATTTCTGTAGGTAACAACGGATAATTGGTATCATAATCCCAATACTTAATATGTGTCGAACCACTCTCTCCAAAACTATTATTCCGTAGTCCTTGATACATATTATGCAAAATAGAAAATCGATCGGCATATGTATCCACTTTAGCCTTATCTGCGTTAAATAATGTCAACATCTCTTTTATAATTTTATCTAATCCAGAAAACTTAGATAGATATTCATATTCAAAACATCTGTATGGCTGTATCTGTAATTGAGGCAACTTATTTCCTTGTGCATCCGTTTCTCTAATATGTATTATTTTAATTCCCTTTGCAAAATAAACCTGTGTTTTTTGGTCATCACTATCCAATTTATCCTTATGATATCTATATCCGTCATATTCTATTCCAAGTTTTAATTCCGGAACATAAATATCCAACTCTTTTCCGTTTTCTGGATCAATATATCGATTTACAGTATTAACAAAAATTTTCTTGAAATAAAAATAAATGGCTTGTTCCGCAAACGATGTATTGGTTCCTCTACATTTTGGACAATTAGAACCTTCTACTCTTCTATTATGTATTGACGCTTTCCATTCATTTCCACAATACCTGCATACCCAAAGATAATTTTTTATTCCTCCCGCAATAACTTCTGTTGGCTTTAATACGTTTTTAGGACTCCATTCTTCGACAAGTTCAGGGGCTTCAGTAGCCAAATCATTGTATCCTGAGTGTACCACAAGATGTCTACATGCTGGGCATCCATTTCCCTCTTTTGTTCGTCTATATACAGATGTCTTCCATGAATATCCACAAACATGACATTTCCAATTCACTGGTTTAGTGTATGTTGGTGTAATCTGTTCCCAATATAATCCTTCTTTTTCATTTTTTTTAAAATCCCAATCATCTTTTAGATAAATATACTGATTTTGTTGTAATGAATTACCTATAGCAGTTTTTGCAAGACGTTCCTGATAGTGTTTCTGTATCGCTCGGCATTTCATGCACCCTGGTACATTATGATATGCTGGCGCTGAAAAAATATCATCACCACAAAACCTACATTTCCAATGCACCTTATTCTTTCTATCTGTATATATTAAATTTTCTGGTAATATACTATTTTTCTCATAATCCCATTCATCAATAACATATTCTTTTTTAGTCCTAACATCATTAAATCCAATCAATAATTTGCTATTAGAGCAATAAACACAAGCTTCATTGGAAATTCTATGGGAAATAGTTGCCTCATACGAATGTTCTTCTTCTCTACATTTCCACCAAAACTTTCTCTTATCACGCAAATTAACACTATAAGGATTTACCTCTTTATTTAATTCATAATCCCAATCTGCAAATAAGAGAGGATAATTGCGCTCTAATCCTCCAGTTTTTGCTACTTGAATATTTCTTCTATTCTCTATGCTTTTTTCCTTCGAACATTTTGGGCACCCTGTATTATTATATATTCTATTCTTAACATTCGTTTTCCAACTATATCCACATAATTGACATTTCCAATGTGCTACATAATTTTCACAAGCCTTGATATCTGATGGATTTCTATCATTATTACCATAATCCCATTCTCTTGCTATGTCGGGATACATTGTTTGAAGATCATTATAGCCTTTTAACAACGCTCTGTTGGTGCAATATATACAACGATGTCCAATCACTTTCTTAGAAATCATTGCTGGGTAATGATGTCCCTTAGGGCAAATCCATATTGCCACTTTAGAAGATTTATATCCTACTTTCTCAATATCAATGTCTATGTTTTTCTCATAATCCCAAGCTTCCAATAAGGAAGTGTCATTTTTTAATGCCCATTCTTTCAAGTTCATCACTTTTACCTCTTTTGCAGCATACCATTATGATATATTCATCTTTATTGTACTGTTAATTCTTTATATACGTCAACTAATTATCTTTTTATCAACGGCTGCTTCTTCAGCATCGCCTTCTGCGTTCTCCACACCTCATCCATAATTCCCTTCACTTCCTTCATGTCCTCCTCATAAACATTCCCGGTACTGTTAATTCTCTTCGCAATCTGGTTCAGACTACCACTGATTTTCCCAAGCATTTCATTGTACTGTCGCAGATAAGAATAGTCCACATCATATACAAATCCATAGAGTATCAATGTCCGAATATAATCCGAAATACTCTTCCGCCTTGATAGTTCCACCTTCCTATCCAAAATATATTTTTCATCATCACTTAAGTAAATTTTTAATTCATTTTTTCTCGTTCTGTTTGCTCTGTCCTTTGTCATTTCATTATATCCTTTCATACTTTTTAAGGGTCATGGATTATCCCCAGATGATAAAATTGAGCGACTTCATACAGAGAAGTAACCGCTCAATTTATCGCCTGTGAGGGAACATAGGCAGTGCTTGCTATGTCAGTTATTATAATTTCCCTGCACTAATGTCTTTTGCTCCTTCTGCTCTAAATCAGATAACCGCCTATTCACTGCTTTCTGCAAATTCGGCAATGCACTCCCTATGTTCACAGCCATTCTCTTTCTCTGCTGAATAGCCTGATAAATTTCTGCAAACCTTGCCCGGTCAGCAACGATATTTTCAGATAAGCAGATATCTTGAAATCCCAATCTCTTTACAGCCTCTCTGGTAACCTCATCAAAACTCGCCATTGCTTCCTCTGTCCGATACATTCCATAATGTCCAATTGCTTTACTAACCTGCTCCCAGCCTTCGCTCCAATCCGAAATAACCGGACAGATTAAGTCTGCATAAATTTCCCGAAGTTCTGCAACTGTAGGTTTGAATTTATTGGTAAGCATATGCTTCTGCAATGCCTTGGACAATATCTGATAATCCAGATCATGCAACAAAGCAAACCACACATCCATCGCTTCTTCTGTTCCAATAAATTCCTCTCCATACATTGCCTGCATAGCTAACACCAATGTGGCAAATTCCTGTTTACTCACTAAATACACCTCCCACATTTTGTACATTCTCATGCTCCAGCCATGAGCTGACACAACTTACTTTCTCCTTCTTCTTTTGAACTTTCAACGGAAAGAAATCCGTCCAGCCATTCTGAATTGTCTGCTTAATAATTGCCACCTGTTCTTTCGAATTTTGAGATAGAGCCTCCAATTTTTCAATGCAATAGTCGATGGTTTTTCCCTTCACTTCTTTTCCACATTCTTTCCGATATTCCAGATAAGAAAGAAACATACTATTGAGTACCGGATCAGAAAAGTAAGTCGGAATTTCTTCTGCCTCTCCTTCTCCCTTTTCTCTATAGTTTGTCTCTTCCTTTTCACTATTCTCTTTCTCTGTGTTACCGGAAAAATCAATTAGGTTACCTTCTGTTACTTCTGTATTACATTGTAACAACAGCCGTTCCTTCTCTTTCAGCAGTTTTTGGTTTGCTCTGTGATTTCTGACTCTGACTGCCGAATCTGTTTCACTGCCTACCATATCTTCCAGATACAATAACTGTAATGATTGATTTTCCAAAAGCACTGCCGCACGATACTCTAACAGTGCAGATATGGTCAGTCTGACAAGAGCAGGCTTTTCTCCTGTATCCAATGCAATTTCTTCATCCAAAGTCGGCAATATATTTTGATAGTAAATTATCCCCTCTGTATTAATTGCCTTTAATAATAATTTTAGATAAAGAAGCACAATACTGTCTCCATCCGGTAAAGTCCGCAGTTGTTTAATGATAAGTTCCTGAAAGAAATCCACTTGCAGCTTCAACCAATAATAACGTTTCCCTGCCATTTAGCATTTACCTCCTCCCCGGATAAATGCATCCAGCATACTTTTGTAAATAATGTAATGATATCGGCTCTTTCCTTCCTTCTTAATGGCATAGCCAATCGGTAACCTCTCCTGCCTCATCAAAAACTGTAAGGTCACTACATCCATGTTAAGCAGCTTTGCCGCCTCTTTTGTGGTAACTCGCTCCATTACTGCGCCTCCCCTCTGCTCACTGCCTCTTTACCTTGTTTAACCGCCATAACAGCCTCTTGAAGCCGTTCAAGCTGTTTTCCCCTCAAATCCTTTCTAAGCCATCTGGAAAGCGTAAATTCGGAGATTTCCATCTTCTCAGCCACTTCCCACTGCTTCACCCCATTTTGCTTCATCAGAAGCTTTACTTCTTCTTTTTTCATTTGCTCCTCCACCATAATTTTGTTGACTTTGTTGCTGTTGTTGCCTATACTAAGTATGTACTATATAGTACAGTCGTTCAATTCTGTTTCTCATATAGTACGGGCAAATATAAGATGTAAACGAAAGGAGTACATGAAAAATGCTTGAAAATCAAGAAAAAATCAGGAAGCGGATTATAAAAATCCGTAAAGAAAGGGGATTATCACAAAATCAATTAGCAAAGGATTTCGGTATATCCAGAACACATTATTGCAATGTGGAAAATGGCAAAAAGCCTGTCACAGAAAGTTTTCTTAAAGTATTGGCAAGCGGCTACAAAATACCAATGGAAGCCTTTATTCCCAATCCAAACGAAAACCTCATGCACTACTGCGAATGTACCAACGATTTTGTAAATGCAATTATCAGTGAATATTTTTTATCCTTTGAAATTCGCAAATATTACATTGACGAATACGAACAGCCATATTACGGTGTCCTATCCTATCTGCATGACATTGGATATACGGTTGAATACGAGCTTCTTCAGGAAGCATATTTAAAAGACCATTTTGACATGGAAACCGGTTCTGTAGATGTAAAAGAAATCCCGGAGGACGGTGTCATTCACGTTTATTCAGATGAAACAGGAAAAGAAGTCTCGCAGATACCACTCGCCAAACTGGCGGATTTGGAAAAAGAAGTAAAGAGTTTTGTCGAGTACAAACTGTCATCCTATAAAGCAGTCTCTACTACAAAACGTTCTGATTTACTTCCAAAGTCCACTTATGCTTTTGATATTCCAAACGAAATTGCACGAGTGAAACGTTACAAAGAATACGCAGAATACTGTCTTGCACAGTTAGAACAAATGCAGAAAGAAGGTTAGCGAATGAAGTTACCAAACTCTTACGGCAGCGTAATCAAGCTTGGTGGCAAACGACGAAAGCCCTACGCTGTCCGTATTTCAAAACTTGTAGAAGATGACACCGGAAAGGTCACGCGAAAGTACACATACCTCGCTTACTTCTCCAAACCGGAAATGGCGTACACCTATCTTGCTGAATATAACAGCGGTGCCATTGTTCCGGAACATATGAAATATTCAGACTCTCCTACGTTTGCAGAGATGTATGAGAAATGGAAGAAATATCGAAGGTCTCTTAAAAACCAGATTAGCGATTCCACATGGCGAAATTATGAAATTGCTTTTAATCATTTTAGCGACTTACACAACCGTAAATTTATTTCCATAAGGACAAATGATTTACAGCAATGCCTAAACGCCTACAATCACAAATCGCAGACTACGATATCTTCCATGCGAGCCGTTCTAAAGGCGATGTACCAATATGCCAAGTTAAATGAGTACATAGACCGGGATTTAACGGAAGGTCTGGTTTATGAATGGACAAACACCACCAAGCAGATACATGATCGATATTCCGATGAAGAAATCAAAATACTTTGGTCAAAGCTGTATGAAATCAACAATGTAGATATTATCCTGATTATGATTTACACCGGACTGCGACCAACGGAGCTTTTGGAAATCTTAACAGAAAATGTCCATTTGGAAGAAAAGTACATGATAGGCGGTATCAAGACCGATGCCGGAAAAGACCGGATTATCCCACTGAATGATAAGATTATTCCACTCATTAAGAACCGATATAATCCAAACAAGAAATACCTTATCAATAACAAGTTTGGAAATCACTACACTTACGGAACTTACATGAACGGTAATTTTAATACATGCATGGGAAAACTGAAAATGAAACACCTGCCCCACGATGGCAGACACACCTTTGCTTCTCTCATGGACAGTGCCGGAGCAAATGATGTATGTATCAAATTGATTATGGGACACAGCATGAAAAATGACACGACCAAAGGCACATACACCCATAAGACATTAGAAGAACTTCTTACTGAAGTGAATAAGATTTAAAGAAATACTTTTTACAGAAAGACAAAGTTTTTCGCTAAGATTGCTGGATACACTTATGATGTTAAAACACATTAGGCATTACACTCATATTCAGCCAAAATCTTACTATAAACAAACGGATGAAACACATACAAACTCATCCCAAAACAACAAATACAGAGTGTATACCACCTGTATATCACTTGTATACCATGTGTATATAACGACCTCAAAATAACGCAAATTATCATCTATTTATGAATATTCTGACAATTCTTTTGTCGTATCTATACATAAAGAAAAGTCCCATAAACACCGGATTTACAGGACTTATCAATATTCGTTTTATCTTAGAAAATCAGCTATTACACAATACCCTGTGCTGTCATAGCCTCTGCTACCTTAAGGAATCCGGCAATGTTAGCACCTGCAACGTAGTTGCCTTCCATACCGTACTTCTTAGCAGCGTCATCAAGGTTGTGGAAGATGTTCACCATGATGGTCTGAAGCTTGCTGTCAACTTCTTCGAAGGTCCAGCTAAGTCTTTCGGAGTTCTGGCTCATTTCAAGAGCGGATGTAGCTACACCACCTGCGTTTGCAGCCTTACCGGGTGCGAAGAGAACGCCTTTTTCCTGTAAGTATTCTGTAGCCTCTGCTGTAGTAGGCATGTTAGCGCCTTCTGCTACTGCGATTACACCGTTTGCAACAAGGTTCTTAGCATCTTCAAGATTAAGTTCGTTCTGGGTTGCACAAGGAAGTGCTACGTCAACCTTAACGATCCACTGATTGTTTCCTTCTGCTTTCTTATCATGATATTCTGCGGAAGGTCTTGCTGCTGCGTATTCTGTTAATCTTGCACGCTTTACTTCTTTTACTTCTCTAAGAAGGTCAAGGTCGATTCCTTCTGCATCATAAATCCAACCTGTGGAGTCAGAAACAGTAACAACCTTTGCACCTAACTGCTGTGCTTTCTGGCATGCATAGATTGCAACGTTACCGGAACCGGAAATTGCAACTGTCTTTCCTGCAATATCCATGCCGTTGCACTTTAACATTTCTGATGTTAAGTATAACAGACCATATCCTGTAGCTTCCTTTCTTGCAAGGGAACCACCGTAGGATAATCCTTTACCTGTAAGAACGCCTTCGTAAAGACCTGTAAGTCTCTTGTACTGTCCGTACATATAACCGATTTCTCTTGCGCCTGTACCGATATCACCTGCAGGAACGTCAGTGTCTGCGCCGATATATTTATGTAACTCTGTCATGAAGCTCTGGCAGAATGCCATTACTTCTCTATCTGATTTACCCTTAGGATCGAAGTCGGAACCACCTTTACCTCCACCGATGGGAAGTCCTGTTAAGGAATTCTTGAAAATCTGTTCAAAGCCGAGGAACTTAATGATACCAAGATTTACACTGGGGTGTAATCTGAGTCCACCCTTGTAAGGTCCAATAGCACTGTTAAACTGTACGCGGTATGCGTTGTTAACCTGTACTTGTCCCTTATCATCTACCCAGGGAACTCTGAACAATAACTGTCTTTCAGGTGTAACGAGTCTTTCTAAGAGAGCATCTCTCTTGTATTCTTCTTCATTTGCCTCGATTACAACTCTGAGAGAATCCAAAACTTCTTTTACAGCCTGATGGAATTCGGGCTGGGCAGGATTCTTTTCCACTACCATCTGAAATACTTCATCAACATATGACATACAATATGTCCTCCTTTGGGTTTGTTTCTTTTTTTGTATAATTGTATACAAAAATGCTACTTTTGTATTATATACTGTTCTTTTCAAAACCACAAGATACTTTGTGCAAAAAAATAAAAAAATTTTTATCATATTCAGGTAGCCTACAAATACTTTTTCAGTCTCTCTATATTTTTTTCTTCAAAATCCATTAATTCCTTTGCAATTTCCATGGTCATACTTCCGGCATTTTCGTGATGATTGATGGTTTTCCACATATCGGTAAGACCGCGGTTGCTCCCCTGTATCATAAGCTCTGCAATATGGCTCGTGCTGGTATTAAACATGGTATTTCCTTTTACGGCACTGTTTAACATCATATCCTGAAATCCGCTGCTCTTATAACTTTCTGCTTTTGCATCAATGAGTTTTTCAGTGGCTTTATTGTGAATCTCCGAATATTTCATTCCCTGCCTTGCAATCTGAAGTGCCAAATCATCGTCATAGACTCTTGGACTAATGGCATGGATTGCTTTCATTGCCATATCTGTATTTTTTTGTACTCCTTGAAGTATCCTTACATCATCTTTTCTCATGTTTTACCCTCCTTTGAAATATTACATTTTTCTTGACCCATAAACATCTACATTCACACGCATACCTTACACAAAAAAAGCAGAGTGGATTACTCCACTCTGCTTTTATTATTTCCTATATTCATTATTTTATTCTACATATTCTGATTTCACGTAAGCAACTTGTCCCTTGTACTTAACCTTGGTCCAACCGTCAGCCTGCTTCATAATCAAATCCAATTCTTCTCCCACGTATGCAGTACCCAGAGATTCGGAACTGGTACTTGCTCCTTTACGGACTTTTACATTAGAAGTAGCGGTAACTGTTCCACTCACCTCATCAGACGATGCTTCCACTGTTTCTTCAGAAACCAGTTCCAGATAGTCACTCTTAATATAAGCTTCTTTTCCTTTATAATCTATCTTGCTCCAACCGTTTCCCTTCTGCTCAAGCAAAGTAAATTCCTGACCAATCTGTGCTTTATCAAGCTTATCGGCTGTCTCACTGTCGGAGGATCTGATATTTACCACATCTGTGGTACGTACCTTCTGTACTACCACTACTTCCGGTTCTTCTGTTTCCGTTTCTGTCTCTGCATCTGCCACTTCAACATCCTCTTCATTGGAACTTTCAGCTTCTGCAAGAATCTCACCCACATCTTCATTGATCTTTTCCTTCAGATAAGCGATAAATTCATTTAATTCCTCATCACCGGCAAGAAGTTCGTTATATTCTACAACTACTTTATTGTTTAAGTCTACTACATCATCCTGCAACGTTACTTCTTTAATATAATTCCAAACTTCATCATCGTAAGTACCGTCACTTAAATATAATTTCCCGTCTTCTCCCTGTTCAACATAGTAAGTCTGCATGCCGGGAAGATTCTGGCTGGCATCTTCAAACTTAACCTCTGAATATACATAAGCCACATAACTGTTTTCTGTAAATCCGGGCTTGGTATATACATTAATTGACGGATAAGACTCAATATACTTACTCATTTCTTCTACACGTATTTTTTCAATGTCATTTAAATAAGTGTTTAAAGCAGAGATTGTTTCCATATCTCCCTCTGCCTGTGCTGTATAGTAGGTCTTGATTACACTGTTGACATCCTGGTGTGCGTTTTCTTCCAACTCATGTTGAACTGTTTCCGGCTCTTGTTCGGGAGCGGAAGTTTCCTGTGCAACTGCAGCTGCTATCGTTTCAGTTTCTTCTTCAAGATTCTTTTTCTGATTGGCACTTACTGCAACAAATACGGTAATGAGTACACAAACAACAAGAACAATGGGCATTACTATCTTCGTGTGATCCATAATCCAGTCTTTCACTGTTACGAATATTTCTTTCGGCATATGCGATTTGTTCGTATGTTTCATAACTCACCTTTCTTTCATTTTATTCAAGGTGATGTAAAATGCACCCGACAGGAATCGAACCTGCATTAAAGGCGTCGGAGGCCTTCGTTCTATCCGTTAGACTACAGGTGCAAAAATATTACAATTTTGTTACATCACCTTGAATATAATATCATAAGCCATAAAGAATGTCTAGTCTGACGGTACGAAAAAACTGTGAAGGATTTGTGTACATGTCCTGTTAACACAGGTATTCCAAGGAATCCCTTTCCCGAAAATAACAATATATGGAATCAGCCAGCACTTCACTTTCTTCTACCTGGGTGGCATTTATCTCCGTTACCATGGATAATAATTCCGCCTCTTCCATATCCGGCATAACCGGAAGGATGATAACCTCATGTATGGAACTGGGAAGAATAAATAAATCTTTTTCCATTTTATTTGCAAAATTTTTCAAAACTTCAGGATACAACATGCAGGCAGCACCTTGAAATTTACCGGTATTACTCAGTACATACATAGGAATGGTATCGTATTCCCCTCTAAGCTGTGCATGCATTTGTCCCCACAAATCCGCTGCACGTTCTTCATCTCTCACCTGCTTTTTCAAAAGTCCCAGCATCACGTCTTCAATATTTTCTATTTGAGCCGGGAGAAGCTTTGGTGTATTTTCTATCGCATCGTGATATAAAACCTCCTCTTCAATATTCCAATGTCTTAAATGTGCATTGGTAATCATGATGGATGCTTTTCCGAAAAACGGTTCTTCCGTCACTATATAATAAAACACCAATGCTAGATTATAGAATTGTCTGTGAGGAATATCCTCCAATAATTTCCTGTTTTTGTCATAATGAACAAGCTTATACGCGATTTGCCTTTTTGCTTCTTCATAGGACGTAAAACGTGACATGTCCACCGATTTTATATATCGGTTTTGTGTATAAATTTCACAGATTGCATCTGCAATTTGTTTCACGGACACTCCCCTTAGGTAATCCTCATAAAAACTGTTGATATAAATCGTTGGAGACGCATTATTATTCGGTTCCTGAATAATAATGCCTGTAAGAACAATACCGTTATTTTTCATTACATCATCTGCAAAAACCCGGTACTCCTCCCCCAATTTTTTCTTAATTAACTGAATAACAGACTCCTTGAATAACTCAAAGTTCATAGATGTGCTCATAAATACCTCTCTTATTAGATTTATTTTTAGATTTTCAGACAAAAAAAAGACAATGAAACAATTCATTGTCTTTCAGGCTATTTAATGGATTTGTTGATTATACTCTGGATAAGTATTCACCGGTTCTGGTATCGATTTTAATCTTATCACCGATTTCTACGAATAAGGGAACATAAACGGTAGCACCTGTTTCTACGATAGCAGGTTTAGTTGCACCTGTTGCTGTATCTCCCTTAAATCCGGGTTCTGTTTCTGTGATATCTAACTCTACGAACAGAGGGGGTTCAATAGCGAATACGCCTCCGTTATGAGAACATACCTTAACCATTTCGTTTTCCTTCACAAACTTCAGTGCATCACCTACAGAATCTGCATTTAATGCGATCTGATCATATGTTTCAACATCCATGAAGTTATACAGTTCTCCGTCTGAATACAGATACTGCATATCTTTTCTATCAATTCGTGCCTGTGGACACTTTTCAGTAGGTCTGAAAGTCTTCTCCACTACGCCGCCACTCTTAATGTTTTTCAGTTTGGTTCTGACAAACGCTGCTCCTTTACCGGGCTTTACGTGCTGGAACTCAATAATCTGGTAAACATTATTATCTAACTCAATAGTAATACCATTTCTGAAATCACCTGCAGAAATCATAAAATACTCCTCCTAAAAATATTCACGTTATAATTCTTTATCAGTTTAATATAAATGATGATATTTTTCAACTACTTTCTTCATCTGATTGTATTTTTTTCCCAAAAAAAGTCGTTTATTTCTTGTTTTTAGCAGTTTCAAGAAGATAGTCCACTGCTTCCAAATAACCGGGTAGGCCATGCCCGTAAATCTGCTTATCACATGCCGGTGCCGTCACTGAAATTTTCCGGAATTCTTCTCTCTTTGTGATATCGGAAATATGAATTTCCACCTTGGGAAGTGTGATACTGGCAAGGGCATCGTGGATGGCATAACTGTAATGGGTATAGGCACCGGGATTAATCACAATCCCTTCCGTACCATCGAAATAAGCATCCTGGATTCTGTCTATAATAGCGCCTTCATGATTGCTCTGGAACACTTCTATCTGGCAGTTACATTCCTTTCCCTTATCGGCAATCATCTGCAACAGGTAATCATAATCCTGATTTCCGTAGATATGCTTTTCGCGAATACCTAAAAAGTTCAGATTTGGTCCATTAATAATTAAAATCTTCATATCAGACACTCTCCCTTTCTTTGAACTCTTCTATAATCTCATCAAAACTTTTCTCTGAAACATCCATCACATAATCGGCACAGGCTTCATATCGCGGTGCCCTTTTATTTAACAATTCCTCTATCTTTGCCTGCGGATTGTCTCCCTGAAGAAGAGGCCTGGTAGTATCGTCTTTCAATCTCTCATACACTGCTTCTTTGGTAACCCGAAGATAATAAACCCTTCCCAGTTCTTTCAAAAGCCTATGATTTTCTTCTTTCATGGGAAGTCCGCCGCCGGTAGAAATAATCTGACCTTCTGCTTCATTTATCAACTTTTTGATGCAGTCTGTTTCCATCTGCCGGAACGCCGCTTCACCTTTCTCCGCAAATATTTGGGAAATACTCATGCCCTGTTCTTTTTCAATCAATTTATCCGTATCAATAATAGTTCTTCGGAGTGCATAGGAAAGTCTGATACCCACAGTAGATTTTCCACATCCCATAAAACCGATTAATATGATATTGTCTTTCTTGTCCATAAATCTTTGCCTTCCGTATCCGGCACTAAACTGCCACTCTGCACTTTAGCACTTCATAAATATCCTCTGCAACACTCTCAGGTACCTGCACATCATTCCAATATTCGTATGCAATAATTCCCTGATAAAGAAGCATTTTCAGACCGTTATAGGCACATCCGCCGCTTTCCTTTACCAGCTTCATAAATTTTGTTTCTTCCGGTTTGTATATCAAATCGTACCCTGTATGAATTTTTTTATAAAACCGGGCATCTTCGATTACCGCTTTATCAGAATCCGGATACAATCCCACACTGGTTCCCTGAATCGCAAGAAATTTTCTATCCGGCAATTTCTCATAATCTGCCGTTAGCATGGGGAAAATACAATCCCGTCCGCATATGCGGTTTACTTCCTCTGCAACTGCCTGTGCCTTTTCTATGGAGCGGTTTAAAAGATATACTTTTTCTGCTCCTTTTTCTGCACAAAGAAATGCTACAGCCCTTGCAGCACCGCCTGCACCCAGCAAAACAATCTGCTCACCCTCTATTTTAATTCCTTCACTGCACATAGCTCTGTACAAGCCTAAAATATCGGTATTATATCCCTTGTACCCATTTTCTCTTCTTACCAATGTATTCACTGCACCGATTTTTGCTGCCAGTGCATCCACTTCAGCAAGAGACGTAATCACATCACTCTTATACGGAACCGTCACATTAAGTCCGAGAACATTTAAACCCAGTGCACCTTTTACGGCATCATCCAGATATCCTTTCTCTACATGAAAAGGAACATAGACAAGATTATGCCCCAGCCTTTCTGCCAGAGTATTATGTATCGCCGGTGATAAAGTATGTTCCACAGGATTTCCGATTAAGCCGCACAGCCGCGTATGTCCGTTAATTTCCATTATTTTCCCTCTTTTTGACATCTTTTTTTATAAAAGAAAAGTACTATTTTTTCCAAATACCGCTTTAACACAATTTGAATTTCTTCTTTCGGGTCAATGGGCTGCGTTAAGATGGCATAAATGCCCGTCCGTTTAGCCCCCCATACGTCCGTAAACAACTGGTCTCCTACAAACAACGTATTCTTTTCATCCGTCTGCATGAATTCCATTGCCTTGCGGTAACCTGCCCGCCCGGGCTTTCCGGCCTTATAAATGTAGGAAACCTGCACTGCATCATTGAACATCTTTACACGGGGTTCCTTATTATTGGAAAGAAGCATGATACGATAACCCATTTCTTTCAAAGTATGAATAAGGGCGATACTTCTTTCATCTGC
Source organism: Lachnospiraceae bacterium (assembly GCA_045586385.1). Lineage (GTDB taxonomy): Bacteria > Bacillota > Clostridia > Lachnospirales > Lachnospiraceae > Suilimivivens. The sequence goes on from JAZNAE010000087.1 coordinate 49,184, forward strand.
CGGAGCACCATGACAAACCAGTGTGTTATCTATATCAAAAATAATTCCTCTGTAGCCGCTTTCATAATATTTTTTAAAATCAATGTCATACGCCGATGACATATGGCAATCAGGGTAAAAACTTTGCAGCATAACAACATCCTATCCTTTCCCAGCCACTAACCTTTACTTCCACGCTTAAGTATAACAAAACACCCTGCAACTATGCAAGGTGTTTCAAAAGTCTGTATCTATGTAATATTTATTTTTGAAAGACCATTCCGTCTGCGGGATTCATTAAGAAATCCTGTGCACTACCCACGAAATATTGGTACTCCTGTAAGATGGAATCCTTTTTCATATCGGAAATTGCTTTCTGCATGTCTAAATTAAGTAAGTTGCTTTCACTTCCCAGATAATCAAAACTTTCTTCTTTATTAAAGGTAAGGGAAACATTTTCAAGGTCAGCGGCTTTGCTTCTGTTATCGGTCACAGTTTCTTCCTGCTTGGCCATTACTGCTTCCTGTTCTGCCAAAGCTGTTTCCGATAGCTTCTGCTCCTCCTGCCTTCTGATCTCTTCCGGAGTGACGGTAGGGATTTCATATGCTCTTGAATAATACGACGATATACCACCGAATCCTGACATTAATTCAATTCCCATCATCTCACTCCTTTCTCAAATAATTATGTTAACAAATTGTATATCGGAACTTTATTGTAATACTTTAGTTATTTTATGTCAATTCCTGCAGATTCTAACAAATCACCGGTATATTCACTTTTATGATGAAAATATACCTCCTCTACCGGTCCACTTTCCACAATTTGTCCGTCCTTCATAATCATAACTGTATCACACATCTGATATACCACGCGCAGATCATGGGAAATAAATATAACTGATATATCCATTTCTTTATGAATCTTACGAAGCAACTCCAGTATTTGTGCCTGTATAGTTACGTCAAGCGCAGAAACCGGTTCATCTGCAATCAAAAGCTTCGGCTCAAGCATCAGTGCCCCTGCTATACACACTCTCTGTCTTTGTCCACCTGATAACTGTCTGGGATATCTGTCCATAAATTTTTCATCAAGCCCAACCATATGAAGCATGGCAATGACTTTTTTAAGACGCTCTTCCTTCGTGTATCCGCCTTTTAATTTTAGGGGTTCCTCCAAAATCCATCCCACTTTTTTCGCGGGATTTAAAGAACCGTAAGGGTCCTGGAAAACCATCTGTGGATTTTCTACAGTTTTTACAATCGTTCCCTCATAGGGAATCATACCGAGAACCGCCCTCGCAAGGGTGGTTTTTCCGCTACCGCTCTCCCCTACAAGCCCGAGGATTTCTCCTTTTTCCATGGAAAACGAAACATTCTTTAATACCTGTATGCTTTTTTTCTTTTCAAAGGGAGTTTTCCGTGCACTCTCATAAGATACGCACAAATCGGAAACCTCAAGTATCTTTTCTGCCATTTTTTTAACCCTTTTTATTTCTGTCAACCTTGGGAATTGCCTCAATCAATTTCTTGGTATATTCCTTCTGCGGATGATTAAAAATATCTTCCGTCAATCCACTTTCCACAATATATCCGCCCTGCATGACAAGCACTCGTTCACAAATTTGTTTTACCAGACTTAAATCATGCGAGATAAATAATATCGCTGTTTTCTTTTCTCTGTTAATCCGTTTTAAAAGTTTTACAATCTGTGCCTGAATCGTCACATCGAGTGCTGTTGTCGGTTCATCCGCTATCAAAATTTTAGGTGTGCAAATCATTGCCGCAGCAATCATGACACGCTGGCGCATACCACCGGATAATTCATGGGGATACTGATTGTATACCTGCTCCGGATTGTCCAGTTCTACATCTTCAAGCATTTGAATTACTTTTTGATACCGATCCTCTTTTGTCATATCCGTGTGAATCCGCAAAGACTCTTCTACCTGCCAACCGATTTTTTTTACCGGATTTAAAGATGTCATGGGTTCCTGGAAAATAACACTGATATCATTTCCCTGAATATCCCTTAAAACGCTTCTCTCGCAGGTAAGTAAATCTACGCCCTCAAAGAGAATCTCGCCACGTTTTTTCATATCCTTACGACTAAGAAGCCCTGCTATGGCAAGTGCACTCATGGATTTCCCCGAACCGGATTCGCCCACCAGTCCTACAATATCCCCTTCATCCAAGGTTAAATCGAAATCAAACACCACTGTTTCAGGAACAATATGGTCATGAAACTCTATATTCAAATCTGTGACTTTTAAAAGATGTTTTTCGTCCATAAAGATTATTCCTCGCTTTTCAGTCCATCGCCCAAAAGACTAAATCCAAGTACCATCAGAATAATGATTGCTCCCGGAAAAATTGCATAAGTAGGTGAACTGAATAAATAAGTCTGTGCCTCGGAAAGCATTCTGCCAAGACTTGCATCCGGAGGCTGTACACCGATTCCCAAAAAACTCATTCCCGCTTCTGCCAAGACCGCATTGTTAAAACCGATCATAATGGCAGAAAGAAGTACTGTCACGGTATTGGGAAGTATGTGTACAAACATAATTCTAAGGTCACTTGCTCCCTGCAATTTTGCATTTTTTACATAATCCATGTTTTTACATTTAATAAATTCACTTCTCACAATTCTGGCAAAACTGGGAATAAACGCAATTCCAAGTGCTAAAATCACCTGATATTTACCGCTTCCGAACAAACTGATAAATAAGAGGGCAAGCAAAATACTGGGAAACGCAAACATTGCATCATTAAAACGCATCAAAATCTCATCCACGATTCCGCCATAGTACCCCGTAAGTGCCCCCATAACAATTCCAAAAAAAGTCCCGATAAATACCGTTCCTGCCGCTACGATAAACGTGGTCCTGCTTCCTTCAAGAACTCTTGAAAAAATATCCCGTCCGAAGTTATCGCAACCCATAGGATGCTTTAAGGATACACCTGCAAACTTTGATGCTGCATCCATGGCATCCGGATCATAGGGGGTATAAAAAACGCCCACCAGAATCAGCAATAATACAAATCCCGTGATAATACTTCCCACTATTAAATTGTAATTTTTCTTTCCGTTTTTAATCACAATCAAATCCTTCTTTTCTCAGATGTCTTTTATCTGCTTTATTCAATGGAAATTCTCGGGTCAACGATTCCGTAAATAATATCAACCACCATATTCACCACAAGTACCAACACCGCAATACAGACAATAACAGCCATCACGACGGGGTAATCCCTGTTGGAAATGGATGTAAGTAGAATTCTGCCGAGTCCCGGAATGCTGAAAACCTGCTCGATAATAATACTTCCTGCTATCATATCTGCCAGTGCCATTCCAAGAAATGTAATTACCGGTATCAAAGCATTTTTCAGTACATGTTTATATAAAACTGCCTTCGTACTGTTTCCTCTGCTGTATGCGGTCCGCACATAATCAAGCTTTGACTCACTGATAACGGAACTTCTAAGAAGCTTTACAGCCATGGCCGCTTTCGGCAGTGCAATGGCAAATGCCGGGAAAATCAAATATCCTACAAATCCAAAGAAATCCTTCTGGTAAGAAATATATCCGCCCGGCGTAAATAATTTCAAAATTCTACCAAATACCAGCGTAATCAGGATTCCCGCAAAAAATGGAGGAAATGCCATAATCACCTGATTAATCATGTAAATGATTCTATCAATAACGCCTCCTGCATGTTTGGCTGTATATATTCCAAGAGGAATAGCAATCACTACCATCATCAGGAACGCAAGAATTGTCAACGTAACAGTTACCGGTATTTTATCTGCCACCATCTCACGGACAGGCATCCGGTAACTATAAGAAGTCCCCATATCTCCTTTTAGGAAATCAAATGCCCATCTGCCATACTGCAAAAGCACCGGATCATTTAATCCCATCTCTTTTCTAAGTGCTTCCACCCTTTCCGGTGTCGCTTCCGTGCCAAGCATTGACGTAGCTGGATCACCGGAAATAAAGTGAAACGCAAGAAAGACAAAGAGAGTCACCGCAAACAAGGTTATCAACATGGTAATTACCTTTTTCCCTGCATACTTCATCTCTTTGTCCTCCTAAAGGTTCCTGCTATTGTGCAAATTTTAACTTTGCTATATCCTGTACATAAATCGGATAAAACTCATATCCTGTATACTTTTTATTAATTGCCACAAACTCCGGTAAATCCTGGATATATACGTTTGCTGCATCTGTAGAAAGAATGGTCTGACATTCTTTATAATACTTTGTTTTTTCTGCATCATCGGTACTTGCAATTGCATTTGCAAGTGCTGTATCGTAATCTGCATTACTGAAATTAATAAAGTTCTTGGATGAATCACTGGTAAATCTCTGGAGAAGTGCTGCTCCTGTCAGATTGCTTGCATCCACGCCCACTACAGTAGTTTCAAATTCTCTGTTCTGATAAACATCACTGAGCCAGCTGTCCCATTCGATTAACTGAATCTCTGCTGTTACGCCGATTGCTTTAAACTGTTCCACAAGTACCTGTGCCGTATCAATGTGCGGCTGATAATTGGAAGGTACTGTAATAGTAAATGAAAAACCGTCCGGATATCCGGCTTCTGCAAGTAATGCCTTTGCTTTCTCGATATCCTGGTTATAAGTATCATTCAGTTCTTCCATAAAATATTTCCCGAATGCGGGGAACATGGAACTACCAAGCTCCGTTCCTTTTCCGTCAGAAATAATGGTCATAATTTCCTGGGGACTGATTGCATAGCATAATGCCTGACGCACTCTCACATCATCAAAAGGTGCTACGGCATTATTTAAGTAAAGTGCCTGCACTAAATTCATGGTTCCTTCCAGAACTTCGAAATTATCGGATAATTCTGCTGCCTGGGTAGCTGTTACTCTGGGGAACATATCGATGGAGCCGCCCTCTAAATCCATAACAATGGCATCTGCGTTTGCACAGATTTTAAAGGTTACATGCTCAATGTTTGCGCTCTCACCCCAATACTCATCAAATTTCTCCATAATGAAATTTTCCTGGGGAGAACGTGATACAAACTTATAGGGTCCCGTACCGATCGGGTTTGTATCTGCCGCTGTATTGGCTGCAGGAATAATGGCTGTTGTCATATATGCCAAAAACTCCGTATCGGCCTCCTTAAGCGTAATCACAACGGTAGACGCATCCTGAATGGTAACGCTCTCAATATTAGAAAACGCCTCTACCAGTGGTCCTCCGTTACTGGTATCGGCGCATTTGTCAATTGAAAATTTTACATCCTCCGCCGTTACCAAACTTCCGTCATGGAACTTTACACCTTCACGTAATGTAAAGGTATACACCTTACCGCCTTCCGATTCCTCGTAGGCACTTGCCACAGCAGGGATTAAACTACCATCGCTATCCGGTTTAACCAATCCTTCGAATAAGTTAAACAATACCTCTTTTGTTCCTGCCGCCACCATCTTGTGGGGGTCAAGACTTTCCTCAACATCCTGAGGGATTCCGATGGTAATCTGAGAAGAATTCTCTGCTTCCTTATCACCTGAACATCCTGTCAGTGCAATAGCAAGTGTCGTTAACACGAAAATCATAAGAAGGCTTTTTAATCCTTTTCTTTTCATGTTTCAGATTCCTTTCTCTGATTCTTTATTTAGTTTTAGCATTTTTCATGCCTGACTCATTGTATACAATATTCACTAATATTGCAATAGTAAATTACAATTTTGTTTATTTCAGTACTTTCTTCAGTTCATCCATAAATGTATTAATGTCTTTAAATTCTCTGTATACAGATGCAAATCTTACATATGCAACTGCTTCCAAATCCTTTAATTTATTCATAACAATCTCACCGATTACGCGGCTGGGGATTTCCTTCTCTTCCATATTGAAAATCTCAGTTTCTACTTCATCAACCAATTGATTAATCTGATTAGCGCTAATCGGTCTCTTATGACAGGCACGAAGAACACCCGCTTCAATTTTGGAACGGTCATAAGTTTCTCTGTTGTCATCCTTCTTAATAATAATGAGTGGTATGGTCTCTACTTTTTCATAGGTGGTAAATCTCTTATCGCACTCATCACATGCTCTTCTTCGTCTGATGGAATTATTTTCTTCTGCCGGTCTGGAATCAATTACCCTTGTATTTTCGTGCCCGCAATATGGACATTTCATATGTTCTCCCCCTACTGTTTGCATTTTCAATAATATCATTATTTTGATAACAATACTATTATATTCTGTGTCGATAATTATGTCAACCTTTTTGCCTATGTGCAAATGTCCACGATTATGATATCAGGTCCTATTTGTTTGATGTCTTTTATAGGAATACAATAATTCGGTTCCGTGCTAAACAGATTATTAAATTTACATTTGCCCGGGACAATAATTTTGCATATTCTTCCACTACACTCATCAAATTCTATATCCGTAACTTTTCCGAGTCTCTTACAATCCCGCAAGTTTATTACATCCTTACATTTCAGTTCTGAAAACAGCATGTCTTTTCCTCCCCTGTTCTTCTACTTATTACTATATGCCGTCTCTTACGTTAGGTTTCCGAAAAACAGATTTCCATGAATATTTTTCCACTCTTTTGTGCATGATTTTACTAAGCAAAAAAACGAAGATGCGAGGTATGAACATGGCACAGGGAAAAGTTGAAATTTGCGGCGTTAACACAGCAAAATTACCACTATTAAAAGCGGCAGAAAAGGAAGAACTGTTTGCCCGTATTGATGAGGGCGACTTAGCCGCCCGGGAAAAATATATTGAGGGGAATTTAAGATTGGTGTTAAGTGTAATCAAACGTTTCTCTTCCAGCAATGAGAATGTAGATGATTTATTTCAGATTGGCTGTATCGGTCTCATCAAAGCCATTGATAATTTTGATTCTTCCTTAAACGTTAAATTTTCTACTTACGCAGTTCCTATGAACGTACATTGTCGAAAAAATTATATTGAAAAATCAACGTGTACATGGTTATCTGTTATATCTATTCTATTAACCAATTTTCTTATTATAGTCTTTTTCTGTAAAAAGTCTAAATTATTCCATAACTCGCTTACTGTAAAAAGTATTTCTGTTCTTTCTTTTCTATTGCGATTAATTATTTCATTTTT